>NZ_CBQZ010000001.1 GCF_000689375.1 Cardinium endosymbiont cBtQ1 of Bemisia tabaci | reverse complement strand
ATTTGTCTACATTCATAAGCGGCTCCTTTAGTTTTTAGAGGTAATTTTCAATCACCTAAATTTAAAACTCAAAGAAGCTTCTTTATACGCAAATATGAAAATCTAATCCAGAGTTCAGGTTATAAGTAAAAAACTTATAAACCAATCAAAAAAAAGTAAAGATAAAATTTATAGCATCCATGAACCATCCGTCTACTGTGTAAGTAAAGGTAAGTCTAAACATCCTTATGAGTTTGGTTGCAAGGTACAATTTACAGTAACGCATAAAAAAGGTTTAATTGTTTCAACAGAAGCAATACATCCTAATGCTTACGATGGCCATACTTTGCAGAAGAGTTTATTACAAGCCGAGCAATTATCTGGTACCAAAGTAAAGTATGCTTTTGTAGATAAAGCCTACCGGGGTAATAATATACCTGTTAATGAATGTAATATATTTATAAGTGGTTCTAAAAGGGGAATAACGCCTGCTCTAAAAAAAGCTATAAAAAGAAGATCTTCTATTGAACCGCATATTGGTCATATGAAATCCGATGGTAAATTATCTGTTAACTATTTGAAAGGTATTCTAGGAGATAAACTTAACGTTATTTTATGTGCTATTGCTCATAACCTACGACTGATTACAAGAAAGTTATTCTTAACACACTCACAATCACATAAATTAAAACCTATATAATTAAAATTCTTAATCCAAAACCAGTTATACCTATATCTTGGGTAGGAAAAATAGAGCGCCTGCTAAACCATAAATATTGTAAAAAAAGATCCATTCAATAAATTTATTCAAAAATAATATTTCAGGGCCGACTAAATAGAAATGGCTTTTGGTCCAAAATAGCTTATAATCTGTTTAGTTACCTCTTTTAAGTTAATTACATACTTTGAGACCGTTGTTATAGATAGTTATTATAATTTTTGATAAGTTTCTAGTGTTATTTTTTGTAGTTTTTATGGTTAAGGATGCATAAATTTCATTATTTATTGATTTTCAAGTTAATATTTGTATATTTTAGATATACCATCCCCCTAAAAACCCTTTAAAATGATATTTGGAGCTCTATATAAATTATAGGCTATAGATTCCATAACATGTTGCTTATGGGTTTTATCAAGGCCTATATACCTAGCTCCTGAACTACGGAACCACCTCTTAATACTTCCAAATACTCTTTCTACTTTATAGCGCGTCTTAGATACAAATTTATTAAAACGTTTAGCAGCAGGTGATAAGGGATGATTTCTATTACCTTTCTTTTGAATAGCTGATTTTAATTTCTTGTTTTTTAGTAAAGTTTCGTTGGGCAAACCGCTATAGCCTTTATCTCCATAGAGCCTGCTTCCTGCTTTTAGAGATACTTTATCCAATAATATAGGTAAATGGGCACCATCATGACTAGATGCTTTTGTAGTCGTGACTGCCAGAACTAAACCTTCTTTACTTTCTATAAGGACATGTCGTTTATACCCATAGTAAAGATTATGACCTTTTTTGGTCCAACTAGCTTCTGGATCTACCCCTTTTTGTATAACTATGAGATACCGATATAGTACCATCCTCACGCAAATCATAGCTCTTTTTACCTTTGGGACGTCTAGGAGTAGGGGGGATAGAGGCGTCAATAACTGCACCATGCTGAACCAGAACACCATGGTTAGATAGTTGATCATTTATGATTTTTAACAATCTATCTAAAGCTTTCTTTTCTGTAAGAGCAGTCCTAAATCTGCTTAATACACTATGATCTGGTACGGAATTATCCATCGATATACCACAAAAACCTGCTAAAAGTAATACGATCATTTACTTCCTCTTCGACTTGGTAATCGCTCAACCCATACCACTGCTCAAGCAATAGCATTTTAAACAAAAGAAGGGGACTATAAGCAGGCTTGCCTGATAAACGTAAACCTTTAGGATAATAAATACGCAGTTCTTTTTCTACTAATGACCAGTTAATCAGATTATTGATTTGATCAAAAAAGTATGCTTGCATTTACGACGACTAGCTGATATATCTGATAAACTTAACTGACCGCTCACTTTGATTGACATAATAATATCATAAAATTTTTATTACAAAACCTAAACAATAATTACAAGTTAAACTTTTAATAAAATTAACAATTACTTTTTTATACTAAAATCTAAAAACCTATTGCAACGGTCTCAACGTAATATATTTCAACTAATTTTGATAGATTCATAAGTGGCTCCTTTGGTTTTTATGGTTATTTTTCAATCCCTCAAATTTAAAACACAAAGGAGCTTTTTTAAATCCTTTTTTTACTGTCTAATCCAGAACTCACGTTTTTACACTGGAAATGACAACTAAATGATCTAGTACTAAGATCCCTACAATTTGATCTTCTTGTAACATTACCAAATACTCATAGAATAAACAAATGAAATTTAAGCCTAATATCTTACAAATTTTTAATCTAATTTAAAATAGAATGCTGATGCGGAATGTGAGATGTATATCAGAGGCGCAAAGATTGATGACTCTACTTTACAAAGATGGGTTATTAAATGTGTTCCACTGATAGATCAGGAAGTAAGAAAAAGGAAACGACCAGTTGGTAATAGTTGGAGAATGGATGAAACTTACGTCAAACTAAAAGGAAAAATAATCGGATCTAAAAAACAACCATCTACTTTTGAGAACTTCGGTAAGCTTATGGCTGCATAATACCAAATTTTAAGACAAAAGAAAGCACTATACAAAATCAACGACAGACGCAACAGAGCCGAAAATAATACGCTACTGTGCTTTAATCATCTAATTTTAATACTGCCATAAAAGCCTCTTGTGGAATTTCTACTGAACCTACTTGTTTCATTCGTTTTTTACCTTTTTTTTGTTTCTCTAAAAGTTTCCTTTTTCGTGAAATATCACCACCATAGCACTTAGCAATCACATTTTTTCGTAAAGATTTTACTGTTTCTCTAGCAATGATTTTTGTACCAATAGTTGCTTGAATGCTTACTTCAAACATATGTCTAGGAATAATTTCTTTAAGCTTTTTACACAAGACTTTACCCCGTTCATAGGCACTTGATCTATGTACAATAGCCGAAAGGGCATCTACTTTTTCGTTGTGCAATAGGATATCTAATTTTACCAAGTCTGCATTGGCAAACCTACTTAATTCATAATCTAAAGAAGCGTAACCACGTGAAATCGTTTTAAGTTTATCAAAAAAGTCAAAGACCACTTCTGCTAGGGGTAATTCAAAAGTAAGTTCTACCCGGTCAGTTGTTAGATAAAGTTGATTTTTTAGAATCCCTCTTCGATCCATACAAAGTTTTATAATTCCACCTAAAAATTCTGACTTTGTGATGATTTGAGCTTTGATAAGTGGTTCTTCAATCCGATCAATGGTATTGGGGTCAGGCATATCTGCAGGTGCTTGTACCTCTATTCGTTGCCCTTTTGCGTCTATTACATGAAACTGTACCGACGGAACTGTAGTGATAATGGTGATATTAAACTCTTTTTCTAGTCGTTCTTGGATAATCTCCATATGGAGCATCCCTAAGAAACCACACCTAAAACCAAACCCTAAAGCCGCGGAGCTCTCTGGTTCCCAAATCAGTGCAGCATCATTTAATTTTAGCTTTTCCATAGCATCTCGTAATGGCTCATATTCCGTGCTATCGACTGGATAGATGCCTGCAAAAACCATAGGTTTTACTGCTTCAAATCCTTTAATCATGGCCCCTACTGGACGGCCAGCTTTATCTACATGGGTAATCGTATCGCCCACTTTTACTTCACTTGCATTTTTAATGGCCGCAATCATATAGCCTACATGGCCTGCTGCCAAAAATGGTTGGGGGATTTGTTGCAATTTTAAAATGCCTACCTCTTCGACTTTATAATCTATTCCTGTACTAATGCACTGAATTTGGTCTCCTGGCTGAATCGTTCCATTAAAAATCCGAAAATAGACCTCTACACCACGAAAACTATTGTACAGTGAATCAAAAATCATTGCTTGCAGAGGAGCTTTAGGATCTGTTTTAGGTGCAGGTATACGGGTAATTACCGTTTCTAGTAGAGCATCAATGCCCATACCTTGCTTGGCGCTAACAGAAAGAATTTCATCTCGATCGCATCCTATAAGCTCTATGATTTGCTCTTTTACCTCTTCTGGCATGGCCCCTGGCAAATCCACCTTATTCAATACAGGAATAATGGTAAGGTTTTGCGCCAAGGCCAGATATAGATTAGAAATGGTTTGCGCTTCAACCCCCTGTGCGGCATCAACTACTAGCAGGGCCCCCTCACATGCCGCAATAGAGCGCGAAACTTCATAGGTAAAGTCTACATGTCCTGGTGTATCAATCAAATGGAGGAGGTAGGATTCACCCTTATATGCATAAGCCATTTGGATCGCATGGCTTTTAATGGTGATGCCCCGTTCACGCTCTAGATCCATATTGTCTAGAACTTGATTTTTTTGATCGCGTAGGCCAACCGTTTTAGTGGCTTCTAATAAACGGTCTGCCAAGGTGCTCTTGCCATGGTCAATGTGTGCAATGATGCAAAAATTTCGAATATTTTTCATTAAACTTGTTTGAGTGAAAATAAAAAGGCTAAATCGATTTCAGACTTGCCCCTTTACACTATTGCAAGGTACGGAATTTAAAAAAATAGTATTACCTTTGCATTAATATTTATATAATTTTCTAACCCTATTATGCATCAGTTAATAAAATACGTTGAAGCCATATGTAATCCCCAGCCCGCCCGCAAATTCCCTAATTTTAAGGCTGGTGATACCATCAATGTACATGTAAAAATACAAGAAGGCAATAAAGTTCGTATTCAACAATTTCAAGGTGCGGTTATTCAACGCAAAAACCCTAACACGAATGGGGAAACTTTTACCGTACGTAAAGTATCTAAGGAAGTGGGGGTAGAGCGTATCTTCCCTTTGCTTTGTCCAAATATTGAGAAAATAGAAGTAAAAAGAAAAGGCCGTGTCCGTAGGGCTAGAATTTATTATCTACGGGGGAAACAAGGCAAAGCAGCCCGTATTAAAGAACTTAGGTAAGATCACACTTATAGGGTACTTTTTGCTTGAAAAAAATCAAGCCGATTCTAAAAAATTATGGAAAACAAACCTTTTAGCTAAAAAGACTTAGCCCGCCGTGGGGCCTGAAAAAATGCTATCCTGTAGGTCAGCTGTAAAGTCTCTTTAGTATATCAAATTTTTTATAAACAGGTACTTTTTCGTAACATACCCATATGCTCAAAATAGATAAACATATTTTAATATATTTATCATAAGCGCCCATTTTTTGTTGCCTCCTTAGCTCAACTGGTAGAGCAACTGATTTGTAATCAGTAGGTTGCTGGTTCGATTCCGGCAGGGGGCACTTATTCTAATTCTACATCTATAGCGGCTCGCGCGCGTCTGTAGTTGATTTTAGGGTATCTATCTTGTCTTAAACTTTGAGTATGTCATGGTTTAGATGGCTTCTTGGGTGGTAATCTTGCATGATTTGTTTAAGATAACTTCTGTCCAAATGTGTATATATTTCGGTAGTGGTAAGCGCACTATGTCCCAACATCTCCTGTATAGCACGTAAATCTGCACCTCCCTCTATTAAATGTGTTGCAAAGGAATGTCTAAAAACATGAGGTCCTACTTCTACATTGATTTTGGCTTTTCTAGCAAGTGCCTGTACCATTAAAAAAATCATCACCCTAGTTAAGCTGCTTCCGCGTCGATTTAAAAACAGAATATCTAAATATCCAGGTTTTATCTTCATATGGGTACGGACCCCCTCTATATAAAGTTTAATATATTTTAGTGCCATGGCACCAATAGGTATCAAACGTTCTTTATTACCTTTTCCAATTACACGTATAAAATTTTCTTCGAAGTAGATATGACTTAACTTTAAAGAGATCAACTCAGAAACACGTATCCCTGTACCATAAAGTGTTTCCACGATAGCTCGATTGCGTACACCAATTGGTGTAGAATGGTCTATCGCCTTAATGAGGTGCTCAATTTCAGATATAGACAAAATAAATGGTAGATGTTTGCCTAAATGAGGACTTTCTATAAGCTTAGTAGGATCCTTAGTGATGTGGTGACCCAAGGATAAGAACTTGTAAAAAAGACGCAAGCTAGAAAGCATTCTTGATTGACTGGTAGCCTTTATGCCGATGTAGTGTAGTTTAGCTAAAAATTCCTGAATATGAGCGTCATCAACCGTCAGTGGTGTGAGCGTTTTATTCAACAAAAATTGGGTAAATTTTCTTACATCAGAAAGATAAGCTTTGATAGAATGTTTGGCAAGTAAACGCTCCAAACGGAGGTAGGTCTCAAATTGCTGCAAAAGAAAGTTCATTCTTGGTCTATCACAAACACTGAAGACAAAATACGATTTAAAGACTTGCTATACCCCAAAAAGAAAAGCCAATAACTAAGGACCGATAAACCTATGGCTTAAGCTCCCCCTGCTGGACTCGAACCAGCGACCCTTTGATTAACAGTCAAATGCTCTAACCAACTGAGCTAAGGAGGATTATAACCACTACAATTTTACCATTTTTTTCTTTCATAAACAATAAATCATCACAAAAATGATCAACTTGACCATGTCATTGAATAGATTGGTACATATTATATTTAAATTAATTTTAATAGCTTTGAGTAACTATTTTCCTTCTTTGCTTTTTATCGAAAAAGAGATAAAAGTGATAACATTAGACCAAAATAATTGAAGTTTGTAATAGTGTACCCAATCCTAAGGTAAAGTTTTTACCTTGCATTTCACCCAATAATATTGTAGTCGATTTAAATGAAACGCATCACATCATGACTTCAAAAAATAGTACAACCAAGCCAGCAGGGAGTTGGATCCAAAAATCTGCAATGGTTCTTATTAAGTTTTTAGGCTGGAAAATCAACAACACAACGCATCCAACCACTTGGAAAAAAGCAGTTATGGCATTGGCGCCACATACTAGCAATTGGGATTTTTTTTATGGCATGTTATTTAAACTTAGCCATCCCAATGTAGCGATTAGATTTGCCATAAAAAAAGAAGTAATGTTTTTTCCACTTTCCTATCTAATGAAAAAGCTGGGCGCTATTCCAATAGATAGAAATAAAACAACCAAGCAGGCCAATATGGTAGCTGTAATGGCAGAGATGCTCAATAGCGCAGATGCGCTTGTACTAGCAATTGCACCTGAGGGTACAAGAAGTTATGTAAAACGCTGGAAAACAGGATTTTATAGATTAGCTGAAGCAGCAAATGTTCCAATTATTTTAGGATATATACACTATGCTAAAAAAGAAATGGGATTGGGTCCAACCTTTTATCCTACAGGTAACATAGAAAAAGATATAGCAAATATTCAAAGTTTTTACCGAAACATACTTGGAAAATATCCAAAGCAGGGTGTCGTTTGATATGACAATTTGACATTATCAAAAGCATTTGGCAAAAAAATTGCATAACCATATAGGATTAATGGAAACGATTACTTTTAACTTTTATATTTCAATCATCAGACCATCTCATCATATTCAATACATATAAAACATGAAGTTACAAGATACACATACAAATCAAACAGGATGCTGCGCATCAGAAGTAGATAAAAACCAAACAGATTGCTGTAATGGAGGAACCAAAACCAGTGAGTCATGTTGCTGTAGTGGTGAAGAAATTATGGATCAACCATGCTGCTGTAGCCGACAAGAGGTCGAAAATCAAATAAATTGTGACAATCTACAAGAAACAGAATTGCATATGGGTTGTTGTCAGTCACGTAACAGGCTAGATAATGCAGATAAGCAAATGTCGAATCCTGATATAAGTTCATTCGAGCAACTGCAATCACTACTAAAGGAAACAAATGACAAATACCTTCGCCTTTATGCTGAATTTGATAATTTTAAGAAGCGTACCACTAAGGAACATAGAGACCGTACCGATAGGGACAATAAGAAAATATTAAAAGAACTTTTACCGATTGTAGATGATTTTGAGCGATGTATGATGGCCTTACAAGGTACACAAGCAGTCGTTCAACATCTTGAAGGCATCAAACTAATTTATGATAAATTATGTGGTTTTTTAAAAAAGTGTGGTGTA
This sequence comes from Cardinium endosymbiont cBtQ1 of Bemisia tabaci, assembly GCF_000689375.1. Classification (GTDB taxonomy): domain Bacteria; phylum Bacteroidota; class Bacteroidia; order Cytophagales; family Amoebophilaceae; genus Cardinium. Next base: position 603,814 of record NZ_CBQZ010000001.1, on the reverse strand, counting down.
CAAGAAATAGCCATAGAGCAAGGCAGTGCATTTAATGCCGACCTGCATGAAGCGATTATGCAGCAACCAGTAGATAATCTGGAAATGCAAGGAAAAATTGTAACAGTAGTAGAAAAAGGATACCTAATTAATGAATATGTGTTACGCTTCGCTAAAGTTATAATTGGAGTATAAATGGAAAAAGATTATTACAATATTCTGGGTGTAGAACGCAATGCTACTGCAGAAGAGATTAAAAAAGCCTATCGAAAGATAGCGATGCAATACCATCCTGATAAAAATCCAGGAAATAAAGGAGCAGAAGAAAAATTTAAAGCTGCTACAGAAGCCTATGATGTCCTAAGTAACCCAGAGAAGAAACACCAATATGATCAATTTGGTACAAGTGGATGCCAAGGAGGAAGTAGGTCTTATGAAGGTGATATTTTTGAGGGTGATTTGAATGATCTATTTCAAGATTCGCCTTTTAGTAGTTTTTTTAGTAGCGGAAGAAGAACACGGCAGGCCGCTAATCGTGGCGAAGACTTACGTATAAAAATCAAACTAACCCTTGAAGAGGTTGCATTAGGTACTGAAAAAAAAGTCAAAGTAAAACGTTATACAAGTTGTGAGGCATGTGGAGGTAATGGAGCAAAAAACGGACTTTCTGTAGAAAAATGTGTCTCTTGTAAAGGGCAAGGTGTGGTTCGTAAAACGACCCAAACCATGCTGGGCAATATGCTTACAGAATCCATTTGTAACCATTGTACGGGAACGGGTAGCCGTATTAAAACAGCTTGTAGTGATTGTCAAGGAGAAGGAAGAAAATTTATAGAAGATTTTATTACCTTTAAAGTACCTAAGGGGGTAAAAAAAAATATGGAGCTAACCCTACGTGGCAAAGGAAACGCGCCACTCCGTGGCGGTACACCAGGTAGTTTGATTATCCAAATAGACGAAGAAGAAAATGATCTTTTAAAGCGTAAAGGCAATAATATTTGTTATACTTTACACGTTAGCTTTATAGATGTGACCCTAGGTTGCGAAATGGAAGTCCCTACTATATATGGAAAAGTTCGGCTTAAAATTCCACCTGGAACATCATGTAGCGAGGTTTTTAAATTAAAAGGAAAGGGTATTACAGATATAAATGGTTATGGTAAAAAGGGAGATCAGTTGGTTTTTATCCAAGTTTGGATCCCAAAAGAGCTTACAAAAGAAGAAAAAGAGATTCTGCTTTCTCTTCAAGACTCGCCTAACTTTATACCTAAACCAAATAAGAAAGAAGAAAGCTTTTTTGATCGGATCAAATCTTTTTTTCAAGGATAGAGCCAATATGCTATCGTTTAAACTATTCCTATGACCCAATTTGTAGTTTCTGCACGAAAATACCGTCCTACTACTTTTAAAGATGTAATCAGTCAGTCCCACATTACAACCACACTAAAGAATGCAATAGCTACCCAACAACTTGCACATGCTTTTCTTTTTTGTGGTCCACGTGGTGTGGGCAAAACCACTTGTGCGCGTATATTGGCTAAAGCTATTAATTGCTTACAAATTACAGCAACAGCAGAGCCTTGTAACCATTGTGCCAATTGCCTTAGCTTAAGTAGCAATCGCGCGCTGCATGTCTACGAGTTAGATGCAGCCTCTCATAACTCTGTAGAAGATATGCGTGATCTAGTGAGTCAGGTCCGCTACGTGCCTCAAACGGGTAAATATAAGGTATACATTATAGATGAGGTCCATATGCTCTCTAATGCTGCCTTTAATGCCTTGCTTAAAACACTTGAAGAGCCCCCTAGTTATGCTATATTTATATTAGCTACTACAGAACGGCACAAAGTTTTAGCTACCATTTTATCTCGTTGTCAAATCTTTAATTTTAACAGAATTAAATTAGAAGATATTGTTACACAGCTTAAAACAATTGCTAGACAAGTGTCTATTGGTTATGAAGAATCTGCACTACAGTTGATTGCCCAAAAAGCAGAAGGTGCGATGCGGGATGCACTTTCTATGTTTGATCTGATCACTGCTTCCGCAGGTATAGGCGGTACCATTACCTATGCCAATACACGTGATCATCTTCAAATCTTGGATTATGACTATTATTTTAAATGTACAGAAGCTTGCTTGACAGGTAATATTGCTACGGTCCTTTCTCTCTATGATGCGGTCTTACGCAAAGGATTTAATGGGCACCATTTTATAGTAGGATTGGCCGAACATTTACGCAACGTATTGGTTTGTAAAGACAGTGCTACGCTTCCGCTTTTAGAGGTTACTGATAATATTCGTCCACGTTATGCTGAATATGCTACTAGATGCACCATGCCTTTTTTATTGAAAGCCTTGACACGTTTAAACCAGTGTGATATAGGCTATAAATCTAGTCAACACCAAAGATTGCATGTAGAGTTGGCACTGATTGAACTAGCTACTGCCCATCTGTCTATTCCAAAAAGCACAATAGACCCGTTACCCAAATCAGATCACTCGCAAGAAGCCGTTATAGCTAAATCTAGATCAGCCGATTCCGCAAGATCATCTCTAACGCGACTGGCCCAATCAAACGATACCTTGGACCATCTGGCTCTCAAGCCAGTAACCTCTACTCAACAGCCAGAGACCATAGCTATTCCTAACTTAGCAAGCCTAAAGGCTTCATTGGCTGCAAATAAAAAATCAAATACGCCCGATTTAAAAAAAAAAATAGAAAATGGATGTGATGGGGAGGAAGCAATATCGGAAGAGATGGTTCAAACTTGTCTTGCTGATTATAGGCAACAACTTAAAAATAATGGTTGTATAGCTGCTTATCATCTTATGGGTCAGCCCATCAAGATAGAAGGTTCGGTTGTAACCATTTCATTGATCAATCCAGTACAAGCAGAGCTGTTACAAAGTCTAAAAGAAGAACTTTTACCTACAATGCGCAAAAAATTGAATCATCCTACCATGAATGTTCAAGGTATTTTGGTGAACCAGATTGTTCCCGAAAAACCTTATACAGATCAAGAAAAATTAAAGTACTTGAGCAAAAAAAACGGTGCCATAGCACTACTCCAAGAACGATTTATGTTGGAAGTAGCTTACTAATTGGTCGGCCTTAAGGTCCTGTCGTATCTGTAGTTGATTTTCTATAGGTCTCCCCTTTATCTTAAATTTGGGTATTATCGAGCCATTAGTTTAGCGAGGTTCTCAAAAGAATTTTTTATATTTTTGCTGATTAACAAATAATTATATAGTATTTCAGGGACGACTAAGTAGACAGAGCCGCTCGTTAACACTCAACAAAGAGATAACTTGCGATTAGGGTGTGCTATTACAAATTGAGACCAACTTTTCGGCTTAGCAGTAGAAGATAAACGTTGTTGGCTATGGCATAAAGCTACTGCCAGTGCATCTGAAGCATCTAAAAAAGTAGACGGAATAGATAGGTTAAGGAGGTAGCCCACCATAGCAGCCACTTGTTCCTTGGACGCATTGCCGTTTCCTGTAACCGCTTGTTTTACCTTACGTGGCGCATATTCTGTAATAGGCATTTCACACGCTAAAGCTGCTGCAATTGCTACTCCTTGTGCCCTTCCTAACTTAAGCATAGATTGTACATTCGATCCATAAAAAATTGACTCAATTGCTACTGCATCTGGGCTATATTTTTTCAATAATGCTACCATATGTAAATAGATGTGACGCATCCGTAACATATGTCCTTTGTATTTTTGTAATTCCAAAATACCATAGTCTATTGGTTTTATAGTGCTACCTATTGCTGATTCTTGAATAATACCAAAGCCCATAATCACACTTCCAGGATCTAGGCCTATAATAATTTTTCCACCCATAGGTTATTTATTTCAAGTATATATAAAATTTTTTAGTTTGATAACTTGACTTTGCATCGCTCTAGCTGTTTAGTCCCACTAAGAAGTGGTTTGGATTATTATTAAATAAATGTGGATTTTTTTCCATTCATCTAAAATACTTTCCCAAGGTGTTTTTCCTTTTAATGCTTTTAATCACTTAGCTGAGTAACCATTACGACTATTCCCCGTGTTCCTGCCTTCTATAGAATGTTTTTCATAACCAAGATGAGCGTCTAATTCTGCATCCATAGCACGTTCTACCGTGAGCTTTAATAGTTGCTTGCTCAGAATAGCTAAATCTTTTTCACTCTTAATAGATTTCGATAATGCATTTAATACATTTGGATCTATATTTATTTGTTGGTGTTCCATTGCTTATCACTCATTTATCACTAACGTTTTAACCCGTTAACTTTGTTATTAACCTGAACTCTGGATTAGATTTTCATATTTGCGTATAAAGAAGCTTCTTTGAGTTTTAAATTTAGGTGATTGAAAATTACCTCTAAAAACTAAAGGAGCCGCTTATGAATGTAGACAAATTAGTAGAAATATATTATATGGTAGATGAGTTTTTAATAAAATTTATGCCTTATATGGAGAAAAAGCTGTTAACAGAGCCCACAAGAAAACCCACTAGAACTTGTTCTCTTAACTTAAGCGAAATAATGACTATACTAATTGCTTTTCATCTAATAGGTTTTAGAAATTTTAAGATGTATTATATTCATTTAGAGCAATTTCACTCAAGTGAGTTTAGAACATTAGTGAGCTATAATAGATTCATATCACTAGTAAAAAGAACATTAGTTCCTATGTATTTCTTTACGCATAGTCTTTCTAAGACAATAACAGGTTGTTATTTTATGGATTCAACAGCCATTAAAGTTTGTAAGGTACAAAGGGCTTGTTCTAACAAAGTATTTAGTCGGCCCTGAAATACCATATAATTATTTGTTAATCAGCAAATAAATGGTTAAATTTATATATGGTTAATAACCAGTTTTTAGGTTGTTTTGTATAAAAAGCTTGCAAAATAAGGATGAAATCTAAGAAAATAAATAATAGCCTTGAGCGTTTGTTTGAGCAACGCTTATCTAGTTTTCTCAACCCGAAACATCCATTATTCCAGTTATCTGATTCGATTCCTTTTCACTCCTTAGCATCAGATTTAGACCGCGGTTTTAGCTATGGACCTGGTCAACCTCCTTTGCCTATTCGTTTAATTATAGGTCTTCTCATTATCAGTCATATGTATAATATTTCTGATGAACAAGTAGTGGTTAGATGGGTAGAAAACCCTTATTGGCAATACTTTTGTGGATATGATTATTTTCAGTTTAAGATGCCTTGTAACCCCAGTTCATTGACCCGTTGGCGCCATAGATTAGGTCAAGAAGGTCTCAATAAGATTTTATCTATGACTATAGACTTAGCGCTAAAAAAAAAGTACTGACCCGAAAAGAACTTGAAAAAGTTATAGCTGATACTACTGTAATGGAGAAAAATATCCGTTACCCAACTGACTCTTCTTTGCTTAATAAATCCAGAGAAAAATTGGTCAGTATAGCCAAGAAAACAGGTATTAAACTGCGTCAAACTTATCAGCGTTTAGGTCTATCTATCAAACGTAAAGTTGATTGCTATGCTCATGCTAAACAGTATAAACGTTTATCTAAAGGCATTAAAACATTAAAAACCTATCTTGGTAGAGTAGTCAGAGATGTAGAACGTTCTATACAATCCTCTGATGATCTAATACGGAATCAATTTACCAATCTACTATCTATAAGTAAAAACTTATAAACCAATCAAAAAAAGTAAAGATAAAATTTATAGCATCCATGAACCATCCGTCTACTGTAGTAAGTAAAGGTAAGTCTAAACATCCTTATGAGTTTGGTTGCAAGGTACAATTTACAGTAACGCATAAAAAAGGTTTAATTGTTTCAACAGAAGCAATACATCCTAATGCTTACGATGGCCATACTTTGCAGAAGAGTTTATTACAAGCCGAGCAATTATCTGGTACCAAAGTAAAGTATGCTTTTGTAGATAAAGCCTACCGGGGTAATAATATACCTGTTAGTGAATGTAATATATTTATAAGTGGTTCTAAAAGGGGAATAACGCCTGCTCTAAAAAAAGCTATAAAAAGAAGATCTTCTATTGAACCGCATATTGGTCATATGAAATCCGATGGTAAATTATCTGTTAACTATTTGAAAGGTATTCTAGGAGATAAACTTAACGTTATTTTATGTGCTATTGCTCATAACCTACGACTGATTACAATAAAATTAGAGTTTGTAAATAAAATTGTGTAAATGCTTATTTATTATTAATTAATATACCGCGTTAAAACGGTATTAATAAATGAGTCATAAGCAATGGAAGCACAACAAATACATATAGATCCAAACCTACTAAATGAATTATCGAAGTCTATTAAGAGTGAAAAAGATTTAGCTGTTCTGAGTAAGCAACTATTAAAACTCACGGTAGAACGTGCTATGGATGCAGAACTAGAATCTCATCTTGGGTATGAAAATCATTCTGTAGAAGGCAGGAACACAGGAAATAGCCGTAACGGTTACTCTCCTAAGCGGTTAAAGGGTGATTTTGGCGAAATGGAAATTAATACGCCCCGTGACCGCAACAGCACATTTGATCCTCAAATTATTCTGAAAGGTCAAACTCGGTTGCTAGAATTTGATGAACAAATTCTGGCTCTTTATGCCAGAGGGATGACCACCCGAGATATTTCAGATACGTTCAAAGATCTATACGGTACAGAGGTATCACACAGCTTAATTTCTAAAGTAACTGAATCTGTTATTGAAGAGATTACTATTTGGCAGAATCGTCCATTAGAAAAAGTATATCCCATACTATATTTAGATTGTATTGTTATCAAGTGTCATGAAGATAAACGGGTAATCAATAAATCAATTTATTTGGCATTAGCCATTAATTGTCAAGGACAAAAGGAATTACTTGGCTTATGGATAGCAGAAACCGAAGGTGCAAAATTTTGGCTTTCAGTATTAACTGAATTAAATAATCGTGGTATTAAGGATATTTTTATTGCTTGTGTTGATGGATTAACAGGATTTCCAGATGCTATTAATACAGTATTTCCAAAAACGAAAATTCAGTTATGTATTCGCGTGCCAAGTATGGCACAGACAAAGGAGATGAAAGGTTCTCCTACCAATAAAACCTTTAAGTTGGATAGCCTGAGACAGATGCTAGCGGCGTAAGCTGCTGGTATGAAGCATGTCTGACAATGCATGACCAACACCCACTTTGGGTCAGCGGGCAAATCAATAGGTCGTAATGAAAATGAACGTAATTAGTAGCGTCGTAATTACATATCTAGCAGGTATTAGTGGGAGAGCTAGAAGAAAGAAGTGCTGATCGCCTCTGATGTACGGGTAAAGGCAGCAAGATTAGTGGAAATAAAGGTGATACCACTAGTCTACTTCTCCGCGTCAAAACGGCGACATATTGAGAATGTTTGTGCAGTAACTTGGGAGATCCTTAGGTGCACATGGATTGTAATATTTATAATGTACTGGTTATAAGGTAAAAAAATATGAAATACTAAGTACTGCATTTAAGGAAGTCGGAGGGGGCCATAATACTGATGATAGTAAGGACAACATAACCTTACAGGAAGGAAGGGCCCCTACTTTGATCAAAATTTATTAAGTATGGAGGAATTGGTGACTGCAGAGGATAAAACCTTTGCTCAAAGCGCCCTAGAAAAAGTTCGGGTACTACAAAATAAATTACATCAAGCAGCCAAGAAGGATCAAAAGAGAACATTTGGCATTCTATATGATAAGGTTTGTGAAATAGAAGTATTATGGGTTTCATGGCTTCGGGTACAAAAGAATAAAGGTGCTCCTGGGGTGGATGGCAGGACTATACTTGCAATCAAGGAATATGGTGTAATAAAATTCTTACAAGAGATTCAAAAAGAACTTCTTAGTAACGTGAGTTTCGGATTAGACTTATTGTAAACCAGTTGTATATATATTAGCTATAGCCGGTTTTTTCTCTTTTAGTGAATAAGCTGTAATACCAGCTATTAAATTGACAATAAAATTAGGTATACTTCTATGCCTGGAGTGTTCTATCTGACTAATATTTTTAAGCTGATCGATAATGGTTTCAATGATAGATCTCTTTCGAAGCATTAGCCTATCCCAGATAGGCATGAAAGCATTTTTCATATTTTTTCTGATTTGAGTAATCAGTTCTATGCCTTTTCCCATAAGTTTTTCAAATAATTCTTTACTCAAGTAGCCTTTATCAGCAAATACTTTTCCGATCAAATTTTTACATAAGTTTTCTACTGGCCATCTATCATTGGACTTACCTGTAGTAAGAGAAAAATTCATAATTTCTCCTAAATCATTGACAATCAAGTTTAATTTGATTCCGTAAAACCATCCAGTAGTAGTTTTACCTTTACTAGCAATTGTCTTAAATACTTTATGAGCATAAGCTCTCTTTATATTACAAACCTTTATAGCGGTTGAATCCATAAAATAACAGCCTGTTCTCGTTTTAGAAAGACTTTGAGAAAAAAAGTAAAATGGAACTACTGTTCTTTGAACTAGGGATATAAATCTACTATAGCTTACTAACTTGCAAAAGTCATTAGAATGAAATTGTTGTAAATGAATATAATACAACTTAAAATTTCTAAAGCCAATTACATGAAAAGCAATTAATATTGTCATTATTTCGCTCAAAGTCAGTGAACATGTTCTAGTAGGTTTTCTATCTGAAGTAGGTAACAAATGTGATTCCATATAAGGCATAAATTTTATAAGAAATTCATCAACAGCGTAATATATTTCAACTAATTTTGATACATTCATATCCGGCTCCTTTGGTTTTTATGATTATTTTTCAATCCCACAAATTTAAAACACAAAGGAGCTTTTTATACTCTTTTCTTAATTTCTAATCCAAAACTGACGTTAGTAAGCAATATAAACCTAGCTCAGTGAAACGAGTATATATCCGAAAAAGCAATGGTAAACTTAGACCACTTGGTATACCTATTGTAAAAGATAGAGTAATACAAGGAGCGGTCAATTTGATAATAGAACCAATATTCGAATCTAACTTTCTAGAAGGATCTTATGGATTTAGGCCAAAACGCAATTGTCAAGATGCTATAAAAGCAGTAAGGAAGTGGGTAACCTATGGATATAGGACAGTAATAGACGCTGATATATCGTCTTATTTTGACACTATCAATCACGAAATTCTATTGAAGTTAATACAACGCAGAATTAGAGATAAGTGGATTATAAGAATCATTAAAGGATGGCTCGTTCATTCTGTATTCAAGCAAGATAAAACTTCTTTATCTGATAAAGGTACCCCACAAGGATCAGTTATATCACCGCTACTTGCTAATATATACCTACATAGTCTAGATAAATACTGGCGTCAGCAACATAATGAATGGGATACTCAAATAGTGAGGTACTGTGATGATTTTATAATTCTGATCAGAGATAAAGACCCATTTCCGTATATGGAATCATTAAAGCAAATGCTAAGTAAATTACGATTAACTCTTTCAGAAGAAAAGACAGAAATTACGGAAGCTGAAAAAAGGTTTAATTTTTTAGGCGTAAGGATGGTATTGAACAAAAGCAGAAGGTCTTCTGATAAACAATTTTGTTACGGTTTTCCTACAAGAAAATCCATGTCAGCATTAAGAAATAAGATCAGAAAAGAAATTGGTAGAGACTATCAACCATCCCTGGCTCATAAAATCAACTACCTAAATCCAATATTGCGAGGATGGGCTAATTATTATAATTGGCTTAATAGCGCAATACAATTTAGAAAGATAGACCGATATGTTGTTAGAAAGCTAAATCTCTGGAACCGAGTCAAACATATGGCAAAGAAAAGAAAGTATGAATGGCTATCAACCAATGAGCTACATACCCAAGGACTATACAAAGTCAGTGGTCATCTTAGCTATAGTTGGTAAGGCTTCGCATGCTGCGTGTATGTTGACATTCGCGTTGATCATCGGAAAGCCGTATGAAGGAAAACTTCACGTACGGTTTGATGAGGAGGTAGGGGAAACCGGGAAACTAGGCGCCTCTTCCTTACTCTACTTATTCGTAATTCGTTACGCTATGTACCCTATAAGGACATGAAGTCCGTTGCATCGGATCTTAAAGTTATTTATCGCGCTATTTCTCTTGATCAAGCCGAAGAAGCACTTCTTATTTTTAGTGACAAATGGGATAAAAAATATCCAGCAATTAGTCGTGCATGGCATAAAAATTGGAGTAACATTATAACTATTTTTGACTATCCTGACGAAATACGAAAAATCATTTATACGACTAATGCCATAGAATCACTCAATAGTGTTATTAGAAAATCAATCAATAACCGTAAGATTTTTCCTAATGACCAATCTGCATTAAAAGTAGTATATTTAGCCATACAAAAGGCATCACAAAAGTGGACTATGGCTTTACATGATTGGAGAGCGGCTATGAATCGATTCGCTATAGAATTTGATGAACGATTCTACTAAAAACGGCACTTACACAAAATCATTTACAGGCTCAATGGCGCGGTAATCTTATCGCTCTGTCGCGTCTGTGGTTGATTCTTTAAGCCTTATTTTTTTGTATCTTTAAAGACATCAATAACAAGTTTTATACTTATTATGATAAAAAACGTCCTAAAATTAGCTACTTTTTAATAGATGCCACAGAAACTTTTTCTTTTCCCTTAAGGTTACATACCTCCAATGCTCGTTTAGAAGCTTCTTCTAACGCTTGTGCTATCTCAGATCCCAAATATCTATTGGCTATTTGAACATCTATGTCTAGCGTCTCTTGGACCATATGCTTGACCTCTGATAGATGAATGTAACCAGCTGCATGGCGCAGATCATAAAGACGTTCAGCTAGTTTGATAAATAGTACAGAAAGCTGTACGTGTTCTTCCTTAATGGCTTGTTCTAATCTATTCTGTACATAAAGTAAAGAAGGATGGTTTAACTCTTCCCGTTTATCTATTTTTATTATATTGGATACAAAGGCATAAACGCCTAAATTATAATGTTCCTTGACATAGGAAAGAGGTAAACAAGTACGACGAATCAATCCATAGAGCAAAGCAGCATAAACCACTTTAGGAGAGTGAAAAACCCAGTCCACCACTAATTTGGTAATTCCTACCGCACGTACATAAAACAATTTACCTGAAGCATGACGCTTAAATCTAAAGTGCTTTTTAAGTAAGAAAAGTATACCTGAAATAGTTTTTATATCAATAGGATTCGCTTCACAAGATGATTTACAGATATGGTCATGGGATTTCATTAATTCCATCATGGAGTCAGCTTCTTCTTTAGGTGTAATAAATCCTTCTGAGGTTAAGGAATCTAAAGGAAGGTCAATAGTCATTTTATTGATGATATCTGTAACGTCTAAAGGAAGTACCATCAGAATAACAGATTGATTTTGGCCAAAAGAAGCTTCTAAATAACCATAATGGGCACGCACCATACTAGATATTGTATCTAGCTCAAGATCTATAGATGATGGTGTACCTTTCTCTATTCGAGGATCTATAAAATCTACCTCATGATAGCATGATTTGACTTTTGGCAAAGACGCATCAGTACCACTAGACCGACTAACTATTAGCGCAATAGCTTGAAAATCGATAAACACAGGACAACTGTGGTCAATGGAATCTACTGCTTTAAATTGCAAAGAAGTAGGATGTAGTTCTATACGAACAATAGATGGATTAGGCCCCTTTATCCTACCAATCCGTAAAACAGCTTTAACCAATGAATAAACTACTTGATTGATATCGCACACAATATCGCTATATAGTTCTCCATTAGAAGGTCTGATTTTTTCTACTAGAATTTTAGGTGGATCATCCATTTCCTGGGATAAAGCAATTTCTACCTTACGAACCAGTTTATCTAAAGTAATTTTAGTAGGTTCCAGCAGCGCATGATCCTTAGCCTTTCCCCTTTTATTAAAATAGTCCACCCAATCATAGAACTTATTCATAATACTTTGTAAATCTTCCTTATAAATAGGCGTATGATTATCTAAAAAAGATATGGATTCTTCAACCTTACCGACTACTTGCGCTAAAATGGATCCATACTTTTTAGGAGAAGTAGAATTATGAGAGGGAACCAGAACTGCTTCATATAGAGAGGCTTTGAGTTGTTTAGATTCTCTATTTTTTTCTTTTCCTTTTAGATAAATATTTTGTGTAGTAAGACTATATACTTTTATTTTAAAGAATATAATCAAAGTAAATATCAATAACCCCATTAAAAATAGTGGATATAAGGAACACAATACTGGATACGATAATCCAATGTAAATTGGATAGATGACTAGTAATGAAGTAACTGTTATAACACCTATTCCCATATAAATAGGCAATACTGATAATATTATAGAAAGATGAGCCAAAGATAGAGATAGGATAAAGATTGGATTCACTGGATTAAACCAGTTCCAAAGTACATTGAAGGGTAGATAAAACCCTAAGACTATTAACCAAACTAGTCCAATAAGCCAATTTGGAATGGCTCTTATCTTTTTAGAAATATCATATAAAAATGGATAGCCTAAACAACATGCTGATCCAAATAGGTGAAATATAAGCCAATAATAATGATTTGTAAAAATCAATATAAAATGAGTCAGTAAGCTACTTATAAAAAAATAAAATCCCATACATACCATTGTAGTAGAACTAGGTACTAACTTAGAAAGAATAATTTTCTTATTTTGCCAAGCGTTTTTAATCGCTTCTTTTCGTTCTATGCTTCTTCTGGTGTTTTCTTGTTGGATTTGTTTAAAGGTAGTATCCGGTTTAACCCACCCTGCAGCTTCCGGCTGTCTCAACAGATAGTGTGCAACCAGCATAGCAAATCCATTTGCCAGCATAGCTATAAAAGAACCATCTATAGCTGTTTTTGGCTCAATCCATTTATCCCAAGCTAAAATAGTTAAGAGACCTGTCGTCATACCGATCAAAGCCGTACGAGAAGTACCTCTGAAACCAAAAATGCCCAATATAAAAGGAGCCGTTACGATAGGTACAGCGCAACCAAGCCCCAAATACATTAATTTTAACAGATCTTCACAATAGAAAGAGACTACCATAGCCAATAGCCCTAGCACTAGTGTGGTCCACCTAGGTATTTTAAGTTGAACTAGATCAGGAATAGCTTTTTGCTTTTGTAGGCTATTGACTATATCATGGCTAATCATAACAGAACAGGCATTTAAAAAAGAATCAGCTGTAGACATAGCCATCGCGAGTAAGCCAACAGCAAAAAATCCCCTAAAAAAAGTAGGAATATGGTCCACTACATATCCAAAAACCTCTGTTTTTAGTAAATTTGGTGCTCCTGCAAAAACAAATACACTAGTTAAAGAGATAAAAAACATTATAAACCAACTAAAAATAGTTGCATATGCAAAAGATTTTTGAGCCTGAACAGGGCTAGAGGACATGTAGACCCGTTGCATAATGGAAGGCTGAATATGGGATATTAAGGAACCTAAAATAAGTAGTAACATACTGACCAGCCGGGTATTAAATTGAAATAGATTGCTAAACTGAAACTTAGTGTGGCTTTGTAGCATAGGAACGATTTCAGAAACTGGTTTACCTACTTTTATAAATATAAACCAACAGAGCAAAGGAATAATAATAGAAAAGGTTATAAACTGTAATACATCTGTATAAGTAACCGCACGAACACCTCCATAGCTAGAATAGAAAATAAGAAGTAATGTAGAAAAGATCGTCATGGTAAAGGGGTCAATCGAATTGAGACATATCTTAAAAGCATTAGACATTACCTTGATTTGTACAGTAATAACAACAACGCATACACAGATACCAACCAGAGCAGCTATAATCCTTGGATACTTACCATATATACTACCTATTGTTTCTGCCATAGAGAGATGTTTCATGAATGGTCCCATACGTAATGCTAACCTACCGATGATCCAGAAACCAAAATAATCTAAAGACGTACCAAATATAATGTATAATCCAAGTTCATGGATGGATTCTATACTACGGATTATCGTCCCTCCGCCAAAAGTAGTAGCCAAGACAGTATACACCAAAGTGGCAGTAGAAAAGTTTTTACTACCTACCGCATATTCTCGGAAAGTAGTTTCCTTTTTACTAAAGTAAATACCTACTACTAGTGTTAAAAACAAGAAAGCCGCTACTATTACAATAGGCATATTCAATAACATCACAAATGAACCAATTAAAAAGATTGAGAAAATACCTAGAAGCATAGGATGCATAATAAAGATTTTATCCTAAAAACGTGAGTTTCGGATTAGACTTATTGTAAACCAGTTGTATATATATTATCTATAGCCGGTTTTTTCTCTTTTAGTGAATAAGCTGTAATACCAGCTATTAAATTGACAATAAAATTAGGTATACTTCTATGCCTGGAGTGTTCTATCTGACTAATATTTTTAAGCTGATCGATAATGGTTTCAATGATAGATCTCTTTCGAAGCATTAGCCTATCCCAGATAGGCATGAAAGCATTTTTCATATTTTTTCTGATTTGAGTAATCAGTTCTATGCCTTTTCCCATAAGTTTTTCAAATAATTCTTTACTCAAGTAGCCTTTATCAGCAAATACTTTTCCGATCAAATTTTTACATAAGTTTTCTACTGGCCATCTATCATTGGACTTACCTGTAGTAAGAGAAAAATTCATAATTTCTCCTAAATCATTGACAATCAAGTTTAATTTGATTCCGTAAAACCATCCAGTAGTAGTTTTACCTTTACTAGCAATTGTCTTAAATACTTTATGAGCATAAGCTCTTTTTATATTACAAACCTTTATAGCGGTTGAATCCATAAAATAACAGCCTGTTCTCGTTTTAGAAAGACTTTGAGAAAAAAAGTAAAATAGGAACTACTGTTCTTTGAACTAGGGATATAAATCTACTATAGCTTACTAACTTGCAAAAGTCATTAGAATGAAATTGTTGTAAATGAATATAATACAACTTAAAATTTCTAAAGCCAATTACATGAAAAGCAATTAATATTGTCATTATTTCGCTCAAAGTCAGTGAACATGTTCTAGTAGGTTTTCTATCTGAAGTAGGTAACAAATGTGATTCCATATAAGGCATAAATTTTATAAGAAATTCATCAACAGCGTAATATATTTCAACTAATTTTGATACATTCATATCCGGCTCCTTTGGTTTTTATGATTATTTTTCAATCCCACAAATTTAAAACACAAAGGAGCTTTTTATACTCTTTTCTTAATTTCTAATCCAAAACTGACGTTAAAAATCAAAAAAGGAGGGGGTATTGATAAATGATTCTGTCCTATTTGGAATAGAAAATTTTAGCAGTTTTTTATAAAAAATTGAGTCTTTCTTTTTAAGTGTCGTACGTTTGTAACCTGAACTCTGGATTAGATTTTCATATTTGCGTATAAAGAAGCTTCTTTGAGTTTTAAATTTAGGTGATTGAAAATTACCTCTAAAAACTAAAGGAGCCGCTTATGAATGTAGACAAATTAGTAGAAATATATTATATGGTAGATGTAGTTTTTAATAAAATTTATGCCTTATATGGAGAAAAAGCTGTTAACAGAGCCCACAAGAAAACCCACTAGAACTTGTTCTCTTAACTTAAGCGAAATAATGACTATACTAATTGCTTTTCATCTAATAGGTTTTAGAAATTTTAAGATGTATTATATTCATTTAGAGCAATTTCACTCAAGTGAGTTTAGAACATTAGTGAGCTATAATAGATTCATATCACTAGTAAAAAGAACGTTAGTTCCTATGTATTTCTTTACGCATAGTCTTTCTAAGACAAGAACAGGTTGTTATTTTATAGATTCAACAGCCATTAAAGTTTGTAAGGTACAAAGGGCTTGTTCTAACAAAGTATTTAAATCAATAGCTATTAAAGGTAAAACAACGACTGGCTGGTTTTTTGGGTTCAAGTTACATTTGATTGTAAATGATTTAGGTGAAATTATGAATTTTACACTTACCCCAGGTAGGGTCAAGGATAGATTCCCTGCAAAAAGTTTATGCAAAAATTTAATCGGTAAAGTATTCTCGGATAAAGGCTATATCAGCAAAGAATTATTTGAAAAACTTATGGAAAAAGGAATAGAGCTCATTACCCATATCAAGAAAAATATGAAAAATGCTTTTATGCCATTATGGGATAAATTAATGCTTCGAAAGAGATCCATCATTGAAACCATCATCGATCAGCTTAAAAATATTAGCCAAATAGAACACTCTAGACACAGAAGCATACCTAATTTTATTGTCAATTTAATAGCTGGTATTACTGCTTATGGGCTAAAAGAGAAAAAACCGGCTATAGATAATATATATACAACTGGTTTACAATAATTCTAATCCAGAGTTTAGGTTACTAATAAATCTATCGCTTTGCTTATACCATCTTGAGAACTTACTTTCTTTTTCATACTTTTAAAGAATAAAAATTAATGTATTTAATACAAAATTTACAAATCTTAAAAAATATTTACACACTTCAAAAGAAAGACTCTTAATAGCTAAAATCACCGCTTCTATAATTTACATTTGAATAATTAAGTAGTGCCTACGCACGCTATATTTTCTAATTATTTTCTAATTATTTTCTAATTATTTTCTAATTATTTTCTAATTATTTTCTAATTAGTCGGCCCTGAAATACCATATAATTATTTGTTAATCAGCAAATAAATGGTTTAATTTATATATGGTTAATAACCAGTTTTTAGGTTGTTTTGTATAAAAAGCTTGCAAAATAAGGATGAAATCTAAGAAAATAAATAATAGCCTTGAGCGTTTGTTTGAGCAACGCTTATCTAGTTTTCTCAACCCGAAACATCCATTATTCCAGTTATCTGATTCGATTCCTTTTCACTCCTTAGCATCAGATTTAGACCGCGGTTTTAGCTATGGACCTGGTCAACCTCCTTTGCCTATTCGTTTAATTATAGGTCTTCTCATTATCAGTCATATGTATAATATTTCTGATGAACAAGTAGTGGTTAGATGGGTAGAAAACCCTTATTGGCAATACTTTTGTGGATATGATTATTTTCAGTTTAAGATGCCTTGTAACCCCAGTTCATTGACCCGTTGGCGCCATAGATTAGGTCAAGAAGGTCTCAATAAGATTTTATCTATGACTATAGACTTAGCGCTAAAAAAAAAGTACTGACCCGAAAAGAACTTGAAAAAGTTTATAGCTGATACTACTGTAATGGAGAAAAATATCCGTTACCCAACTGACTCTTCTTTGCTTAATAAATCCAGAGAAAAATTGGTCAGTATAGCCAAGAAAACAGGTATTAAACTGCGTCAAACTTATCAGCGTTTAGGTCTATCTATCAAACGTAAAGTTGATTGCTATGCTCATGCTAAACAGTATAAACGTTTATCTAAAGGCATTAAAACATTAAAAACCTATCTTGGTAGAGTAGTCAGAGATGTAGAACGTTCTATACAATCCTCTGATGATCTAATACGGAATCAATTTACCAATCTACTATCTATAAGTAAAAAACTTATAAACCAATACAAAAAAAGTAAAGATAAAATTTATAGCATCCATGAACCATCCGTCTACTGTGTAAGTAAAGGTAAGTCTAAACATCCTTATGAGTTTGGTTGCAAGGTACAATTTACAGTAACGCATAAAAAAGGTTTAATTGTTTCAACAGAAGCAATACATCCTAATGCTTACGATGGCCATACTTTGCAGAAGAGTTTATTACAAGCCGAGCAATTATCTGGTACCAAAGTAAAGTATGCTTTTGTAGATAAAGCCTACCGGGGTAATAATATACCTGTTAGTGAATGTAATATATTTATAAGTGGTTCTAAAAGGGGAATAACGCCTGCTCTAAAAAAAGCTATAAAAAGAAGATCTTCTATTGAACCGCATATTGGTCATATGAAATCCGATGGTAAATTATCTGTTAACTATTTGAAAGGTATTCTAGGAGATAAACTTAACGTTATTTTATGTGCTATTGCTCATAACCTACGACTGATTACAAGAAAGTTATTCTTAACACACTCACAATCACATAAATTAAAACCTATATAATTAAAATTCTTAATCCAAAACCAGTTATACCTATATCTTGGGTAGGAAAAATAGAGCGCCTGCTAAACCATAAATATTGTAAAAAAAGATCCATTCAATAAATTTATTCAAAAATAATATTTCAGGGCCGACTAATTATTTTCTAATTATTTTCTAATTATTTTCTAATTATTTTCTAATTATTTTCTAATCCAATTGATTATTAAGTGTTTTATAAAATAACTAAAAATTTTCTGCTTTATTTTTGAAAAGTTTATTGGAAATTATAAAAAAGTACGTACCTTTGTTTCAGAGCTGGTCAAAGTAGCACAGCAACTTTAACAAAAAAATAGGTAGTTTAATTTTGGCTTAGCTTTAGTTCTTTGAAATAAATGTAGGTAAGAAGCTCATTATAAACATGGGTGAGAGGAAATTATGTAACTCAAAAAATCATTCTTAGTAATTGTATCAATTATTTAAGAATACCGTTAATAAATAATAGAAAGAAGAGTTTGATCCTGGCTCAGGATGAACGCTAGCGGCAGGCCTCATACATGCAAGTCGAGGGGCAGCGAAACACTTCGGTGTTGTCGGCGACCGGCGAACGGGTGCGTAATGCGCATGCAATCTACTTTACACTGGGGAATAGCCTCCGGAAACGGGAATTAATACCTCATGTAATCTTATTAACGCATGTTAAAAAGATAAAAGCTCCGGCGGTGTAAAATGAGCGTGCGTCCTATTAGCTAGTTGGTGAGGCAATGGCTCACCAAGGCTACGATGGGTAGGGGTTCTTAGTGGAAGATCCCCCACACTGGCACTGAGATACGGGCCAGACTCCTACGGGAGGCAGCAGTAGGGAATATTGGTCAATGGGCGAAAGCCTGAACCAGCCATGCCGCGTGCAGGATGACAGCTCTCTGAGTTGTAAACTGCTTTTGTACAGGAGCAAAACAATCCCTGCGGGGGTTCTTGAGAGTACTGTAAGAATAAGCACCGGCTAATTCCGTGCCAGCAGCCGCGGTAATACGGAAGGTGCAAGCGTTATCCGGTTTTATTGGGTTTAAAGGGTGCGTAGGCGGCTTATTAAGTCAGTTGTGAAATCCTAGTGCTTAACGCTAGAACTGCAATTGATACTATTAGGCTTGAGTTAAGAATAGGTAAGTAGAATTTATGGTGTAGTAGTGAAATGCTTAGATATCATAAGGAATACCAATAGCGTAGGCAGCTTACTGGTCTTTAACTGACGCTGAGGCACGAAAGCGTGGGGAGCAAACAGGATTAGATACCCTGGTAGTCCACGCCGTAAACGATGATCACTCGGTATACATAAATTTATGTGTGTCTAAGCGAAAGCGTTAAGTGATCCACCTGGGGAGTATACTCGCAAGGGTGAAACTCAAAGGAATTGACGGGGGTCCGCACAAGCGGTGGAGTATGTGGTTTAATTCGATAATACGCGAGGAACCTTACCTGGGCTAGAATGTATTTTGCTACTTTGAGAAATTAAAGGTTCCTTCGGGACAAAATACAAGGTGCTGCATGGCTGTCGTCAGCTCGTGCCGTGAGGTGTTGGGTTAAGTCCTATAACGAGCGAAACCCTTTTACTTAATTGCCAGCACGTAATGGTGGGAACTTTAAGTAGACTGCCCGTGTAAGCGGGAGGAAGGAGAGGATGAGGTCAAGTCATCATGGCCTTTATGCCCAGGGCTACACACGTACTACAATGGCATGTACAAAAGGAAGCTACTTGGTAACAAGATGCAAATCTCAAAAGCATGTCTCAGTTCGGATTGAGGTCTGCAATTCGACCTCATGAAGTTGGAATCGCTAGTAATCGCGTATCAGCAATGACGCGGTGAATACGTTCTCGGACCTTGTACACACCGCCCATCAAGCCATGGGAGTTGGTAGAGCTTGAAGATAGTGGCCGTAAAAGGAGCTATTTAGTGTTAGACCAGCGACTAGGGCTAAGTTGTAACAAGGTAGCCGTACCGGAAGGTGTGGCTGGAATATCTCTTTTATAGAGTATAATACAGTTCCTCTCTTCTTACCACATTTATTTTAAATAGCAACTTTTCTCCTCTGTTTAGAAGTTTATTGGTTTTTTATATACTTCATTTATTCAAGCTATTATTAAATTAGGTCCCTAAAATTCAACTAAATTATTACCTTTTATATCTTATTTACCATACTTATTCCTTCTTTTATCCTTGTTTTAAGGAGCATTATATTAACCTTTTCGTTTAAAATCTAAAAATTTTTTTCTTGAGAAGAATAAATAAAGTCTATTTATATTGTACATAATTTATAAACTATATGTGATTATCCCTTAATATCTTTTAAGCTGTATAAAGAAGTAAATTTAATAAAATTATGCCAAAAGTCCGCTCTTGCCAACTTGGGTTACTTAGTATACACTATATGCAAGCTTAGATATACTATCAACCTGAACTCTGGATTAGAATTATTGTAAACCAGTTGTATATATATTAGCTATAGCCGGTTTTTTCTCTTTTAGCCCATAAGCAGTAATACCAGCTATTAAATTGACAATAAAATTAGGTATGCTTCTGTGTCTAGAGTGTTCTATTTGGCTAATATTTTTAAGCTGATCGATGATGGTTTCAATGATGGATCTCTTTCGAAGCATTAATTTATCCCATAATGTCATAAAAGCATTTTTCATATTTTTCTTGATATGGGTAATGAGCTCTACTCCTTTTTCCATAAGTTTTTCAAATAATTCTTTACTCAAGTAGCCTTTATCAGCAAATACTTTTCCGATCAAATTTTTACATAAGTTTTCTACTGGCCATCTATCATTGGACTTACCTGTAGTAAGAGAAAAATTCATAATTTCTCCTAAATCATTTACAATCAAATGTAACTTGAACCCAAAAAACCAGCCAGTCGTTGTTTTACCTTTAGTAGCTATTGATTTAAATACTTTGTTAGAACAAGCCCTTTGTACCTTACAAACTTTAATGGCTGTTGAATCCATAAAATAACAACCTGTTATTGTCTTAGAAAGACTATGCGTAAAGAAATACATAGGAACTAACGTTCTTTTTACTAGTGATATGAATCTATTATAGCTCACTAATGTTCTAAACTCACTTGAGTGAAATTGCTCTAAATGAAGATAATACAACTTAAAATTTCTAAAACCTATTAGATGAAAAGCAATTAGTATAGTCATTATTTCGCTTAAGTTAAGAGAACAAGTTCTAGTGGGTTTTCTTGTGGGCTCTGTTAACAGCTTTTTCTCCATATAAGGCATAAATTTTATTAAAAACTCATCTACCATATAATATATTTCTACTAATTTGTCTACATTCATAAGCGGCTCCTTTAGTTTTTAGAGGTAATTTTCAATCACCTAAATTTAAAACTCAAAGAAGCTTCTTTATACGCAAATATGAAAATCTAATCACGTCAGTTTTGGATTAGAAATTAAGAAAAGTGTATAAAAAGCTCCTTTGTGTTTTAAATTTGTGGGATTGAAAAATAATCATAAAAACCAAAGGAGCCGGATATGAATGTATCAAAATTAAGTTTGAAATATATTACGCTGTTGATGAATTTCTTATAAAATTTATGCCTTATATGGAATCACATTTGTTACCTACTTCAGATAGAAAACCTACTAGAACATGTTCACTGACTTTGAGCGAAATAATGACAATGTTAATTGCTTTTCATGTAATTGGCTTTAGAAATTTTAAGTTGTATTATATTCATTTACAACAATTTCATTCTAATGACTTTTGCAAGTTAGTAAGCTATAGTAGATTTATATCCCTAGTTCAAAGAACAGTAGTTCCATTTTACTTTTTTTCTCAAAGTCTTTCTAAAACGAGAACAGGCTGTTATTTTATGGATTCAACCGCTATAAAGGTTTGTAATATAAAAAGAGCTTATGCTCATAAAGTATTTAAGACAATTGCTAGTAAAGGTAAAACTACTACTGGATGGTTTTACGGAATCAAATTAAACTTGATTGTCAATGATTTAGGAGAAATTATGAATTTTTCTCTTACTACAGGTAAGTCCAATGATAGATGGCCAGTAGAAAACTTATGTAAAAATTTGATCGGAAAAGTATTTGCTGATAAAGGCTACTTGAGTAAAGAATTATTTGAAAAACTTATGGGAAAAGGCATAGAACTGATTACTCAAATCAGAAAAAATATGAAAAATGCTTTCATGCCTATCTGGGATAGGCTAATGCTTCGAAAGAGATCTATCATTGAAACCATTATCGATCAGCTTAAAAATATTAGTCAGATAGAACACTCCAGGCATAGAAGTATACCTAATTTTATTGTCAATTTAATAGCTGGTATTACAGCTTATTCACTAAAAGAGAAAAAACCGGCTATAGATAATATATATACAACTGGTTTACAATAAGTCTAATCCGAAACTGACGTTAATCCAGAGTTCAGGTTATCAATATCTATATTAGGATGAGTTCCCCTCTCCGGTCCATATTGATTGATCCTATATCTAGGTAAAAATGGCCAATGAAATTATACTCTTCAAACTAAACCACAAGGCTAAAAGACAGAATAAACGGATATGATCGCTTATTTGCCCCAAATAATTGCTATATTCGTACATGACTTGTTGCTTCCACATTTTATCTACTGTACAAGAAAAAATGGTTTAATGATTATAATAGACCACTAAAAATTTTAGAAAAAACGTAAAGCTATTGATTAAAAAGCGTTACTACCTATGCAGCTATTTTTAATCGCCTATAATTTACGTCTATCAAAGTTTAAAGAAATGCCACAAGATGAAAAGCAAGGTTCTTATGCTCACTACGGCTGGGCCTCGTAATGCCTTTCCAGAAAATTTTAGTTGTTGGTGTGCAGGTGCATTAGAAGCAAAAGGCTGTGGTACAACATTAGAAGTAATAAACTTGAGAAAAATCATAACGGGCTCATCTAATGAACCTTTAGAGATTGAAGAAGAAAAGTTAACGGTATTGCAAAATAACTTATCTCTTACAGATAAGATAGTGCTTGTCCTTCCTGAGTACAATAATATGCTACCAGTTGGTTTGGATAATTTTATAACATTGGTTTCTGAGAGCAAACATAAATTATGCAAATTCATCTCTATTGTTATGGATCTCCCTGCCAATCACGATAATGATCGACAAGGTTGTTCTTTGTTCCGTTATCCAATCTGTAAATTGGATATGTTTTTGGGAACAACCTTTAGTGCCAGTCGTACACAAATTAAAAATAGCCCAACTGGCAATATGTGCCCACTATTTGCAGAATCTTATGGTGCGCTTTGTGAGCTGATACAACAAATTCTATCATAAAAACTATGATTTTTTAAAGTATATTAAACCTTGCTTATATTTTCATAACGTTTGATTTGATCAGAGTAGCATCCTTTAGTTCATGTTATGGCCTGGATCGGCACATTTTTCTATAAATTTATTATATTACTATCGTTAACTAGCTGTTTTATCTGTAGTTTAGTTTGTAAATAGCATTTATGTAGCTCTACTTAAAAATTTTTTAGTATCTCTATGGACACTATCGATCATAAATTTGGATTGCCCCAACCAGACTTTCAAGCATTGCCTAAGAAAAAAGTTATATGGCCAATATTGGTTACTGTAGCTGTAATAGTGATGGTTATTATGGCCAAAATGGGTTATAATAGCTACATAAAGATGCTAGGTCAGAAAAATACTATACCTGCTCTTGACACAACAAGTAATAGTGCTGATGCTCCTCCCCAATTGGCCCATTCAAGCCAAATGGATAGCAATGTTCATCAGGGGGTTAACGCATCTGTTGGAGATCAGTCAGCCTTTGAAGATAAAAAAAGTACTAAAATAAAAGAGAGCATTAGTGCTACGCAAGAACAGCTGGCCATAAAACAAAACAAGCCACTAGTAAAGCCAGGTACTTATCAGGTATTAAGTGAGCCACAAGGTATATACCACCTAGTGGTAGTCAGTTATTTAGATAAGCGATCTGCTATGAAAGTGGTTCAACAGTTTATGAAAAAAAAACAGGGGGTCTGCCTTATTTTACCTAGAATAAATAAAAACAAAACAGAAATGTACTATCGTGTAACGATAGGCCATAGTAAAACTGAATCAGAAGCAAAGGAAAAGCTTAAACAGTTTAAGTCAAGATATCCCCAAATTTTTGTTTTAAAATACTAGTGCCTTATCATTGGGTTTGGTTTTAGATCCATCCATTATTTATAATTTTATGACTACACATACCCTATTAGGATTGCTATTAAAAGGTGGTTGGTTAATGTTACCACTTATATGCCTATCTATAACAGCTGTTTATATAATAGTAGAACGTTTATTGATCTATCGAAAGTACTTAAACTTTTCCAGCAGTTTTTTGGCGTTGATAGAAGAAGCATTAAATAATGGAGATTTTTCAAAGGTCAAGCATATCTGTACCGATCAAGATAACATTATACAAAAAGTAATCAGCAAAGGGATAGCGGAACGGCAAACTTCAAATGTCCCATTGATTTTAGAAAGTGTATCTAGTAAGATAATAGCTTATTTAGAAGGGAGACTTTCTTTACTAGCAACCATTTCTGGAGTTGCACCTATGATTGGTTTCTTGGGTACAGTAACAGGTATGATTCAAACATTTATGGCAATTTCCCAACAAAATCATCATATAGCTTCTCATCTTTTTTCAAGTGGCATCTATGAAGCCATGGTGACAACCGTAGCGGGATTAATCGTTGGCATTATAGCCTATTTAGGTTATAATTACTGTATTGCTCGAGTTAATAAAGCTGTGGCAACATTAAGTTATGTAGTCAATCTTTTCTTAGCTAGGGTGAAATCCCTATAGTAAAATGGTATAAAATAGATTAAAAAATGAAAATCAGTACAAGAAATAAGATAGACACCTCTTTTAGCATGGCATCTATGACTGATATTGTATTTTTATTATTGATTTTTTTACTGATCACAGCTAGTTATGGTCCTCAAGTGCTTCCAGTTGACTTACCACAAAGCACAAATGAAAAAAGGGAATCGCTCCATGTAAATGTAACGGTTACTGCCCAATTGACCTATTATGTGGACGGCAAACGGGTTGCTTTCAACCGATTGCACAATGTGTTAGAGGATCTACTAGCAAAAAGATCTAGTAAGGTAGTTGTATTATATATGGATAAGAGACTTTCTATAGCGCATATGGTTAAAATAGCTGATGTAGTGAATAGACTAGGTGCTACAGTTTCCATAGCAACAGAATTTGAAAAAAATCATGAAAGGTAGCTGGTTATTTTCTTCACATGGGCAAGCAACAGCCCTATCAGCTGCATTGCATCTATTCCTTTTAGGGTTCGCTCATTTGATACGTTATTCCCCAGCCTTAAGCTATTCTAATCAACAAACTTATAAAATTGCTTTACAATCAAGATACACAGTAGCCAAAGATAATTCTCTTGAACATCGTAACCCTCAACCATCCATGAAAGCCATTGATGTACCTGTTCCTAAAACCAATAAAACGTCTATAAATCAGGTAAAAAATAAAAATCTTCGGCTAAAACAAGCGTCTCAAAAGCAGCCAAATGGTGCAAAAGTGGTACAAAAAACCATACCCGCTCATAAAATGCCTCAAATAGATAAACGGGGATTATACCATACAGGAAACCATATCCAAACAGGTGCTGTGCTTGAACTAAAAGGTTGGGAGTGGGATGTGGTTCCTAATCCAAGAGATAGGACGGAAGAATGTGGTAAAATAGTCTTTGAAATTAAAGTAGATCGAAATGGTGAGATCATCTCTATTCAAACAATTGAGAAAACCGTTACACCTATGGTAGAAAAGATTTACGCAGATGCGTTGCTTGGCCTTACTTTTAGGAAAACAGCTGAAACAGCATCTCCTATTTCTACAGGTAAGGTTACTTTTATACTAGTAGCAAGGTAGCAGTCCCAACAAACTGTTTAGTCTATTTAGTCGGCCCTGAAATACCATATAATTATTTGTTAATCAGCAAATAAATGGTTAAATTTATATATGGTTAATAACCAGTTTTTAGGTTGTTTTGTATAAAAAGCTTGCAAAATAAGGATGAAATCTAAGAAAATAAATAATAGCCTTGAGCGTTTGTTTGAGCAACGCTTATCTAGTTTTCTCAACCCGAAACATCCATTATTCCAGTTATCTGATTCGATTCCTTTTCACTCCTTATCATCAGATTTAGACCGCGGTTTTAGCTATGGACCTGGTCAACCTCCTTTGCCTATTCGTTTAATTATAGGTCTTCTCATTATCAGTCATATGTATAATATTTCTGATGAACAAGTAGTGGTTAGATGGGTAGAAAACCCTTATTGGCAATACTTTTGTGGATATGATTATTTTCAGTTTAAGATGCCTTGTAACCCCAGTTCATTGACCCGTTGGCGCCATAGATTAGGTCAAGAAGGTCTCAATAAGATTTTATCTATGACTATAGACTTAGCGCTAAAAAAAAAGTAGTGACCCGAAAAGAACTTGAAAAAGTTATAGCTGATACTACTGTAATGGAGAAAAATATCTGTTACCCAACTGACTCTTCTTTGCTTAATAAATCCAGAGAAAAATTGGTCAGTATAGCCAAGAAAACAGGTATTAAACTGCGTCAAACTTATCAGCGTTTAGGTCTATCTATCAAACGTAAAGTTGATTGCTATGCTCATGCTAAACAGTATAAACGTTTATCTAAAGGCATTAAAACATTAAAAACCTATCTTGGTAGAGTAGTCAGAGATGTAGAACGTTCTATACAATCCTCTGATGATCTAATACGGAATCAATTTACCAATCTACTATCTATAAGTAAAAAACTTATAAACCAATACAAAAAAAGTAAAGATAAAATTTATAGCATCCATGAACCATCCGTCTACTGTGTAAGTAAAGGTAAGTCTAAACATCCTTATGAGTTTGGTTGCAAGGTACAATTTACAGTAACGCATAAAAAAGGTTTAATTGTTTCAACAGAAGCAATACATCCTAATGCTTACGATGGCCATACTTTGCAGAAGAGTTTATTACAAGCCGAGCAATTATCTGGTACCAAAGTAAAGTAGTCGGCCCTGAAATACCATATAATTATTTGTTAATCAGCAAATAAATGGTTAAATTTATATATGGTTAATAACCAGTTTTTAGGTTGTTTTGTATAAAAAGCTTGCAAAATAAGGATGAAATCTAAGAAAATAAATAATAGCCTTGAGCGTTTGTTTGAGCAACGCTTATCTAGTTTTCTCAACCCGAAACATCCATTATTCCAGTTATCTGATTCGATTCCTTTTCACTCCTTATCATCAGATTTAGACCGCGGTTTTAGCTATGGACCTGGTCAACCTCCTTTGCCTATTCGTTTAATTATAGGTCTTCTCATTATCAGTCATATGTATAATATTTCTGATGAACAAGTAGTGGTTAGATGGGTAGAAAACCCTTATTGGCAATACTTTTGTGGATATGATTATTTTCAGTTTAAGATGCCTTGTAACCCCAGTTCATTGACCCGTTGGCGCCATAGATTAGGTCAAGAAGGTCTCAATAAGATTTTATCTATGACTATAGACTTAGCGCTAAAAAAAAAGTACTGACCCGAAAAGAACTTGAAAAAGTTATAGCTGATACTACTGTAATGGAGAAAAATATCCGTTACCCAACTGACTCTTCTTTGCTTAATAAATCCAGAGAAAAATTGGTCAGTATAGCCAAGAAAACAGGTATTAAACTGCGTCAAACTTATCAGCGTTTAGGTCTATCTATCAAACGTAAAGTTGATTGCTATGCTCATGCTAAACAGTATAAACGTTTATCTAAAGGCATTAAAACATTAAAAACCTATCTTGGTAGAGTAGTCAGAGATGTAGAACGTTCTATACAATCCTCTGATGATCTAATACGGAATCAATTTACCAATCTACTATCTATAAGTAAAAAACTTATAAACCAATACAAAAAAAGTAAAGATAAAATTTATAGCATCCATGAACCATCCGTCTACTGTGTAAGTAAAGGTAAGTCTAAACATCCTTATGAGTTTGGTTGCAAGGTACAATTTACAGTAACGCATAAAAAAGGTTTAATTGTTTCAACAGAAGCAATACATCCTAATGCTTACGATGGCCATACTTTGCAGAAGTAGTTTATTACAAGCCGAGCAATTATCTGGTAACCAAAGTAAAGTATGTCTTTTGTAGATAAAGCCGTACCGGGGTAATAATATACCTGTTAGTGAATGTAATATATTTATAAGTGGTTACGTAAAAGGGGAATAACGCCTGCTACTAAAAAAAGCTAATAAAAAGAAGATCTTCTATTGAACCGCATATTGGTCATATGAAATCCGATGGTAAATTATCTGTTAACTATTTGAAAGGTATTCTAGGAGATAAACTTAACGTTATTTTATGTGCTATTGCTCATAACCTACGACTGATTACAAGAAAGTTATTCTTAACACACTCACAATCACATAAATTAAAACCTATATAATTAAAATTCTTAATCCAAAACCAGTTATACCTATATCTTGGGTAGGAAAAATAGAGCGCCTGCTAAACCATAAATATTGTAAAAAAAGATCCATTCAATAAATTTATTCAAAAATAATATTTCAGGGCCGACTATTTATTTGTTTTGTGCTGGGTAGTAACATAGTGTGCAATCGCCATAGCTAAGCCATTCATCAACATACAAGGAACGTGACCAGTACTTGTACCTACTATAGAGACCATCCATTTCTGCCAAGCCAGCATAGCTAACAGACCGGTAACTATGCCTACTAAACCAGTAAAGGACGAAGTACGCAATCCTAAAACAGCTAAAATAAATGGAGCCATTATTACTGGAACATAGAAACGCAGATACCACATAAGGATTCGGCGTAACGTGGATATAGGAAAATTAAAAGCCAATACCATAGTAAGTAGCGCCACAGCCAATAGTGCTACACGGGCCACTTTAAGTTGGTGCAAGTAGATAAATTTTCTGAAACAACCTATACTTTTCGGTATATCATAAGCCAGCATGGTACTAGCGACATGTAATCTAGAGTCAACTGTAGACATACCGAAAGATAAAATAATCATACAAACTATTCCTTTTAAAGAAGACGAAGCATTGGCAAGAAAATCATCCCAAATAACTGTAGAAGGTATATACGGGAAGCAGACAAAAACCAATAGACCAACTACCGTGGTAGATGTGATAACAACAGTAGAAAAAATACCTGCGTATAAGCATGCCTTTCTTGCTTGAGCAGGACTCTTACCCATATATATATGTTGCACGAGATAGGGCCCTATAGGAGCAACCGAATTAGCAAGATAGTCAAGTATACTTCGTACTTTTCTATCAGAGGGTATAAGATTAGATAGCTCGAATTGTTTTTGCGCTTTAACAAAATCAATGATTTCAACCATTGTTTTACCAGAATTTTTAAAGACGCACCAAGCTAGTACAAGTATAAGCGTGGAAAAAACAATACATTGCCATACATCTGTAAAGGCAATAGCACGTGCACCACCAAACATAGCATAAACTACCATAAAGACAGTAATGAGTATGGTAATCATTAATGAATTAGCTGAAGGTATCAATAGGCCAACAGTGTCACATATAATACGAATTTGTAAAGAAACTATAATAACGGCACTCCATAATTCAAACAAAGCAGTAATGAATCTTGCATAAGGACCATATACACTAGCCATAGACTCTGCCATCGATAGGTGAGACACAAACTTCTGCATACGACCTGCTAACCAGCTTAAGAGTAATAAGGGAAAAAGTCCAATCGTCATTCTATAAACTATATAGGAGATGCCTTTATAAGCATGGGTGATACCCTGACTTAGTAAGCCCGCTGGACAATAACAGGCTACGATAGTAGCTACTATCGTAGCTGTAGAAAATTGTCTATGACCAAGGGTATGCTCCCGAAAGTTGGTAGCCTTTTTAGTCAAGGAACAAAGATATATTACCAAAGTAGATGGTAAAAAGATTACCAGTAGCAGTAATGAGAGATCAAGTGGCATAATGGGAACAACCTAGTTAGATTGGCTTAACTTAATTTTATGCGTTTTGTATTACCGTTCTGGTATGTACTATGCAGGGCCCGAACCTGAAGAAGAATGCGAACCTGAAGGAGCATCAGAAGCACTAAATTGTATATAGGATTCTGGTTTTAACGATTTTTTGTATGTAATATGCAGACCCGAATTTGAAGAAGGATGTGCACTTAAAGGAGCATCAGAACCAGTACCTAAACCACTATCTAAAGGAGCATCAAAAGCACTACCTGAAGGAGCATCAGAACCAGTACCTAAACCACTATCTAAAGGAGCATCAGAACCACTATCAAGCAAAGCAAGATGATAAGAAAGAGAATCAACCAATGACTCGCGGTCTAGGAACCATGAGGAGTTATTATCGTGGTTACCTTTTGCAGGTGGAGGATTATTTATAAGTGTCATGAGTAATAGGGTATGTTTATCTATTAATGACTGATTTTCATTATTGTCTTCATTGTCTTCGCGGTTCGTGAGGCCTTGCTCATCTCTCTGGGCATTACGATGCATTTCTATGAACTTGTTTGTACAAATTAGCAATGTGTTCATCACCTCTGAAGAACCCTTTTTTATGGCTACGCATATAGGCGTCTCGTCTTTGTGATTTTTGCGTATCAACTCACTATCACTATTACAACGTTGCAGGGCTATATTTTTTAGGGTATTATCAATTTCTAGTATTTTAGATAATATTTTATTGTTATCGTTATTAGAGGTTGACGGGCTTTCTAGACACCATAACTTCATTGGACCAATTCTATCAAAAGCTTGTTTTAAAACTTTCTTAGTTGCCAGCAAAGGGAGCATTTTACCTAATAAAAGCTTTATAATCTCCTCTGCTTCTCTACTTTTAGACGAGTCGTTTTGACCTGCTGCTACATGTAAACAGGTATTTCCGTGTTTATTTGTTTCACATAAATCCATAAACGCCTCACCGTTAAAATGATTGTTTAACAATGATCCTACTTCTGCTAGATTACTATCTCTTATTGCTTTAAAAAGTTTTTTTACCGAATCACTTAGCGGTGCGTCCGGGTTTTCTATATTTTCGTTCAGGTTTTCTATATTATTCCTATGCTCCTGATCGATATTTTCGATTATACCATATCTACTACCTAGCTTACTACAAGCCCCAAGCAAGGAACAAGCGATATATATTGACAATGTGAAACTAAAAGGCTTATGCATAAAATTTTGTTTTAATAAAAATGGGTAAAAAAGAATAGAAGAATGTATTATACAATTTATTATAAAAATAAGCAAATACCTCCATCCAAGATTAGGTACGATTTATTCCAATTGTTGCAACCGTGAAAAGTCAAAAGTATCTAAATATTGCGTCGTAAAGTGGCCTTGCTGAAAGGCTTCATCTTCTACCAAAGCACGGTGAAAAGGTATATTGGTCTGAATGCCCTCTATAACCAACTCTTCCAAGCCACGCTTCATTTTGGCGATGGCATCCACTCTAGTATCGGCATGGACAATAAGCTTTGCAATCATGGAATCATAGTAAGGGGGCACTACATAACCGGCATAAATATGGCTTGCAATGGTTATGCCCAGCCCGCCAGGAAAATGCATATGGGTAATTTTTCCAGGAGATGGACGAAAGCCATTAAAGGGATCTTCTGCATTAATACGGAGCTCTATGGCATGACCTTTCGGATAAAGGTTGGATCTATCCAGTGGTTGACCAGCAGCTACTTCGATTTGTGTTTTGAGTAGATTGAAACCGGTAACCGCTTCTGTAACGAGGTATTCTACCTGAATACGGGTATTCATCTCCATAAAGTAAAAATTTTCGTACTTGTCTACTAAAAACTCCATGGTACCAACACCTTCATACCCTATAGCGGATACGCCTTTTATAGCTGCATCGGTTATTTTTGCCCGTAATGGTTCGGTCACAAAGGGAGAGGGAGATTCTTCAACCAGTTTTTGATGTCTACGCTGAATGGAACAATCCCGTTCAGATAGATGGATAACTTTACCATATTGATCCGCAACAATTTGTATTTCAATATGGCGTGGTTCTTCTATATATTTTTCCAAATAAAGTCCCTCTTTACCAAAAGAGGCGATGGCCTCTTGCCTGGCCTCTACCCATTTTTGTTGAAATTGTTCTGGCGCATCAACCAACTTAATACCTTTCCCTCCCCCTCCTGCAGTTGCTTTTAGCAATACAGGAAAGCCTATTTCATGGGCCAGACGAATGCCTTCTTCAACTGATGTGAGCAACCCATTGGAACCAGGAATAGTAGGCACACCAGCAGCCTGCATGGTTGCTTTTGCAGTAGATTTATCACCCATTTTACCAATTGCACTATCGGAAGGACCTATAAATTTAATACCATATTCTGCACAAATAGCTGCAAAAGTAGCATGTTCAGATAAAAAACCATAGCCTGGATGAATGGCATGGGCATTGGTTACTTCGGCAGCAGCAATAATGGATGGAATAGAGAGATAAGATAGGTGGCTTGCAGGTGGCCCAATACAGACTGATTCATCTGCAAAACGGACATGCAAACTATCTTTATCTGCAGTAGAATGTACCGCAACGGTTTTAATGCCCATTTCTTTACAAACCCGAATGATGCTTAAGGCAATTTCGCCACGATTGGCAATCAATATTTTTTGAAACATGGCATATCAAACTGGTTAAGTAAAAAAGGAATTAGCTATTTATCCGGTTACCGGTTCTACTAAAAAAAGAGGTTGATCGTATTCTACAGGAGAGATATCATCAACTAAGATTTGAATGATTTTGCCAGTAACTTCTGACTCTATTTCATTATAAAGCTTCATAGCTTCTATAATGCAGAGCTTGGTCCCCTTTGCAACCGCATCTCCTTCTTTTACAAAGGGAGTTTCTTCGGGACTGGGTGATCGATAAAAAGTACCAATCATCGGGGATTTAATGGTTATATAATTGGTCGCAAGCCTATTTTCTTGTAGGATTGGGGCCACTTGCGTAGGGGAAGAAAGGCCATTAGGAGAAAGGGATGCAACCTGTTGGGGCATAGCATTACTCCTTTTAACATGGATTTTAATGGCTTCTGTTTCAATATGGACCTCTTCCAACCCTGATTGGGTAATAAAGTCAATCAGTTCTTGAATTTCTTTAGTTTTCATACTTACTTTTTCTGCTCGTTTACACGCTCCATATAAAGGCCTGTACGGGTATCTATTTTTACAAGGTCTTCATTGCTAATAAATAGAGGCACCCTAATCTCTGCACCTGTTTCTAGGGTAGCTGGCTTTAATGTTTTCGTAGCCGTATCCCCCCTAAGACCCGGCTCTGTATAGGTAATCCGTAATACCACAGATGGAGGCAATGCACACTTTAATACCTGATGTGCATCATCATGGTAAACAATTTCCACATGCTGCCCTTCTTTTAAGAATTGGGGGGTCTGAATGAATGATGGAGCAATGGTGAGTTGCTCAAAAGTATCGGTATGCATAAAGGTATAACCGGAACCATCCTTATAAAGAAACTGGTAGGGTCTACGCTCAATCCGTGCTATATGAATTTTTACACCTGCATTAAACGTATGATCAATTTGCCTTTCTTTTGTTAAGCTTTTTAGTTTGGTTCTAACAAAAGCAGCACCTTTCCCTGGCTTGACGTGTTGAAATTCCACAACGCTATAAATATCATTGTTTAATACAATACAAAGACCATTTTTAATATCACTTGTGTTTGCCATAATGTTTTGTTTTAAACCTATTGCTTATCCTTACAGGATATAAAGTTTTACTTTACTATATACCAACAAACTTGCTTCAATAGGTTACAAACCGTCGTACCCCCAAACTATATACATAGCGCCCCAAGTAAAGCCCCCTCCAAAAACGGTTAGAATCAACTTATCACCTTTTTTGAGTTTTTGTTCGTAATCCCATAAACAAAGGGGAATGGTTGCAGCGGTTGTATTGCCATACTTGTGTATATTCAACATAACTTTTTCCATAGGAATGGCTACGCGATCCGCTACAAGTCTCAAGATACGCTGATTGGCTTGATGTGGAACGAGATAAGCAATATCTGCTGGGGTAAGCTTATGACGGGCCATCATTTCTGTAACTACTTCTGACATAGCCGTAACAGCGGCCTTAAATACCTTTTGGCCATCTTGGTAAATATAATGTGCGTTGGCTGCTACGGTTTCATGTGAAGCAGGTAATTTACTACCGCCTGCTTTTTGATAAAGAAAATCTTGACCGATGCCATCTGTTTTACAGATCGTATCTATAATCCCACAACCACTCTCTGGCCCATGGGCAGTTACGAGTACAGCACCCGCACCATCTCCAAAAAGAATACAAGTAGCTCTATCTCTATAATTGGTAATCGAAGACATTTTATCTGCTCCTACGACAATCACTTTTTTAGCTCTACCTGAAGCAATAAACTGAGCGGCTGTATCTAGTCCATAAAGAAAACCAGAACAAGCGGCTTGTAGGTCATAACTAAAAGCGCGGGTAGCGCCCACTGCATGGGCAATAATATTAGCCGTAGCAGGCGTGATCATATCTGGGGTAATGGTAGCACATATAAGGAGGTCTACTGTTTTAGGATCGGTCGCTGTTTTTTCTAGTAAATCTTTTACGGCTTGTATGGCCATTACTGAGGTACCCAGCCCTTCTCCCTTTAAGATCCTCCTTTCTTGAATACCCGTTCTAGTGGTGATCCACTGGTCATTCGTATTTACCATCTGCTGTAACGCACTATTGGTCAATACATCATCTGGGACATAGCCAGATACGCCTGCAATGGCAGCACGATTTATTGTTTTCATTTATTGAACAGATTGGGGTAATTGTTTTATAGACTTTGCCCAAATCAGTAATTGTATAGGGGACAATTGAACCATCTATTAAAGCAAAGAGATTGTTAAGGCGCTGCACGATGCATTACCACCCTTCCCTTATAATACATTTTATCTTCATGCCAAAAGGCACGATGGGGTGTGTGTACTATACCAGTAACGGGACAAACCACTAGGGCAGGCATAGCAAGTTTAACATGTGTCCTTCTTTTATCTCTTCTGGAAGCCGATGATCTTTTTTTTGGATGTGCCATGTTTTTGAAATTTTTTATTTAAAAGTTTGTACAAGGACATAAAGCTACTTATGCAGGTTATCCTTGCTGGGACGTAACAGAATGGTAAATTTACGAATAATTTTATCAGTTATAAAATTATTATGGGAATGGCATACGGCACAATTGTATGCAGCTGATGTTTTTTAAATAAACATACAGCAAGCATAGCGGCTATACTATAAAAAAAGAATCGGCAACGCTAGGATGATAAAGCAAAAAATCACAGCAAAATTAATAAAAGCTTGTCTGTATACCTACCTATACACTTTAGTGTAGCCACTAAATGGTTGTTTCCTAGAAAGGTGACTGTTGGTTGGTTTTAGTTACCATTTTTGAAATAAAGAAACAACAAATGCATGGGGATCAAAAATCCTTAAGTCGTCCACTTTTTCCCCTACACCAATATATTTAATTGGAATGGAAAACTGATCTGCTATACCCAGCACCATTCCTCCTTTAGATGTGCCATCTAATTTGGTAACCACGATACCGGTCACTGATACAGCCGCTGTAAAAGCTTCTGCTTGTAGAAAG
This sequence comes from Cardinium endosymbiont cBtQ1 of Bemisia tabaci, assembly GCF_000689375.1. Classification (GTDB taxonomy): domain Bacteria; phylum Bacteroidota; class Bacteroidia; order Cytophagales; family Amoebophilaceae; genus Cardinium. The sequence goes on along the minus strand of NZ_CBQZ010000001.1, from coordinate 568,014 downwards.
GCATTTTGTCCATTTGTACCATCTAACACCAACCACACCTCTTGTGGAGCACCCGGAAGACATTTTTGAATGGTTCGCTTAATTTTAGCTAGCTCATTGATAAGATGTACTTTAGTATGTAACCGGCCAGCCGTATCTATAATGACTACATCTATATCACTACGTATACCCTGCTGTACCGTCTCATGTGCCACTGAGGAAGGGTCTGATTGCATGGGACGTGCTACTACTGCTGCACCTACACGATTGCCCCAAATCATCAGTTGTTCCATAGCGGCTGCACGAAAAGTATCTGCAGCACCTAGTATAACTTTTTTGCCTTGGCCAATAAACTGTGCAGCTAGTTTGCCAATAGTAGTAGTTTTGCCTACACCATTTACCCCGACTACTAGTATGACATGGGGACGAATAGGTCGCGTAATGACCAAAGCATCTTTCTTCGAGCTAGGCAAGCGATGTAAAAGTTGCTCTGTCTCAGATTGTAAAATCTGGTCTAGTTCACTTGTAGTAAGATACTTATCCCGTGCTACACGCTGCTCTATAGCATTTATAATTTTAACGGTAGTGGCTACGCCAACATCTGAACCAATCAACAATTCTTCCAATCTATCCAATACATCACTGTCAATTGTAGACCTTCCAGCGACAATTTTAGACAATTTCCCCCAAAAAGAATGGCGTGTTTTAGTCAGTTTTTCTGCTAAGTGTGTTTTAGGGATGGTTGGCTTGGAAAAAAAATTGAAAATACCCATAGCAAGTAACTTACTTTTTTATCCATATAAAACTATTTATATGGATCTACTATTGAATTCTAAAATATACAGATAAAGGGGATTTAATCTTAACAACTGCTTTAACTTTTATGCTATGGCTTTTTTATTGACAAAATTAGGTTAAAAATTTAAAAATGGCTTTAGGCAATCTACGTTGATCGCTGTTGTATTGCGGCACTAGAAACAGACCACTACTCAAACCATAAAGACAATAGGCAATGGCTACATTTTGCTAGATACCATCTCTTTTACTAATTCAGAAGGCACAATCCTGCTGCGAAAAGTATAAGCACCTGTTTTTGTTGATTTTTTTACTTGAATCAATTTAGTTAACTTAAGCGCATCTCCTTTAGAGAGGGTGGCCACTACTTTCTTTGCCATAATATTGTAATACTTATTTGATTTCTTTATGAAGTGTATGACGCTTCAATATAGGATTATATTTTTTTAACTCCATTCGTGCAGTAGTCGTCGTTCTGTTTTTTTCCGTACAGTAGCGGGATATGCCAGGAACACCACTGCTTTTGTGCGCTGTACACTCTAAAATTACCTGGACCCTACCGCCTTTTTTCTTTGCCATTTTTCTTTGCTACTTTTTTATCAAGTTTCACGTGGTTTCTATTTATACCAGCCAATGGTATTGCTTGGATAAAGTTCCTTTCTGTTTGGCTTCTTTTAATACTGCATGAATGCCTTTCTTATTGATGGTACGGATCACAGAAGTGCAAACCTTCAATGGAATCCAAATATTTTCTTCTGGAATATAAAAACGCTTATTTTGCAAATTTGGATAAAACCACCTCTTGGTTTTGTTATTTGCATGGGATACGTTATTCCCTACAATCGGTTTTTTACCTGTTATATCACAAATTCTTGCCATTTTCTATATGATTTAATATAGCTACAAATATAGTATAACTTGGCACATTATTCAAACCCTTTAGCAATTAAAGCTAGATTAGGAATAAAAAGTCTATTGCATAAACGTAGATCTACAAGATTAAATGTCTTGCTTATAATAAATTTACCACTTTTTGTACTATTCCACGCCTAAACGGCTACATAAAATCGGACTATACAACATAATATGTTTATTATTTCATAAATTAGTGAAGGTATATCATCTTTGATAATTTGGTTTATTAACTTAAAGGGTAAATAAAATCACTATAAATGACGGAAGCCCCCACATTTGATCATCTTTTTATGTCATTGGCCATTCAATTGGCAAAACGTTCACACTGTGTTAAAAAAAAAGTAGGCGTTGTCTTAACAAAAGAGACCCGTATTATTTCTACAGGATACAATGGCCCTCCATCGGGTACTTATAATTGCGATGAAATATGGCCCAAAACGGGTTGCACTAGAAGTATAAAAGGAGGATGTGCCTTATCTATCCATGCAGAACAAAATGCTATTCTTTATGCATTAACCAATCATATAAATATAAAAAATGGTGTGCTGTATACGACGCTTTCGCCTTGTCTACCTTGTGCCCGTATAATATTTAGTGTAGGTATTAAAAGGGTGGTATACAAAGATGCTTATGCAGCCTATAAAAACTTAGATTATGAAGAGGGATTACATTTTTTAACTGAGTTCGGTATCATAGTAGAACCATATCACCCATATAAAGCAATAGATCCTTTACCCATTACATAAGTCCAATGCCTTTAATTCAGGAAGATGCTTTCTATATGCAAACAGCTCTAAAAGAGGCTACACATGCGGCTACAATTGGAGAAGTGCCCATTGGTGCGGTAATCGTAGCCGAACACCGAATTATTGCACGTGCCCATAACCAAGTAGAACAACTTAAAGACCCAACTGCCCATGCAGAACTATTAGCGATTACAGCTGCTGCCCATTACTTCAATAGCAAATATCTTCCGAATTGTACACTATATGTTACGCTAGAACCCTGTATTATGTGTGGTGGCGCACTGTATTGGTCTCAAATAAAGCGACTTGTTTTTGGCGCCAGTGACCCTAAAAGAGGCTACCAAAGCTGCTCTAACACTACCCTACACCCCAGAACCGAAATAGACCAAAATATTTTAGCGCAAGAAAGCAATGAATTACTGATTTGTTTTTTTAAAAAGCTAAGAAACACTATATTGTAGCGGATAGAACTAATTGTTATAATTTAGATGCTTATGATTTTTACACTTCCTTCTTTGCCTTACGCCTACAATGGATTAGAACCTTATATAGATGTCCAAACCATGACGATCCACCATACCAAACATCATGGAGCTTATGTGGATACACTCAATCAAGCAGTAGCTGGTACCGCAATAGCTACCGCAGAAGGAACTGAAATATCAGTATTAACCCATCTCTTAAAAGATATAAGCGCCTACCATACTGCTGTACGAAATAACGCTGGTGGCCATTTTAACCATTTGCTTTTCTGGAATAGCCTCACACCGCATGCTTCCCCAAAACCTGGAACAAACTTACTAGACAGGTTAAAAAAATCATTTGGCAGCTTCGAAAAATTCCAAGAAACCTTTTCAACAGTATCTGCTACCCACTTTGGTGCTGGATGGACCTGGTTAACGGTAGCCAAGAAAGATGGCAGTTTATTTATTTCTACAACTGATAAGCAAGATAATCCACTTATGAATACCCTTCCTATTCAAGAACAAGGTGTCCCTATTTTAGGACTAGATCTATGGGAACATGCCTACTACCTAAGTTATCAAAACAGACGTTCAACCTATATAAAGGCTTTTTGGAAAATGGTTCACTGGAAAGTGGTTGAGGATAGGTATATAGAAGCCACAAAATAAAAAGTTGTATCATTTTCGTTGTAGATCGACTTATTGTTTTAAGCTCGTGCGCAATTTATTCCTTTTAACTATAACGATTATTACAAACTGTTTTGCTGTATTTCAATGCTTTTTTAAATTTTTATTTTCATTCAGAAAAAATAGTGGTTCAATTTAAATCAGATTATGAAACAAAGAGAAAAAAAATTTGTACAACACAACGTCCCACAGTCCATTTTTATATTGGCCATATTGGCAATACTGGCGTTGCTTTTCTATTATAATAAAGAAAAAAGTGTAATGTCCATTTCTGAGAAACGTTTTGAAGAAATGATGCTGAATCAAGAAGTTAAATCTGTTACTTTAATCACCAATCAGTATCTAGTGGAAGTGGTACTCAAAGAAGACGCATTGCGTAAGCCGCGTTATCAACAAGAATTAGCAGGGCGTCCTGCTTGGAAAAACAGCAAGCGATTGATCTACACTTTTCGAATACCAAATTTTGATATTTTTGATAAAAAATTTGGAGCGATAGAAGCAAAAATAGATCCTGAAGCTAGAATAGGTTACAGTTGCCAAGAACGTTCAGAGCCTACTAGTTTTATCAACTGGTCCTTTTTATTGACCCTATTTGTTATTTACTGGTTTTTTATTCGTAAGCCAGGCAGTGGTATGACAGGTCCTGGTACACAGCTTTTTAATATGAATACATTAAAAGCTACAATCTTTGATAAAAACAATCAGTTAAAAGTTACTTTCCAAGATGTAGCTGGCATGAAAGAGGCGAAAGAAGAGGTAAAAGAAGTAGTAGACTTTTTAAAAACGCCTGATAAATTTACGCTGCTTGGTGGAAAAATCCCCAAAGGTGTATTGCTGGTAGGTCCTCCAGGAACGGGTAAAACCTTACTGGCCAAAGCGGTAGCTGGTGAAGCTGGTGTGCCTGTTATTTGTCTTTCTGGATCAGATTTTGTCGAAATGTTTGTGGGTATAGGTGCAGCACGTGTCCGTGATCTATTTAAAAAAGCAAAAGAAAAAGCACCATGTATTATTTTTATCGATGAAATTGATGCAGTAGGTAGGACACGGGGCAAAGCAAATATGCCAGGAGTGAATGATGAACGTGAAAATACTTTGAACTCGCTCTTAGTAGAAATGGATGGGGTATCAACCAATTCTGGGGTAATTGTAATAGCTGCTACGAATAGACCAGAAGTATTAGATCCTGCACTGCTGCGCCCAGGAAGATTTGATCGGCAGGTCAGTATAGAAAACCCAGATATACTAGATAGGGAGGCGATTATACGATGCCATAGCAAAAGACTAAAGCTGGAAAGGCATATACGGATTAAACAGCTTGCCGAACAAACGCCTGGATTCTCCGGAGCGGATCTCTCTAACATGTGTAATGAGGCAGCTTTAATAGCGGCTAGAAAAAGTAGGAAATTTGTAACAATAACCGACTTTCATGCAGCTATAGATCGAATTATTGGTGGGTTAGAGAAAAAAAACAAGCTCATTTCTCCAGAAGAAAAAAAAATAGTAGCCTACCACGAAGCCGGTCATGCCATTGCTGGATGGTTTTTAGAACATGCACATCCACTGGTCAAAGTAAGTATTGTACCACGTGGTATAGCGGCATTGGGCTATGCGCAGTATTTGCCGAAAGAGCAATTTATCTATCAAGAGGATCAATTATTAGATGAATTGGCTATGGCGCTGGGAGGAAGAGCAGCTGAGGAGCTTATTTTTGGAAAAATTTCAACAGGTGCGGTAAATGATTTGGAACGTACTAGTAAATTGGCCTATAGCATGGTTACAGTTTATGGAATGAACCCTAAAGTAGGTCACCTCTCTTTTCAAAACTCCAAGCAATTAGATTATACTTTTACAAAGCCTTACTCAGAAAAAACAGCTTATACCATAGATGAGGAGGTAAAAGTGATTGTAGATAGTGCATATGAACGGGTGAAAACGTTGCTCAAAGAAAAGATGGATCAATTGACGCTTTTGGCTGAGGCTTTATTGGTAAGAGAAACTATATTTAAGTCAGATTTAGAGCGTTTAATAGGCAAACGCTTTGTCAAGGAAGTAAAAAATATACCTACCGAAGATACGCCAACACCTCAAGTATCACGCCCAGAATCAGATGATGACCAAGCAATGTTCCCTAATGAGCTAGAGCAGGTATAAGTTAGGCTTTGTTTTGTAGCCTCTTATCAAACTATAAACCTGAACTCTGGATTGGACAGTAAAAACGGTTCTGTCGCATGTGTGTAAAGAAAGCCTTAAATTTAGATTTTTAGTTTAAAACTTTAGTTTAGATGTTTAGTATTACGCCTCGATTATTGCCATATTTTAAAGGATTTTGTTCATCCCCGGAGTTAATTCTTTTATTTGTGTACATGAAATGTCGTTTTTCGTTAAGCTATAGAGATCTGGAAGAGATGATGCATATCAGAGGCGCAAAGATTGATCATTCCACTTTACAAAGATGGGTTATTAAGTTTGTTCCCCTCATAGATCAAGAAGTAAGAAGACGAAAACGCCCAGTTAGTAGTAGTTGGAGAATGGATGAAACTTACGTAAAGATGAATGGTAAGTGGATCTATTTATATAGAGCAGTAGATCGTTATGGAGATACAGTTGACTTTTTTCTAAGTGAAAGTAGAGACAAGTCTGCAGCTCTTTATTTTTTTCGTAAGGCTATCAGCTGTAATAATATTCCTTCTAAAGTGGTAGTTGATAAAAGCGGTAGTAATAAGGCTGCGCTTGATGCTTTAAATACAGAACTAGATCAAGATCATAAAATTCCAATATTTCAAAACAAATACCTGAATAATAGAGTCGAGCAAGACCACAGGTTTATCAAAAAACGGATAAAGACTATGCTAGGGTTTAAGAATTTCCATGCTGCTGCCATTACTATAAAAGGGATAGAAAATATTAGAATCATTCAAAAAGGACAATTAATCGGAACTAAAAAACAGAATTCTACTTTTGAAAACTTTTCCAAGATTATGGCCGCATAATATCCAATTTTTAAGACAAACCGGAGAACTAGGAAAAATTCAATGTAGATGCGACAGATCCCAACATGACTCGATAACTGATTATTAATTATTGTTAATAACCTATCTAAAGCCTTCTTTTCCGTAAGAGCAGTCCTAAATCTGCTTAATACACTATGATCTGGAACTGAATTATCCATCGATATACCACAAAACCTGGTTCTGTCGCGTTTGTAAAATATGTCAAAAGATTTTCAAAATATATTTTTTATATTAATTTTTAATGGAAATCTATATAATTGATTTTCAGTATAAAAAGTAATATTTTTCAGAAAATAATTTAGGGTGAAAAATAAAGTTTTTAACCTAAATCTTAACAGATGCGACAAATGCGACAGAACCGTTTTTTGCAGCACCTACGAAACTAAAATACGAGCTGAGTAAAGATAAAAATTCTATAATAGATCAAATTTTTTATTGGTTGGAAATTTATATTCCCTATTTAATTTGTAAAGAGGATAAATATAAAAACATTCCCATAGAGTTTTCGTTACATTCACCACGTAAATTTAAATTATTATTAGATAACCGTCATAAATTTGAACGTACATCTGAAACACAATTTCTAAAGGATAATTTGAATCATAAAAATGGATTAGGTAATACAATTACACATCATATGGCTTATGATTTTCAACGTTTTAATGTAAAGTATCTTCAGAATAGAAAAGCTATAGTAGAATCATTAATACCATATTTTGATATAATCAAAAATAATTTTGAGGAACAAAACATATATGGAAAACGTCCTATTGATATTATTGAATCACGTATTCGTATGAAGTTTGGAACGTTTATACATCATATAGTTAGTATTGACTTATTACAACAATCTGGATCTAAAATGAAAGTATATTCTAATTATAAATCATCTTCTTCATATGTTCCAAATACTAAAAGTGAGATATCATTTGAAGTAAAATATGCAAACAAAAAAGAATATATGTATTCGTATGATAATAGAAAGATATTTTTTTCTCCTGAAGTATTAAAAGAAGTTAATAATATTGAAAGATTAGGAGGATATACAAAAAATATAATACACGGACTATTACCTGAAATTATATATTGTGATCTAGATGATTATGGGAAGGTTCTGTCGCATTTGTCGCATCTGTTAAGATTTAGGTTAAAAACTTTATTTTTCACCCTAAATTATTTTCTGAAAAATATTACTTTTTATACTGAAAATCAATTATATAGATTTCCATTAAAAATTAATATAAAAAATATATTTTGAAAATCTTTTGACATATTTTACAAACGCGACAGATGCCTTGTAACCCCAGTTCATTGACCCGTTGGCGCCATAGATTAGGTCAAGAAGGTCTCAATAAGATTTTATCTATGACTATAGACTTAGCGCTAAAAAAAAAGTAGTGACCCGAAAAGAACTTGAAAAAGTTATAGCTGATACTACTGTAATGGAGAAAAATATCCGTTACCCAACTGACTCTTCTTTGCTTAATAAATCCAGAGAAAAATTGGTCAGTATAGCCAAGAAAACAGGTATTAAACTGCGTCAAACTTATCAGCGTTTAGGTCTATCTATCAAACGTAAAGTTGATTGCTATGCTCATGCTAAACAGTATAAACGTTTATCTAAAGGCATTAAAACATTAAAAACCTATCTTGGTAGAGTAGTCAGAGATGTAGAATGTTCTATACAATCCTCTGATGATCTAATACGGAATCAATTTACCAATCTACTATCTATAAGTAAAAAACCTATAAACCAATCAAAAAAAAGTAAAGATAAAATTTATAGCATCCATGAACCATCCGTCTACTGTGTAAGTAAAGGTAAGTCTAAACATCCTTATGAGTTTGGTTGCAAGGTACAATTTACGGATCTGTCGCATCTACATTGAATTTTTCCTAGTTCTCCGGTTTGTCTTAAAAATTGGATATTATGCGGCCATAATCTTGGAAAAGTTTTCAAAAGTAGAATTCTGTTTTTTAGTTCCGATTAATTGTCCTTTTTGAATGATTCTAATATTTTCTATCCCTTTTATAGTAATGGCAGCAGCATGGAAATTCTTAAACCCTAGCATAGTCTTTATCCGTTTTTTGATAAACCTGTGGTCTTGCTCGACTCTATTATTCAGGTATTTGTTTTGTAATATTGGAATTTTATGATCTTGATCTAGTTCTGTATTTAAAGTACATCTAAGCGCAGCCTTATTACTACCGCTTTTATCAACTACCACTTTAGAAGGAATATTATTACAGCTGATAGCCTTAACGAAAAAAATAAAGAGCTGCAGACTTGTCTCTACTTTCACTTAGAAAAAAGTCAACTGTATCTCCATAACGATCTACTGCTCTATATAAATAGATCCACTTACCATTCATCTTTACGTAAGTTTCATCCATTCTCCAACTACTACTAACTGGGCGTTTTCGTCTTCTTACTTCTTGATCTATGAGGGGAACAAACTTAATAACCCATCTTTGTAAAGTGGAATGATCAATCTTTGCGCCTCTGATATGCATCATCTCTTCCAGATCTCTATAGCTTAACGAAAAACGACATTTCATGTACACAAATAAAAGAATTAACTCCGGGGATGAACAAAATCCTTTAAAATATGGCAATAATCGAGGCGTAATACTAAACATCTAAACTAAAGTTTTAAACTAAAAATCTAAATTTAAGGCTTTCTTTACACACATGCGACAGAACCGATCAAGAAGCTAGTTGGACCAAAAAAGGTCATGATCTTTACTATGGCTATAAACGCCATGTCCTTGTAGAAAGTAAAGAAGGTTTAGTGCTGGCAGTCAGTACCACAAAGGCATCTAATCATGATGGTGCCCATTTACCCATATTATTGGATAAAGTATCCTTAAAAGCAGGCAGCAGGCTCTATGGAGATAAAGGCTATATCGGGTTACCTAACGAAACTTTATTAAAGAAAAAAAGCTTAAAATCAGCTATTCAAAAGAAAGCTACTAAAAACCATCCCTTATCACCTACTGCTAAACGTTTCAATAAATTGGTATCCAAGACGCGCTATAAAGTAGAGCGGGTATTTGGTAGTATTAAGCGTTGGTTCCGTAGTGCAGGAGCTCGTTATATAGGCCTTGATAAAACCCATAAGCAACATGTTATGGAATCTATAGCCTATAATTTATATAGAGCTCCAAATATCATTTTAAAGGGTTTTTAGGGGGATGGTATATCTAAAATATACAAATATTAACTTGAAAATCAATAAATAATGATTTTTATGCATCCTTAACCATAAAAACCACAAAAAATAACACTAGAAACTTATCAAAAATTACAATAACTATCTATTGCAACGGTCTCATTATACAAATAATTGATTCCTTTATCGATTGTTTTCTTTATCTCAACAAACGCTGTTTTTTCAGACAAGTAGACGCATCTAGTTTCAAAATATGGAAACTTATTCAGCCCTAGATAATAAATCCGTGGCTTAAGTCGAAACCGTAATTTTCTGTTCATTCGCTCCTGCTGGTCCTTAATGTCAAAATCATCTTTATAGTCTATTTTTTTGGAAATGCTCCCGTTATTTACTTTATTACTTATGCATGATTAAAAGGTTCATATTAAATGGATGCATCCAATAGCGGCTATTTGTTCTACTATTTGAGCTTACTCCTCTGATTGGTAAGCAAATTAACCTATAAAAGGTTAGGGGAGTAGTTGGTACCTAATAACTTACTGTGCTAAGCATATATTTTTACCTACATAGGCCGCTTGCACAACCATCTTTTTTTTGCTTTATTTTTTTATCTCTATGGCTTCTATATCAGGTGATTTTATTAAGTACGCTATAAAAATAGGCAGTAAAACCCTAGATACAAGCTACCCTATACAATCCATAATAGTGGATAAAAGGATCAATAAAATTCCTTATGCAAAAATAGTTTTGCATGATGGTAGCATTCAATCGCAAACTTTTTCTATAGCCAATGATAAAACTTTTACCATTGGTGCCACTGTTGTTATACAAGCTGGTTATGACGATGGGTTAGCCCAACTATTTGAAGGTGTAGTAGCTAAATTGGCCATCCAATCTAGGTCAACCGGATTATCTACATTGACCGTAACCTGTAGAGATGTTGCCTATAAGGCTACCCTTGCACCCAAGACAATGCATTTTGTAAAAATAAAAGATAGCGACCTTTTTAAAAAGATCTTGAATGGATATAGCGGCTTAAGCCATAAGATCGAAGCCACTCCTATTGTACATGAAAATATTTCACAACACGAAATATCCGATTGGGACTTTTTAAATATTCGCGCCGAAGCCAATGGACAAGTTGTTGTGGTAAATGATGGCGTAGTTTCCATCAAAAAACCAAAAGCAACTGGTAAAGGTGCCTTTACCTATACCTATGGCGTTGATTTTATTGATTTTGATGCAGAAATAGACGCAAAAGATCCATGGTCAGCTGCTACGGCCCACGCTTGGGACAGTACCAAGCACAGTAAAGTTTCTGAAAAAGCAACTGATCCAGGCGAACAGTCTATGGGTAGTATCTCCTATAAAAAATTAACCGCTGCTACCCAAACAGGTAGCGTTGCGATATCCCATAGTGGTATATTAGATCCTTTAGAGATCAAAACGTTGGCAACGGGTTTGCTCAGCCGAAGTAGAATAGCTAAAATAAAAGGCAACCTTACCGTTTCAGGTAATGGTGCATTGCGTCATGATCGAATGATCACCATTGAAAAAGGGGCAACCCACTTTGCAGGAGATGGCTATATATCCGGTATCCAGCATATTATATCCAATGGAAATTGGCAAACCACATTGACCTTAGGGCTAGATGCACAGCGCTACATGCACAAATACCATGACATTGGTCCACTGCCAGCAGCGGGCATGATGCCCCCTATGCATGGTCTACAATTGGGTGTAGTCAAACAAATTACACAAGATCCTCAAAAACATGATCGGATTTTAGTACATCTACCGTTGGTACAAGACAAACCCAAAGAGGGCATTTGGTGTCGTTTGGCCTCGTTTTATGCCACCCAAGCATCAGGTGCTTTTTTTATTCCAGAATTGGAGGATGAGGTAGTAGTAGGTTTCGTAAATGACGATATTCGATTCCCTATTATTTTAGGTTCCCTTCATAGCAACAAACACCCATCACCTAAAACCGTTGATCCTAAAAATACTTTTAAATCTTTTGTTTCTAGAGAAAAATTAGAATTTACTTTTCATGATGATAAAGAAGGTCCTGAAATCATCATTAAAACAGCTAAAAAAGGGCTTATTCAGCTATCAGATAAGCAAAAAAGTATTGAAATAGTAGACCAAAATGGCAATAAAGTTGTTTTAAGCAATACGGGGATCAACCTAACCAGCAGTAAAGATATTCATTTAAATGGAAGGGGCAGTATCACCATACAAGCCGGAAAAGACATCGTTCTAAGCGGCATGCAAAATGTAAACCTGAAGAGCATGAACATCAATGCACAAGCTTCCATGAAAGCTACCCTAAGTGGCAATGCCAGTACCGAAGTAAAATCTGGTATGGCCACCATTATAAAAGGTACAACTGTACTGATCAATTGATAAAATTATTTTGTAGATTTTTTACATATTACACTAATTAGCACACTATGCCACCTGCAGCTGTATTATTAAATAAGCATATATGTCCTATGGTCACACCAGGCGTTCCCCCTGTTCCCCATGTCACTGGAGGAATGGTTGTATTGGGTTGTCCAACGGTTTTAATAGGCAAACTCCCTGCAGCAAGAATGGGAGATACCCTGCTTTGTAATGGTCCACCGCCCCATCCCGATACCATTGTGAGGGGCTCTTTAACGGTTTTAATAGGTAGTAAACCTGCTGCACGCTTAGGCGATACAACAGGTATGGGTGGAACCATATTAAAAGGATGCCCTACTGTAATAATTGGTGGATAAAATATACCAATCGATAAAAAAGGAATGTATGGAAAATGAGCATAATTTTTTGGGGATAGGGTGGAAGTTCCCACCTTGTTTTAACCATCATAGCAGTACCGTAGAAATGGTAAACGGGCTACATGATATCAAAGAGAGTTTAATCATCTTAATGCGGACTAGGGTAGGTGAGCGCATAGTGGAACATAAATATGGTTGTGACCTGACCCCACTTGCTTTTCAACAATTGAACCTCAACTTGGAAACCTTTATGGTAAACAATATCAAGCAAACCATTACAGAACATGAACCCAGGGTAGAGGTCCTTGATATTAAATTGACCAGCTCCAATGAAGAGGAAGGAACAATTGATATTCAGGTAAACTATAAAGTTAAGCACTTAAATATAGAAGCAACCATCCAATATGGCTATCATCCTGTATTTAATAGATAATATCTTGCCCAACAAGCAGCCTTTATATAGTTGTTCTGCTAGCGCTACTTTATTCACTACAATTTTAAAATCAGCATTATTTATAGACGTACTATGGAAAATAGTCCAGAAGACATTGATTATCCTTTTTTAAAGGAGCAAGGCATTGCCTATATACAACAGTTAGCAGGGAAGAAATGGACAGACTATGGAGACCATGACCCTGGGATCACCATTTTAGAAGTATTGTCCTTTGCCATTATGGATCTACAATATAGGACCAACTTCTATATAGAAGACATATGGGCCAAAGATCCTGATACAGTAGCCCATACCCATGAACAACCATTTTACAAAGCTGAAGAAATACTTCCTTGTAATCCACTTACCCAGTGGGACTTTTTAAAAATTGTGCTAGATGTGCCAGGCGTAAAAAATGCAGACATCTTTTTAAGTGATGGACCAAAAGAAATCAAAGGGGGGTATAAGATTTTTGTAAATGTTGAAGAACGCATTCGTCACACCCCACAAGAACAAGAAGTGTTGCAGGTCATTCAGCAAAGATTATATCCCCAAAGAAATCTATGTGAAGATTTCTTTCTTATTCAGGCGATGGAAACACTGCCTATTAGCGTTAAAGCAACCTTTGAAGTAGCCCATTGCTTGGGGTATGAAGAGGGCGAAACAATGATTGCCCAAATATTATTTGCTTTTCAAGAATTTTTGTCCCCCTGTGTTCCTTTTTACAGCATCAGCCAATTGCTAGATAAAGGCAGAACCATAGATCAAATCTTTACAGGGCCATTGCTCAACCAAGGTTTTATAGATCAAGAAGAGTTAATTTACCTGAAAAGTAGGTCTATAATTTATGCAGTTGAACTCTTAGAACAAGCCACTAAAATAGTTAATATTAAAAACGTATTAAACTTTGAGCTTTTTATTCATGAAAAAGATGGAAGAACAGGCAGCATTACCATACCCATCTTACTAGATCGATCTTTAGTACTTGACCTTCCACACAGTGAAATTATCCTCCATTATAATGGCCTACCCTTGACAACGAATTGGGGAAAAGTCATTGATATACTTGAGAATATGAAAGGAAGAGGTACTTTAACGAAAGTCTATGTACAAGAAGAGGACGTTTTTGTGCTAGAAGGAAACTATAGGTATTTAGAAGACCATGTTTCCATACAGCAAGATTTTCCCTTACTCTATAATGTAGGCCACGAAGGGTGTAGTCCATCTGAAACAATTGAAAACCAAGCTAAAGCAAAACAATTAAAAGGTTTTTTGATGTTTTTTGACCAACTTTTTGCCAATTATTTGGTTCAGTTGTCCAATGTCAAGCACACTATGGCCATCTATAGCGAGCATTATAATAAGCCCAATAGCAGATTACCCTTGGAGGTGCCTCGTATGCACACCATTATCAAACAGCCTACTAAAGCAACTGATCCAGGTAATGACCTTGATTTTGTAGTACAAAGAAAGTATCTAGATATAAAAGATACAGTAGCATCTCCCTCTGTTGAAGATCAAATAGAAGCTGATGAAAGAGCCTATTGTGCCTACATAAATAGTACATTAGAAAGCGATATTCGAAGCGTAGACAAGCGATCAAGGATGTTAGACCATTTATTGGCTTATTTTGCAGAACGCTTTACCCTCTACTCACTTTCCCACTATCCTAAAAATGAAGCAAAACAATTGGATGCGTTGAATGCCCATAAAGCACTTTTTCTAAAAGATTACATTGCCATCAGTAGAGACAGAAACCGAGCTGCCCATATAACAGCCAATGCCGTCAACAGCTGGGTTGATTATATACCATCTGGTTTTAAGCGACGCATCTACCGCAATTTAGGCATTAAAAGTTTAGAAAAACGTCTTTTTCATCAAGTGGTTAAGCAGCATATGTACTTAGAAAAAAGGGCTATGCAGCATACTTTAGATCTTTTCTTGGGCAACCATTCGCAGAAAGAAAACGATGAGATGTTGATGTTTAGAGGGAAATATGAAAACATACAATCCTTAGTCATGTCCTATGCCATTGATGAAAAATATTACAACATGGTTAGAAAAGCCAATGGGGTCTATACCATTCTACTTTATGTAGACAAAGCAAAAACGCAAACCATTGAGCTCATCACCGGTGCCAAGCCCATTATGGAGGTTGAGCAAGCAGAAGCGATGGTACAACAAAGCTTAGCATTGTTTAGATCCTTGAATGAAGCATGTGAAGGATTTCACTTAATAGAACATATTTTGCTTAGGAATGCAGATACATTAACTACGGAAGAAGACCCTTATTCATTTACCATGACCATGGTTTTTCCTGCCTGGCCAGCTAGGTTTCAGCAATCTGTATTTAGACATGCCATAGAAGAAATGGTTATCATAGAAGGACCTGCCCATATACTTACCAATATTTTGTGGTTGGATTTTGAGGATATGGAAAAGTTCGAGCAGGCCTATAAGCCATGGATAGAATTAAAAATTGATCCCACTGCTGATAAAATAGCAGTAGATGAAGCAGCCAACGTACTCATGGAGCTTATAACGTTTTATAACAATAAAGCAACGCCATAGCCATAAAACAGAATAGCCCCTATCCATTGACTAGCAAGACCATACTATTGTATCTATCCGGCCATACCATTATATTTAAAGTAGCTTTTGGTATCATCCAATGATCTATCCAATCTAATTATGTCTTTTATAGAAGAATTTAAAAAATTTGCCTTCAAAGGCAATGTAATAGACCTCTCGGTAGGAGTTATTATGGGCGGTGCATTTGGTAAGATGGTTACTGCAGTAGTAGAAGATCTTTTTATGCCTATGGTCCACCCACTATTGGCCAAATCCGATCAACATTGGTCCTCCATAGTCATTGGTCCCGGTATTAAGATTGGCCATTTTGCCGCAGCGGTGCTTAACTTTTTCGTCATTAGTTTGGTCGTTTTTATCTTAGCAAAACTGCTTTATGGCCTTAAAGAGTCGGAGGAAACTGCTAATGTAGACACTACCGAAAAGCTTTTGAGGGAAATAAGAGATGCGCTAAAAAAGTAGCTTTACAGCTATTTCCCCAATAAAGATATAATGGGACCTATCCATAGCCATCACCCCATCGTTTCCCTCTATGATTAGAGGCTATTCCATACCATATACCATTTATGCACTGCCATTCATTAGACTTAGATCAGCTTAGTCCCAAAGATTTTATTATTATAAAGGGCGCTAGCATACATAACCTCAAAAAAGTAAATGTAGCCATTCCACGCAACCAGCTCGTAGTCGTTACAGGATTATCTGGTTCTGGTAAATCCTCTTTGGTCTTAGATACCCTTTTTGTAGAAGCCCAGCGTATGTACATAGAGAGCGTCAGCGCCTATGCCCGCCAGTTTCTAGGTAAAATGGAAAAGCCTCCAGTGGATGCCATTCAAGGCCTTTCTCCAGCTATTGCCATTCGTCAAAATGTGGCCAATAAAAATCCCCGTTCTACCGTAGGTACCCTTACAGAGCTTTGTGATTACCTTAGCTTACTCTATGGCCGTATCGGCACAACCTATTCTCCCATCAGTGGAGAACCAGTCAAAAAAGATAACGTTTCCAATGTAGTAGACTACATTCAACAACAGCCAGATGGTACCAAAGTATGGATCCTCTATCCCATAGTAGTAGCCGACCAAGTTACCTTAGTCCAAAAGTTAAAAGTCGAACAAGGGAAAGGATTTACCAGAGTCGTGCAAGGGAATGCCCTTTTTTGGATAGAAGAGCTATTGGCAGGCAATACTTTTCTCTCCTTAGACCAACCCATTTATGGCCTGGTAGACCGTCTGATCGTCACCAAAACCGATCAGACCTATTCCTATAGAATAGCAGATTCTGTTCAAACCGCCTTTTTTGAAGGCATGGGCCATCTGGTAGTAGCGCTCATGGGAGGGGCGCAAAAATCTTTTTCAGATCGATTTGAATTAGACGGCATCACTTTTACCCTACCTACCCTTTCCTTTTTTAGTTTTAACACCCCCCATGGCGCTTGTAAAAGCTGTTCAGGCCTCGGGCAGTTGATCGGCATAGACCCCTCTAAAGTGGTACCCAACCCAGCTCTTTCCGTAGTAGAAGGAGCCATTTCCCCCTGGAGTGGCCCCATTATGCGTAAGTGGTTGGCCCCCCTTTTGGCCACCCATGAAGCCCTTCATTTTCCCATTGACCTCCCTTATAGCCGCTTGACCCCAGACCAACAAAAACTGCTATGGCAAGGACAGGGCGATTTTATAGGTATTGATCGATTTTTTGACTTTTGCGCGACCCAAACCGATAAAATACAATACCGCGTTTTGCTATCCCGTTACCGCGGCAAAACCACCTGTTTAGCCTGCCGAGGCAGCCGTCTACGCCCAGATGCCCATTATGTTAAAATCGATAACCATTCCATGGTCGATCTATTATTGATGCCCATTCACGACTTAATCCCTTTTTTTGATCGATTATCCCTTACCCCACACCAAGCAGCCATTGCCGAAAGAATCGTAGTAGAAATCAAAAACAGGCTCCATTATATGGCCCAAGTTGGCTTAACCTATTTAACCCTCAGTAGACCCATTGCCACCCTATCTGGCGGAGAACATCAACGCATTAAATTGGCCACTGCATTAGGCAGTCCCCTTTTTGGCACCATTTACATTCTAGATGAACCCACCATTGGCCTCCATCCCCGCGATACCGATCAGTTGGTCGCATTGCTCTTAAATTTAAAAAATCAAGGCAACACCGTTGTAGTCGTAGAGCATGAAGAATTGGTCATGCGTGCCGCTGATACCCTTATTGAGATAGGCCCTCAAGCAGGTTCCGCTGGAGGCAGATTGGTTTTTCAAGGTTCCTTTCCAGCCTTGCAGCAAGCCACCACCCATACCGCACAATACCTCAATGGCACCGCTGCCATTCCATTGCCCAGTCGCAGACGCACCTGGCACCATGCGCTACATATCCAAAACGCCACCTTACATAACCTACAGCAGGTAAGTGTCACCATTCCCCTAGCAGTATTAACCGTCGTCACAGGCGTCAGTGGGTCAGGTAAATCCACCCTAATCAAAGAAGTCCTTTATCCTGCTTTGGTGCAACACCTCACCAAGCCCCCAGCCTTTTTGGTGCAGTCCGCCCTTCCATCCACCCTATTAGCAGGCGATCTAGCCGCCATTCACGGCGTAGAGTTGGTCCACCAAAATCCATTGGGCAAATCCTCCCGTTCCAACCCCGCCACCTATTTAGGCCTCTATGACCCCATTCGAGACCTTTTTGCCCAAACCACCACCGCCCGTTCCCGCCACTATCAATCCGGCCATTTTTCTTTTAACTCCGAAAAAGGGCAATGTCCCGACTGTCGAGGGGAAGGCCAGGAAAAGATAGACATGCAATTTATGGCAGACATTTACCTACCCTGTGGCCGTTGCAAAGGCAGTCGATTTAAAGCTGAAATAGCTGAAGTGACCTATTCTGGCCAAACCATTGTCCAAGTACTCACCATGACCGTAGACGAAGCATTGCTTTTTTTTGCCGATCAACCCCTAATTGCACATAAATTAAAAGCTTTACAAAAAGTAGGGTTGGGGTATATCCAATTGGGGCAATCTTCTAGTTCCCTAAGTGGAGGAGAAGCGCAGCGGCTTAAATTGGCCTATTATCTAGAAAAAGAATTAACCGATCAGCCCCTATTGTTTATATTTGACGAGCCCACCACTGGCCTCCATATGCACGACGTAGCCCAATTATTGGAAGCGATTCAAGCCTTAATCGCCCAAGGCCATACTGCAGTTGTCATTGAACACCATATCGATGTCATCAAAAGCGCCGATTGGCTTATTGACCTAGGCCCCGATGGAGGCCAGCAAGGCGGTAAAGTGGTATTTACCGGTAGCCCCGAAGCATTGATCCAGCAAAACGACAACCATACCGCCCATTATTTAAAACAAAAAATGTAACAAATAGTTGCATGGTATTATTTTTTATATTATAATTGCTATAGCAAATATTTTTTTGAACGGTTTTGGTGTAATGCTATATATGCTACAGATCAGCCTTAGTTCATCTACCCTGTTTGGATAATATATGATTATATATTATAATTGTACAGAGGCCTGTTGCAGTAACGTACTATTACGTGTTTAACATATTTAGTTAAATTAAATAATTAACAATCAAATTAAGTTAAAATGGTTTATAAAAAAATTGGAAATAAAATTCCGTCTTTGTCTAGTTTGTTATTAGCTGGTGTATTATTGGGCAGCAATTGTAACAAAGATAAAAATGAAAAAGCTGGAGAAGATACAACAAAGAATACGGAGCAAGGTGCTGAGGGAGAGGGCGCTAAAGGTAGTGGTATGAAAACAACGAGTAATCCGGGTTTCATAGCAGCAAATAAAGAAATTATAAAAATATTTTTTCGTGCTTTAGGCTTAGATTATTTGCCTCTTGCTAAGCAAAGTCAATCCCCTAATCAGCCACATGTTTTATCCTTATCTGATAATGACTATAGCAAAACAAATATTTTAGAGTTGGTTAAGAGATTAACTGGTAGTTTTGTTAAAAACGCTAGTGCCTATCCAATAGATTTGAGAGAAAATATAGCTGCTTTGGCCTCTGTTCCTGACAATTATATTAGGGAGCGACCTCGTGCCTTTGCATTGGCTATAAATGAGATTCCTCTTGTTCGTAACAACCTTGCCAATATTGCTAGCCAGATGTGGGAAAAAATTGATCAAGGTGAGGGGGATGCTGGACTTAAAGAATTAAAAGAAAAGGCTCTTGATCCTTTATCGCTAACTTTGCAACAAGGGTTAACTAAATTTAAGGCTAGCACTAAATTTAGTGACGCATCTAGTGCGAAATTATTAGATGGAAGTCAGTTAGCTAGATTTTTGACTGATCTTGATAAAAAAGGAAAACTAAGAGGAAGTAGTGCCGCAATTGGAAAATCTTATGGAATCCCAACGATTTTAAGTAAACAGTTTTCTGTCTGCATTAAAAATAAGAAACAGGACGAGGCTTGTAAGGTAAATACGTCATCCGATCCAAGCTCTATAGGTTCCCGGGGATCTGGCCTAGGTGAAGACCCAAACAGTTTATTGGTACTACAAGGCAATGAGGGTAAGCTTCCTTATGTTCCGCCACTTCTTAATGGTACTTTGGAGAATAGATACCAGCAGGATCATTTTGTAAAATATGTCAACGATGAAGAAGATTCTTCTATAGGCAAGGTGTTCGATAAGGGTGCTGGTCAATTTGGTCACAACGGTGTAAAAGACAGTGACATATCATTTGGTACCCTTTTATTTACTTTGTTTAGAGGAAATACTGCATACGACTTCTTGCAATTAACATGCGATAAAAACAATACTATAGTTTTGAAAGGTATTGATGTTAATTTCAAAAAGTGGGTAGATAAATCTGAGGCTGAGCTTGCAGATATGTTGTATCAACATATAGACGCTCAAGGTGATCTAAAAGATCTTTTTGTCATCCCTAACTTAAAAGACCTTTACTCTAAAGTCTTACCAGCTTCTAATGTGTTAGATGAGGCTCCTGCATTAAAAGATGTTTGCATTAATATTTTGAAGATGCTTGGCGTAAGTGCTGATCAATCTGATGACCTGTCCACCGTTCTTATCCCAAAAATTGAAAAAATTTCAGTTTTGGCTGATAAGAAGAACGAATTAGAATCTTCAGATGCAGATTTTAATCAACGATTTTGTATATCTTTTTCTAAAAAAATCATAGACAGATGCAATACCTATACCGACAAATTCCTAGATGTCACTAAAAGTACCCTTCAGGGTATGATTAAATCACATGCAGACAGTTTAGCAGATAAAGCAGTTGTTAAACTTGCAGAAGATGGTAAAGCTTGTCCTACGATGGTAACTGGGGTTATTAAATCGAGTCTGGACTATGTTCATGACAAATTAAAGAATAAGCATAGTAATGCAAATAGAACGTATGCTGATATTGCCAGCAAGGTTAAAAGTGGTACATTTGATATTGAAAATGTTCGTAAGGTCTATGAAATACAATCCAATAAACTTGGGTCAATTCTTCTAACAAGCATTGCTCCTCTTTTAGACAAAAAAGAAAATATAACTGAGGATGATTTAAAGCAAATAGATGGATTAAAAGCTGAAGAGATTGATCAAATCAATAAAATCAAGCAATCATATCAAATGAAATAGACTAAAAAATAATAAGTTAATATTATATAATCTTCCCAATCAGGGAACTAGCAAAAGCTAGTTCCCTGATTTTTTTATATTTAGCTTAAAAAAGTTAACTCACCCTGCATTGCAAATACAGGGCTTAAGATTACGGCATGAATGCCTTAGCCACAGCTAGTTTTCGACTTGAAAGTCTCCAAGTTGATCTTCTATTTATTCATGTCTATCAACATAATCCTTGATCAGTTGATCTGTAAAAGTACTAGAATTTTTTACAAACAGATTACTTTTTTATAAAATTGAACCTTTAATTGCCAAATATGTTGAAACGACGCACTGCAAGTGCGGGGTTTTTCTCCCAAAGTGAGACAATAAAATCTTATATTTGTTATATAACCCGTTCCCCCTATCTCCTTCCTCTTCACCCAAGTACATAAAAATAATTCATATATTCTCTTTATATTTGTTTTATCCAGCAGTTTTTTTACCCATTGTAGATCAAAAAAAGTCTTAAGCCCATACCAGTGACCCGTATGGCGCAGAAAGTGAAACCATTTAACCCATGCAATCTAAATCCATTAGAGAAAAATTCCTCCAATTTTTTATACAAAAAAGCCACCAACATCAATCTGGAGTTCCTATTGTCAACAAAGATGACCCCTCTTTGTTTTTTGTCAATGCCGGAATGAATCCCTTTAAGGATATCCTTTTGGGCAACCAACCTATTGATACCCCTCGTGTGGTTACGGTACAGCCCTGTTTACGCGTTTCCGGTAAACACAATGACCTTGAAGAAGTAGGCGTCGATACCTACCACCATACCCTCTTTGAAATGTTGGGCAATTGGTCCTTTGGAGATTATTTCAAAGAAGAGGCCATCGCCTGGGCATGGGAACTCCTAACAGCCGTCTATCACCTCCCTAAGGAACGCATCTATGCCACCATATTTGGAGGAGACTCCCAAGATGGCCTGCCCAAAGACCATGAAGCCGATTCCCTTTGGGGCCAATACCTTCCTGCTGACCATATTCTTTCCTTTGACAAAGCAGATAATTTTTGGGAAATGGGGGCACAAGGCCCCTGTGGACCCTGTTCTGAAATCCATTTGGATATCCGTTCTGATGGCGAACGTAAGGCGCTACCCGCTGCCGAATTGGTCAATACAGGCCATCCTCAAGTCATAGAGATTTGGAATTTGGTATTTATGCAATACAACCGGCAAGCTTCCGGAAAATTGGTTGACTTGCCCCATAAACACATTGATACCGGTATGGGGTTAGAGCGATTGGCTATGGTCTTACAAGGCAAAACATCCAACTACGATACCGATATTTTTACCCCATTGATCCAAAGAATAGCACAGATTGCTGGTAAAAGCTACCACCAAAGTACCACCATTGCAGTAGCCATGCGGGTCATTGCAGACCACCTCCGTGCAGTAGCCTTTGCCATTGCCGATGGCCAACCCCCTGCACATGCCAAAGCTGGTTATGTGATCCGCCGTATTTTGCGTAGGGCCATTCGCTATGGCTATAGCCACTTGGCTATAAAAGAACCTTTTATCCATCAATTGGTGGCTGTTTTAGCTGCACAAATGGAAGGCGTTTATCCCAACCTAACCCACCAACAAGGCTATATCGCACAACTTATTCAAGCAGAAGAAGCAGCCTTCTTAAAAACATTAGGAACGGGGTTGCACCGCTTCAACCACCTAGATCCAAGCAAGATCCACCAAGGGGTCATAGAGGGCCGCGTAGCTTTTGAACTCTACGATACCTATGGCTTCCCTTTAGATCTAACTTTACTGATGGCCAAAGAGAAAGGACTGATGGTAGATGAAGCCGGCTTCCAGCAAGCACTCCAAGCCCAAAAAGCACGTGCACAAAAAGATGCCGCGCTCTCCCAAGGCGATTGGCAAGTGGTCCATCCATCTGATGACCCCTCTTTTGTTGGCTATGATCAATTGGCAGTTACCACCGCTATTGTACAATGGCGTACCTTTACCAATAAAGCAGGTACCGCCTATCAATTGGTATTGGCCGTTACCCCTTTTTATCCAGCAGGGGGGGGGCAAGTAGCCGATACAGGGGTGATCCGATGTGGTTCAGAGTCTATTCCAGTGGTAGATGTACAAAAAGAACATGGCTTAATCCTCCATACCGTTGACCAGTTGCCTGCTCAGTTGGAGCTACCTGTAGTAGCAGAGGTAGATCCCATCCAACGTACCCTAGCCGCCAACAACCATACCGCCACCCATCTTTTACAGGCTGCCTTACAACAAATAGTAGGGGACCATGTTGTCCAAAAAGGCTCCTTGGTGACACCTAACCTATTGCGCTTTGATTTTGCCCATCCTACCAAGTTGTCTACCACACAAATAGAAGCCGTTGAAGCCATGGTAAACCAAAAAATCAGAGCCAATATACCCTGTATAGAACAACGTGGCCTTCCACTCGCTGCAGCCAAAGCCATGGGCGCACAAGCCCTATTTCGTGAAAAATATGGTCCAACCGTACGCGTCATTACCTTTGATCCCACTTTCTCCATAGAGCTCTGTGGCGGGACTCATGTAGCCCATACCGGACAAATTGGCTTTTTTAAGATCATCCATGAAACCGCTATAGGTACAGGCATACGCAGAATAGAAGCCCTAACCGCCCATAATGCCTACCATTTCGTAACCCAGCAATCCGCTACTTTAAACGGAATAGCAAATCTGCTCCACCACCCCAAAGACCTCCTACAAGCAGTAGCTAAGTTGCTCCATGAAAAAAAACAGCTCCAGAAGCAGTTGATGGGCCATCAAGCCCAAGCTGTTCAACAAATCATCCAACAACTCTCCCACCAGTTGGAACAAGTCGGTGACCGCTACCTACTCATTCAAACCATCCAACCACCCCATCCCCATGCTTTGCAACAGATTGCCTTGCACTATAAAGCCCAATATGGACAAATATTTGTCCTATTGGCCGCTAGATTTGAACAACAAGCCCATCTGGTCCTATCGGTATCCGATCCATTGCTGCCATACAACCATGCCCATCAGATGATGCAATCCATAGCCCCCCTTATTGACGGTAAAGGAGGAGGAACTCCCTTCTTTGCAACCGCTAAGGGCAATAATCCCGCAGGTATACCAGCTGCATTGCAAGCAGCAAGGAAAGCGTTTGTGTATGATAAGAGATTTTTTTAAATTTCCTTTAATGGCGTATAACTTCTGGGTAATGCCCTTTCATTAAGACTATTTTAATTTATGGACCATCATACAATAGATATTATAGATGAGCAATTTGATAAAGTAATCAGTCAGCATAAACTTGTTTTAGTTGACTTTTGGGCACCTTGGTGCGCACCTTGCCTACAACTTGCCCCTGTCATAGAAGAGATTGCTGCCATCTATAAAGGTAAAGCATTGGTTGCTAAGCTTAATATCAGTGAAAATAGTCAAATGCCTGCCAGGTATTTTATCAGTACCATACCTACTCTGTTGTTGTTTCATCAAGGCAAACAGGTAGATCGTCTGGTAGGGAATCTCCCTATTACCCAAATTCAGTCCTCTTTGGATAAATATCTGCCTTAGAAGGGAGTTTTTTATACAGCTGGTTTGAAAAAGTGCTTCTATAAGCACTTTTTTATCTATTCTCCAGCTAATTTATCTTTATAAAAGGTTGTATTGGTCCTTTTCTTTGCCCTTAGTCTTGTACATGCAGTGTTACAATAGT
This sequence comes from Cardinium endosymbiont cBtQ1 of Bemisia tabaci, assembly GCF_000689375.1. Classification (GTDB taxonomy): domain Bacteria; phylum Bacteroidota; class Bacteroidia; order Cytophagales; family Amoebophilaceae; genus Cardinium. Next base: position 543,135 of record NZ_CBQZ010000001.1, on the reverse strand, counting down.
TTGCTATTCCGGCACATGGTTGCCCATCTCATTATACCCAATGCCATCCTCCATACCCTTTTTCATCCATGCATCCCATTACTAAAAATCTAAAAATCTTTATCCTACATTTTGTAGCGCCATTCAAATGGCATTTCATAGCCATGGCTTGTTTTCGAATCTGTTTTGTACTCGATAATTTGGTCGTTCCCTATGCCTTTAAAATACTTGTCACACGACTTACCGCATTAGACAAAAATAGAACAGATAGCTGGATAAAGTTGGCTGGTCCATTGATCCTTTTGTTAGGGATCATTGGACTAATAGAGCTTTTATTTCGTCTATTTGACTATATGAAAGTCAAAACTATTCCTGATTTTGAGGTAAAAATACGTACATGGATTGTACGCCATTTGCAAGGCCATTCCTACCAGTTTTTTACAGCCCATTTTTCTGGTGATTTGATAAAACGGATCAATGACTTAACCGATGGCATCAGTCAAGTCATGATGATTGTTATTTCTTCATTTTTGCCTACATTTTGCACTACCTTGGCGGGTGTCATCTCTTTTACCTATATACATCCGACCTTTGGTAGCGTATTAATGGTTTGGCTCATCCTCCATACCGCCACTTACTTATTTTTTTCAAAAAAGTGCAGCCATGGTGTAGCGTTACATGCAGAAAAGGTAAGCCGCTTGTCTGGTAGTATAGTAGATGGCTTTACCAATATATTAAGCATAAAACTTTTTGCACCTAAAAATCAAGAAACAATTCATTTATTGGCCCCACAGGCAGCAGAAAAGCAAGCACATGAAAACGCCTTAAGGCTGATCATGCGCCTACATTTTATCATTAGTGGCCTTTCTATAGGCTTTATGGGCATAGGAATGATCGCTTATGTGATCCATTATTGGCAACTCGGTAAGCTTTCTATTGCTGAAGTCACCTACATTTTTTATGCTGGTAATAATATTTGTAATTTGGTTTGGGTATCTGTAGCAGAATTCCCTGATTTTCTTGAAGAAATTGGCTATTGTCAACAAGCTTTAAAATTATTACAAAAAGAACATGCTGTACTAGATGCACCCAACGCCTCTGTACTTAAATGTCAGTCAGCTGCTATTGCATTTCAAAACGTTTCTTTTTCTTATGGGCCAGATAACCCTATGTTCCAGAATCAAACCATTGCTATAGCGTCTGGTGAAAAAGTAGGATTAGTAGGTTTATCCGGTAGTGGAAAAACTACTTTTATCCATTTATTACTCAGGTTTTTTGACCTTGATAAAGGTGTAATTACCATTGATGGGCAAGACATCTCCACCGTTACCCAAGCATCACTGCGTGCTGCTATTTCTGTTATACCCCAAGATACTACCCTTTTTCATCAAAGTATTTTAGAAAATATTCGTTATGGACGTAGCGAAGCAACAGATGATGAAGTGGTGGATGCCGCTAAAAAAGCAAAGTGTCATGCGTTTATTATCCATCTAGCAAAAGGGTACCATACTTTAGTTGGAGAAAGAGGATCAACCCTTTCAGGTGGGCAGCGTCAACGCATTGCTATTGCCCGTGCTATATTAAAAAATGCGCCTATTCTAGTCTTAGATGAGGCGACTTCCGCATTGGATGCCATTACTGAAAATGAAATACAACAAAACCTTTCTACCATTATGGTCGATAAAACCATTATTGCGATTGCCCATAGACTATCGGTTTTGGCGGCAATGGATCGACTATTGGTATTTAATAGCGGTAAAATAATTGCCAATGGCCCCCATAAGATGCTTTTAAAGACCAGTTCCTTCTATGCAAATATGTGTAGATTACAGTTTCATGGCGCATTATAGCAGCTATGAACAAGCATGGGTAAGCTTGACTTATACTATTTAACCGTTTTGTAAAGCAAAGCAGAGCGCACCTTCTAAGGCAGCAGCTATGGCTGAAACCGATGCGCCTATATCTCCAGCACCAATGGTAAGGATGATTTGATGTTCCCTAATAGGGGAAGCAGCTAGTTGAGTAAGTAAGCCATCCATCGTTACTAAAGCTTTTCTTGTACAGGTTAGTTCGTCAAATATAAGTTGTGCGGTTATCCCTGGCATAGGCGCCTCTCTGGCCGGGTAGATGGGTAATATAAAAACTTGATCTGCCAAACTTAAACTCGTAGCAAATGCTTTATAAAAAGCCTTGGTACGTGAGAATAGATGGGGTTGAAAAATAGCTGTTATGGTACTGTTGGGATAAATCTTTTTTACTGAATCAAGCAAAGCACTAATTTCTACAGGATGGTGGGCATAGTCATCTATAAGTAGATAGGATGGATGGTTGCAAACAACCGAAAATCGCCTTTTTATGCCAGGAAAAGAGCCAATAGCGCTATGGATTTGGGCGGCTGTTATACCAAGTTCTAAACAGATTGTAATGGCTGCTAATGCATTTTCAATGTTATACCATCCGGACATAGGCAAAACTACATTGGAAATATGGATACCATATCCTAAGTAATCGAAAACAGTTTGATGGGATCTCATAGTTACCTTACTAGCCACAATACCTCCGCTATTTAATCCATAGGTTAGAAAAGGTTTTGTATAATGTTCCCATATTTTTAACTGATCTGCAACTCTATTTTGTATAAGCAGCCTTTTCTGGTTGTGTTGAATAAATTTTATAAAATTAGCTTCCATAGCTGCCGGTGTAGCATAGGTTTCTGGGTGATCTGCGTCTGCGGCAGTAACAATAGTAAAAGTGGGTTTGAGATGGAGAAAAGATTGGTTAAACTCATCCGCTTCTATTACCATTAGCTTGACGCCATCTAATGAACTGTTATGTAATAAATTGGTATCATATTGCTCCATGATGCCTCCCACAAAGCCAATCATTGGTATACTGCTTTGGTAAAGTATATGGGCAATCATAGCTGAAGTAGTCGTTTTACCATGTGTACCAGCCACTGCTATCGTGGTAAATGGCCTAGAAATAAGTCCAAGGACTTCTGCACGTGATTGCAGTTTATAACCAGTGGCTTTAAAATAGTTTAAAATAGGACTATCCATCGGTATAGCCGGTGTATAAATAACTAAGGTTTGGTTGGGGTGGTGGCAAATAACTTCAGGAATAGCAGCCGGCCTATCCTCACAGTGAATCGTTATACCTTCCTTTCTAAGTTGTAATACCATTGCAGATGGCTGGCGATCATATCCAAAAACTTGATACCCTTGCTTGGCCAATAACCGTGCCAAGCCACTCATGCCTATGCCACCTATCCCTATAAAGTATATAAAAGTGTAGTCGTTCAATGGTATCATAATGGTAAGTTAGAAAGATAAATGGAAGTTAAAAATAGCTAAAAATGCCTTACAATCTTCTATATTTGATTAAAAACAGTCAATCGTATGGCACAGTTGGCAGGGTATATTGGCTAAAGGTTTGTCCAACCACTTTATGTAAACTGATCAGGGGTAATTTCAGAAAACCGTTTCTTTTTTTTGGTAAAAAAATCAATAACCATACTTCTTTTATATATGTTAGCCAAGTAGGGTGAAGAAAATTTTGGGTTGCTTTTCTTTTTAAGTTTGAAAAAATCCATTTGTGCTTGCACGATGGCCCAGCTATGTGTGAACTTTCCCAGATACCACATCCTAAAAATCGCCAATAGATTCAAAGCTATATTTCTTATGGTATCCATCAAACGACCTGGATGATACTTGTCCAAGATCAATAACCTATTTCTAAAATTGAAGTAGGTTTTGCGTGGACTCTGATAAGCTAATGTAGCCCCCCCTAAATGATAAACGGTACTGCTACCACAGCAATAGACCTTCCAACCAGCAATATGTGCACGCCAGCAAAGATCAATTTCCTCAAAGTGGGCAAAAAATAGCTCATCAAAGCCCCCTAATGTATGGAAAGCTTTGGCCCGTACCAATAGACATGCACCACTGGCCCAAAAAATGGCTCTGGTATCATCGTATTGTCCACTATCTTTTTCAATATGATTGAAAATCCTTCCTCGACAAAAAGGATAACCATACACATCTATAAAGCCACCTGCTCCACCGGCATAATCAAATTGATCTGGTCTTTGAAGCGACAATATTTTAGGTTGACAAAACCCAATGGCAGGGTCATGCTCCATAAGGGTCAACATCTCTGTTAACCAGTTTGCTGTAACCAAGAGGTCATTATTCAATAGTACATAGTAGGTGGCTTTAATCTGCTTTAGGGCCAGATTATACCCTTTTGCTACGCCATAATTTCCACCATGGACCATACATGTTACCGTTGGAAAATGGTTGCGTAGGTAATCTACTGAGCCATCTGTAGAGCCATTGTCTACTACTATGATCTTATGGCCATGGTTATACAGCAACAGCGTAGGCAAATATGCTTTTAGCAATGATAACCCATTGTAATTCAAAACTACAATCGCAACAGTTGGCAAATGGGGTATTTCGTTGCGCCTATAGCATGGCTGCATGTTCTTGTATGACTGCTTGGATTTTATGGTCTACTTCTTCCAACGCTAAGTTGACCGCACCTATTATAAGGTCTTGGACCATTTGCCGATCTGTTTTATTAAGTAGCTTTTCATCTATTGAAATAGCGCATACCTTTTTACTCCCATTCACCGTTACCTGAACCAGTCCAGCACCTGTTTCTTTGGTTACGGTAAGCTGGTCCAACTGTTTTTTAACCCCTTCCATTTTTGCCTGAACTTCGTTCATTGCACCAAATAAATTTTTTATATCCATAAGTTAAAGCCTAACGATAAGATGCTATCGGTTATTTGTTTACCTTTCTATCTGCTTATTTTTATACCCTTTTATCATATGGCTCATCCAAAACCTGATAGGCGCTAAGCTATGGACTGCCACAAGCCATAGGGCAAGTATTGCAATCGGATCATCCCGTTCTATCAATGGTGTACTAAAAAGCCAAATGATAATAGAAACATCTATCAAAAGCATATACAAGACTGCTGCTAGATAAAAACCATAGTGGATCCTACCATCCCACCACATTTTTATCCAATACATTTTGTCATGGCTTAGTAAGCTGTCTACCAACCAAGTTAATCCTAAAAAGATAAATAGTTGTTGAATGCCTAGTTTGAATCGATTGCTTTGTAAAATTTTAGCAGGCTTTATCTTAAACCCTAACATAGCTACAGCTGCCGTTGAAAGCATTACTAAAGCAAAAAATATAGGGAATTTAACTGGAAAAATCTTTTGAATGCTACTGAACTGGGTGGATCCATTGGGGTTAGGCGCTATACCTAAAAATAGTAGTTCAGCCACTACTAAAAGGAAAAGGAGCAGTTCTATTTTATTTTTTGATTGTGCTGCAACCTCGTCCTTAGCAAGGCCATTCAACCATCCATATAGCTTGCTAAGCCATTTATTGGGTATAAGGTAAGCAACCCAACTACTGGTTGCTGTTATGCCAATGCCTAGGGTGGCAATCATTCCTACTAAATTTAGTATGGGTAATCCATTGTTGCCTGCCACTATTATAAGGAGTATGCCTGATATCGATAAAGGACTAGCCAATAAGGCCATATGTCCAGCAACTACAATGGGAAAAAGTAGCTGGGCCTTGCCTTTATGTAGGGGATTTGGATCGCCTACCCATCTATATAACCATGCTTTATCGCCTGTTAAAAAAACCAATCCATAGCAAAATAGCGCTATTAAAGTCCCATAATGGTTGTTCATCTTCCCTACAAAAATCTTCCATTTGTTTGTCATTAGGTAAAAAAACCCAGTTGCTTCCAATGTAGCCATCAGAAGCAACCAAGTAGCCTGTAAGAGCATCAGGTTATTAGGAGGGGAAACAGGTTGTATCCAACAAGTTAAAAAACCCAAGACCAATCCACTCAGTAAGCCAAGGGAAACCCCACCTAAGTACAGACTTGCGATCAGCACCATAAGCAGCATACCCCATCCAATTGTAGACATCATACATCCAATAAATATCGTTAGATTACAAGCCAGCTACCCCAATATAGACCATTAAGAATCCAATGCCAATTGCACCAGCAAGCGAGACCAAACCTGGTAACATAAAACTGTGGTTAAAAAGGAATTTGCCCACCCGGGTGCTGCCTGTAGTATCTAAATGTATAGCGGCCAGCATTGTTGGGTAAATGGGAATGATAAAGACACCATTTACCGCTGCAGCAGAGGCCAATAATATCTTAGGAGGAATCCCTAATGCGATACCTAGTGGAAATACAGCCTTAATCGTGGCAGCAGAGCTACCCATGATAGCAGCCATAAAGACTAGAATAATAAAAAACTGCCAGGGTTTACCAAAATAACTCGAGATAAGATGAAGTAATATAGGTTTATTATTTTCTACAAATGTACTGCTTAACCAAGCAACCCCTAGAAGGGCTAACATCCCTTGTATGCCAGCAGAAAATGCTTTACCCTCCGTAATAGATTTAGGTGAAATCCCGCACAATAACATAATAAATGCAGCAGTAGATAACATCACCAAGGGCATAATATAAGCAGATGGCAACAGCACCTTTACACCATTTACCTCCCAAGAAGGGCGTAAGGATTGTATAGCATCTAGCAACACAATTGTTAAGCTGCCCAGTAAGAAACAGCCAATTGAAAGCTTTGCACGGTTGGCGCTTCGCGCCACAACAGTAGGAGGGAGGGAAGGAGCTGTTGCCTTTGTGCCAACCATTGAGGAAGCTGGCATTGCTTTACTGAGTAGACTGGTAACCCATGTGGCCATCAGTACCCCACCCATTGTGGAAGGTATGATAACCTTTAAGATGGTGACTAGGTTGATGGCAGACGCACTTAAAAATCCGCTTAAAATAACCATTATAGCAGAAATAGGGCTCGCCAGTGCACCATGCAGAGCCGCAATAACGGAAAGAGATAAAGGACGCTCCGGACGAATACCTATTTCTTTAGAAACTTCTGCAATAACAGGAAGAATAGAATAAGCGATGTGGTTGGTCCCTCCAAAAAAAGTAATCACATAAGTGACTATAGGGCTAATATATAGGATGCTACGTGGATGTTTTCTGATACAGGATTCAGCCAGTTGCACCAAGTAGCTCAACCCACCTGCAGCTTCTATCGTACCTACTGCAGCCACTACTGAAGCAATACAGAGTGTGATTTGAAAAGGAGGATCTGCTGGTGTCGCATTTGAAACCACCATAAACAACCCTACACCCAATCCGCCCAGCATACTCAAACTTAAACCTTGTAACCGAGCCCCTAGAAAAGAAGCGATCAGCAGTATACTTAAACCTATCAAAAGCATTTGCGCAAGTTTATTTAGATTATAGCGCCAACAGAAAAAACCTCGTACCAGGGCCTTCCTATTGTACTTCATCGTATAATAAAAAACCTGTTAATCAAATCTACATAAAAGTAGTCAAATCTACATAAAAAATTACAAACAGTAAAATATTTAATTGGATGTTATATATATACACTTGTTTTTTGTAAGTATTTCGTATTATTATTTCAGTAGAGGTTTAGCAAGAAAAAGTTTTATATTTAGAGTACTACAGGCATTCAATGCCAACAACCAAATAAATAAGAAATTATTGTTTTTCATGACTTTTAATTAATGTATCTGAATTATTGTTTGCGTTTAACTGAACATTGTAAAGAACAAATTATAAATAAAAAGCTACATAGCTACGGAGCAATTCTATTTCTTTTGTCCACATGGTTGCACCATTAGGGGTTTCCAAATATTTGGGAATGGTGTGAAGTTTTGGATGGCGCATCATGGCTTTGAAACCATCCATACCTATTGCCCCATTTCCTAAGTTAGCGTGGCGATCCTTTCTTGAACCAAGTGGCGCCATGGAGTCATTCACATGTAGCGCATAGAGGTGGTTTAGGCCAACGACTGATTCAAATTTGGCCAATGTATTTGCCCATCCATCTACTGTACGGATGTCATAGCCTGCTGCAAAAATATGGCAAGTATCTATGCAAACCCCAATCGGCACTACTGTTTTGACTCGATCGACTATATAGGCCAATGTTTCAAAAGAATCGCCCACTATGGAGCCTTGACCTGCAGTAGTTTCTATAAGCAAACGTAAAGTAGTTTCTGGTTGAAAAAGTGGCTCAAGGGTTAGTAAACTTTGCACAATTCGGTCTAAACATGCTAGTGTACTGTCTCCCGTTGCAGCACCTGGATGAAAATTTAAATAGCTGATTTTTAAAGCTAAGCAACGTTCTATTTCTTCCAAAAAAGCTGCACGACTTTTAGCCAATAAGTCTGTTTTGTTGGAGCCCAGGTTCATCAAATAACTAGCATGACTCATCACTTGTTTGATACCAGTAACCTCCAACGTATGGTGCCATTTATCCAGTTCTGCTGGGTCCAGTGTGGTACCTTTCCATTGACGTTGGTTACTGGTAAAAAGTTGTATGGTAGTGGCACCTATTGCTGCGCCATGCAATAATGCATTATGGAGTCCTCCTTGGGTAGAGGTATGGGCACCAATCAGTGGGAAAGCGGCTTCTATTTTTGGTGGTGTTTGTATCTGTACCATATCATACGCATCCATTACTAAAATTTAAAATCCAATCCGTAATTCTACAAAATTATATCCAATTATTTGTTGGTTTATATAATATGCCACAATGCGCTGGGACCAAACAGCTACCATAAAGCCATTGACCTAGTCTTTCCTATTTGCTTGGGAAGCCTGTTTTTTCTAATTTTGTGAGGGAGCTTTTTGGTACCTTCTTTTTACTCCTGCGGATGTGGCGGAATTGGTAGACGCGCTAGACTTAGGATCTAGTACTGAAAAGTGTGGGGGTTCGAGTCCCTCCATCCGCACTAGTACGGTATATGTTTTATGCATAACAAAAGTCTGTTTTTATCTTATCTTTTAAATCTGTTTTACTTTGGATATTCAGTTTAATAAGCTTAATCCCAACCATGGGGTTATCTCCATTACGTTACATGAATTGGACTATAAGTCAGCTGTTGCAAAGCAACTTAAGCATTATGCCCAAACCGTTCGTTTAAAGGGGTTTAGATTGGGATCTGTTCCTGAAGATCTTATTAAAAAGATGCATGGTTCTTCTATTCTTGCTGAAGAACTACATAAAATAGCGGTAGCCTCTTTAAAAAATTATATTCTAGAAGAGCGTATTCCTGTTTTTATGGATCCAATTTTGGTTACCCCCTTACAAGAGATAGATCTTAAAAATCAAGATACTTTTACCTTCTCTTATGAAGTTGGCTTAATCGAAGAACGGCCTGTTGCATTTGACCCAAATATTTCTATTACTGAATTTGAAATAGATCATGTTGAATCTAAATTAGTAGATGAATTTTTGCAAGGGCTCCAAATGGTCCATGGTCAAGTTTCAGATCTTCAAGAAAGTGCAATGGACAGTATCCTATATGGTACATTGGTAGATAGTACGGGTGCAGTTGGTCTAGACATTCGTATTTCTATCATGCACATTCCTGAACATTTAAGACAAGCATTGATAGGCTGTCGTGTTGGTCAAAAAGTAATCCTCACAGAAGAGAGTTTCAAAGACCATTTTCCTGCCCTTTTAGGGGTCAGTTTTAGTGCCTTTGTTGCTTTTAAAAAGTATGAATCTGCTTGGCCTGCTACTTTTACCATTGATAAAATTGTTCGAGTTGTACCGATGGCTATTGAACCTCCCCTTTTCGATCTTGTCTTAGGAAAAGGAGTAGCCCATTCTGAAAATGAATTCCGAGAGGCTATTGCCAAAATTATTTTATTTGACAAGCGTGCAGAAGCACGTCATGCATTTTATCAAGATTTGCAAGAAGCCCTTTTTAAACATAATACAGTTGATTTACCAGAAGCTTTTCTTAAACGATGGCTTATGGTTAATAATCCAGAGGCAACATTAGCGGCAGTAGAAGACTACTATGATGCATATAAAGAAAGTTTAAAATGGGAGATGTTATTGAGTAATATAGTCCGTCAAAATAACTTAGCAGTTACTGCTTCAGATGTAGTCGATGAAACCAAGCGTGCCTATATTGATTATGCTGGTCACAATGGTTTGCAGCTAGAAGAAAATGATGCCGCTATTCATACAGGTGCACTTTCTTTTCTACAGGGTAGTGAAGGAAGTAACTATTATACCAAATTGCATAATCAGTTAAGTAGGGATAGGGCAATAAATTTTATAAAAGAAAAAATAAGTGTAGTAACTGAAACAGTTTCAGCTGGAACCTTTGATGCAAGAAGGTAGTTGATTATTCTAAAATTTACTACCCTATTGCAACGGTCTCCTATTGTAGGTATTTTATAACGAAGCGCACGTATGAAGACTTCTTTTGCATCTCAAAAACAGGGAGCGCTTAGTTCCGCTCTAGGTGCTATTCGGGATTGGATAAGTTCTATTTTTTTTGCTGCTATGGCAGCTTCTTTTATCCGTTGGATGGTTATTGGCCTTTATGTTATACCTTCCGCTTCTATGGAGCCCACACTTTTAACCGGCGATTTTGTTTTGGTTAGTAAGCTCCACTATGGAGCCCGTACACCTGCTACTCCCTTGCAGATTCCTATTACCCATCAAACCATTCCATTTACAAAAATTCCTTCCTATCTTGACTGGCTTCAATTGCCACAATATCGATTGCCTGGACTGAGTAAAATAAAGCGCAATGATATTATTGTTTTTAATACGCCAATAGGCCATGCTCCGCCAGATTTAACAGACTATTGGATAAAGCGTTGCATCGCACTCCCTGGTGATTTGTTGCACATAAGACACAAGCAACTTTATGTAAATGGTGCATTAGCGGATCCAGCAGATAGAGCTCAGTATCGTTATTTTATGAAAACCAAGCGCCACTTAACAGCTGCTTTTTTTGAAAAAAATGGTATTAAAAACCCTCTTCCATCTACTCTGCCCGGTTGTGAAGGCTATATTATTTATACGACCCCAGCAAAAGTACAGCAGTTGAATACCATGCTACCTGCCTATATACAGTCAGTAGCTCCACTAGAAGATGACGTAGACAACCTTTCCTCTAGTATCTACCCTTGTCATCCTGCTTTGACGTGGACCAAAGATAATTTTGGTCCCCTTCAGGTGCCTAAAAAGGGAATGGTTATTCCAATCAACCCAGAAAATATTCTATTGTATCGTCCTGTCATCGAAAAATTTGAAGGAAAAAAAAATATTCGATTTACCCAAACTGAATGTTGGATAGATGGCCAGCAAGTAGCCGCTTATACTTTTTGTAAGGATTATTATTTTGCGATGGGAGACAATCGAGATCAATCTCATGACTCTAGATTCATTGGTTTTATTCCAGAAGACTATATTCTGGGTAAAGCGGTTATGGTCTTGTTGTCTTCAAATAGGAGCCACTCTTTTTTTAGTGGCATCCGTTGGAATAGGTTATGCCACTTTGTAAATTAGTAGTACTAGGAAAACAAGCTGGCTTGTCGCTTTGGTAATTAAATACCAAAGAGGAAAGTCCGGGCAATATAGAGCACCCTACTTCCTAACAGGAAGGCATATAGAAGCAAATCTATGTGACAGAAAGTGCCACAGAAAATAGACCGCTGGCTTTAATAGAGCCAGTAAGGGTGAAAAGGTGAGGTAAGGGCTCACCGCTCTATTGGTGACAATAGGGGCAGGGTAAACCTTAGGGATTGCAAGGCCAAATAAACATGTACACGCTATAAGCGTGGCGGGCTGCTCGTTCGTTTCTAAGCCATGCGGGTAGGCTGCTAGAAGCCATAAGTGATTATGGCTCCAGATAAATGACAAGCAGTGCCCTCTAGGGCATTACAGAACCCGGCTTATAGGCTTGTTTTTCTTTCTGCCCAAATTAAGTTAGGGGTACGTCCTATTTACTAGCTATATATTAGATACTTTCCTGATCCATTGCCTATGACCCCTTTACCGACGAGAGCATCCAATTTTTCCGCTTGGTATAATGCATTAGTCGTCCGTGCAGGACTGGCAGAAAATGCTTCTGTACGAGGCTGTATGATTATTAAACCCTACGGTTATGCCATTTGGGAAAGATTACAAAGTGTTTTTGATGGCGCTTTTAAAGCAACTGGCCATGTCAATGGCTACTTTCCTTTACTTATTCCAAAGTCTTATTTCAGCAAAGAAGCAGGACATATAGAAGGCTTTGCCAAAGAATGTGCCGTTGTAACCCATTATCGTTTAAAGGTGGCTGAAGACGGTTGTAGTGTAGAGGTTGATCCTGCTGCTAAGTTAGAAGAAGAACTTATTGTCCGTCCTACCTCAGAAACAATTATATGGAGTACCTATAAAAATTGGATTCAATCCTATAGAGATCTTCCTATTTTACTCAATCAGTGGTCTAATGTAGTCCGTTGGGAAATGCGCACCAGACTCTTTTTACGTACTACAGAATTTTTATGGCAAGAAGGCCATACCGCTCATGCTACGCAAGAAGAAGCCCAAGCAGAAGCTTTGCAAATGTTGCATTTGTATGAACGCATTATTAGAGATTATATGGCCATACCTTTAATAAAGGGTGTTAAAACCGTACATGAGCGTTTTGCTGGTGCAGAAACCACCTATACCATTGAGGCTCTCCTTCAGGATGGCAAAGCCTTACAAGCTGGTACCGCTCATTACCTAGGCCAACGATTTGCCAAAGCTTTTGACGTAACTTTTACCAATCAAGCGGGTCTACGAGACTACGTGTGGGGTACTTCTTGGGGTATAACAACCCGTTTGATGGGCGCACTGATTATGATCCATTCGGATGACGATGGCTTGATATTGCCACCTAAAATTGCGCCCATACAGGTCGTAATGATACCTATTTACAAAACAAAAGTCCAACGTGCTGCAATAGTGGCCCAATTGGCTGGTTTGCAAGCTACATTGGTTGCCCAAGGTATTCGGGTAAAGTTAGATGATAGTGACCTCCGCAAGCCAGGTTATAAATTTGCTGCATATGAACAAAAAGGTGTCCCTATTCGTCTAGCAGTAGGGCCTAATGATTTGGAAAATAAAACAGTTGAATTGTCCCGTAGGGATACAAAAGAGAAAATAACCATTCCTATCGACCATTGTTTCCAACAAGTTACCGATTGGTTGGAAACGATCCAGACCCATATCTACCAACGGGCGCTTAGGATACACCAACAACGTACCGTATTAGTGGATGATTATGCAACCTTTAAAAAGCTTATCGCTTCCAAGGGAGGCTTTTTGTTGGCACATTGGGATGGAACAACTGAAACAGAAGAAAAAATTAAAGCTGAAACAAAAGCAACCATTCGGTGTATACCATTGGATGGGCAAGAAGAGCTGGGTTCTTGTATCTATTCCGGAAAACCCTCTATAAGACGGGTGGTTTTTGCCCAGGCTTATTAAGCTTCTTCATGTTGTCTTTTCAGACTATTTCCTGGATTGTCTTTGTGGCAAACCGAGTCAGAAAATGCAGCAGTGGTGTTTTTTCTGCTACCATATCTAAAATCGCTACCTTAAGCATTGCCATAGGTACAGCAGCTATATTAATCGCTTCAATGGTACTTCTTGGATTCCAAAAAGAAATTACAAAAAAAATAACCACTTTTGGAGGAGATTTTGAAATTACCAAATATAGTGGCTTGGCAGCCCCTGCCACATCTGTTCAAGTTTCGCAAGTCAGCCGATTGATGGCTGATTTACCAAGTCCCATTGAAAAAGTAACCCCATTTATCCAAATGCTTATGCTCATCCATACAAAGGTAGGCGTAGAGGGCATATGGTGTAAAGGAATAGATCCTATGGTGGCCCATACTGCATTGGAGGAGTATTTAATCGTAGGTAGACTACCCCATCTAACCAAAGCTACCTATCAAAATGAATTATGTATTAGCCATCATCTTGCGCAAAGACTATCTATCACGCTAGGGGATAGTGTAGTGGTCCATACGGTGCATCCTACAGTACGCTACCGAAAATTAAAAATTGTAGGTATCTATTGTACGTATTTAAGTGATATAGATGAAAATTTAGCTTTTTGTGATATGCGTCTTATGCAACGTTTACATAACTGGTCTGCAGAAACAGTAAATGGATATACCATTTTTTTAAAAGACCATGTAACCCCGACCAAACCATTACGCAATACCATTTTGCGCCTTATAGATGATGATTTACGTCTTATATCCACGCAACGTAAGTACATTAATTTTTATGATTGGCTGGCTATTATTCAAAAGAATACAACTATTTTTATGCTCTTTATACTATTGGTAGCAGGATGTACCATGGTAGCTACTCTTATCGTCCAACTTATGGAGCGTAGTTATATGGTAGCCATATTGAAAGTTTTGGGGGCTTATGAAGTATATGCCATCTTGCTGTATAATAGTCTGCGTACCCTATGTATGGGCATGTTGTATGGGAATATTTTAGGTTTAGGTTTGTCTTTTTTGCAAGCGCACTATAGATGTATTACACTTGAACCAGCCCTTTACTATATGCGTTACGTACCCATTTATACCCATTGGAAAGCCATTTTATTTCCTAATCTATTGATATTTGTGACGCTTTCTGTTGCGTTATATTTTTCGATTAAATGGTTAACGCAAAAAAAGATTGTAGAAGCACTACAGGAAGGGTAAAGTCATTTACTTACTTTTTGCTAGATCAAAGGTGCAACCCCTTCTATTATTAGACATATGTTTAACTAGTTTTACTTAAAAAGTAGTTATCATCTTTGGTATTACGCCCAATTTTTTGCTATATTTTTGAGCAATAGGGGGTATACGGGCAAATCATTTGGGCTAAAAAGGTTTCTACGTTTGATTATTTTGCTAAGCCAATGGCAGTATAATATCCAAAATTTCAGCTAAAAGAACAGGCTATGCAAAAACAATTAACCATTTTAGGCATTGAATCATCTTGCGATGAAACAGCTGCTTCTGTAAGCCATAATGGAAAAATAGTCAGTAATGTGGTCATGAGTCAATTGATCCATCAAAAATATGGTGGTGTTGTTCCAGAACTTGCTGCGCGTGCACATGAAATCAATATTATTCCTGTTGTAACCGCTGCACTTGAACAAGCCAACCTTCACAAATCTGTATTACATGCTATTGGATTTACACAAGGTCCAGGGTTACTAGGCCCCCTTTTGGTTGGAAGTTGTTTTGCCAAATCATTGGCTTTTTCTCTTGGCATTCCTTTAATAGGTGTCCACCATATTCAAGCCCATGTATTGGCTAATTTTATCGATGATCCTAAGCCTACTTTCCCTTTTCTCTGTTTGGCTGTTAGTGGAGGGCATACGCAGATTATATTGGTAAAAGATTATTGTGCTATGGAGGTCTTAGGCAGAACCCAAGATGATGCGGTAGGAGAAGCCTTTGATAAAATAGCCCATTTAATGGGATTACCTTACCCAGGTGGCGCTTTAATAGACCACTATAGCCAAGAAGGTGACCCGAATGCTTTTGCCTTTCCATCTACCCATATGCCCAATTTTGATTTTTCATTTAGTGGTATAAAAACAGCTTTTGCATTTTTTATTCGAAGCAAAACCCCTGAATTTGTATTAGCCAATCGGGCTAATATCTGTGCCAGTATTCAAGCGGTGTTGGTGCGTATGTTATTGGCTAAATTGACTCAAGTTGCTCAAAAAACCGGTATTGCCACCATTGCATTGGCAGGAGGTGTGGCTGCCAATAGCCATTTGCGTCAGCAGCTCAAGCAGTTGGCTATACAACATCATTGGACCGTTTTTATACCCGCTATGGCCTATTGTACAGATAATGCAGCTATGGTAGCCATTACAGCCTGCTATAAGTATCAGGTAAAAGACTTTGCCAGTTTAAAGGCACAATCTTTACCAAGATATCCAATATAATATTATTAGAAAGAAAAATATTACAGCTATAATATTTTTAAGTATAAATGGGGAAGGGGCTTCTATAGCTTTTATCAAAAAAAACAAAAAACAAAAAAATGATACTGTAAAAGAGTTTTTAGCAACAATTGCCCTTTCACACGCTATTAAGAAGCCCCCAGGAGCAGGATAGTCCCTAAGCAGGAACTACATCAAAAGTTAATGTATAAGAAACCGTTTCGTGCAAGGTTAAAACGGCTTGATAATTTCCTATTTGTTTAATAGGGTCTTCAATGGTTATCTTAGTATGATCTACGCCAATATCTTTTGCTTTAAGTGCCTTAGCAATTTGCAAAGGGGTAATAGAGCCAAATATTTTACCACCTTCACCTACCTTTGCAGCTATTACCACCTTAGCCGATCTGAGCAGTGGTAAAAGTGCCTCCGCATCAGCTTTTAGCTTTAGCTTTTTCTGTGCTACTTGTTTTGCATTTTCAAATGCAATTTTTTTATTTGTAACATTTGCCACAACAGCAAGCCCTTCAGGGATAAGATAGTTTCTAGCATAACCAGCTTTAACCGAAACAATATCCCCTTTGTTTCCTAATGTTTTATATGCAGTTTTTAATATTACTTCCATTTTTGGTTTACTTTAAATTGTCCGCTACATAAGGAAGCAAAGCAAGTTGCCTGGCACGCTTTACTGCACGTGCTACTTTTTTTTGATATTTTAAACTATTTCCACTAATGCGTCTAGGTAATATTTTCCCTTGTTCATTGAGAAACTTCATTAAAAACTCAACGCATTTATAATCTACATACTTAATACCATACCGCTTGAAACGACAAAATTTCTTAGTAATTGTTTTTTTTTGTATTGATTCGTTTACTAAAGTCATAGGGCTATAGTTCTTTTTTAGATTCTTTTTTTCCATTTGATCTTCTTTCCATGTTATGCGCTAATGCATGCTTGTCTAAAGCAAATGTTAAAAAACGCAATATTGCCTCATCTCGTGCATAAGTAACTTCTAACTCCTTAATTAAACTGGGTTCGCTTACAAATTCTATCAAATGATATACCCCATTTTTTTTATGCTTGATCTGGTAAGCCAATGGTTTTAAACCTATCTCTTCTTCATGTGCTATTGTTGCATTACGCTCCACTAAAAAAGATCTATATCTAGCTATAGATGCCTTTATTTCATCGCTAGAAAGTACTGGTGATAGTATAAATACTGTTTCGTAATGTCTCATGTTATATTAAATAATTCCCAACCCTGAAATAGTGGACAACACAAACAAATCTCTAAAAATAAATTGATAAAATCAAGTTTATTTTTGGAATAAATTGTATTTTGTAGTCTATGCTATGCATGTTAAAGTTTTTACAAACTTATCTTTTTCACTTAAGACTTGCAAGTATGAATATACGAATAGAATCATCCTGGAAAAATGAACTTTCTACAGAGTTTGAAAAACCCTATTTTAAGAAATTAACCGATTACGTCAGGGAGGCTTACCAAAATGGTATTATCTATCCAGCAGCTAAAAACCTATTTAGGGCTTTTGAGCTCTCCCCTTTTACCCATACCAAAGTCGTCCTTTTAGGACAAGATCCTTATCATGGTCCAGGGCAAGCAGATGGGTTGTCTTTTTCCGTTCCTTCAACCATGTCTTTTCCTCCTTCATTACAGAATATTTTTGCAGAACTGCAAGCAGATATGGACACGCCAAAGCGAACATCTGGCTCGTTGGATGATTGGGCCAAGCAAGGCGTATTGTTATTGAATGCAATTTTAACCGTGGAAGCACATAAGGCAGGCTCTCACCAGAAAAAAGGGTGGGAGCTTTTTACCGATGCAGTGATAAAAGCTATTGCGGATCGCAAGCAACATGTAGTCTTCATACTATGGGGAAGCTATGCCCAACAAAAGGGACACTTTATTGATGGGGAGCAACACCTAGTACTAAAATCGGCACACCCTTCTCCATTATCTGCCCATAGAGGATTTTTTCAAAATAGACATTTTAGTAAGACAAATGGTTATCTACTGGCCACAGGCCAAACGCCTATTGTCTGGTAATACACTGGCCTTAATAGATACTTTTTTATTTTAATGTTGCTTTGATCTTATTTTCAAGTGATGCATAGAACTTGGCATATTGCGGATCTTTATCCAATAGGTCATCTATAACCCCTATAGCATGTATCACCGTTGTATGATCCCTTCCACCAAAGTAAGCGCCTATAGTTTTTAAAGAGTGCGTCGTATATTTTTTGATCAGATGCATGGCAGTTTGTCGAGCGATTACAAGTTCTTTTTTACGGGATTTACCCTTGAGTGCATCCAAAGATATGGTATAGTGGGTTACTATTTGTTGTTGTATCGCTTCAATAGTCGTTTCGCAAGTGGGCTGTTGTGCTACAATGTCTTTTAAAACCTGTTGTGCCAAGGCTAAGTTGATATCCCGTTTGGTCAATGAAGCATGTGCAATAAGCGAAATAAGTACTCCTTCTAATTCTCGTACATTGGTATCCACATGCTTGGCAATGTAATCGATTAAATCTGAGGAAAAGGTAATGCCATCAGCTGCCATCTTACTATGTATAATGGCCACGCGGGTTTCAAAATCAGGACACTGTAAATCTGCGGTTAAACCCCATTTGAATCGGGAAAGCAGCCGTTCTTGTAATCCTTTTAAATCACGCGGTGGGCAGTCACTTGTAATAATAATTTGTTTTTTTAGTTGATGTAGATGATTAAAAATATGAAAAAAGATTTCTTGTGTTTTTTCTTTACCAGCTAAAAACTGTATATCATCTAAAATAAGTAAATCTACTGTTAGATATTGCCCTGTAAAAGCTTGAACGTAGTTGTTACGCAGCGCTTCTATAAACTGCGTGGTAAATTTTTCCGAGGAAACATAGGCTACTTTTTTGTCTGGAAAAAATGTTTTAACCTCATTTCCAATTGCTTGAGAAATATGCGTTTTCCCTAATCCTATACCTCCGTAAAGTGTCAGTGGATTAAAAGCCGTTTCTCCTGGTTGCTTTGCGACTGCTTGTGCAGCAGATTTAGCTAGCTGGTTGCAACTTCCTTCTATAAGGTTATTAAAAATATAATTGGGATTTAATCGAAAAATTTCATTTTCTGAAATAGTAGGTAGTTGTGGAATGGCTCCTTTTGGTGTGGGCCCTGGATAGGTAGGCAAGTGGACCATCAACGACTTCTGTTTTTTATTACCCTTGTCTATCACAACTGCATAGGCTAGTTTACCATGGGGGCCTATTTCTTGCCGTACTGCTTGCTTGAGTAATGGTAAATGGTGTTCTTCTAACCATTCATAAAAAAATTGACTAGGGACTTGAATGGTCAAGATACCATCTTTGAAATCTTTGGCTATAATAGGAGTAAACCAAGTTTTATAGGCTTGTGCACTGATTTGACCTTGAATATATAGAAGGCATTTATCCCAAATAATCTTGCTATCGATATGCATGAATGACTTCAGCTATTTAAAAAACCTGTTGCTATATTATAGTCCTATTGCTTTGAAAACCATAAATAGGTACCAGCTTTGTAGTGCACCTTGTAGTTGAAGAATATTTTGGCTTATAGTTAATCGAGCTGGTCTTTAAAATCAAGTCTACCAGTTAGATATGTGATTAATTTACATTGTTTTTACTTCAAAAAAGCAGCGATTGGCTTATAAAAATGGCCGTAGAAGGACTCTTGAGTAGACAACCATTATGCATATCCAATATGCCATACCAATGTTATAGAAAAACTTAGCTTATAAGCCTGAATGTTAGCATTTGAGGGGGTACACTGAGATAATGTACCTTACCCCGATTGCCCCTTCAGATATGTTAATTTTTTCTTTTTTGTTGCCCTAAAAAGCGCAACAAACATAAAAAAAGATTTATAAAATCAATATAGAGTTGGAATGCACCCATCACTGCAACTTTTTCTGCTAAGGCTGTATCTTGTACCTCATAGTATAGTGTTCTTAATTTTTGGGTGTGGTATGCTACAAAACCAGTAAAAACCACTACACCTATAAAACTGCTTACAAAGTCAACTGCATCACTATGGAAAAAGAAATTTACTATTCCACTTATAATAAGGCCCCAAAGCGCCATCATACAAAAAGAGCCCAAAGCAGTTAAATCACGTTTCGTCGTATAGCCATAGATACTCATTGCACTAAAGGTGAAAGCCGTTACTAAAAAGACCTTATGTAGAGAATCGATCGTATAAATAAATGCTAGCGTAGACAATGAGATCCCAATAAGTGCGGCATAGCATCCTAAAAGAAATCTAGAATGAGCAAATGTTGTTTTGGTAAAGTTGGACGATAGATATATTGAAATGCACAATGGCGCAAATAGCACCACATAACCCCAAAAAGTACGATTTATGGTTATGGTATTGCCCCACTGATCAAATTCAAAAAATAAGCGCATAAAAGATGGAAAAGTATACGTTGCAGCTGCTGCAATGGCAGTAATCAACAGCCCAAAAGCCATATGCCCATATACTTTAACCATATAGCGCTGTAATCCATTATCTATGGCACGCCTGCTGGTTGTATAATCGTTGATATAATTATTCATTTTGCTTAAAATTTTAATAGTTAGACACTAAACCACTACTGTAAATTTAGAAAATAATAGCATATGATCCAATGCTGCTTTTTATGGTCCACTATACTTTTATTTTTAATATATATTTTGTATTATTAGTTTCTAATGTTTTTAAATTAAATTTATTAATAATATTATTAATAATAAGCTTACCCAAATTATGTTTGGTTACGTTTAAGCCAGATCTAAAAAGCTGCATAAGCCAGTATTTAATTTGATAGACAATATCGTTAGAAAATGATGAAATATATTATGGTTAATCAGAAAAAACAGCCATTCATAAGGCAATTTATCTATGTTATATTGATCCCTTTCAAGGCTTTAGTAAAATGCAATAGATCCTGCTGTCTATTGCTATTGGTCTTTGCTATTGCTTGTAATACATTGGATAAATATAGTATGAATGATGCGCATACAGATCGAAGAGTAGTATTAGAGGATATTAATACATTGCCGGTTGCACATATGGTTTCACAGGTCAGATCTAAGCAATTATCTATAAGAGATATTCAGAATAAATTATTAGCCCTTATTAAAAAGAAACTTGAAGAAAAAACGAAAGATCATAATGGAGAAACGGTAGTACAATTAATCATTAATGGCTTAAAAGACCATTGTCATACCAGTCAAGCAATAAATAATTATCTAAAGACTGTTCATGTAGAACAAATTGGATTTCCCGTAAAGTCTAACAAAACTTATCTGCAGCTCTCAATGGCTCTAGACTGGGTGCAAAGCCAAAAAGAAGTCTTTATAGCTAACTTACAACAAGACAAATTATATCATAACCTGTCTAATTTTGTCCCTGTTGATGGTTTGCCTATTTTACAATCACCCAGCGATAGTGTATTTTGGGGTAATGAAAATCCTTCGGTCACCACTGCAATGCTTATAAGCATTGCAGCTACTTTAGGTATAAAGCCAGATCCAATAAATATTCCTGCAGCGGCTACAGTGTATCATTTTTTTGATCGTGGTTTTCAATTCCCACATAATTTAGTACCTGATTCTTATCCTTTTGCTTCTCAACGAACTATGATCCTTATAGGTGATTACCAATATGGTGGTCAGCGCAGGTGGTATGCGTCAGATTCTTCTAGTTATTCTAGCCCTGATTTGGAAGATCAGTTATTATTGGGTCCAGAAGATTGCTCTAGTGCTGTAGGGAAAGCAACATATTGTACTACTGGTCAAGTTAACGATTTGAATACTAACCAAATAATTAAATCCTATGATGATAAAAATAATGTATACCATTATGGTCCAGTTACCCATTTGATAAAAGGAAACATCAGTGATCAACAATTAAGGTTAATCCAGCCAGGCGATATATATGTAGTAAAAGGTCATACAGCTATTATTGGCACTAAACCTGATCATGAGGGAAATGTTGTTACGTTGCAGTTTAATAGGGCTATAGATACGAACCAAGGAAAGTTGTCAGGAGGTGGTTTGTTTCCTTATAATTTATGTGAACCAAAAGCACAAGATACTTATTTCTTACGTAAAGCATTGCCTTGGAAAGAAAGCGTCAGCTTATCAGCCTTTCTTACGAAAACCCAGGAAAAATATGAAAAAATATTTCCAAATGGCCCTACAGATAAATTGGGTGATTGTAGAATATTTTATAAATGATGTCTAATACAGAAACCCAAATGGCCTTATCAAATCCATCTTTATATTTTTTATATATTTATGCAAGGCCTAAAAGTCATCAGGATAAAATTGAAGGTTGGGTAGGTGAAGGCGAAAAATATATATTATACCTTCGGATTATGGCTCCTCCTCAAGGGGGTAAAGCCAATAAAGCCATTATTGCACTATTGGCCCAAATGTTTGGTATCGCTAAAAGCCATATTACCTTAGTACGTGGCGCTACTGGACGCCGTAAGATTTTTAAGATTGCACCATGGTCTGCGCTATTGGCTGGTAAGCTACCACCATTACCTCCTTCATGCGGTAAGTTGTTTTAATCGCATGCGTTCTTATTGGGGCTTGTAGCCACCTTATCAAAAAGGCGGAAAAAGCTTTAAATTATTGACAAATTAGTTGATGTTTAAATTCTAAATTTACACGATGGTATGCGTTCCACCCTTTATAAGGTATAACCTGGCTATAGAAAAGCCGTAGTTTTTGAAACTTCTCCTCTATGGTTTCTGCTTTCCCAAATTCTATTTGATGTCCACCTATTTGGCTGCCCAGTATGATTTTACCATTATCTTTTACCTGTAAGCTTGTTATCTGTCTTCGCCAAAAAGGATCCCTATGCATGTAGTGTAATAGTTCCAGTAATCCCTTATGGGCCAGCTTTCTTTTTTTTGTAATTATGTTTTTACCAGCTATAACAAGCAATCGAAGACACGGTAGACCTTTTGGTGCAATCAAGGCACCTTTTTCGTCTATATAGGCGTCTCTATCATTTGATTCCATTAGGCCAATGGTACGCGCAATAAAGTATTTGGTTTCTAAGGAAACTGTTAAAACGCCATTCCAAGTTTTATAGACCAATACATTTTTTATAAGCGGATGTCTCTTCAATTGATCTTGTATGGCGTAAGTGTCGATCTTTTTTAGGCGTGTCTTTTGTAAGGCGATAGGATGTGTTGTTTGTAAAAGATCAAGGACCTCTTGAACCGTTATAAGAGATTGGCCTGGATAAGCCTTAATGGATACTGCTATATCCTTGCATACCAAATTAGTATGCTTTTCTTGCACAAATAATAGGGATAAGCATAGGCTAATCATTAGAAACAAAGCAAATACCCTGTTTACTATTTGATTCATTTAGATAATATACAGCGATGCGTTTAGATTAATCCCTACCCTTTATGGTGCCAAGAAAATTAGCCAAACTATAAAAAGTACAGGCAGCAAAATAGGCATAGAAAATCGAAAGATATAGTGGCCAAAAGCAGGCATAGAGATACCTGCTTGTTCAGCAATAGACTTAACCATAAAATTGGGACCGTTTCCAATATAGGTCATGGCACCAAAAAAAACGGAAGCCAAGGAAATGGCTTTAAGTCCAATCACTGAATCGGGGTAGATGCCACCTGCCGCATATGCTTGTACATTAGCTATAAGTTCAATATTAGCACCTTGTGCGGCCATGCTAGCCGCTACAAAGTTTAAGTAAGTAGGTGCGTTATCCAATACAGAAGAAAAAAGCCCTGTTCCCCAATATAAAGTATTGGGTGTAATCAACGATTTGCCCATTTCAGATGCAGCAAATTTCCCAATTAATTCAAGTGCTGGAATCATAGTACCAAAAATACCTATAAAAATTAAACATACTTCATTTAAAGGGGTGAAACTAAATCCATTCGATTGCAATATTTGTCTATTTGTAGTATGGTATGCAAGTGCCGCTATGGTCAACATGATCAATTCACGTACAAATGAAATAGAATGGCCATGGTAGTCAATAGTAGGCAACCAAGCAAAAATAGTTGGATCTAAAAAAACCGCGCCAATAGCCATGGTCAACCAAATTAGATTTTTACTGCCTGTAATAGATAAAGTCCCAGGATATACCCTACAATCCAGTGCCACTTTATTGTTTCTATCAAAAAAGTAAAAGATAGACAATAGCATCAAAATAGCTGCTAACCAAGGCAAACTATGATGTATTACAGTCCATTTGAAAGGCACCCCTTTTAAAAAACCTAGAAATAAAGGAGGATCTCCAATAGGCGTTAATGCGCCCCCTATATTGCTAACTATAAAGATAAAAAAGATAATATGATAGGCCTTAATGCGTGTTTTATTTAATCCTAGATAAGGACGTATAAAAAGCATAGACGCGCCTGTTGTACCGATTAAATTGGCCAACAAAGCGCCCATAAAGAGTAGACCTATATTTGCCAGTGGGGTAGCACGTGCGTTTACTTGAATGGCAATACCGCCAGTTGCAACATATAAAGCAGTAATCAGTGCCATAAATTGTACATATTCCGCTGCTGCTTCTATAGGCTTAATTTTGTTTTCTAACACTATACAGTAGTAAGCCATAACGAACGTAGCCAACAATATCGCTGCTTTTGGGTAATGTTTATGCCAAAAATTGGCAAAAAAAACCGGTCCTGTAGCAATCATCAATAATAAAACGACAAAAGGTATCGCCAACCAAAATGGAGGCGTTGTTGGGTTACCCCCTGCACCACTACTCTGGTGGATCGCTAAAGTAGTGATGGAAATGTTATGATCTGATAATGATAATGTAGCAAACATATATTTTTGGTTTTATGGTCACTCTATTGTAGCAAGTAAGCTCAGGCAATATACTTAAGTTATAGCTAAAATCATTATATTCACCACATATTTTAAATCGTTTGGCTACATAGGTTATGCAACCTATTGGGTAGTAGTTTTATTTAAAAATTATGATTATCAAGACAAAAAAATATAAAATACCTAGTAACCTTTATATAAAATTAGGGATACAAAATATTTTACGCATGCAGTGGTGGATTTTTCCCTTGCTTGTTCTTTTTATGAGTAGTACCTTTTTTATAAAGACGATCTGGTTTGTGTTGGTTGGACTGCTATTTTTTATTGGATATTTAATTTTTTGGCTGATTCAATTTTATGGACTTACCCATCTAGATGGCAATCGTGCTATGTTTGAACGTATAGCTTATGAAATCAATAGCCAACATCTTATGATGCAGATCAATTCAAAACAAGCAATGTCTATAGCATGGATGGATATTACAAAGGCTTATAAAAAAAAAGGATATTTTCTATTGGTATTATCTAAGGTTCAGTTTTTTTATCTTCCATTTAAAATTTTTCATGGAGATAATGAGATTAAATTTTTGACCACTGTATTGCAACGCAAAGGGCTATTAAGGTAACTTACCCATGAATAACGAAACGTTCTATTCATGCTCTATTTTGATCCTATTTTATTAGGCAGTAAATTTGCATGATCCTTAGCTATATTTTGTGCAGAAAAGAATTTAAATTAAACCGCTTGTATAGATGGCAATTCTTAAAAAGATTAGAAAGACGGGCAATCGTTTTGTCGTTATAGTTGTCCTCTTTTTGTTGGTTCTATTTTTGGGTAGTGAGCTCGCCCGTATTGTGCCCCATTTTTTCAGTGGTAAAGATCAAATTGGTAGGCTATTGGGTAAAAAAATCAGCTATATGGATTACCGTAAGGTTTATGAAGAAATTTGTCATAATGTGGTCAGTCCAGGTAAGCAGCCAACTCAAGAAGCGCAAATGCGTTTAAAGAATGATGCATGGCATCAATTGGTTCAAGATATACTCTATACAAAGGAAATAAACCAAGTTGGGATTATGGTAGGTGATTGTGAACTAGTTGATTTGGTACAGGGAGACCATATTCATCCATCGCTTATAGCATATTTTAAAGATCCTCAAACTGCTGCATTCGATAAACAAAAATTATTGACCTTTCTTAACAGGTTATCTAAATCTAAAAGTGGACAAGAATGGTGGTCTGCCCATGAAAAAAAAATCATGCTGGAAAGAGCCAAACATAAGTTACACCAGCTTATGGTACACAGTTGTTTTGTTACTGAATTAGAAGAAGCGCAAGCTGCACAGCGTGCTGGCCTATTTTGTGATGTAGATTATTTGCACATTCCTTTTACTTTGGTCCAAGATGATTTGATTCCAATTACCAATCAGCAATTACGGGACTATATGGCTGCCCATAAAAACGATTATACTGCTTCATCAGAAAGCAGAACCATTCAGTATATTACTTTTCCTATTCAGCCAAGTGAAAAAGATAATTCTGATTTTCAGAATGAAATAAGTTCACTTATAATGCAATTTTCTACTACAACAGATCCTTATAGCTTTGCTAAACAGCAAACAGATGGCCATCTTACAGATACTAGTTTGAGCTGTACAGCTGATGGATTGCCGGATGCCTTTACCACCATAAGGCATACCCTAAAAGAGGGTATGGTAGTAGGACCTGTTGTCAATAATGCTTTCCATACCCTGTATAAGTTGGTAAAAGAAGAGCAAGGCCATTATGAAATAGCCGTTATTGAGAAAAAGCCAATAATCAGTGACCATACCCGTAATACCCATTTTAAGCAGGTAGCCCATCTTGCCGATCAAGTCAAAAGTTTGGCTGATTTGGAAACATTAGCTGCTAATGGCCACTTAACCGTTCAGAAAGAGAGGGTAGTGCCATCAGATTACACAATTGGTATCCATGCAGCTGCTCGAAAAGTAGTTTGTTGGTTGTACAATAAGGGAGCTGTAGGGAAGGTTTCTCCCCTTTTTGATTTGGGAGATGCTTATCTATTGGGCGTGATGGTAGACCAGGTTAAAGTAGGGGATTTGCTTCCTTTAGACTCGGTCCACCACAAAGTCTATCAAAAAGTGTTGCATCAAGAAAAATCCAAGTTAATTTTGAATAAACTAAAACAAGTGGATGGGCTTACCTTACAAGATATAGCAGAAGCATATGGTGAGGGTATAGCCGTACAATCGGTAGATCGATTGCGGTTATTAGACGATAATCCCCCTCATCTTAAGCAGAACCAAGCTTTTGTAGGAAAATGCTTTGGCTTAGGGTTAAATGTAATCAGTGATCCGATTGTAGATGAGACAGGGATCTTTATTGCCTCTGTAAAGCAGAGAGATAAGGAGGCAGTTACCCAAGAAAAGCATAATCAAAAAATGCACCAGATAGAGCAGTGGATGCAGCCTTATTACTTTCTTAAGACTATGGAAGAATTGGTACAAGTTAAGGATGAAAGATATAAAGTGGAGTAAGCCAATTATTATACATTATTGAACCATCTCTATCCTTTCTAACGTAGCGAGGTTAATCTTTTATCTATCGCTTTGATATAATAAAGAAAGCAGTGTGTAGTGCTCTATCTATTATGGTTTCAATAATTATTTTTACTATCAAATTGATTTTTCTATATCACTAATTTTTATTAGATTGCTTGTTATATGTACGATACATCTATTTTAAAGGAACAGTTGGCTAGTCCTAAGCAAGTTAC
Organism: Cardinium endosymbiont cBtQ1 of Bemisia tabaci; assembly: GCF_000689375.1. Lineage (GTDB taxonomy): Bacteria > Bacteroidota > Bacteroidia > Cytophagales > Amoebophilaceae > Cardinium. The sequence goes on along the minus strand of NZ_CBQZ010000001.1, from coordinate 515,664 downwards.
CGTACTGATGCATGCTAGGCCTGATGCAGATGCACTAGGTACCTCCTTAGCTTTGGCTTTATTTTTAAGAGAACAAGGCCATGCTGTTCGTGTAATTGCCCCAACGGAATACCCTACTTTTTTATCTTGGCTTCCCGGTGTAGATACCGTAATAGTAGCAGCCCATTGTACGCAGGATGCCTTGTTGGCCCAAATGCAAGATATAGATCTACTATTTTGTGTAGATTTTTCTGCCATTAGTCGCTTGGATGAATGGGCCTATCTATTGAAGCAACCTGATGCATTTAAGATTATTATTGACCACCATATAGAACCAGAAAATTTTGCAGATCTTTTATTATGGGATTCCCAAGCAGCGGCCAGTTCAGAGGTACTGTTTCAAATTTTTGAAGCATTGGAACAGAAAGAAAAGATAACCCCTGCTATTGCCACTTGCTTATATGCTGGTCTGGTTACTGATACCAACTCCTTTAAAAATCCAAATACTAGGGCTGTTACCCATCGTATTGCAGCGGATTTGATAGAATATGGTGTAGATCCCTTTAACGTTCAACGGCTTATTTATGACAATAAATCTCTGAATAGGTTGCATTTTTTTAGTTTTGCAGTTAGTCAACGGTTGGTTGTGCTGCCGTCGTTACATGTAGCTTATTTTGTTATTCAAAAAGAGGATTATAAAAGGTACGAATTAAAGAGTGGTGATACGGAAGGATTAGTCGATTATGCGCTTTCCCTAAAAGACATATCTTTAGCTGCTGTTTTAAAAGAAAAGGATGACACGGTATATCTTTCTCTCCGTTCTGTTGGTGATTTGCCAGCCAACTTAATTGCTAAAAAATATTTTAATGGTGGAGGACATAAAAATGCTGCAGGAGGGGTTTCTCATTTGAGTTTAGTTGAAACGGTAGATCGGTTTGAAAAAATATTGCAAGAGTTTTGCCTTTAATTATTGATACAATCGTATGAAACGCAGAATAGTATGTACCGCATTGGTACTATCTTTGGGATTAGTCTGTTACAATCATCAATACCATTGCTATGGCTATCCTTTTGTAACCACGCCATCTGGTCTTTCTTATAAAACCATAGGCAAGAAAAGTAGTGGAAAAAAAATACAAGATGGCCAGTGGATTCAAGGCTTTATTACTATGAAAGTCATCCATAGAAAAGAAGCAAACGGGGGAAATCCTAAGGAAAGCATATGGATCAATCAACATGAATATATATGTCCATTTGACAATAATTTTCAGTTAAAAAATAAGAGAATAGCTGAGATGATAGGTATGATGCAAGAAAAGCAGCGAGTGATTTTTAAATGCACCCCCCAATACTATTTCGAAGAAGAAGATCCAGCCCGATTGGCACAACTTTTAAAGCATCATAACTTAAGCCAAGAGGATACATTGTTAATTGATATTAAATTAAATAAAATTATGACCGATCAAGAGTATAGTCAAATGGTAGCGCAATCTCGTAGTGCGCAATTAGCCAAAGACAAGCAGCTTATTACAGATTATTTAACTACCCATCATATTCAAGCTTCTTCGACCGATTCCGGTCTCTTTTATATAATTGACCAACCTTCTCAAGGTATTTCTGTAGCAAAGGGTCAGACCATTAAAGTCCATTATACGGGTAGGCTATTGGATGGTACTATTTTTGATACCAGCGTAGAAGAGGTTGCTAAGGCCAATAACCTTTATACTCCAAAAAGGGATTATAAACCCTTCGAATTTCAAGTAGGTGAAGGTCGTGTTATTCAAGGATGGGAAGAAGGTTTGTTATTGCTCAAAAAGCATGAAAAAGCACGTTTATTTATACCATCTATTTTAGCCTATGGCGCTAACAGTGTAGGGGTTATTCCTAAAAATTCAATTCTACTATTTGAAGTAGAGGTCGTCGATCTTTGCTAGTTCTTTTTATTTGCCTCTGTAGGCAATCTATCCAGTGGCTCTATAATTCGATCTGTTCGACTATCTTTGGTCTACTAATCCATCTGCTATTGGTCTACCATATGGAATATCTACCTTTATTTATTATGATTTGTAGCTTTTTGACAGCTAGCAACTGCCGCCAAAGGGCTGCTGCATCATCTGAGCTAATTCCTTTAATGGTAGCCGTTAAAAACAGTGAGTTTGAAAAAGTCTGTGGCTATTTGCATGGAGGTGCAGATCCTAATGTTCAAGATCGATATGGCAATACTGTTTTACATTGGGCTGGCTATTGCGATAAAGATGGTCTTATTACCAAACAGTTGCTTGAGAAAGGAGCAAAGGTAGATGCCTTAGATCGTAATCATTTTACCCCTTTAGATTGGGCATATAAGAAGGGGCATATACTTGCTATGAAAGCATTGATTCAAAAAGCAATGGATTTAAAACTAGAATCCATTCCATGCCAGCATCGTGAAACTTTGTTGCACTGGGCTGCTAAGAGTGGACCTGATAAAGGTAGTAATGAAATGGTTGCGTACTTATTGCAATTAGGATTAAATCCCAATCAAAAAGATAAAGATGGCCGTACCCCACTGCATTATGCAGTGGGGTACGGAAATATAGACGTAGTGCAAGTGCTTTTAGATGGAGGTGCACGTACCGATCTACAAGATAAAGATCGTAGGGTTCCATTGGACTGTGCTCAACGGAATGATATTGTAGTTCAATTGTTATTACACGGATAAATAGTATAGCATAGAAGCGATGTAACAGGCAGGTAGTATCCATCTATTGTTGCGGCATAGTTGCCCATATACCATGGTATGGCTATTTTTTTTAATTGTTTTATAAACGAACTTTAGTATTTGTTAAACTTTTTATGTAAAGTATATATGATCATTGATGACGATCTTTTAAATAAATTGGCCTATCTTTGTCGGCTTGAATTGCCGCCACATGAGCGAGAAAAAATGCTCCATGACTTGAATGCAATGGTAGGTTGGGTAGAACAATTAGATGAGCTAGATGTAGACGATAATGTTATGCTGGCAGAAAAACCTTCTAAACTAGAATCTAGTAGTCTCCGTTCAGATGTGGTATCGAATTCACTTTCCCATGCACAAGCCTTAGCACTTGCACCCAGTAGTGATTCAAATTATTTCAGGGTGCCCTCTGTAAAAGGCATAACGGCTTCTATAGAATTATCTGAATCAACTTAAATGAACAATCAGACCCAGATGGATGCGCAAGATCCACCTAAAACATTAAATGTTAAAAAAGTATGGTTTCCTGTATTGGCTGGACTAGCTTTTACCCTATTTCTATTTTATAGATCTGGTAAAATTTCAAGTGAAACAGTTACATTGCTGCGTAACCCTAATTGGAAATATCTCTATATGGCTTTCCTGGCTATTCTGTTACGAGAGGTTGGCCATATATATAGGTTACGCGTCTTAAGCAATGGTAGCTTGCGTTGGACAAGTTGTTTTTATGTAGCTATTCTTTGGGAGTTTGGAACTGCTGTAACCCCATCTGTAGTAGGAGGAGGGTTGGTAGCTATTTTTCTTCTATCTAAAGAAGGATTATCACTGGGTAGATCTATGGCCTATATTGTAGTGCTGGGGATGATGGATAATTTTTTCTTTCTTTTAGCAGGTTCATTTGGTTTGGGAGGAGTATATGATCCCATTTTTGCTATGGCAGGCTCATTCTGTAGTAGCATGAAGCGCTTTTTTCTTATTATTTATATTCTTTTCTTGCTGTATAATTGCGTAATGGCCATTGGTGTCTTCATAAACCCTAGGTTGTTAAAGTGGATTTTAATCTACGTGACCAGTATACCTTTCCTAAAGCGATGGCGTCGATCGGCCTATCAGCTTAGTAAAGATATTATGGTTACTTCAGATGAATTTAGAGGGAAAAGTCTTCTTTTTTGGTGTAAAATGTTGTTTTGTACCTTTTTAGTTTGGACGGTTCGATATAGCTTATTAAATTGTTTAATTGGTGCCTATTTTCCTATTTCTTTTGGTGAGCATTTGGCTATTTTCGGCAAACAGGTAGTCATGTGGACCTTGATGTTGGTGCCTGCTTTGCCAGGTGGAAGTGGCATTGCTGAACTTTTGTTTCAACAATTTTTTGAACCTATTTTAGGGGACTATGCCTTACCAATTATGTCATTATGGCGTATAACTGTTTTCTATCTTTACCTGATTTTAGGGGTTGTTTTTCTACCCAGATGGCTCCAAAAAAGGTTTAAATTGAACCAATCTTAGTGGTTTTAATTTATTGTCCCACTTTGGGAGAAAAACCCCGTACTTGCAGTGCGTCGTTTCAATATATTTCGCAATTAAAGGTTCAATTTTGTAAAAAAGTAATCTGTTTGTAAGAAATTCTAGTACTGTTACAGATCAAATGATCAAGGATTATGTTGATAGACATGGATAAATAGAAGATAAACTTGGAGACTTTCAAGTCGAAAACTAGCTGTGGCTAAGGCATTCATGCCGTAATCTTAAGCCCTGTATTTGCAATGCAGGGTGAATTAACTTCTTCTGTTCCGTTTATACGCAACAGAACTATATTTAGTGCGACGAGTTTCTACGAATTACCCATTAAATCGGATCTATATCCAATACTATTTTGATTTTGCTATAGGGTGTTTTACTTAGCATATATTTGCAACCATTTCTTACATCCTCTTTTATACGGTGCAATGTACTTAAATTTTTACTGGGTATTTTTAATAATAGATCTAATAAAAAATAATTCCTGATCTTACCCACTAACGGTTGTTGAGGGCCTAGTACCATACCTTCAAGTTTTTTTTCTAATATTGCTTTCAATTTGATGGCCCCTAATTGTAAGGTAGATGCATCTATACCACTTAAACGTAGTTTAATGAGTCTAACGTAAGGAGGATATAAAAACCGCTTTCTTTCTCTTAATTCACTATGATACATTCCTTCATAATCACCATTAGATAAATATTCAAATAAAGGATGATGACGCTGTCTGGTTTGAATAAATACACTGCCTTGTTTGTGACGTCTACCTGCTCTTCCCGCTAACTGCGTAATCAGTTGAAAACATTTTTCATTGGATCTAAAATCAGGAAAGTAAAGCAACCCATCTATATCGGGTATACCTATAAGGCGCATATTGGCAAAATCCAATCCTTTGGCCATCATCTGTGTACCCACTAAAATAGCTATTGATCCATCGTTTATCTCTTTCAATAAAGATTGGTAACTATTTTTTCCCTTCGTGCTATCTAAATCCATCCGACCAATCTTTTGTTTTGGGAATATAAGTTGCAAGCTCTCTTCTAATTTTTCTGTACCAAAGCCTATATTCTGTAGCTGTTTCGATCCACAATGGTCGCACGTTGAAAAAGGAGGCCTAGTATAGTCACAATAATGACAGTGGAGATGATTCGATGCTTGGTGGTAGGTAAGACTTACCGAGCAAGTGAGACAACGTGGGATCCATCCACAAGCTGCACATAAAAAGTATGGTGCATATCCTCTTCTGTTTTGAAAAATCATTGCTTGACCACCTTCCATATGGTTCTTTTCAAGCTTAGATAGTAACGTTAGAGAAAAATTTTCTCGCATAGCGTTACGTTTCTTTTCTATGTTTAGGTCAATAAAAAACAACTTGGGTTGTCCTGCTGTACCAAATCTATGGCTTAATCTTACCAACCCATATTTACCAGTTTGGCCGTTGTAGTAGCTTTCTATAGAAGGGGTCGCTGAACCCAGTAAAACTTTTGCTTGATGTTGTTGTGCCAATAGAATGCTACTCTCTCGTGCATGGTAGGTAGGCATTGTATCGGTCTGTTTGTAGGCTTGATCGTGTTCTTCATCTATAATAATCAGTTGTAACGCTTTAAAAGGCAGTAAAAGGGCAGACCGTGTGCCTATAACTAATAATGCAGCTGGGTTTAGCAAGCGTGCCCATGTCTTTAAACGTTCTTTATTCGATTGTTTTGAGTGGTGCACCACCAACCATTCTCCCCAAAAAGGTCTGATGCGTTCTACTATATGCGTTATTAGACCTATTTCTGGTACTAAAAACAATACTTGTTTTTGTTGGTAGAGTGCAGATGCAATCAGATGCATATACAACTCTGTTTTGCCACTTCCTATAGCACCATATAATAGTACCGTTTTTTTTTGAGCAAATTGCTTTTCAATTTCTATAAGTGCGTTTTTTTGATGGGCTGTTAAAGTAGATAATGGTCTACAGGGTGCCGTAAAAGTTGATGGAGCTAACTGAGGAGGATCTGTCTTTATCAAAATCCCTTTTTTGTATAATGCATGAAAAGCTGATTTAGAATAGCCTAACAATACTTCTTTAGAAATATATAGAGGCACATCTTCTTTATTGGGTAAAAAATGGGCTAAAAGCGCTTGTTGTTTCGGTGATCGTGGTGCTAGTTTGGTGATGGTAAATGGATCTAAGTGGATAGTGGGGGAAAGGGTAACGTAGTGGTTGTCCCTCTCTACTGGATCAATCCCAGTCTCGACGATTGCCGCTACCAATCTTTTAGACAGCAGTGTTATAAGTGCTTTATTCGTATCTTTTTGCCCTATTAATGAGACAATAGATCTATAAGATAAAGATTGGTGCTGTAGCGCAGTTAAAATAGTTTGTTCGGTTACAGATAGTGTATGGCCTCCCATAGCCTCCTTCTGTTGAAACCCTATGTTGTGAAGTACTTTAGGCCATGCCATTGATACCGTTTCACCAAGATTAGATAGGTAATAATCGGCCATCCATGCTAAGAATGCCAATTGCTGAGCTGTAAATAAAGGGGTTGTATATAAGATGGCTAATACATCTTTAGTAGGATAGGAGGGAGGGATAGTATGGCAGCGGATTACAATCCCAAGCAAGAGTTTGCTGCTACGCAATGGTACAAGTACACTACTACCTATCTCTAAACTATCTTGGTAATTAGAAGGAATAGCGTAAGTTAAAGCTTTAATAGGTAGCGGTAATATAATATCTACAAATTTTTTCAAGTGCCATACATTTTAAAAGCATCTGTAGAAATCAAGATTTAATCTTACAGACAGTAAAAAATTATAGTTTATAGTTGTCGTTTAAGTTTAGATTGTCAGACGTTCCTTTAATATATGCGATTTGATTATTTTTTTCAAACACTAATTTTTACTATCGTTCCAAGTTTGTATAGCTGTTTTACCACAACAATATTTCCCATAATGGAGTCTTCATCAGAATGAAATTATTGTAAATGAAGATGATTAGATTTAAAATTTCTAAAGCCAATTACATGAAAAGCAATTAGTATGGTCATTATTCTGCTCAAAGTCAGTGAACATCTTCTAGTAGGTTTTCTATCTGAAGTAGGTAACAAATGTGATTCCATATTTTGATTTTTAGAACAAAATATTTATACCATAAATTATACCATATGTATAGTAGGTTATATACCCTTTTTAATCATTTTATATATGATATTCTTGAATATGCCTATTGTGATAGTAGGGGCTTTTTTGTTGTTAACGCTTGTAGTAGGAATTTACTTTAGTAGAAAAAAAACTACTTTTCGAGAATATGCAGTAGGGAATAAAAATTTTTCTACGGCTACTTTGGTAGCTACGTTATTGGCTACTGCGTATAGTGGTGGAGGTCTGGTGCGTAATGTAGAATGTGTGTATGATCTTGGCTTATGGTGGATAATGTTTAATATTTTAAACGTTTTTGGGTATTGGTTATTTGGTAGGTTAGTATTGCGTATGGGGCCATTTATGCAACATTTCTCTATAGCAGATACGATAGGAAGTGTCTATGGTAGATATTCAAGAATTGTTATTGCTTTAGTTAGTATCTGTAGTTCCATTGTTACTATTACAGGGCAAGTAATCGTAATGTCCCAGGCTATTAGATAGTGTCGTCATGAAATATTTTGTATATTAGGTTTGTAGTTCGTATTATATTTTTAGATTAATAACCTGAACTCTGGATTAGATTTTCATATTTGCGTATAAAGAAGCTTCTTTGAGTTTTAAATTTAGGTGATTGAAAATTACCTCTAAAAACTAAAGGAGCCGCTTATGAATGTAGACAAATTAGTAGAAATATATTATATGGTAGATGAGTTTTTAATAAAATTTATGCCTTATATGGAGAAAAAGCTGTTAACAGAGCCCACAAGAAAACCCACTAGAACTTGTTCTCTTAACTTAAGCGAAATAATGACTATACTAATTGCTTTTCATCTAATAGGTTTTAGAAATTTTAAGATGTATTATATTCATTTAGAGCAATTTCACTCAAGTGAGTTTAGAACATTAGTGAGCTAATAATAGATTCATATCACTAGTAAAAAAGAACGTTAGTTCCTATGTATTTCTTTACGCATAGTCTTTCTAAGACAAGAACAGGTTGTTATTTTATGGATTCAACAGCCATTAAAGTTTGTAAGGTACAAAGGGACTTGTTCTAACAAAGTATTTAAATCAATAGCTACTAAAGGTAAAACAACGACTGGCTGGTTTTTTGGGTTCAAGTTACATTTGATTGTAAATGATTTAGGTGAAATTATGAATTTTACACTTACCCCAGGTAGGGTCAAGGATAGATTCCCTGCAAAAAGTTTATAGCAAAAATTTAATCGGTAAAGTATTCTCGGATAAAGGCTATATCAGCAAAGAATTATTTGAAAAACTTATGGAAAAAGGAATAGAGCTCATTACCCATATCAAGAAAAATATGAAAAATGCTTTTATGACATTATGGGATAAATTAATGCTTCGAAAGAGATCCATCATTGAAACCATTATCGATCAGCTTAAAAATATTAGCCAAATAGAACACTCTAGACACAGAAGCATACCTTAATTTTATTGTCAATTTAATAGCTGGTATTACTGCTTATGGGCTAAAAGAGAAAAAACCGGCTATAGCTAATATATATACAACTGGTTTACAATAATTCTAATCCAGAGTTCAGGTTAATAAGATCAATTATATTCCTAAGATGTCTAAATGGATTCACCGTCATGATATTTCAGACAAAGTATGGTCTATTTTATCACCTCTACTTCCAGGTCAACAAGGAGGTTGGGGAGCTGTTGCCAAAGATAATAGGCTGTTTATTAATGCAGTATTTTGGATTTTACGTACAGGATCTCCTTGGCGTGATCTTCCATCTAGCTATGGGGATTGGAAAAACACCCATCGTAGATTTTCTCGCTGGAGAGATAATGGTATATGGGAAAGGATCTTAGAGAGACTAATTAATAATCCTGATTTTAAATGGCTTATGATTGATTCTACTTATATAAAAGTACATATGCATGGAACGGGTGCGAAAGGAGGAAACCAATCTATGAGTCGAACAAAAGGGGGCTTAATACGAAGCTACATTTGGCCGTGGATGCGTCTGGTATGCCGGTCAGAGCTATTATCACAGAAGGTACCAGAGCTGATTGTAGCCAATCTACATATCTTATTGAAGGGATAACTCCAAAGCATTTGTTAGCAGACCGCGCCTATGATACTGATAAAATCATTAAATATGCTAGAGAAAAAGGTATTGTTCCTGTTATCCCTCCCAAAAAAACAGAAAAATAAAGCGTGATTTTGACAAAAATCTATATAAATTCCGACATCTTGTTGAAAATATGTTTCTCAAAATTAAGCAATGGAGAGGAATCTCCACTAGGTATGCAAAAAACACAGCATCATTCTTGGCAGCTGTCCAAATTAGATGTATCCATCTATGGGCTAACTTCTTATGACGACACTATATAGTATATGTTTGGAATCGATTGACCCAGATGTAATTACTGTTTGCGCCACTTTACTTCTTATTTTCTATTCTACCTTTGGAGGTGTTCGTGCGGTTACCTATACAGATGTATTTCAGTTTTTAACCTTTTCCATTATTATTCCTCTTCTAGCTTGGTTTGTTTTTACGAAAACAGGGAAGTCAGTTTCAGAAATTGGTACTATTCTACAAAGCCACGATAAGTTTCAGTTTAGTAACGTATTTCAGTTTAAGAAACAGTTAGGTCTATTTCTACTGCTTCTATCTAATTTTGCGTCCTATATAAATTCTGGAATTATACAACGGGTCTATATGTCTTCTGGTCCCAGTCAAGCCAAAGAAGTTTTTTCATACGCTACTCTTTTTTATTTTATTATAAAGTTCTTTATAATTTTAGTTGGTCTATTTGTTTTTTTAGGGGTCCCAGATTTACCAAAAGAAAAGATTTGGCCATATATAATCTCTCATATTTCACCTATTTTTCATAGGTTTTCTTTCCATTGGTTTACTTGCTATGTCCATGTCTACAGCTGATTCTTTCTTAAATGCTTCTGCTGTTATCGTTGGCCATGATATAGTGAGAACCATAAAAAAAGATAAAGAAATAACTAATTCCTGTCAACTTAAAATAGCTAGATGTACTACACTAGTCGTGGGCCTGTTGTCTATGCTACTAGCTTTTCGCTGTAAAGATCTCTTAAAATTAATGTATTGGTCCCTTTCTTTCCAGGTACCTATAGTATCAGCTCCTTTTATATTAGCTATTTTTGGGTTTCAAGGGACCTCTCGTACGGCTTTGATCGGTATGTCTACAGGTATATTATTTATTTTAACTTGGAACAAATGGATTAAATGCACAACTGGTATAGATGGTTCTTTTCTTGCTATGTTGGCCAATGGATTAGCCATGATGGCAGCCCATTATCTGTTGAAACAGCCGGAAGATACAGGTTGGGTTAAGCCAGATAACACCTTTAGACAAATACAACAAGAAAATTTCCGGAAACGATCGGAACGAAAAGAAGCTATTAAAAACGCTTGGGAAAATAGAAAAATTACTTTATCAAATCTAATACCTAGCCATATTACCATAGTATCTGTAGGCGTTTATACTACCATCTCTAATCTTATGGCCTATTTTCTAGGGTGTATTACCAATCATGGGTATTGGCTTATATTTCAACTATTTTTATCAGCTTCTTTGATAGGTTACCCATTTTTTATGATATTTCTAAAAAAGTAAAATCTATTCCAAGATGGTTTATTGGTCTATATTGGCTAATGTTCCTTGCAGTTTATATGCCTAGCAATCTGTTTTTGTACTGGTTTAATATAGAGAATCCGATTTTTAGCCTATCCTTTTTTTTAAGCCATTGTACTATAATTTTATGGATATTACCACTCTACTTAGTCGGCCCTGAAATATTATTTTTGAATAAATTTATTGAATGGATCTTTTTTTACAATATTTATGGTTTAGCAGGCGCTCTATTTTTCCTACCCAAGATATAGGTATAACTGGTTTTGGATTAAGAATTTTAATTATATAGGTTTTAATTTATGTGATTGTGAGTGTGTTAAGAATAACTTTCTTGTAATCAGTCGTAGGTTATGAGCAATAGCACATAAAATAACGTTAAGTTTATCTCCTAGAATACCTTTCAAATAGTTAACAGATAATTTACCATCGGATTTCATATGACCAATATGCGGTTCAATAGAAGATCTTCTTTTTATAGTCTTTTTTTAGAGCAGGCGTTATTCCCCTTTTAGAACCACTTATAAATATATTACATTCACTAACAGGTATATTATTACCCCGGTAGGCTTTATCTACAAAAGCATACTTTACTTTGGTACCAGATAATTGCTCGGCTTGTAATAAACTCTTCTGCAAAGTATGGCCATCGTAAGCATTAGGATGTATTGCTTCTGTTGAAACAATTAAACCTTTTTTATGCGTTACTGTAAATTGTACCTTGCAACCAAACTCATAAGGATGTTTAGACTTACCTTTACTTACACAGTAGACGGATGGTTCATGGATGCTATAAATTTTATCTTTACTTTTTTTGATTGGTTTATAAGTTTTTACTTTATAGATAGTAGATTGGTAAATTAGATTCCGTATTAGATCATCAGAGGATTGTATAGAACGTTCTACATCTCTGACTACTCTACCAAGATAGGTTTTTAATTGTTTAATTGCCTTTAGATAAACGTTTATACTGTTTAGCATGAGCATAGCAATCAACTTTACGTTTGATAGATAGACCTAAACGCTGATAAGTTTGACGCAGTTTAATACCTGTTTTCTTGGCTATACTGACCAATTTTTCTCTGGATTTATTAAGCAAAGAAGAGTCAGTTGGGTAACGGATATTTTTCTCCATTACAGTAGTATCAGCTATAACTTTTTCAAGTTCTTTTCGGGTCATTACTTTTTTTTTAGCGCTAAGTCTATAGTCATAGATAAAATCTTATTGAGACCTTCTTGACCTAATCTATGGCGCCAACGGGTCAATGAACTGGGGTTACAAGGCATCTTAAACTGAAAATAATCATATCCACAAAAGTATTGCCAATAAGGGTTTTCTACCCATCTAACCACTACTTGTTCATCAGAAATATTATACATATGACTGATAATGAGAAGACCTATAATTAAACGAATAGGCAAAGGAGGTTGACCAGGTCCATAGCTAAAACCGCGGTCTAAATCTGATGCTAAGGAGTGAAAAGGAATCGAATCAGATAACTGGAATAATGGATGTTTCGGGTTGAGAAAACTAGATAAGCGTTGCTCAAACAAACGCTCAAGGCTATTATTTATTTTCTTAGATTTCATCCTTATTTTGCAAGCTTTTTATACAAAACAACCTAAAAACTGGTTATTAACCATATATAAATTTAACCATTTATTTGCTGATTAACAAATAATTATATGGTATTTCAGGGCCGACTATTTAGGCTATTATACCCATTTTGATTTGGGTTAATTTTCGCTTGGTATCCAAAGGAAAATCACCTTGTATCATCCATTTATAATAGGAAGGCTCCAATTTTAGTACCTCTGATACACTTTTCCCTTTGTGTTTGCCAAAATTAAAAATGGGTATATGTTGCTCGTTGTAGACTATTCTACCTGCAAAATCCACCATGTTGGTATTGGTTAGATGATGTAGGGTAGCCACATCATTTTTTATGATACCCAATGGATTGCCTAATGAATCTACTACTGGCTGATTTTCATATCTTTTTATTTGTTCCATAAGTACCTCTAAAGTAGCCTCTATATCTACCATAGCGTTATGAGCCCCTTCTAGTTCCTTTTTACAATAAAATTGATAAGCTGCTTTTAAGGTTCTTTTTTCCATTAAGTGAAAAAGCTTTTGAACATCTACAATTTTACGGGTTTCTACTTTAAACGCTAATTCTGCCCGTAAAAAGCTTTCTACTAATATAGGTATATCAAAGCGGAGCAGATTAAAACCAGCTAAGTCAGCGCCTTTTAAAAAGGCAATTAATTCTTTTCCTATTTGTTTAAACGTTGGTTTGTCTTTTAGATCTTCCGTATAAATGCCATGGATTAAACTAGATTCAATAGGAACAGCTTGTTCTGGATTGATTCTTTTGTAAAAAGTCAAGCGGTTGCCGTTGGGCATAAGTTTAATCATTGCAATTTCTACGATGCGATCGTGTACCACATTGGTACCTGTAGTTTCTAAGTCTAAAAAAACAAGTGGATTGGTTAATTGTAAAGGCATAGTATGTTTTTCTTTGCTGAAGCTTGTCGTTGCAAGGATATTATTTATACACATAAAAAATGGCTTGTCCCCGCTTAAATTTGTCTATGCTTGCCTATATTGCGCAATGGCTATGAATTATTCAGTCTACAGTAGTAACTTTTTGCCAAATATAATAATTGTCAAATATAATAAAATATGCACTACACTTTCCATTATGGTATCGTCTATGTTAATCAATACCATTAGCCATCTTATTTTTCGTAGGTTATTGCTTGCTTGGTACAAGTTACATCAGCGTTGTTTGCCTTGGCGTACTACTAAAGATCCATATAAGATATGGTTATCAGAAATTATTTTGCAACAAACAAGAGTTGTGCAAGGGCTCCCCTATTATGAGCGTTTCATTGCCCAATATCCTTCTGTAGTCGCATTATCCCGTGCTACAGAACAGGATGTGCTCCGTTTGTGGCAGGGATTGGGTTACTATAGCAGAGCCCGTAACTTACATCATTGTGCCCAAACCATTGTTGAAAAATATAATGGCGTTTTTCCTACTAGTTACCGATCACTCCTTACATTGAAGGGAGTAGGCCCTTATACAGCCGCAGCGATTGCTGCCGTTTCTTTTAAAGAAGTAGTAGCTGCTGTAGATGGAAATGTCTACCGTGTATTGGCACGTATTTTTGGGTTAGCCTATGATATAGGTACATCCCAAGGTAGAAAACAAATGCATCAGTTTGCCACCCTATTAGTAGATCCTATACAACCCGACACCTACAGTCAAGCGATTATGGATTTTGGTGCACTCCAATGTACCCCAGTAGCTCCTTTTTGTACTACCTGTATTTTCAACAGCTATTGTCTGGCTTTCTATACCGACAGACAAAAAATATTGCCTGTTAAGACCAATAAACTACATAAGCGAATCCGTTATTTTGACTATGTTATTTTGCAGTATAAGGAAGTCATATATATGAAAAAACGTATAAAAAAAGATATTTGGCAAGGCATGTATGATTTTTATTTGTTAGAAAATAAACAGCGCTTGCTGGTAGATCAGATGGAAGACCCTTTGTTTAGGTTAGCTAAAAGCCATCACTTATCCATTACTACCTTTGAAAAAGAACACGCTCATTTGCTAACCCATCAGAAGTTATTGGTAAAATTTCATAAGATCGAGATTACCCCAGCTTTTTTGCAAGCAGCCAACGATCTATTTTATCAATTTTCTTTAGTAGCATTTAATCCTTCACAGATTCAAATTTTGCCTAAACCTATATTGATTCAAAATTTTTTAAAAAAACTAAATTTTGTTTAGTTGAAAAGTTTGAATAGCTTTTTTTATCCATAGCAATATAGCCTCTGCTTGCTTAATTGTATGCCATTTTGGTAAGAAAAGTTTTATTTTTTGAATAAAAATATTTAACTTGCACCACGCGTTTTTATATAACCTTAAGTTAAGGTGCCTATAGGTTGCTTATTTAACAATTTTATAAGTAAAAGATAGGTTAAAGCGCTTTGCGTTTAATTTTTAACAATAGTTTTTTTGTTTTCCATGATGGAAGGAGTAGTAAAATGGTTTGATCCAGCCAAAGGTTATGGATTTATAAAGCCAGTAAATGGAGGTAAAGATGTTTTTGTCCATATAAGTGCCCTTGTGGCGTCTAGAGTAAGCATGATAGACCAAGGTCAATCAGTAGGTTTTGAAATAACCAGCGATAGAGGCAAAGAAGTGGCTAGTAACATTAAGGTACTTGATGTGTAAGAAACAGAAGAAGAATGATTTAAGTTTTAATATTATACTTTAGATATACATTGAGTAATACTTTTCAAAAATATAATTTGCCATCAGCTCTTTTGGGAGCGTTGGCTAAGATGCAGTATGATTGTCCTACTGCTATTCAAGACCAAGTGATTCCAGTAGCTTTGACCGGCCAAGACATTTTAGGGTCTTCTAAAACAGGTAGTGGAAAAACAGCTGCTTTTTCTATACCTGTAGTTGCACAGCTTATGGATCGGCCTGAGGCGAGTGTACTTGTATTGGCCCCCACACGAGAGCTTGCTGAACAAGTAGCAGGTGTGATATCGAGTATGGTCCGTGGTTGTACCCATTTGCGTACGGTATTGTTAATAGGAGGTGAGCCCATTGGCAAGCAATTAATGCGTTTGCGTACGAACCCTAATATTATTGTAGGTACACCTGGTCGTGTAGAAGATCATCTATGTAGAGGTTCGCTCCATTTGCACCGTACCACTTTTTTGGTATTGGATGAAATCGACCGAATGTTGGATATGGGTTTTTCTATTCAAATAGATAAAATTATTAAGCGTTTGCCCATAGAGCGACAAACATTGATGTTTTCGGCTACCTTGGATAGAAATATTGAGCGATTGGCTGGCTCCTATTTAAGACAACCGGCACGGATTAATGTAGAAGTTTCTGATGGTGAACCTAAAAACATAGAGGAAGAATCTCTTTATGTGCCAGAAGCTGCAAAGTTCCAAGTTTTATTGGAGCAACTTAATCAACGGGAAGGATCTATTATTGTTTTCGTAAGAACACAAGTAAAGGCAGATAGCATTAGTTATCAATTGCAGCAAGCAAATTTTAAAGTTTGCGCCATTCATGGCGGATTAAAACAACACCAACGGAAGCGCGTCGTAAAGGACTTTAGAAATAAGCATTATACTATTATTGTAGCAACTGATGTGGCTGCAAGGGGATTAGATATTGATCATATCAAGCATGTAATCAACTATGATTTTCCCCAAGCTGCTGAAGATTATACCCATAGAATTGGTAGAACCGGTAGAGCCGGTGCTACAGGCTTTGCTTTGTCTATGATTTCTTCTCCCCAAGAAAGGAGGCTCTGGCGTATTATTCACAATGATCCAGTAGAAAAAGAAGTAAAAAAGCCATTTAGAAAAAACACAAATTTTAATCGGTTTAGATCTCGTTCTTTTTGACGTAGTGTTTCAGGTTAAATATGTTACTTTTTTCTTTGTTTCACTTAAGGGTTAGCTTTTATCTATTGTTAAAGGCTAACCCTTTTTCTATAAAGCTGGTCATAAGATTTAATCATTTCTTGCAGAGCAGCAATTATCCTATTATTTAATCTTTTGATACCACAGTTGTATGGCTGTTGCTTGGAGTTTTATATAAATAATCCTATTTTATTTCAGATGAACGTTGACTATTCATTGGATGAAAGACCATTCAGTAGGATAGAAAATTTTTGTAAGAAAAATTTGTTTTAATAGATTATCTATTTTGTTTTTAATAAAAAATATTATGCGCCTTTTTATGTGCCGTTTTAAACCATTCATCTCTGCTGTAATAATAAGTTTAACTTTTACGCATCAAGCATCATCTTTTATGATTAGACCAGGGTCTATCCATCAAGATTCAAAGCGTTTTTTTTATACAGGTATTAAGGCCCAATTAGGATACGTCCCTCTTGACGTCGAACATCCAAAAATATATTGCCATGCGCCTTGTACTTATTCCAGGGGTGCTGTTGGGTTGGGTGCATTAATAGGACGCCAGTGGGTAGAATATTTTAGTACTGAGTTGGCCTTTGAATCGTTGCTCAGCTATAAAGGAATCAAACAAGGTTTATTCACCAGTGAGTCTATAGAAACTGATCTCAGTTTCTATACGCTTGGTTTTGGTTTGGACTGTATACCTATGGTGCCCGTATCGGATGATATAAGTCTATTGACTGTATTGGGTATTGGGTATAAAAAGCTAATATAACAATAGACAAGCAAAAAATATTTGATTTAATGGGATGGAAAATTATTCCAAGAGTCAGACTGGGAGTAGTTTTCGATAGCACAGTCACAGATATTTCACTAAAACTTTTAACGGAGTTCAATAATTTGTTTAAAAGTGATAGTCATCGGGTATTTAAACCTTCTTTTCTGCTCGGTGCAAGTTGTTCTTTAAATTTTAAATAACCAATCTTATCTACTTTGTGACCAGGTTATACTTTAGGATATGGTATAAGGTTATTTCCAGCTATTCCTCTGGTGTAACTTTAATTTAATAATATAAATTATGTATATAGAACAACTATTGTTCAAGCGGGGTATATTCCGTTGGTTTAAAAGAATATTTTACTACTGTTTCTTGTCCTGGTGCAGTTTGGTCTCTATACCCATGCCATTTGTAGAAGCAAAGACAAAAAAAACAGCTGTTCAGGACGATCCAGCACAGGATAAAAAGCATAAAAAAGAAAGTAAAAAAGATAAGGGCAAATTCTGTGATATCATTGCATATACTTCTCTTTGTTTAGAAAATCCAAGAAAACTAGGAAAATACAACACTTTTTACCATCAAGGTGCACATTTTATAGGATTGAATATCAATAAGATAGATATTACTAGCCATGCAGACGTAATGTGCAGTATCTATGCTGGAAAACGCCTTAAAAGTTTTACTGAGGACAGCCAAAAAGCTACTTGGAGCCTCATGCAGCGCTATTGTACAGCTCAGTTGTTGGCAGAGCGTGATTATAATTGCTACCAAAACTATAAAAAAGATCAAGGGAATCATGCAAGTTATAATGATGGCATTCTGACTGGCGTGCTTATCAATGCTATTGTAAATTCTATTCAAGCGGCAAAATTTAAAGAAGACGATGCCATTTTTAGATGTATGCTGCCCTATATGGCTGGCCTATATGGTATAAAAAAGCAAGTGCAGCTTAGTAAAATCAATGTAGTCATGTTGGCTACTACAGCACCTGTTTTATGCGAGCCAGTCGTTTGGTAACTACTAGTAAAACTACAAAACCACGCTATAAACGCTATAATAATAAATAAATTATACTATAATGAAAATCATGCAACGGTTGTTAACCTGTTTAACCATAATTTTTCTTTTTGGCCATCAAGCATTTGGTAAAAGTTGGTTCGTAGCGGTTAGAGCAGTTGATCTTAAGACAGTACAATCATTGATTGATACAAAAAAAACTAAAATAGATCAATTAACTAAAAATGGTACTACTGCTTTAATGATAGCAGCCAAGCGTGGCCATGGTAAGTTGGTAGCAAAACTGCTTCATGCGGGAGCCAAATTAGATCTACAAGAAAACAAACAAGGTGCTACTGCCCTGATGCTAGCTGCTCAAAGAGGTTACGTAGAGGTGATGGAGCAACTGATTGAAGCAGGTGCTCAGGTAGCATTACAAGCCCCTAAAAAGAAAGGCGGCTATACTGCCTTAATGCTGGCCATACAACAGGGCCACACGGCTGCAGCCATCCGTTTGATCCAAGCCCATGTGCCATTAGATGTTGCTGCTACCAATGGGGATACGCCTCTTATTTTAGCCGCTAAGCAGGGCTATCGGACCATTCTTCAGAAATTATTAACAGCTGGTGCTGATATAGACGGTTACACAGAGCAGGGTTCCCCTCTTATGGCAGCCATAAAAACTGGCCATATGGATATAGCCATGCAGTTGTTGGCCGCCGGTGCTAGATCTGATCTAATCATAGTTAAAACTGGGGAAACAGCCCTTTCATTGGCAGTCCTATATGGCCATGAAACCATTGTGGATCAATTACTTGAGCAAGGTATCATCCTGAATTACCAGGCTACTCGCCGTCTTTCTCCATTAAGTGAAGCATTGAGACATAAAAATCTCTCCATTGCTAAAAAGTTAATTGGGGCTGGTGCACGTTTTCATTTGGATGAAGATATCCATAAATTATGTTTAGCTGTTTTTGAAGATCAATCTGATCTATTGGGTCAATTAGATAAAAAAACAGTGCATCAGCTAAGTGATGATGGTTGTCCTCTTTTGTACTACGCAGCCTTAAGGGGTCATATGAAATGGGTGGATGCTTTGTTAAAGCAAGGGGCTAAGGTAGATGCCTGTACCAAACGTTACAAAGAGTCTCCATTGATGGCAGCTGTTATCCATGGCCACGATGCAGTGGTAGCTAGGTTAGTAGAGGCAAAAGCCAAATTAGATTTGCAAGATAATGGAGGCTATACACCACTTATGTGGGCTATTGAACAAGGCAATGATCCGATTGCTTTAAGGCTACTACAGGCAGGTGCCAATCCAAATATACAAACTAGTTCAAAAGATACGCCATTAACCATGGCCGTAGCAAGAGGACAAAGCAAACTTGTGGATCAACTCTTGCGCCATACCAAACCAAAAGTTAGCCTTCGATCCCATCAAGCCACAACTGCTTTAATAACGGCTGTGGTCCAAGGTCATACTACCATTGCCTATCAGCTTATCAAAGCAGGGGCTAGTTTTGTAAATAATAAGCCAGTTGATGCACTATTTAAAGCAGTCTACCAAAACGATTTAGCGCTTTTAAATAAATTGATCCGTCCTAAAACCAATTTAAATATACAAACATCGAATGGTTATACCCTTTTAATGGTAGCTGCTGTTGCAGGCCATACTGCAGTGGTTTCTAGATTAATAGAAGCAGGGGCTCATTTAAATAGTCAAAATAATAGAGGTGCTACTCCTTTAATCATAGCTATTAAAGCCAATCAACAGGTAGTAGTAGATCAGCTCATTGCTGCGGGAGCCGATCTTAATAAGAAAACAGCATCAGGTGTTACGCCTTTACTTCAAGCAACCGCTATGGGGTATACCGATATGGCCAAGCAGCTTATCAAAGCAGGAGGATCCATTCATATGGCCAATCAAAAGGGGGTTACCCCACTAATAGTTGCTGCATTGAATGGAGATCAAGGTCTGGTTGCAGCATTGGTCGAGGCAGGTGCGGAACTGAATGCCACTACTCATCTGGGTTATACTGCCCTTACCTATGCTGTTGCCAAAGGACATAAAGCACTGGTCGACAAACTTATTGACTCAGGTGCCGACCCTAATGTACCAACTGCTGCAGGTGAGTCCCTCTTAGGTTATGCAGCTACGGATCTATCCCTACTCGATGCATTGCTTCAGGCAGGTGCAAAAGTAGACGCCCCTACAGCTGGCAATGAAACCCCGTTTATGCGGGCAGTTGTGGCAGGTAATGTGGCGGCTGTAGAGCGATTTATTGCAGCTGGTGTAGAAGTAGATCAAGCAAATGTGCATCAGGTAACGCCTCTTATGCAAGCGGCCTGGAAAGGGCACCTAAATATTGTTAAAGTACTTATTGCTGCAAAAGCCGATCTAGATATTCAAACCATAGAGGGTGATACAGCGCTATTATGTGCCATTCAAAATGGCCATTTTGAAATAGTTCAAGTTTTACTAGCTGCTGGTGCCAGTCTACGATTAGCCAATCATCAAGGATTTACTCCTATTATACAAGCAGCTAAAATGGGTCATCTTTCAATTGTTCAGCCACTAATAGCTGGAGGAGCATCCTTGAATCAATTGGGTAAAAGTAAACTAGCCGCTGTCGTTAATGTGCAAATGCAAGGGCAAAAAATTGTGCAAACCCTTTTTGGTGTAGATGCCATTGGGGAATTAACCCCATTGATGTATGCAGCACAGTACAACCATCATGCCATTGTTAATGCGTTGCTTCGTGCGGGCGCTGATCCAAACGTATCCAGTAATGTAGGTAATACTGCCCTGATTTTAGCAGTCAAAAACGGTTCAAAAGAAAGTATACAGCTATTGTTAGAAGCTGGTGCTTGCCTTGATATACAAACCCATGCAGGTTATACTGCGTTGATGTGGGCAGCTAAAAAAGGTCATGATGCGATCCTAAAGCAACTCCTTGCAGCCGGTGCCAATATTAATATCACCAATCAATGGCAAGAAACAGCCCTTACTTTGGCTACTCAAAAAGGACATCAATCTATTATAGAGGCACTTAATCAAGTTAAAATATAAAAATAATACTTTTATTTTTCTCTCCGAATTTTTCAGTCCACTATAACCTTAATTTGATACTTTTTTTAAGCAGACGCGGCAGAATCAAAATAAATCATAGAAGAGACTGTACCTGCTATAAAAACCAGTGGTCCCGGAAGGACTCGAACCTTCAACCTACTGCTTAGAAGGCAGTTGCTCTATCCATTGAGCTACGGAACCTAAAATGATTTTATTTGGTTTTGGCCACTTAGCAAGCTTGCGTTACTAAACAGATATAAGGTAAGTGCAAAAGAAGCTACATGAAATTAGTTGATATTTGGACTTTTCAGTCGGGGCGGCAGGATTCGAACCTGCGACCTTCTGCTCCCAAAGCAGACGCGATAACCAAGCTACGCTACGCCCCGAGTCTATAAGTAAAATAAAAAGCGGATAGGGGGGGATTCGAACCCCCGGTACAGAATAATCCATACCGCAGTTTAGCAAACTGCTGGTTTAAGCCACTCACCCACCTATCCCTATAGGGCTTTATCTATTAAACTAAGTAAATTTACTGAAATTATAGTAAAAACGTGCATATAATTTATAAAAAATAGACTGAATTAGGTATAAAATAATTTTAAGTGGTCTATGGCTCTTTTAACCGTTCTGCCAGTGTATGCATGGCTAGATGATGGGCTGCTTTTAATAAAATACCACTATGTTGAAAGGTATGTTTATCCAAATAGTTTGCCAATGTTTCTTTATCGGTAAAACAGTACATTTTTGGATGGGGACGTTGGTGGGCTGCAAGGGTTAAAAAAGGGCCACATAGTAGTACCCGATCATAATGGGGTTGGCAAAGCTGTTCAACTATTTTGGTATGCCAAGCAGTAGTCTGACTGCCTAGATCAGCCATATCACCTAATATAACGATACGGTATTGTACCTTTAATTGCAACAATGCATCAAGAGCGGCCTGAACAGAAGCAGGACTGGCATTGTAACTATCTATAATCAATTGGTTGCTTCCTTTAATCATTAATTGCATCCGTTGATTGGTAGGAACATAAGCTTGAATGGCTGCGTGGGCTGTTGCAGTAGGCACATTAAAGTATTTGGCTACACAGAGCGCTGCTGCTATATTGTGTAGATGGGCTTTCCCCAATAAATGGGTCGTAAAAATTTCCCTTTCTGAGGTTTTACAATGCAGGTAGGGCTCCTCACCAACCAACTCCAGTGGTGCGAAGTCACTGGGTTGGGGATAGGTAATTGGTTGATTGAATTGTTTGCTTATGGTAGACAATAGAGACATTAAGCTGTTCAAAAAAACAGTACCACCTGTAGTATATAGATAATCATATAATTCGGCTTTGCCTTGGATAATACCTGCTATACTCCCAAATCCTTCAAGATGAGTAGCTCCAATAGCCGTAATCATACCATGTGTAGGTCGTGCTAGGTTGCAACATAAAGTAATATCACCTAATTGGGTAGCACCCATTTCTATAACTGCTATTTGTGTATCCTGTTGTAGGGACAAAATGGTTAAAGCGACTCCAATAAGGGTATTTAAGTTACCTTTGGTGGCTACTGTTCTGTAAGTGGTGCGCAAGGTGTGATAAATAAGCTCTTTGGTAGTGGTTTTACCGTAAGAGCCAGTTATGGCTATAACTGGAAAAAGAGGACCATATTGGGCCCTATGGTAACCAGCCAATTGGATAAGCGTAGCAAGACTATCCTTCACTAAGATATAAGCAGATGATGGCCTCGCATAGGCAGGATCATCTATGATTACATAGGAGGCCCCTTTTGCTAGGGCTTCTGTAGCAAAAGCATTCCCATTAAAGTGAGGGCCCCGAATGGCAAAAAACAGTGCACCTGGTGCAAAATGGCGGCTGTCTGTAGTGACAGACCGTGCTGTTAGATATTTCTGATAAAGGGTTTTTATAGCAACCATAGATTATATTAAGTCAAGATTTGATCTTACAGACAGTAAAAAGTCATTCCACTATGCCTATCTACGATACACAACGCGACAGAACAATTTATTGGGCGGCA
This sequence comes from Cardinium endosymbiont cBtQ1 of Bemisia tabaci, assembly GCF_000689375.1. Classification (GTDB taxonomy): domain Bacteria; phylum Bacteroidota; class Bacteroidia; order Cytophagales; family Amoebophilaceae; genus Cardinium. The sequence goes on along the minus strand of NZ_CBQZ010000001.1, from coordinate 492,335 downwards.
GGGATGCCATCTAGTGATTTTTTGGCGAATTGCATGGCTCGTTTGACTGGCCAAATCGTAGCCAATAGACTAAATAGAGTGGTTACCATAGCTGTATATATAAAATCGAACGGATGGATTGCTACAGGGTAAGCCATAAGATGGCTTACTTTAGTAAAAGTAACGATCCCAAACTTTTGCTGCAAAAAGGCTAATCCCCAACCAAGCATAAGGCCGTATAGGATACCCTTTAAGGCTACCAACATTCCATTATAGAAAAAAATTTTACCTATTTCTCCTGGCGTAGCCCCTAATGAAACAAGTATTGCCATGTCTTTTTGCTTTTGCAATATGGACATGCACAGCATAAAGAAAATATGCAGTGAAGCTAAAAGCAATACCAAAGCAAAAATAAAGCAAACAGAAAGCCGTTCAATGAAAATAGCCCTACGTCGTGTTGCATTTTGCTCAGTTTGATTGGTTACTTTATAGCCCTTTGGTAGTAGTTTTTCTATGTTTATTTGCATCTTTTGAACCTCAGCTGTAGCGTCTATTACCACTTCCCAATGCGTACGTTTGTTTAAGCCATTTGTCAATCCTTCCACAAAGCGAATAGGCGCAATGATATATTTGCAATCTATTGGAGGTGCTATAGAGAAAAGACCATCTATCTCTAAGGTGGTACGTTTATAGGGCTTATAGAGATGGTGGCCATCCTGCTTTGGATAAAAAACTTCTACCTTGTTGTTATGAGTAGTCCATTGTAAAAATTGGGCGACGCCTATACCTGCCATAGCTTTAGCCCTATTATCTCCTAAAAAAGCAACCCCGTCCATACGCTTGCAATTTTTATAAAAATCACTTGAGGTAAAATTATTCGAGACGCCTTTAATGGTTACAATGGCTTGGTGATCAAACAAACGCGTCAGTGCAGTCGCTTCTAGTACTTCTACTATATCGCTTACACCAGTAATATACATAATTTGTTTTTTTAAATCTTTATCAGATAAAAATGTTTTTTCTGTTTGGCGTTCTATTTTTAATACAGGTGTATAGGTATAAAATAAAGCAGATAATAGCTTTTGCATGCCGTTCATAGTAGCCAATACGAGTAATAAAATAGCGGTGCCCAATACCATGCTGTAACAAGCAAGCCTGGATAACCTATACATTAGTGTTATTTTGCCCTGTTTTTTAACATAACGTTTGGCAATAAAAAAAGAAATTTGCATTTAAAATCAATAATCTATATTATAGAACTTAATGTTAAACCATTAAAATTAAGATGACAAAAATTAAATAATAAATAGCAATTGCAACCATAAAGAAAGTTCCTTGTATAAATTTAGAAATTACTCTATTTTTGGCTGCTTAAGGGTTGGTTTAAACCCTACTAAGGCTTCTTAAATTTAATTTATTTTTTACTTTTTAATATTATGTATTGGACACTTGAACTCGTATCGCATTTAGAAGATGCGCCTTGGCCGGCCACTAAGGATGAATTAATAGACTATGCCAAACGGTCAGGCGCCCCTTTTGAAGTTATTAGAAATTTAGAAGAATTGGATGACGACGATTATCCATATACATCTATTGAAGAAATATGGCCCGATTATCCAACAGGTGATGATTTCATTTTTAATGAAGATGAATATTGATCGATGGTAAGTAAAAATTGAAAAATAACTTAAAAATCTAAGTTATGTATTTATTTAACTGATTTTCAGTGATATAAATAAGTTTTTTACTGGTTTTTGTAATAAAAACCAGTAATTTTATCTGCTTTATCTTATCGTTTTTATATGATTGTGGTCATCATTTTTAGGTAATAAGGTTTTATGCTGTATCATAACGCCTTAGCCTGGATTTGATTCATGTCGACTGCTGTACATACAGGACAATAATATTTTAAATGGGTTGTATCGCGATGGGCAAAAAATATAGAGGTCAATATATACGTTTAACGGCTAGATTGGTACTTGCTTTTTCTGTACTATATAAGGTAGAAGCCAGCGATTTTACCCCTCTTGCCTATACCCTTAGAACCATAACCATTACATCTACAGGTGCTATCGACCCAATAACTGCTAAGCCATATCCTTGCTTACGTTTGGTTAAATGGCTGACGCCTACCACTAATGCCGCATTAATTTATAGAGCGATTCACTTGGAAGCAGGAGCGATTTTTGATCGGAAAATGCTGTTATCTATTGAAAAACGGTTAATGGAACTGCCTTATTTTTCCACTGTATCTATTATCTGTAAAGTCGTTGATTCAAACGGAAACAGCCCTTTATCGGACCTAATGGTACAAACCAAGGATCGATTTCCTATAACTTTTGACTTAAACCTAGATGAGGGACCATTGCTGACCATAACACATCATAATGCATGGGGCTATGGACATGGCTTCACCCAAGAGTTTTTTCTAAAAAAAAGATGGGGATACGGATGCATATATGAACTACCTAATCTCTATGGAAATTATTTTTTGGGAGGTCAATCGTACAATCAAATAGAGGATACCGATAGATTTAATTGTAAAAATCTATGGATGGGCAAGTTATGGGCTATACCAGCAAAGACATCCGCTTTGTCTTACTATTGGATCACTGGACTAAGTGGTTATATAAAAGAATTTAGGGGATCTGTTTCGGGTGATCCTGTTAATCCTTACCATGATTATAAACTTATTTTGGGTAAAATAGGCTGGGTAGCAGATGATTACACCACTATAAGCGGGGTGTATAAACTGAGTGGATTGGAAAAGCTACCCAACGGTGGGTCTATAGAAGTGCTATATGGCTACCAAAATAGCGCATATAAAAACAGGCACTATGTAGCCATTAATGGTATTAAAAATATTGCCAAGCCTACCTTTAAATATTTGCATGTAAGCTTTGAATCAGGCGCTTTTGTATATAAAAAAACAGTAGAAGAAGCCATACTTAAACTTAGATTGGCCTATTCAGGTCCAGCGATACGAACCTGTAATGGGATGCGCCAATCTATAGCCATAAACTATATAATAGGTTATCGTATGCCTCAGGAACGCGCACTGGGCATTCGGCCCCGTGATCCTGAATCATTGGCCCCCCTTGACCAAGATAACCGTTTGCAGCAACCTATTTATGGACGGCTTAATGTGCAGTTACAGAGCACCTTGCATCAACCAATTGTCATACAAGCCATCCGTTTGGTTGCGCTTGGCTTTACCCATTTTATTGGGTTATACAATCAAAGCAACCAGCTATTGAACCAGACTTGGATAGACAGCTATGGGGTAGGTGTACAATTGGAACATGTCCGTATGTCATGGCCGACACTAGCATGTACAATAGGATACAGCTCTTTATTAGCGAAGGTACTTCCGTCGGTTCAGCTTTCTATTGGTCCCTTTAAGAATAAAACAAGGCCGAAACCTATGTTGATTGCCTATAGTTAATGGCTATATTTTTTTGTTCTGTCGTATTTGTTGTAATGCAAATTACTTACTGCTTTGTTATATTTCATTATATCTTGTATATAAAGACGATTGATTGCTTTGTAGAGCAATTGTAATCCTTGTAATCTATTTTTTGTGTAATTTAATTCTTCTTGCAACTTTTTTATTACTTCTTCTTCTTCTTCTTCTTCTTTATTTATTCCTGTTATGATTGGTCTTTTTTTTAATTTACTTATTTCTTTTTCTAAATTTAATTTTTTTTCTTTTTGTTCATTTATATTTTTTCTTATTTGTATTCCTTCTTGTAATGTTTTTTCTTTTTGTTTAAAAGTATAATCAATTTGTTTAAAAGTATAGTCAAGTGTAATAGTTTGTTGAACTGTTTTTTCTCTGTTGTTTATTGGTTGATCAGATTGTTTTGAATGATTATCTAGATTTATATCTATAGAAGTAGTAGGAATAGAGGTATTATTTTCTTTTAGTGGCGCTCCTATTGCTAGCATCCCTGGGTTTTCTTGGTAGTGCAAGGGTTTTCTGGTTGCTTGTTTTAGTACTAGTATGTCTTGTCGCGTTAGGACTATTCGTTTTGTTCCTTTTACTCGTAGTTTGTTTAGTAGTTGTTGTGGAATTTTTATGTAACGGTTATCTGTTATTACTAATCCTCGTATCTTTTTTTGCTTTGCCGAGTTTGCTATTACTTGGATTTTTGTAGTTCTTCTGGTATTAGTCTTTGGTTTGCTGTTTCTTTTTCTGATGCTGTTTCTTGTTCTGTTTCTGCTTGTGTTTCGATTTTTGCTGTTGGTGATGTCGTTGTTATTCCATCCACCGTTGGTTCTTCTACTGGTGTTCTAGTTTCTTGTTTTGTTTCTGCTTGTGTTCCGATTTTTGCTGTTGGTGATGTCGTTGTTATTCCATCCGCCGTTGGTTCTTCTACTGGTGTTCCAGTTTTTATTGAAGCATCTAGATTTTTTGATGCACTTTTTTTCAGTTTTGCATTATTTGGATCTTTAGGTTTATCTGAGAGAGGCGGTTTGTCAAAACAGCTATATGCAGTTAGAGCTACTATAGCGCCGCATAGGAAAGTTTTCATTTGTTTTAATCTATGTTTAGTGGTTTGTTCCTTAACGTAACGTACAAGTCGATGCACCAACATTAAAATTTAGATAAAAAATTTTTGTGCTTACTTTTGAGCTAAACGCATCTTACTTAAAAGCAAAGGAGTAATGTTAAGTATTTTTTTGATAAAATCCAAATATATACTTTATATTTTATAGGAAAAGTTGTGTATTTGCTAGGTGTAGCTAGAAGGAGTAGGTTTAGTAGTCAAATTTAATTTGACTGCTGTGTTACATATATTTCCTACTATAATTTTAGCGCTTTGTGGGCGGAAACTTTTGTCTTTATTGGATTTGTTTTAGAAGGCCAAAATAAGCGCTTTAAAGGTATTTTTACCCCCTTGCTTTTTGCTCTAATAAAGGATAAAAATACCTTATAGTTTCTTAACCATATCAAAGCATGGCTTCAAAAAACAGCGGTTTTGGAAGAGGTTATGATAGCTATTTATTTTGTTGCGATTTGGCCTTAAGGAAGGAATGAGGCAAAATAGTTTCGGGGTTAGTTTTTTTAATATTCAATGCGTTTTTTAAGGTATACGTATATAATCTGCACTATTTTATAACCAAACAATATATCTATATTTTGCTTGTTAATTAAAAAGTCATCGGAAATAAAATTTCCGATGACTTTTAAGGGTATTTTTATATGAATTTTAATATCTATGATATAAAAAAATAATTTTTGTACATCACATTTACCATTAAGAATTGTTACTTCTTATTTTTCTTATTCTTCTTATTTTCTGTTGGCTGTTGGCTGTTGGCTGTTGCTGCTTTTGCTTTTGCTTTTGCTTTTGCTTTTGCTTTTGCTTTTGCTTTTGCTTTTGCTTTTGCTGCTTCTGCTGCTTCTGTTAGTGCTTCGTTTTCTTTATCTTCTGCTCCTGTTGCTTCTGCTTCTTTTGCTGCTTTTATTGCTAGAAGTGGCACCTTGCTTTGTGTTTTTGATAGTTTTTCTACTATTTTACATTGTTTTGGTATTGTTACTACGTTTTTCTCTTTTAGAAGTACTCCTATTGATTTATCTAATGTTAGTGTTGAGTGTTCTGGTACTACTATTGGTACTGTTTTTATTTCTAGCAATTTTTTTGTTTTTAGCAATGGGATGTTGCTTTGTTTTCGTTGGTTTGATATTTGTGCTAGGTATGTTGGTATTTTTTCCTGTGGTATTCCTATTCCTTTGAATATTTTTGTTATTACTGCTAGTGTTATTTTTTGTTTTTTTTCTACTTTTTCTACTTCTTCTGTTAACTTCGTTGCTTCTATTATGCTTTTTACTAGTTCTTCTGGTGTTATTCCTCCGTTTTCTGCTGTTTGCGTTTTGTTTTCTGCTGTTTGCGTTTTGTTTTCTGCTGTTTGCGTTTTGTTTTCTGCTGTTTGTGTTCCGTTTTCTGCTGTTTGCGTTTTGTTTTCTGCTGTTTGCGTTTTGTTTTCTGCTGTTTGCGTTTTGTTTTCTGCTATTTGTGTTCCGTTTTCTGCTATTTGTGTTTTGTTTTATGCTATTTGTGTTCCGTTTTTTGTTTCCGCATCTTTTTTGGATTTTGTATGATCTAAATGTTTAAAATTATTTTGGAGTGTTGGTTTATCGAAACAGTTAAATGCGTTTAGCGCTACTATGGACCCGTATACGAAGTTTTTTATGTTTTTTTTCATAGCTGTTATGTATGATTAGGTGATTATACTTTAACATCAAAATATAGCTGCGTAATACAGATAATTAAATATATATATAAAGTTTTAAGTTGTATACCTTGCAGCTAATATTCATCAGAGGAGGTAATATTAGATATATTTCTAATATATTCCAAATATTTACCTGCATTTAATTTTAAATGGCGGAAGTGATTCATCTGGTTGGTGTAGGCAGAATTTGCAGCTTTATCCATCTGATACAGCAATAAATTAAAAATTTTTACCTGTTTTTTTGATGCAATCAAAAATAAAGAAGCGATCATTTTTTTGTTACAAGTAGTCTATGACTTCTTTTTTTAAGCTTCTCTTAATGCCTCCGCGCCACTAGTGATTTCTGCTAGTGCGTTGGTGATCAATGCTTGCCTGGTTCTGTTGTAGCTGATGCGCAGTGCTTTTAAAAGGTCGTCTGCATTGTCGGTGGCTTGGCTCATTGTAACCATTCTTGCTGCATGTTCACTGGCACTGGATTCAATCAGCATATGCATGATTTTGTGTTTAAGCAGTTCGGGGATAAGCTGTGCGATAAATAGCGCTTGGGAAGGTTCGTAGATGTATTGGCGTGGCTCAAGGACAGGTTCTTTATGTGTTGCTTCTATATCAGGTAAAAAAGGTAAAAAAGGCAACACCGTGACTTCTTGTTTGCCAGAATTTTTAAAAGCAGTATAGACCAATACGACTTCACTATAGCTGTTTTGCGAAAAGGCTTCTATACAATAGGCAGTCAGCTCACCACTGGCTTGATCATTCGGTTTTGCTAAAAGATCAACATAGTCTTCTATAATAGGTAAATTGGACTTTTTAAAAAATTGATGGGCTTTTTTACCAATTGGCAACACTGCTACAGGGATAGATGACTCTTGTTGGCATTTTGTAATATGTGCATATGCGGCTTTAAGTACATTTTTGTTGAATGCACCACACAATCCTCGATTGGAGGCAACCACTACCAATAATAGCCCTTTCCCTATCTTTTTTTGGGTCAAAGGGTGGAGTGGATGGGTTTCATCTCTATTTTGTAGTGCAGCATGCAACAGTGTATTGTGGTGGCTGGTATAGGCTTTTAAAGGCAATAGCACCTGCTGGATCTTATGCAATTTCGAAGCAGATACCATTTTCATCGCCTTGGTGATTTGTTGGGTAAAGGCGATCAGATGGATGCGGTCTACTACTTCTTTAAGATGTGCCATAGTGATCGGATTGTGTGTTAGCGCTTATTTAATCTGGAAACGTACTGCCATCAGCCGTTTTTTTAATTTTAACTACTATATTTTGTTACAAGAGGGACTGCTACTGCTACCAGTACTTCGGTCATTTCCGTTTCCCATTTTCCTGCTGCAATACGGGTAAGCAGCGTAGGGTGTTGGCTGCGCAATAGGGCTAAAAACGCTTTTTCAAATGGTTTGACCTGATCTAGTGGAACGCTATCCAAATACCCATTCATAGCTATATATAGAATGGCCACTTGCGCTTCTATCGGCATAGGGGTGTGCAAATTTTGCTTAAGCAGTTCTTGGTTTTTACGACCTCTGTCAATAGCTTTTTTGGTAGTGGCATCTAGATCGGCACTAAATTTTGAAAAAGCTTCTAATTCAGCAAATTGTGCTTGGTCCAGTTTTAAGGTGGCGGCCACTTTTTTGATGGCCTTGATTTGTGCCGCACCGCCAATACGGGATACAGAAATGCCCACGTTAATGGCAGGTTTGATGCCTGCATTGAATAAGTTCATTTCTAGAAATATTTGCCCGTCTGTAATGGAAATTACGTTGGTGGGAATATAAGCCGATACGTCACCCATTTGGGTTTCTATAATGGGCAATGCGGTAAGCGATCCGCCCCCTTTGATTTTTCCGACTAAACCAGCAGGAATCCCTTCCATAGAAGCAGCCATTGCATCGTTGGCAATAATCCGTGCCGACCTTTCTAGTAAACGGGCATGTAGGTAAAAGATATCACCAGGAAAGGCTTCCCGGCCAGGTGGCCTTCTTAATAGTAGGGATAATTCTCTATAGGCAACAGCTTGTTTGGAAAGGTCGTCATAGATAATCAGTGCATCTCTGCCTGTGTCTCTAAAAAATTCACCAATGGCTGCGCCTGCAAAGGGGGCAAAAGATTGCATAGGGGCAGAAGCAGAAGAAGGGGCTGCTACGATCGTGGTATAGGCCATGGCACCATGGCGGGTTAAGGTGTCTACTACGTTGGCTATAGCCGATGCTTTTTGACCAATGGCTACATAAATGCAATAGATGGGCTTCCCTTGTTCAAATAAGCTGCGTTGATGGATAATGGTGTCTAGGGCAATGGAGGTCTTACCAGATTGCCTATCTCCAATAATAAGCTCTCTTTGTCCTTTGCCAATTGGAATCATTGCATCAATGGCTTTTAGCCCTGTTTGGAGGGGTGCATCTACCGGTTGACGGTAGATTACACCAGGACTGTTCCGTTCTAGCGCCATTTCGAAAGTTTCCCCGACGATAGGACCTTTGCCATCTATCGGTAGGCCAAGGGTATCGACCACACGACCTAACAATCCTTCGCCTACTTGAATGGAGGCGACCTGTTTGGTCCGGGTTACTACATCTCCCTCTTTGATGGAATTGGCCTCTCCTAAAATAACGGCACCTACCATATGCTCTTCTAAGTTTAAGGCCAATCCTTTGGATCCATTGGAAAAAGCCAGCAACTCTCCTGCTTGTGCATGTAAAAGACCGTAGATGCGCACTATGCCATCACCACATTGAACCACTATACCTGTTTCTGCTAGTTCAGCTTCTGTTTTAAAATTGGCTAGTTGTGCTTTGAGTATTGCAGTAACCGCATCTGTATTTATTTGTGCCATTGGTTCAATTGTATAATTTTGTCTGCTCTATAGCGTAAAGTTGCATGTAACTAGACCTTTGTATCTATATATTCGCTATCCCAAATGGTTTTGTAGGGTATGTAGTGCGTGCTGTATGCTTCTGTCTAATTTTAATGTGCCCATTTGAAGAATGTAGCCTCCAATAATAGAGGGATCAATTTGTTGTTTCATTACTACTTCTTTACAAGGTACCCATTTTTTTACCTCTTCTGTCAATGGTTTGATTAAAGCTTCTGGTAAAGGCGTAGCAGTGGTTAAAAGGGCAGATTGAATGCCCATATGGCCACGGTAGGCTACCCAAAAAGCAGTTAAAATTTCTTCTAGTAAACCAATTTGATTTTGATCAATGATGATTTCAAGAAACCTCCATAGCATAGGGCTAAGGGGCTGCGTACAAATTTTTTTAAGTAGTTTTCGTTTCCCAGAACGGGGTATAGTAGGATTGTTGAGTAGTTCATCTAATAGAGGATGGTCCCTAAACTGATTTTGCAAAAAAGAAAGGTCATGATGTATACTTGTCAGTATCTTATTTTGAATGGCTTGCGCTAAAAACAGGCTAGCATATCGTGCTGCTATCTTCTTTTTTTTTAACATAGATCAGGGTTTGCATGCATTAGGCAGTTGGTTTGCCATCAGCCGTTCTATTAGCGCCCATTGAGATGGATCTTGACTTAACTCTTTGACCAATAATTTTTCAGCAATTTGAACGACTAGTAATCCAACATTGGCTTTAACGGTTTCAAGTGCACGTTCTTCTTCTCTAGTTATGGCTACTTTAGCTTCGGCCAGTAAACGTTCTTTTACCACTAAAGCTTCTCGATGTGCTTGGTCAATAATGGCCCGTTGGGTAACCAGCGCTTCACTAATAATACGTTCCCGTTCTAGATGGGCTTCTTCCATAAGCTTGGTTCGGTCGTCCTCTAGTTGCTTGGTTAATACTTTTGCTTCAGTGATTTTATATACTGCATGGGCCACTGCATCTTCTCGTGCTTTTAGGATTGCTAAAATAGGCCTCCAGGCAAATTTAGATAATACCAACAGGACGACTAAGAAAGTTATGGTTTGCCAAAATATAATACCAAAATCTGGCGTTATTAAAGTCATAAAAGCTATAGTTATAAGAAAATAGACTAGCCAAATTGACTAAAACCATACTATTTGGTAGCGATCAAAAGACAAATTAGTACGCCAAATAGCGCAACCCCTTCAATAAGGGCACAAGCAATAATCATGGCAGTTTGAATCTTTCCGCTCATCTCTGGCTGTCTGCCTATAGCTTCCATTGCAGCGGCTCCAATTTTACCAATTCCAATGCCTGCGCCTAAGGCAATAATACCTGCACCAATACCCGCACTAAATAGATCTAATAGAACCAACATAAAAAATTTTGTTTAATTGTTAAAGAGGATAGGTAAATATATAAAATATTAACCAATACAACCCTATTAATGGTTGCCTTCATGAACGGCTTGTCCTAGGTAAATGGCAGAAAGCAGTGTAAAAACATAGGCTTGTAAAAATGCAACGAGCAATTTGAGCAAAAACATAAAGGTCCCAAAAGGTACACTGACCATAAAGCCGATAGATAGACTTTTCATGCTAAAAACAAGTCCTATAATACTTAATAAAATAATGTGACCAGCTGTAATGTTGGCGAATAACCGGACCATAAGGGAAAAAAACTTTGTTAAAATTCCCAAAATTTCTACTGGAATCATAATAGGCAACAACCAATTTGGTACCCCTTCTGGCTTAAATATATGGCGCCAATAGGATTTGTTGCCGTTGAAAATAGTGATAAGCATGGTAAAAGCAGCCAGCACCAAGGTGACTGAAATGCTTCCTGTTACATTGGCACCACCTGGCAATAGTCCCAAAAGATTATTAAGCCATATAAAGCAAAAAATGGTTAGTAGATAAGGTAAAAATCTTCTACAGTGTTGCGGGCCTATATTGGGCATGGCTATTTCATTTTTTATAAAAGATATGATCAGATCTATACAAGCCAAACATCCTTTGGGTGGAGCAAGCGGGGCCCGTCGATAGCTGTTTGCCATCCACAACAGTCCACTTATTAGGAGTAGCATACTTAAAAACATAGCAGCTATGTTTTTTGTAATGGACAGATCCAAGACAGATCGGCTTGGGTCCAGACAATGAATTTTTTGATTCGAAAGAAAGTAGCCACGAAATGGAGTAGGCTGGTGGTTTTGGTCATAAAAATGGGCAGAGGAAAAACACTCTATGCCTCTATCTGAAGAATAGAGTATAACCGGTAGGGATAGTTCAATATGCTTTCCAGCAATGGTGGCAAAGTGCCAACTATGGCTATCTGCAACATGTTCCATAACTGGATTTTTAGCTTGTGGCGGTCGGGCATGGCCACTAAAAGATGGCCAAGATAGGATAAAAGCCAATAGGTATTTTAGCCAAGCAACTTTTTTTGATGGCATCTGCTCCTTTAGCATGGCATGGAATAGGCTAAATAATCTATAGGGTAACATAAGCGGTTGGGGCTTAAAAAATAAATATTTATCGATGCTAAGGTACGCAGTTGCAAGGAATTTTTCAAAAAATGTTGCGTGATGATCTCTATTTAGCTTTAGCATACTGCTGTAAATATAGATTGGTTCTATTAATCAAAGAAAGACCAATGGATGCCAATGTCTGCTGCTTTCTTGGGTCCAGGATAAAATGGGGTGACAAAATAGGCAGATGGCTTATTCATAAAATCGTTGATAAAACTGTATTTCAAAGAAATCTTTAAGTTATTAATACGCACATTGTAAAATAGGTCTACAATTGGGCGCCCTTGTGTAGGAAATTGGTTTTGGCGGTAAAATTGTTGTGCGATTACATCGTAGCCGTCTCCATAGTAGAGCTCTTTAAAATGCACATTGACACCTGTTTCTATATCCATCTTTTTATCGTAAGGCTGGTTTGCATAATAATAACGACCTGTGTACATATAAGGGGGTATATAACCTTTAAAGAACTTTTTTTCCTTGCTGATGTCCCATTGCATGGTAATATTGTGATCAAAATGGAAATATGAAAAGAAGCAAAAATTTAAGTTCCCCTCTAAAGACAAAAGATAAATAGGGGTAGTGGCCTGTATAGGCTCGGATATACAATGGTCGGCTCTATCTAGTAGTACGGCTTTCTGGTAACAAATATAGTTGTTTAGCTTTTTAAGCGATACAATGGGATGGATGGTTGTATGGGGCCAGTTATACCATACTGCGGCATCTATTGCTTCTGCAGATGGGGCCAGAAAATCTTTATTCCATAACCTGTCTCTGCTATAACCACAAGATAGGATGTAAGGCAATTTATGTTTAATGGTATAACAGGAAACTTTAAAGAATCTATCTTGGTAAGCTATATTTAATCTATGATAGCCTCCTTTTTGCAATAGATAAGCGCCATCTACATAAAGGGTACGATGGTTGGTAAAGTGCAACCGTGTGTTAGCCCCTAGATAGTGTTCTTTTTCTGCTTTCTTATCTTTTAAAAGACCATCATATGTTGTTCTATCAGTCCCAGAGAAGTTATATGCTAGATCAATGGATTCGATTTTATAATGTACTGCATAGAATAGATTGGGGGACGCTATATCTCCCTTAATGCCTATTTCATGGCCAACGGATTTTATGGCCACACCGTTTTCCTCTTTACCATCTTTATGTGCTTCTTCAGAGATAAAGTCCAGTAGTGTTTTGTCTAAATTTTTAATGGTACATAGGTTTCTACGGTTATAGTTCAATTCATGGTATAATTGTAGTGGTTTATTGAACTCGTAATGATGGTAGAGGTAAAAATTACGTCTAAGATCTTTATGCATTACTTTTTTGTCTATTTTGTTTTGCATATATGCCTCGTCTAACAAAGAAAAAGAAGATGCATACCGTTTACTTGGACTTTTTTCATTAAACTTAAATTGGTTTTTTTCTTTCGTTGAACGTACGCCACCGGTTTCTTTGGTCAGATACTGCTTATTCGATCCACTCATAAATAGATGATAGCGCTCATCTGAACTTTTAATATGGGTAAAAATATCAAAATGGGGGAAGCTGTTGATGATTTTATCATCTTTGCTATGGGGCCATTCTTTTTCTGTCATAGCACCATGCAAATTGATCCCTATGTGCCAGTTTTCAAGCAGCCGTTGGGTATAGCAGCCATCAAAGAAGAAGCTACCTAAATTGGCCAGTACAATATTAAAATAGGCATATGCTTTGGCAGTGGAGTAGTAACGTATGTCTTGAGGTAGTTGAAAGTAAAAGTCATAGGCCGAAAGGCCATAGGTGGCACCTATATGTTGGGGTAACCTGTAAAATACATGTTGGGCGGCTGTCCAGTGGTTACCAAGATCTTGAAAATTGTAGTGATGATGTTCTGCAACTGTAAAATGGTCCATCTTTGTCACCGATCGGTCGATGGGATGATACCTTCTGTAATTTTGTTTTATGGCACGTGGTGTTATAAAAAAAGTAGTACTTGGTCCTACCTTTTCTTCTTCCGTTTTTTCAAAAACTTCTTCTGCTTTTTCACTTCCATATGCATTAAATGATAGGATAAGAACCAAAAGAAATAGATTATACCGCCACCCAATCGAAAGATTTGCCATATTAATATTTTTAATACTGAAGTTACAAATATAATGAGTTGTATGGAGCTACCATGGTAAAATAAACCAGAAAATTACAGGTGATGCCCATCCATTTAAATCGGATAGTCCATCTATCTGGACTATTAAATAATGGTACCATATTAATGCCAATAAATAAGGTGGGCAATAAAGGCTATCTAAAAAGTCGCCACACCGGAAAATACAGTTTTTATAATAATTTTTTTAAAGACCTGTTCTGTTTCTTGTATAAATCTTATCTCCATAGGAATATAAAATATAGGTAATTGGGCTAATGGTTTGATCCAATCATGCCCTATGAATCTTACATAATCTTTTTCTGTTGTAACCATTGCTTTATCTGTATGGCTTAATCCATTAAATACACTGATAATTTTTGATATATCAGCATAAGTGAACCAGTGATGATCTGGAAAAATCAGGTGTGTAATCTTATGTCCATTGGTTTCTAAATAATTCCGTAAGGGCAGGGGGGTTGCAATACCAGTAACCAGCAGTAGCACAATGGGTAACCTATCTGTTTTTCGGTTACCTATGATGATGGGATTGTGGTAGATGATATCTGTAAAAAAGATTGGTATGGATTTGGTACAATATGGTTGTATAGAGGCTTTTACGGCTTCCATTTTTAATGGGCTAAGATTTGTTGGGCTTTTGGTTACCAGTATTATATCAGCACGTGATGCGCCTTTACGTGGCTCACGCAATCGACCCAATGGTAGTAGATGGTCCCTAAAAAAAGGTTGATGAAAAGTAGTCAATAAAATATTTAGGTGGGGCATTAGGCAAAGCTGTTGAAAAGCATCATCTAAAAGAATTACTTCTATATCTGGCTTATATTCCATAATTTTGTCTATTCCTTTGGCCCTGTTTTCGCAAACAGCAATAACCACATTAGGGTTATCTACAAAATAGGTATATAGAAGATAAGGCTCATCACCTGCTGTTAAAGCAGAGTCTAGTCCATTGATTACTTTAAAGCCTACCGATTTGCGCTTATAGCCTCTACTAAGCACCGCTACGATTTGGTACTTAGCAAGCAACTTGACCAAATAGATTGTTAAAGGTGTTTTACCGGTACCACCTACTGATAGATTGCCTATACTGATCACTTTGGGCTTTTTATGAAAAAAAGTTTTTTTAATTTTTTTGTTGTATAAAAAATGACGTAATGCAACCATTCCTCCATACCCCCAACGCACTATCTGCAACCATAGTGAAAACATAAAATTTATATATTACTAATAGAAATGATCGACTGCAATACCCTACAACGGATGTTGTTACACAAGTAAAGGTATTTTTCTTATATTAAAGTCCTTCTTCAACTAAATTTTAATTGATTTGCATTATAATATTTCAACACCCTAATGACCACAAAAGTACCGAGATGTAGTCCTACTGCTGTTACCATATCTGATGTGATAAACTACCTAGAGCAAAATGTGCAGTTCCAAGGCCAACATGGTATGGCCAAGTCTGGTGTTGTAGTTGGTGATACAGCTAATATGGTAACGGGTATATTGATTGCCCTGGATATAACGGAAGCATTATTGGATGAGGCTGTTGAAAATAGGTGTAATTTTATAATCGTAAATCAGTCTTTTTTTACCCAACCATTGGCTAAAATTACCCCAGAAAGTTATGCTGGGGGATGTATCATTAAAGCCATAAGTTATAAACTTACCATTTATATTTTTAGTACTAATTTAGACCATCTTGGTCAGGGAGTTAGCCATCGAATCGCTCATTTAATTGAGTTACAAGAAACCTACCCCATCATTCCTCAGAAAGCAAGTATGTATAGGCTTACTACCTTTCTGCTTCCCCATGCAGCGAAACATTTGATTCAATCTTTATGCCAAGTAGGAGCTGTGTTGGCTACTGAACATCTAACCACTGTTGCGGTTAATGATCACCCTAGACTAGGAGTAGAAGCTTTATCTTATTTTCCTACTCAGTCAGGATTGGAATTTTTACAAGAAAGTCAGCTTACTTTTATGGTACCTATGTTTTGTAAAGAAAGAATCATGCAAACTTTACTTCATGTACATCCTTATGAAAAGGTAACCTACTATTTAGAGCAGGTAGAAGTAATTGTAAACAATAGAGGAAGTGGCGTATTGGGTATTTTGCCTATAGAGTTACCAGATAAATATTTTTTAAAGTATATTAAAACAAAGTTGAATTTATCCTATCTTCAACATACAAATTATTTCGACCGGCCTATTAAAACAGTGGCCGTTTATGCGGGCAGTGGTAGTGGGTTATTACAGGAAGTACTTAACAAAAAAATAGATGCGTTTATCACAACCGGCCTACAATATGAACAATTTTTAGAAGCCAATGGTAAAACATTACTGATTGATATAGGCCATCATGCAGCTCGATTGGGTCTTAAAAAATTAATCCTTGCATTATTATCAAAAGAATTTAATAATATTGCAATACTACGCTCTAAGACTATTACCAACCCTATTCACCACATTAATGATTAGCTAATGGATAAAAATATTGCAATTAAATTAAGAAAATTGTCTGAGATTCAGGATGTTGATACAAATCTTAATGATATTTTGAAGCTTAGAGGTACCCTTCCAGAAGAGGTATCTGAATTAGAAGCACAGATAGAAGCATTGTCTGCAACTATAGAAGAGCGTGCATCACTTTTAAGTAAGCTAAAAGAGGAGGTAGTAGATAAAAAAGCATTTATCAAGCAAGGTGAAAAAAAGCTCCAGCAGTATGAAGCGCAGCAAATGGAAGTGCGAAATAATAGAGAATATGATGCCATTACCAAAGAACTTGACTTGCATAGATTGGATATGCAACTTGCAGAAAAATTTCTACGTAATGCTTATGGAAACATAGAGCAAGACGAAGCTAATTTAGAAGCTTTTTCGAAACTTTTAGAATCAAAAAAATCTGATTTATTTTTAAAAAAAGAAGAACTTGAAATAATTTTAAAAGCAAGTGAAAGGGAAGAGCAAGCATTGCTTCAGACAAGAAAAGAGATTATAGTTGTTCTAGGTGACCCTTTGTATCTTACCTATGAAAGGATTAGAAAAAATGTACCTAATAATTTGGCAGTGGTCCCTATTAAAAAAGGGGCCTGTGGGGGATGTTGTATAGTGATTCCTCCTCAACAAAAAATAAGTGTGTATGACCGCAATAAAATAGTGCTTTGTGAGCATTGTGGTAGAATGTTAATTGCTTTGGAACAGCCTATTGATGCATTATTATTCGCTGGCTAAACCATACGTGAGGATGATAGATTATTCAGGTGCTGTAATGTAACAAAAACAATTAAATTTGTTATTTTAGGTTGGGGTACCATTAAGATCAAAAAGTTATGGCAGAACAAGTATATTCACCTGAGGAGCTAAGGTTTTTTGAAAAGATTCTTTTAGAAAAATTAGAAAAAGCCAATCATGAGCTCCAAGTATTGGAGAAAGTTTTGAGTCGACAAGAATCAGGTCTAGAGGTTGCTGGTAAACCATTTGAAGAAAATGCAGAGGTGATAGAGACAGAAAATGTAGGCCAATTGGCTGAGCGTCAGCAAAAGTTTATAAAACAAATTGAACTTGCTATTCAACGCATTAAAAATGGTACCTATGGTATTTGTGTTTTAACAGGTAAAGTTATAGACAAAGAACGTTTAAAGGTAGTCCCTCATACCATGTATGCAGTGGACGCAAAGTTAAATGCAAAAAAATAATCCTTAGGTCGTAAATCTTATCATGCTCTATCGACAGTTTCTCTATATAGCTCTTCTGCAGTGTCTTTAATACGGTTAAACAAATTTATTAGTAATGCTGGTCTTTGTGCAAGAAGGGAGGCAGATCAACGCATTAGCTCAGGTGATATAACGGTCAATGGTGCAGTTGTACAAACATTAGGTATAAAAATACCAATTGATGCAACAGTTGCTTACAAAGGTATTCCTTTGCGTCCAGAAAAACTAAAGTATATACTTTTGAATAAACCAAGGGAATATGTGACTACACTACAAGATCCTGAAGGTCGAAAGACAGTTTTAGATCTGATTAGTAAACGGTATTGTACCGAACGCATTTATCCCGTTGGTCGGCTAGATTATGATACTACAGGGCTACTACTCCTAACCAATGACGGAGATTTGGCCTGTAAGTTGTCACATCCTGCCAGTAAAGTTAAGAAGCTCTATCATGTAGTATTGAATAGGGCGATACAAATTGAAGATTTACGTGCGGTTCAACAAGGCCTTGTACTAGAAGATGGCTTAGTAAAAGTAGATCAAGTCTCTATAGTAGAAGCAGATCCAACTCAAATAGGTATAGCCATTCATATGGGTAAAAATCGCATTATTAGAAGAATTTTTAGCCATTTGGGTTATGTAGTCGACCAATTGGATAGGGTAGGTTATGCCCATCTTACGAAACAACATATACCTCGTGGCAAGTGGATCTTTTTGCAGGATAAAGAGGTGTTTAAACTTAAAAGTTTGGTATAGATAGTCACTTGTTGTAAAGTCTAGCGCTATAAATGGACTATGTTCATGTTATTTTTAGTCTTTCTATATAGGTGCGTTAGAATAGTTGCATGTTGCCACCTTAGTTGTATGCTATTGTTTTGTCATAATCTACAGTGGCATGCTATCCAATCCTGTACGGTTCAATAGAAATATTTTCACCTAGACGAAAGCCTCTCTTCATAAAACGGTTTCGTTTTTTTCTAGCTCTATGCGCACATTTAAACCACCCAAACCCATTATATTATTGATACTTGATGGTTGGGGCTATTCAACAGAAGTTCGTTACAATGCTATTGCAGGTGCGAAAACGCCCTGTTGGGATTATTTAATGGAGAACTATCCCCATACATTATTGGATGCGTCTGGTGCTTCTGTAGGCCTACCAGAAGGTCAGGTAGGCAATTCCGAAGTGGGTCATTTGACCATTGGCACAGGTCGTGTCCTAGACCAAGATTTGACACGTTTGAATAAAGCGATTGAAACAGGAGATTTTTTTACCAACAAAGTATTTTTGTCTGCCTTAACTAAGGCAAATAATAGTGGCGCATCTGTTCATATAGTAGGACTTTTATCACCTGGTGGGGTCCACAGCCATGAAAAACATATATACGCTTTGTTAGCGTTGTGTGGGAAAATAGCTGTGCAAAACTGCTATATTCATGTTATGCTAGATGGACGCGATACACCACCTATTAGTGGCGTAACTTCCATTCAACATTTGGAAATGCAATGTAAACAAATAGGAATAGGCCAAATTGTTTCCCTTATGGGCCGATATTATGGAATGGATCGAGACCATCGTTGGGAACGTACAGAAGCTGCTTATAATTGTATCGTAACAGGTCAAGCTCCCTATCATGCTGTAACCCCTTTACAGGGTTTAGAAGCAGCTTATGCCCGGGGTGAAACAGATGAATTTATACAGCCTACTTGTATTGGTCCATCAGATAGGCCACCTACAACGATTGATTCGGGAGATATTGTTTTTTTTATGAATTTTCGATCAGACCGTGTAAGGCAACTGAGTCGTGCTTTAATCGATCCTAATTTTTCAAACTTTACCCGTACGATTTATCCTGATTTAGGTGATTTCGTTTCATTAACCAGATACGCAGCTGGTATTCCCAGTCGTATAGCTTTTCCCCCTTTATCTATACAAAATGGCTTAGGGGCTTGTCTGGCGCAAGCCGGTTTAACGCAGTTGCGTATAGCAGAAACAGAAAAATATGCCCATGTGACTTTCTTTTTTAATGGAGGCGTTGAACAGCCTTTTCCCAATGAAAGCCGTCTACTTATTCCTTCTAAAAAGGTAGCTACTTATGATCTAGTGCCTGAGATGCGTATGGTAGAAATTACCGATCAAATGGTTCGAGCCATTGAACAAAAGGCTTATGATGTGATTATTTGTAACTTTGCAAGTCCTGATATGTTGGGTCATACAGGTAATCAATTGGCTACAGAAGCGGGTATTACGATTGTTGATGAATCTCTTGCTAAAATTATTGCTGCATTAAAGCAGCAAGGGGGTGAAGCGCTTATTACAGCTGATCATGGTAATGCAGAATGTATGTATGATCTCAAAATACAACAGCCCCATACTGCCCACACCATCGCACCGGTTCCATTGATTTACGTTGGTCAGCCAGCTAAACTAGCTAGCGCTGGCACATTAGCCGATGTAGCGCCAACCTTGTTGTCCTTATTAGGCTTATCGCCATCTAAAGAAATGAGTGGAAAAAATTTACTTCAACCGGTTGTGTGAAGCAGACACAGCAGTACCATTGCTATAATGGTATATTGTTTTTTTATAAATCATCTAGTCATTATATGTACACAGATAGGTCTAATCCATCTAACCTAGTAGTCAATGAGAGCGCCCAAACAGCCATTTTAATAGCGCTCGTTACATTCCATCAGCCTCTAGCCAAAACAGAATCATACCTTACAGAATTGGCTTTTTTGGCAGGTACTTCGGGATTAAAAATTGTTAAAAATTTTATGCAAAGGTTAGACCGTCCAAATGGTGCTACTTTTGTAGGTAAAGGTAAAGTAAAAGAAATAGCAGCTTTTATAAAAATAGAAAAGGTTAAGTGCGCTATTTTTGATGATGAGCTTACGCCGTCACAAGTGCGCAATCTAGAAAAATTACTAGCTTGTCAGATATTAGATAGAAGTTTGTTGATCTTCAATATATTTTCCATGCGTGCCCAAACCAAACAAGCTAGAACACAAGTTGCATTGGCATACCATCAATATTTATTACCAAGGCTTACCAGAATGTGGACCCACCTTACCAATCAGAAAGGGGGTAGTGCAGGTATGCGTGGCCCTGGCGAAAAAGAATTAGAGACGGATAAAAGAATGATTCAATATAAAATCACCCAGCTGCGTAAAGAATTAGCCACTATTGCACAACAATGTACTACCAGACGCAAGGCACGTATTGATTTGGTTCGGGTGGCATTGGTAGGGTATACAAATGTAGGAAAATCTACTTTAATGAAACTATTGTCTAAGTCAGATGTTTTGACCGACGATAAATTATTTGCTACAGTGGATGCTACTGTACGTAAAGTAGTATTAAATCAGAACTTTTTTTTACTAACTGATACAGTCGGATTTATTCGTAAACTGCCCCATACCCTAGTGGAGTGTTTTAAGTCTACATTAGAAGAAATTAAAGAGGCCGATTTGCTGTTGCATATAGTAGATGGATCACATGATGGTTTTCAAGAGCAAATACATATAGTTGATCAAACCTTAACAGAAATAGGTGCAGCACATCTACCAAGAATTTTAGTATTCAATAAGATTGATATGATGGACCAAAGTAAGAAAGTTATACCAAGGGTTACACAAGCAATGAATAAACCAGCTGCTTTCAGAACAGGACTATATAGTGATACTGTTAGTGGTTATCCTGCCGTTTTTATATCTGCCACCAAACAGCTACATATAGATCTTTTAAAAGCAACGATCACAAAAGAAATAACCCAAATTCAAGCAAAAAAATATATAAAAGCTAGTAAAATAGGGCAATAAGCTTGGCGTAATAGCAAACATCCGTACTAAATTTGACACAAAAACCCCAATTTAAGCCTTTTTTGAAACAAAGGCGACAGATCCAATCAACTACAGATGCAAGAGAGCATTACGAAGTAGATGAAAGGCTTGTCTCTGTTCCTGCTTGTAATTTTTCTGCATGATCTGCCACACGCAAGGCTTTGATCATATCCAGTATAGCGCCATCTAATATAGCCGTTAAGTTATGTTCAGTATAGCCAATCCGGTGGTCTGTTGCACGGGCTTGAGGGAAGTTATAGGTTCTGATTTTATCTCCTCTTTCTCCATGTTTGACCATAGACCTTCGTTCTATACCAATAGCTTCCTGTTGCTTTTTAACTTCCATATCATAGAGGCGAGAACGCAATACCTTTAAGGCTTTTTCATAATTTTTAATTTGGGATTTACCATCTTGACAGGATACCACAAGTCCAGTAGGTATATGGGTGAGGCGAACGGCTGAATAGGTAGTGTTTACTGATTGACCACCTGGACCAGAAGAACAAAAAGTATCCTTCCGTATGTCATTTAAATCTAAATGAATTTCGACTTCTCCTGCTTCTGGCAATACCACTACACTAGCTGCTGAAGTATGTATACGGCCTTGTGTTTCCGTAGCAGGCACCCGTTGCACACGATGTACGCCAGATTCATATTTCATAAGGCCATATACATCTTCACCAGCTATGGTACAGACAATCTCTTTCCAGCCACCAGCGGTACATTCTATGGTATATACAGTGGAAAAATTCCATTTCATTTTTTCAGCAAAACGTTTGTACATTCGAAAAAGATCGCCTGTAAAAATGGCCGCTTCATCTCCACCAATACCGGCTCGAATTTCTAAAACAATGTTTCTACTGTCATTTGGATCACTTGGCGTAAGTGCCTCACACAATTGGCTTTCTAAATGGACTTTTTTGTCTAGAGCAGCGGTTAATTCTTGTTTGGCAATTTCACGAAATTCTTCTTCTTTTTCAATATTTAATACTTCTTTTGCTTCTTTTAGATTTTCCAATACCTGTTCATAGTGGTTGTATAAATCGACAATTTTGGATAGCTTACTATATTCTTTATTTAGTGCTGCATAGGCTTTTATATCATTTAAGGCCTCTGGTTGATAAATGGCCGTTTCTACTTGAAGAAACCGCTTTTTGATGGATTTTAATTTTTCAATCATATGATCCTGATAGATGGCAAATCCAAATATAGCTTATAGTACTCGGTTAAAATATTTTATGCGCTATCCGTTTAGCTGCGTGGGTATGTTACAAAAAAACAAAAAAATGTATTAAATAAGCTCCCTTGGAGAGGGATACTTGATAGAAGCTTTCTCTGACCTAATCAGCGATAAATGGTATTAAATAAAAATCTGTAGATCATTTAACAAGTTTGCTTTACCAATGGCTTGGCAATAAACTTTGTTGTACTAAGCTTTAACCTACTTTTTGCACAATAGCCTCAAATGCACTTGGATGGTTCATAGCTAAGTCAGCCAATATTTTTCTATTTATATCCATATTACTTTGCTTAAGCTTACCCATAAACTGGCCATAAGCCATGCCATGTAAACGAACTGCTGCGTTGATGCGCTGTATCCATAAACTTCTTATGGTTCTTTTTTTTGTTTTTCGATCTCTGTAAGCATATAAGAGTCCTTTTTCAACCGCGTTTTTGGCTACGGTCCAAACATTTTTTCTTTTGCCCCAATAACCCTTTGCTAATTTTAATACCCGCTTTTTACGTGCTTTTGAGGCTACCGAGTTAACTGATCTTGGCATGTGTACACTCTAATTTAGAAGTTGATAGTATCTATAAAACTACAGGACCGTAGATACTGTAGTGGCGGTATAAAGGTAGAAACAGATTAAATGACTAGCAGTTTGCGAATGGTTGGTGTATTCGCTTCATGCACGAGCGCACTATGGGTAAGCTGCCTTTTTTGCTTGGTGCTTTTAATTTTTTTTGCCAAGCAATGGTTCTTAAAAGCATGCTTCCGCTTGATCTTACCTGTACCGGTTACTTGAAACCTTTTTTTTGAACCAGAATGTGTTTTAACTTTTGGCATATCTTTCGTTATAACAGAGGTTTAATGGCTTAGTGATGGTAAATCATCTATCCGCTTGTGATTTTCTACTAATGGCTTAGCTATCTGGCTGAGGCGCTTATAGCACTGGTCGCATACTTATAGCATAAACAGGTTAGCTTCTCTAAGCTTATTTCTATACAATCCTCAAATATAGTAAAAAAGATGTAAATAGAAGGAAGATTTTATAAAAATAAGCTTATTTTTTATGTACTAGGGGCGTTATGGTTAGACTCATTTTTTTCCCTTCTAGTTTAGGAAGTTGTTCTACCTTTCCATAAGCTTCTAACCCTTGTGAAAACCTAAGTAAGATTAATTCACCTCTTTCTTTAAACATAATTTCCCTTCCTACAAATTTAACACAAACTTTTACTTTAGCACCAGCTTTTAAGAAGTTAATGGCATGCCTTAACTTAAAATCAAAGTCATGATCGCTGGTATTAGGACCAAAACGGATCTCTTTTATGACAACTTTTTGGGCATTATTTTTTATTTCTTTGTGCTTTCTTTTTTGCAAGTACTTAAACTTAGCATAATCCATTACTTTACAAACAGGGCAATCACTTCCTTTTGCAATTTCTACTAAGTCAAGCGCTTGGGCTGCTGCAATGGCTAAAGCTTCGCGGATGCTATAGACACCAGCAGTGACGTTATCCCCAACCAAACGAACTTCTGATGCAGTGATGCGTTCGTTTACGTTGAGCGTTTCTTTTATTGTATTTTTCAAATGGCCAAGTATTGATTATAGTCTGTTCTACACAATTTGTTTAATTGCAGTAGCATTTTTTACTCAGTAGCATTTTTTACTATGGGATACTACATAATATACAAATATCTAAACAAGTTTTCAATAAATCAAATCAAATCCATGGATACTTTTGTGGTTATTTTAGCTTACATTTTTTGGGATCCTCTTGGGACGGAATATCAAAAATAATCCTACAATAATCCACGGTACGCTAAGCCATTGTCCCATGTTAAGCCACATATTGTTTTCAAATGCAACTTGATTTTCTTTATAAAATTCGTTCAAAAAACGGAGTGAAAAAGCGACTACTGCAAAAGATCCAAAAAGACGACCAGGTACTAATGTTTGACCCTTTTTATACCACCATAAGAATAGTATCATAAATACCAAAAAGTAGGAACATGCTTCATAAAGCTGTGCGGGGTGTCTTGGAATGGCCCAGGTGTATACACTGGCTTGATAGCTTCCATTTTGTTTTTGTAGCGTGTAAGATAGGGGACTGCCATAGGGTTCATATATATGCGATGGTGGATTAAAATAAGCCATTTGGATCAACTCATTTTTTAAAGCCTTTTGCAGGAAATTTTTAATCAGGATTTCATCTGTGATGGTCTGTTTAAATGTAATGGCTAATTCAATAGGTGGGTAGTTGCCTTTTATAGGTAGTCTGTTTGCAGTGGTTGCTTTACGTATCACTAAATTTTGAATGGTAGAGCCATACTTCTTGCATAGATGGTCATGCAAATCTCTGACAAATATTACGCCATAGTTGGATCCAGTGGGTTGGCCAATAATTTCAGAATTCATAAAATTACCTATTCGTATAATGGAACATCCCAAAGCACCTAAAATCACCAAATGATCTGCTAGCCATAAAAAAGTTACAGTGGACCGACGGTTTTTTAAATGGATGCGAAGAGGAAAAAGCGAAATGGTAATCCGTTTTACATATAGAAAAACAGCAAATATAATGCCAATAGCAGCCCCGTGACTTGCCAAACCTCTAAAACCTGTTATTGCAAATTTTGGGGAAAAGGTAACAGGCAAAAATATTTCTAATAGGTGGTGTTGATAGTAGTCCCATTCATAAAAAATAACATGGCCTAAACGGGCCCCAAATAGTACGGCTAAAGCAATATAATTGGGAAGTGCTTCAGCTTCTGCGCTGTCTTTTCCAGCTTTGGCAAACATATAATGTAAAATAGGTATGCCTGCCAAGACAGCGGTACCAAAAAGTAGATTATACCAACGAAGGGTTAAAAATCCTTTTGTAAACAGTACTGGAGATAGATCCCATATAATGGCGTTGGAAATAAGCATGATAGGTTAAATAAAGTTAATAAGATTGGGTAAAAATAGGCTTGCTAATATAGTATAGGGCCCAAATGCCTTGAATAGGTAACAAACAAAGCGTAATACGCATACAATCCATTTTGGCCATTCAGGGCTAAAAATATGGACCCTATCGACAAAACCTAACTATTTAAAATCCAATCTACTAGTAGACGTACCCCAAAGCCTGTAGCACCTGCATGATGGTAGGCCCATGCTTTTTCAGTCCAGACTGTACCGGCGATATCTAGGTGTGCCCAAGCTGTTTTTTTAACAAATTGTTTTAAAAATAGAGCTGCTGTAATAGATCCTCCCCCTGGTTTTTTGCCTGCATTGCACATATCTGCAATAATAGAATGCATATATTCAAAATAACCGTCTTCTAGTGGCATTTGCCAAATTTTTTCACCTGTTCTTGGAGCAGCAGCCATCAGGCTGTTGACCAATGGTTGATCGCTGCCAAATATACCTGCCATACGTGTACCGAGTGCAACGACCATAGCGCCTGTTAAAGTAGCTAAGTCTACAATCGCATCTACTCCAAGCCTTTCTGCATAAACCAATGCATCTGCTAGGGTAAGTCTTCCTTCTGCATCTGTATTATCTATTTCAATGGTTTTACCATTAGAAGCAGTTACGATATCTCCAGGCTTGGTGGCATTCCCATTAATCATATTTTCTGTAGCAGCAACAATAAAGTGGATCTCTTTATTGGGTTGGATTGCACCAATAACATCTGCTGTGCCAAGCACTGCTGCAGCACCGGCCATATCATATTTCATTAATTCAATCTGCGAATTCCCTATCTTTAAGTTGAGCCCACCGGCATCAAAGGTGACACCTTTGCCTATAAGGGCAATTTTTTGGAAACGAGATCGGGTATCAAATGATTTAGGTTTATAAGAGAGATGAATAAATTTGGGTGGTGCGCTAGAGCCTTGTGTAACGGAAAGATAAGCCCCCATACCTAAGCGTTGGCAATCCTCTTTTTCTAGTATATTGATATCGAAGTGATGCCTTTGAGCTAATCCAATGGCCGTTTCAGCCAAAGTGGAAGGAGTAACATGATTGGCAGGAGCGTTTACCAAGTCTTTTGCTAGATTAACGCCTCTTACAATTTTTTTTGCTAATTCAATGGTTGAGTCATCTGATATGCTATTTAGAAAGTAGACCTTTTTCAGATAGGTAGTTTTGGTATCCTGCTGGGATTTAAAACGTTCGTCTACATAAGCGGCCAATAAGATGCCTTCAGAAAAAGCTTTTAAATGCATCTTATCAGTGCGTAGTGTGGTAAAATCGACGATTACAGATGGACTATGCAGCTTGATACATGCACTATAGACCATGGCTGCGGCTTGTCGAATGGATTCATCATTAATGGCTTCCTGTTTTCCTAACCCAATCAATATTACTTTACCTACGGTATGAAAACAGTTCGCTGTAGCCATTTCCCCTTGTTTGGCTGTAAATTTAGATTCTTTTATCAAGGGTGCGATCATATCATGGTAAAAAGGCTCATGGACCAGATGAGCCGTATCAGCCGAAGTGCCATTGTTTTCAAAAATACCAAACGCATAACAGTTTTGTGCTACTTGTGATGGTTGGCTACTCAAAAATTCAAATTCAGGATAGTGCATAGTAGTTACTTTAAGTAGTTGCTTGCACATAAATGGGTTGTGCTTTGTGACCTATGGGGGTAGGAGATTAAATTTTCCTACGACCTTTTAAATATACACAATATAATTAAACAACAGACGCGCGCTCGGTCTGTTGTTGATTTTGTATAGTTCTTTCTCTTGTCTTAAATTTTGGATATAATGCAGCCATCATAGATGCGACACAACCATTAATTTTATTCTTTTATTTTTTATATTAGCGCTTTGGCCATGCCAACGGCAAACATCTATATTGTACGGCTTGCCAACCAAATTAATTTTACAATATTACTAATTGCTACCAAGTAGGCAAAAATACTCTTAATTGCTTGTGCTAATGTTTATATGGATAACAATAAAAAATTTGATAAAACCTGACTGCATAATTTTTGTAACTACTCATTAAGATGAAAGGTAATATCAAAGCAATTGGAAAATTTTTGGCAGTGCTCCTTGCCTTACTCGCTGTAGGTATGCATTGGGGCGTTGTAGTCATACCCATCCTTGCTGGGTATAAATTTAACATGTTATGCATTGCCTTTCTATTCTTATTTTTATCCATAGTTCTTTGATAAATAAGCAGTACTAGCATGCATTTATTAAACATACTAGAAATAGTGATTTTTTAAAGCAATCGAACGATTTGCATTGTAAAAAATAAGTAGAACCATAAAATATAGAACCTCCATGACCTATTACACAGAAGAAGGACTAGAGCGCATGAAGAAAGAGCTGATTTGGTTAAAAAGCGAAGGGCGCATTCAAGTAGCCAATGACTTGGCAGAAGCTCATAAAAAAGGAGATCTAAGTGAAAATGCGGAATATGATGCTGCTAGAGATGCACAAGGATTATTAGAAGCAAAGATTGCTGCTTTAGAAACTTTGGTGGCTAATGCTAGAGTACTACAAGCAGACGAAATTGACTTATCTCGGGTTTCTATTCTCTCTAAAACACGGGTTAGGAATAAAAAAACAGGTACAGAATCTGTTTTTATGCTCGTCTCTCAAGGAGAAGCTGACCTAAAGCAGGGTAAGATTTCTGTTGAATCCCCTATGGGAAAAGGACTATTAGGTAAAAAGGTATCTCAGACTGCTCAAATCGATACGCCCTCTGGTATCATTGAATTAGAAATTTTAAAAATCGGCTTAGACCTTTAAAATTATTTACCCAAATCTTACATTAAGAATTTGCTGCAATCTTTTATTTCTATTAATTTAGCAACCATATAAAATAGTTTTAGAAATATGGCTTTACGGATAACAGAAGCATGTATTAATTGTGGTGCATGTGCAGTTGAGTGCCCTAATACCGCAATATATGAGGGTGGAGCAGATTGGCAATGGGCTGAGGGTACGCAGTTGAAAACAGTGGAGGTAGGCGGAGCATTATTGGATGCAACTACGCCACAACCACCCTACACAGATGATGTGTTTTATATTGTTACAGATAAATGTACAGAGTGCGTTGGTTTTCATGAAACACCGCAATGTGCAGCAGTTTGCCCAGTAGACTGTTGCGTATTAGATCTAGATCATCCAGAAACGAAAGAAAGATTGCTAGAAAAAAAGAAATTTCTACATGGGTGTTAAAAAGTGTCGCCAGAGCCAAGCTATATAATATATATAAATTAACTATACAGTGGAATTACACAGAGGATTAGATGAGGTTTATTCCAAAAGGGTAAATGCAGGAAAAAGAGTTTATTTTTTTGATATAAAGTCAACCAGAAGCAAAGACTATTATCTTACCATCACAGAAAGTAAGAAAAGAACAGAAAGCGATGGCATGGCTTACGAAAGGCATAAAATTTTTTTATATAAAGAAGATATAAATAAATTTATTCGTGCGCTTAATGAAGTAGTTGATCACCTTAAAACTACGCTAATGGCGGACTATGCATTCGATCAATTTGATCGAAATACAGAGCAAAACCCAAACAAATAAGCTACTTAGATCAAATTAAAACATATTTAGGATGGTTGCAGCTGTCCTATTAAAGTTTTTGATTTTATACATTTACTTATGGCTTTAAAATGTGGACTTGTTGGGTTGCCGAATGTAGGCAAATCTATGTTATTTAATGGTTTATCAAATGGGAATGCAGCTTCTGCCAATTTCCCTTTTTGCACCATAGAACCTAATCTAGGTATGGTAATTGTGCCAGATCCACGTATAGCACTCCTTGCTACATTAGCAAACGCTAAAAATAGTATACCTGCTGTTATAGAGTTTGTAGACATAGCTGGATTAGTAAAGGATGCCCATCAAGGCGAAGGTTTGGGTAATAAATTCCTTAGCCATATTCGTGAAGTAGATGCAATTGTACATGTAATCAGGTGTTTTGAAGATAAAGATGTATTACATATAGCTGGTGGTGTAGATCCTGTTTTTGACAAACAAATTATAGACCATGAACTGCGCTGTAAGGATATCGATAGCTTAACCAAAAGGTTAAATAAAATGGAGCAATGTGCTAAACATATACCAAAGGCTTCACAAGATGGTTATAAGCTATTGAACCTATTTTTAACAGCACTTAAACAAGGCCGTAATGCACGAGACATTATCGTAACAGCAGCAGACCAGTCATTGATTGATGATTGGCAACTACTTACGTCAAAACCTGTTATTTACTTTGCCAATGTAGATGAGGCTACCATACTTGGGAAGAAGAACCCTCACTTGTCTGCCCTACAAGAGGTTATTAATGAGGAAAGTAGTAAGATGATTGTGGGCTCAACTGCATTAGAAATACAACTTAACGCATTAAGTGGTGAGGAAAAAGATTTTGTATTACAAACATACAACCTTAAAACATCTGCATTAGATACGCTGATTCAATCGACCTATTCGTTGCTTGAGCTTATCACTTATTTTACAGTAGGTCCACAAGAAGTACGGGCATGGACCATTCAAAATGGTACGAAAGCACCTCAAGCAGCAGGGGTGATTCATACAGATTTTCAACGTGGATTTATTAAAGCAGAGGTTATTGCTTTTGAGGATTATCAAATCTATAAAAATGTACATGGCTCTCGTGAAGCGGGAAAGCTACGCATAGAAGGTAAAGATTATATAGTACAGGATGGTGATGTAATGCTTTTTCGTTTTAATGTGTAGGTGGGCTAAATGGCATATATCAAATGAACGCTACCTACCGTCTTCTAATCTGTACCATATTGGTAGCTTTGTTTTCTAAGCAAAAAAAATTTACTTACTTATGGATAACCGCTACAAATTTAGTAGCCTGGTACCAAGGTGTAATAAATAGCATCGCTATCTTTTTTTTAGCGCTATTTATCTCTATTGGCTACATATATTTGAACTTTCCACTAAATAAGTGGACAAGTATTTTATTACGTACTATGTTATGTATATTTATATTGGCTATTGCATTCCATGGTGTTCCAGGCTTTGTTAATATACCCGCGATCCATCCAACAAACTTATCTGCATTATCCGCTCCTTTTTCAATGGATCTAAACTTTGATCAGCCTATGGTTATGCTAATGGTGTATTGTATGAGTGATCTATCTACTTTAGAGACAGGTAATCACCTAAGCTGTTGGCAGCTGATAAAGCATACCGTTGTTCCCTATATATGGTCTATTCCGTTTATTTTTATACCTGGTTATCTAAGTGGCTTTATATTATTTGATCCTTACCTGACCAATATACTCTGGATATGGATCATCCATAATTTTTTTTTAGTTTGTATGGCAGAAGAGGTATTTTTTCGTGGTTGCTTACAAAGAGCTATCCAGAATGGGTTAACCTGTTACGGAGTCCACAATGGACTATGGGCTGTTATACTCACTTCGTTCCTATTTGGCATAGTACATTTTAAAGGAGGATTTATATATATGGGACTCGCAGCTATAGCTGGTTTTGTGTATGGATATGTGTATTACAAAACAGGTAAAGTAGTATGCGCGATGATCGTCCATTTTGGTGTAAATCTACTGCACTTTTTACTGTTTACCTATCCCATGGCAATGGCTAAATAAGATTGCTTTTTCTAAGGATACAAAGCCTAACGATGGATTTGGCCGTTTAACGCTAGTGTTTATCCGATGCATGTATGATATTTTGCATAAAATATTTCCAAACCATTAAAATGTTTTCTAATGCTTATTTTCTGATTATATAGCATAACTAATATGCTATATAATTTTAATACTTTATTTTAACCAATTTTATGTCAGCACCTTTAAGCAGCTGTTTGCCCAAGCCATCTATCCATAATTTAACTGAAAAAGAATTGATGCTTTGGTTGACAGAACAGGGTGAAAAACCTTTCCGTAGTGGCCAAATTTGGAAATGGATCTACCAAAAACGGGTCAATAGCTTTGGTGCAATGAGTGACTTAAGTATAGCCACTCGATCGCTGCTGGATAACCACTTTTCATTGACCTCCATAGTAGAAGATAAGATTCAATATGCTAAGGATGGAACGATTAAATGTTTACTGAAACTGCATGATGGCCATTTAATTGAAACCGTTTTAATGGAACATAGCTATGGGCTATCCATTTGTGTTACCACACAAGTGGGTTGTAATATTGGTTGTACATTTTGTGCCAGTGGTCTCCTACCCAAAAAAAGAGATTTAACAGCAGGCGAAATAGTAGCGCAATTGCTCCATATGCAAAAAAAGTTGGATACAGCGCCTGGGCAAAAAAGAATTAGCCATATCGTCGTCATGGGTATTGGAGAACCATTCGATAATTATGATCATCTTTTGCGTTTTATACATATTGTCAACCATGCGAAAGGTCTTGCTATTGGTGCACGACATATTACGGTTTCTACCAGTGGACTAGATCGGAAAATAAAAACTTTTGCAGATGAAGGTCTACAAGTGAATCTTGCCCTTTCTTTGCATGCAGCCAACAATATACTACGTACACAGATTATGCGGCTCAATAAAGCCATTCCCATAGAAAAACTTATGGAAGCGATAGATTACTACTTGGAAAAAACAAATAGGCGTGTAACGTTTGAATACATTCTATTAAAAGATGTGAATGACTCAGAATCATGTGCTTTTGAGTTATCCAATTTAATTTTGGCACGCAAGCAACGCCACTTGATTCATGTAAATCTTATTCCTTATAACCCAGTAAATGAATTAGTCCATTACAAACGTAGTCTGCCCAAAACCATTTATCATTTTATTTCTACCCTGCGTGCACAGGGCATTTATGCAATCGTGCGTGGAGAACATGGTACAGATATTGACGCCGCTTGTGGACAATTACGGAGTAAACAACTACAGTACAAAACAAGCCATTAATTCATGTAGCAACTTTTAGTATAAATAATTTAAAAATGGTAACTTGATAGGTCTGCTACTGATTAGCAATCAAATATTTATATTAATATGTCCAAGATTTTTTACCTAAATATCGAAATATTATGAATAAAACATCTGTTACTAAGGAACAAATTTTAGCCTATCATGCGCAATTTCCTGCTGGTAAAATAGGTACCTGTGTTACCAAATCCCTTCATACACCCCGTGATATCATTACAGCTTATACACCTGGTGTGGGTATAATTTGCGAAGAAATTGCTTCCTGTAGTGAACGTATTTACCAATATACCAATAAAGCCAACTTGGTAGGTGTGCTATCGAATGGTACAGCTGTATTAGGTTATGGACATATGGGACCTTTAGCTGCTAAACCAATTATGGAAGCAAAGGCAATGATTTTAAAAAGGTTTGCTGGCGTGGATGCCTTTGATGTGGAAATTGATGCAACTGATCCTGAGGAAGTAATACGGATTATTAAAGCATTGGCGCCTACTTTTGGTGCCATTAACCTAGAAGATATTAAAGCACCTGAATGCTTCCAGATTGAAGCATCTTTAATAGATCAATTGGATATACCGATTATGCATGATGACCAACATGCTACGGCTATTGTGGTAGCTGCTGCTTTATTAAATGCTTTATTAATTGCAAATAAAGCTATTACAGAGGTACAAATCGTTTTTAGTGGAGCTGGTGCAGGAGCCATTGCAACGGCAAAACTTTTGATTGCTTTAGGCGCCAATCCAGCGCAGATTATTATGTGTGATAGAAAAGGAGTGATTCGTCAGGATAGTGATACACTTAATCCTATTAAAGCAGCCTTTGCTACAGACCGCCCCGTGCATACCTTACATGATGCAGTAGTCGGAGCAGATGTTTTTATAGGACTCTCTTCTGGGAACATATTAATGAGCCAAAGTGTAGAGCGAATGGCTAAGGATCCTATTATTTTTGGGTTAGCCAATCCTTTACCAGAAATTTCTTACCGGGATGCTGTGGCTACTAGACCAGATGTTATCTTTGCCACAGGACGTAGCGATTTCCCGAACCAAGTAAATAACTTAATCGCTTTTCCTTACATTTTTAGAGGTGCCTTAGATGTAGGTGCTTCTGCTATTAATGGAGCCATGCAACAAGCTGCTGTACAAGCTATTCAAAAATTGGCACAAGAAGAAGTACCCGTTGGTATTCGTAAATACTATGGTGAAACCATCCATTTTGGTAAAGCATACATACTCCCCAAACCGATGGATACCCGTTTGCTTTCTACTGTTTCTATAGCTGTTGCACGCGCTGCTATGGATTCTGGCATAGCTAGACATCCTATTAATGATTGGGATGCTTATGCAGCCCAATTATTAAAACGCGTAGATCACCCAAACTAAAGGCAAGCTATTGATAGACCTGTTTATTTTTGCACTATGAAGATATCACTAAATTGGCTAAGGTCTTATATAAATTTTTCATTAAACGCTTTAGAATTGGCCCCCCTTTTAACCCAAAGGGGGCTAGAAGTAGCGCACATACACCCTACCATTAAGGGTGGTTTAGATGGGCTTATAATAGGTGAAGTGCGATCCTGTCTACCCCATCCTAATGCAGATAGATTACAGCAAACTTTAGTGGATATTGGATCAGATAGGCCGTGCACTATTGTTTGTGGTGCCCCTAATGTAGAAGCTGGGCAGAAGGTAGTGGTTGCACCAGTCGGTAGTACCATTTACAATTATGTAGACCAAACCCCTTTTCAAATTAAAAAAGTTAAAATTAGAGGAGTCTGGTCTGAGGGAATGATTTGTTCAGAAGATGAGATTGGCATCGGACCAGCACATGGTGGCATTATAGTATTATCCACTATGTTACCTGCTGGAACACCGGCCAAAGATTACTTTAAAGATCTACTAGATGAAATTTTAGAAATCGAAATTACACCCAATAGAGCAGATGCTTGCTCACACCTAGGTATAGCCAGAGAGCTAAAAGCTATTTTACACCTTCCTACGACACTTCCTTCCATAGAGGCTTTTCATACGGTGCGATCTGATCGGCCATTAAAAATAGACCATATAGATCCTATACTATGTTCACGTTATACAGGACTCTTGCTTAAGCATAATGCTATTCAACCCTCTCCCGAATGGCTTCGGGCTAGATTATTGGGCATTGGTGTAAAACCGATTAATAATGTAGTAGATGTAACCAACTTTGTATTGCATGAATTGGGACAACCCTTACATGCTTTTGATTATGATACCATTATCGGTCAGTCTCTGATGGTGCAGCTATGTCCTCCAGGTACTTTATTTACAGGATTAGATGGAATAACCAGGACACTGGCTGGTCATGAACCAATGATTTGCGATGAAGCGGGTCCTATAGCAATGGCTGGGATTATGGGTGGATACAATACACGTATTACAGAAACCACCCAACATATTTTTATAGAAAGTGCTTATTTTCATCCAACTGCTATACGTTGCGCAGCGCAACACCATCATATTAAAACGGATGCTTCTTTTCGATTTGAACGTGGAACAGACCCTAATCTTCCCCTTTATGCACTAAAAAGAGCAGTGCTATTGTTACAAGAACTGGTCCCGTCTGTAGAAGCATGTGACGTAGTAGAATATTATCCAAGTCCATTGGCACATTTTAATATTCCTATTGCTTATGCAGATATTACGCGATGTCTGGGTAAAGCAATTGAGCCAACTACCATTAAACAAATTATAACAGACTTAGAAATAGCTGTTGAAGCAGAAACTGAGCAAGGGTTTACTGCAAAAGTACCACCTTACAGAGTAGATGTAACTAGAAAAGCTGATCTAATTGAAGAAATTGCACGAATATATGGCTATGACCGGATCCCTAACCATTTAACTGCTGCTTATTTCGCTCCTGAAAGTACAATAGATAAGACCCATAAGGTGGCAGAAGAAACTAGTAAAATGTTGGTAGCCAATGGGTATTATGAAATATGTACCAATTCTTTAACCAAAGAAGCCTATACAAGTATAAGCGCTACAAAAAAAATAATCTCTATTCTTAATCCACTGAGTGCGTCTATCAATACATTACGGTCTAGTTTGCTCTTTAGTGGACTAGAAGTGATTGCCTATAATCTTGCACGCCGTCACCACGATTTAAAACTATTTGAATTGGGTACCATTTATCACCAAGATGGCAGATCATATAATGAAGAAAAAAGATTAGCCCTTTGGTTGACTGGTGAAATAGAGCTGGTAAATCAGATAAGCCAGAGAAGTCCTATAACGTTACAAAATGTTCGGGCTACTATAGAGCAACTTGTCCAAAAGTTGGGTATTATAGATGTATCGTATAAAGCTGTTACCCATCCATTCTATACACAGGGCGTTGAAGTCGTAGACAGCGGTAAATTAGTGGCAACTTTTGGCCAGGTTCATCCATCTATTACAAATTATTTTTCGTTGGAGCAACCTGTTTTCTTTGCAGATATTTGTTGGAATCAATTGTTAAAAATTAGTAGACTACATAAAATTTATCAACCTATTTCTAAATTTCCTGCCGTTAAAAGAGACCTATCGTTGATAGTAGATAATGGAGTTTGTTTCCAAGACATAAAAGATTTAATTTTAAGGAAGGGGCATAAAAACATTCAATCCATCCGTCTTTTTGATGTCTACAAAGGCCCAAATTTACCAGAAAATAAAAGCGCTTATGCCATTACTTTTACGCTTCAGGATATTGAAAAAACACTAAATGACAAAACTATTGATCAAATTATGGATCAACTGATGCAAACTTTTGAAAGTGAACTCCATGTCATTATTAGAAGATAATTCATCTAAAGAGGATCACCTCATCATAGCACGATTTGAAAAAACAGTTGCAAAGCTATTACAAGTCCATGCAAACTACCAAAAAAAAATTCTAGATTTAACAGAGGAAAATCAAATATTAAAGTCTTCACTAGAAGCGTCAAAAAGAAACCCTAGTGGACCTACAGCAAACCATCATTCCCTTCGATTGGGTCATCATTTAGTCCATCAGATTAATCAGTATATTAAAGAGATAGATCTCTGTTTGGCCTATTTTGAACAAGTCTAATACCATGGAATCACTTTCTATAAAAATTAAAATCAGTGACCGAATCTATCCTATGAAGGTACAACCAGAAGATGAAACCTTTGTAAGAAGGGCCGGTAGCATCTTAGGAGAACGGATTAGAGGATATCAGAAAAAACTTGGCATTCAGGATCAGCAAGACCTGTTAGCTATGGTGGCATTTGATTGCCTAGTAGCCTATTTAAAAGTGCAAGAAGCCGCTGGTACAAAAACCAATGAGCTGATACAAAAAATAGAATGTTGGAACGATTCTATTGAAAAAGCATTACAGTAGATAGATCGGTTCTGTTGAGCCTGTAAATCATTTTGTCTATAGTAGCCTGAAAAAATCGGACAAATTTTTATAAATTTTGTTTTCTAGTTTTGTCCATTTTCTAGCTTTCATTTTTTAAATCACTAAGATAGACTTTCATAGGTTTCTGATGGTTAATGCTAGGAAACCTTTGGTAATTGTATACTGCCGAACAGATATAAAGGATGGCGCTACTTGGCCTCAGCGCATAATTTTTAGCTTATCCAGTGCTTTGGTATATTTATGGCTATTTTTTAAATGTTCTCTATAAGAATAGGCAAAGTAATGTAACCCTGAAAAATCTTCTTTTGCTGAAAAAAATAGGTAATCATGTGGTATGTAATTCAATACCGCATCAATCATTGCCACGCTAGGCAATCCAATAGGTCCAGGTGGTAACCCTTTTCTACGATAGGAGTTATAGGGAGAATCTATATAGGTATCCTTTTCCAAGACTCTTTTAATACCAGATCCCTTTTGTTTGAGTGCATAGATAAGCGTTGGACAAGATTGAAGGGGCATATGACGTTTGAGTCTATTTAAATAGACGCCTGCAATCCTAGCGGCTTCTTCTGGGTCGTTTGTTTCTGCTTGAACGATAGAGGCTAAAATAGAAACATCTATTGCACTTAAGCCTATTTTTTTAGCTTTATTCAGACGTGTTGTATGCCAAAAACGTTGGTAAGCCAGATGGATTTTCGATAGCAACTGTTCTGCTGTAATCGTCCAGTATATTTCATAGGTATCTGGAATAAACATGGTTAATACATTTTCTGGCGTAAAGCCATAGATGGATAACTTTTCTGCATCATTTAACAGCGCCCATAATGGTTCCTTGGTGATACCTACAGAACGGACGAGCTGATCTATTAAGGAAGCCTTATTGGCCGCAGTAGAAAAAGTAAGCTTAACGGGGTGTTGGATGCCACCACGTAGCATTCTAATCATCTGCCAATTATCCATATGGTCCATTATGCTATATTGACCAGGCCTATTTTCAGGATGATACCTCAATAAATAGCTTGCCCATAAAAAAGTAGTTCCATTTTTTATGTAGCTTTCATTTTTTAGTTTTTCTTTGAGTTGGTAACGGGTACATCCCCTTGGAACCACCAGCAAACGATTGGGTGTGTTTGTGTTAGGAAAGGCCAGTATGCCATATAAGCTAACGCAAATTAAAGAACCAACTCCAATCATCCATTGCAGCTTTTTTTTTAACCAAAAAAATGGGTAAACGAAAGAAAGATTTACCATAGATGGGTTATTCATTCATAAAATAGCTGGAGTATCAAATCCTATGCACCTCGTTTGATAGGTAATTATAGGCTGGTATACTTGTATTTCCAGTGTGCTGCCTCACCATATTCTGCTATATAGTCCATGCGTTCTGTACGTATTTGTATCTCTAGTTGCCCATATTTATAGGTTTCAAAGGTGAGATGGAGCGACTCATATCTACTATCTCTTGGTATACTGATCCAATCCCTCATAATATTACATATTGGTTTATAGAGATTGCTAATGATACTAAGTATTTTCCAACAAGCTATTTTTTCTTCTTGTAATGTTTTACCATCCATATTGGTTAAAATGATTCTAATAGCCGTAAGGTCATGGACTTGATCAAAATCAATCTTTAGTTTTTGAATTTTATGCCAAATAGAATAAACCGACTTAATCCGTTTTTTTATAATAAAATCAATACCGCGTTCTTTCACAGCTGCTTGCACTTCTTCAGCAACAAGATTTAATTTTTGCTGCCTTGTTATTTTAGTCATGCCAAGCTTAGCCGTAATGGCATAGTAACTCAATGTGTCTGTATGCTTTAACCAAAAATCTGCCAACTTGGTTTGAATATCATATAAGCGCATTCTATGCGATAATGGGATATAAAAATGTTTGAGCTCAAGTAACAGTTGGGTATTGGAAGGGATCAATTCTGCATCCAGATTTTCGAATGTTACGCCACTACAATGTACGTGAATAATGTCACAAATTTGTAGCAAAATGGCTAAAATATCGTGGCAATCTATGTCAGGATAATTCGGATAGTTACGAATGGTATCGTTACGTAATCTGTAATCCTTTAACATGGCCAGTTCCTGTAGTATGGAAGCTGTTTTTAAACCAAATTGTTTTTCAATAGCTTCTTTTCCAATAAATTTTGCTAAAAAAGCTGGTGCTAAGAGGGGAACTATAACGGTAGGAAGATCTAAAAACATCTCTGTAGCAGCAATGATGGCTACTTGTAGTGAATCTTTTATACAACGTTTGCATATTGCTTTGTCCATTTTTTGTTCAACCTGCTCTGCCCATATATAGGCTGCTTGAATGGTAGACCAAGCTTGTTGGGTATCGTTTGGGTCTTTACTTACTGCTCTTGCAAGCTGATGTAAATTCCAATTGTTTACATCAGGAATTTCATGTTTTTTTATCATTTGATAGAATCAAAAAATTGTCAGGTTAACCGAATCTATAAGCTTATCTTTTTAAGATTACTGTTTACCCTCAGAGTAAATTTTCTGTTCTTAAAGTTACGAACTTATCGTGCCAGGCCCAAAAATAAATACCTATAGCAATAGCAACCTTTCAAAAACATGCATATCAATTGCACAATAAACTATATATACATTAATACAAAATAATTACTAATATTGCAAAAAGTAGTTTTTTTAAGTTTGTTAGTAGTTTATTTGTATTTTTAAAGGGTCTAATTATTTTTGTAAAGCATTTAAAGTGTACAATCTTTGATATATGGTTACAACTGTTTCAGAGTGCTATCATATACCAGTGATGGCAGATCAGGTGGTGCAAGGCTTGTCTATCGTACCAACAGGCCACTATGCTGACCTTACTTTTGGGGGAGGGGGCCATGCAAAAAGAATAGTCGAATTGCTATCTAGTGGCCATTTATTTGCCTTTGATAAGGACCCAGCGGCTGCTAAAATGGCCCAATGGTTTACTGGTAAACCTTTAACCTTCATTAGGGCACCATTCCGGTTTGTAAAGGAATTTATAAATTTTTACGGTGTTGCACAACTAGATGGTATCTTAGCAGATTTAGGCACTTCTTCTTACCAAATAGATACGCCAGAACGTGGTTTTTCTACTCGTTTTGATGGTAAATTGGATATGAGGATGGATCCAAATTCCCTTTATTCGGCCCAGCACATAGTAAATAGCTATACGGTAGAGCAATTGGCCCATTTATTGAATGGCTATGGGGAAGTAGCGGGCGCAATGGCCATTGCTGAAGCCATTATACAGGCACGCAAGTGTGCACCTATTGTAACGACCCATCAGTTAAGAACTATTCTTGAACCATTTGCGCCTAAAATAAAAGTAAATCAGTATCTTGCAAAGGTGTTTCAAGCCATTCGTATTGAAGTAAATAATGAGCTTGTTGCATTAGAAGAACTACTAAAGCGCAGTGTTGAATGTATTAAACCTAAAGGGCACCTGGCCATTATTGCCTATCATTCTTTAGAGGATCGATTGGTTAAAAACTTTTTCAATACGGGTAATGTATTGGGCAAAATTAAACAGGATGGTTATGGCAATCTATTGCGTCCTTTTGTTCCACTACAAAAAAAACCCTTTATGCCCTCTGTAGAGGAGGTAAATAGAAACAATCGTGCGCGAAGCGCACGGTTACGGATAGCGGTTCGTTTTTAACTATCATGGATTGATAATGATTATCGAGTTTTTTGCACTTTTTCTTTCCGCATTACTAGGTGGCCTTTTGGTGGTTACACAGTGTTCAATGCGCATTTTGCCACGTTTGCTAACTTTTTCAGGAGGTTACTTATTGGCCAATACTTTCTTGCATTTAATGCCTGAGCTTTTTCTGTCTAAGGTAGCGCCCCTGTATGTAGGTGGTTGTATGATGGTTGGATTTTTTTTGCAGCGTTTTATTGAAACCTTTACCGCTGGTGTGGAGCATGGCCATTCTATGGCGCCAACTTCAGGTCATGCTTGCCTAAAGAACTATAAAATGTTTTCCTTTTTAAGTTCTATTGCGTTGCATGCGCTATTAGATGGCACCCTTTTGGCCCATGGTCATTCCGGTCATGCTACCCAAAAAGGGCTTTTACTGGGTATGATGCTCCATAAGTTTCTAGAAGCTTTTGCTTTAACTAGTGTGTTGCGTGGTTTTAACTTGTCTATTACACACATCCTACGCTATTTGGTGCTATTTGCTTTGGCTTCTCCCGTAGGGTTGTGGCTGAGTAGCTATGCCCATCATTATATTTCTGATGGTGGTAGTGTGGTATTATGTGCTATTGTAACCGGTAATTTTTTGTACATTTCGGCTACTATGCTTTTTGAGGCGAGTCCCAACCATCATTCGAACCAGTTTACTTTGTGGGTTAGTTTACTTGGGGCTGGGTTGGCGGCATTGGTTGAATGGCTATTATAGTGGGTTGGTTTGCCTCTACAAAAAATAGGTTCAGTTTATAATATAGAGTGAATAGTCTATGGAGCCATCTGATATCAGTAAGGAGATCAAACGTTTGGTAGATTTAATTCGGTACTACAATGAATGTTATTTCCAAAAGGGGATTTCTGAAATTTCTGATTATGCATATGACCAATTATTGGAACAGTTAACCCGATTGGAGGAGGCCCATCCCCATTTAAAATGGCCTAACTCTCCAACTGAAGTGGTTGGAGAACGACCTTCAAAGGGTTTTGAAGTGGTTTATCACCAGACGCCTATGCGTTCTTTGGCTAAAACCTATTCAGCAATAGAGGTGGTGCAATTTGTGGAAAGGGTAAAAAAAATGTTTCCTGGTGCAACGATAGATTTTATATGTGAACCTAAAATAGATGGTGTGGCACTAAGCATCCTTTATGAAAAGGGGAGATTGGTACGTGTGGTGACACGGGGTGATGGTGAAAAAGGCGATGATGTCACACGCCATGTGGCCCAATGTTTGCCCTTACCCCAAAACATTCAAGGCGCGCCATGTGATGCATTTGAGGTGCGCGGCGAAGCCTTTATGTCCAAGGCAGTTTTTAAAGCATTAAATAGTGCACGCAAGGCAAAAGGTGAACCTTTATGGGCCAACCCCCGTAATATTACAGCTGGTACATTAAAGGCATTGGATGTAGCGGGGGTTAAAGATCGTCAGCTGGCATTTTATGGGTATGGTTTTTATGGGCCATCTTATACTTGTCCTACCCAACAAGCGGCGTTGGTGTTACTGGCTGCGTTGGGTTTTGCTGTGCCACCTACCTACAAGGTATGCCATAATGGTATGGAAATAATGGAGTATGTCGATTATTGTGCGTGGCATAAAAAGAATTTACCGGTTGAGGTGGATGGAGTGGTGATCAAGGTAAATAAGTTGGATCAACAAGATAGAATGGGCACAACTGCCAAATCGCCACGCTGGGCCATTGCCTATAAATATCAGCCACAAAGTGCATCCTCTATCTTAGAAGGCGTAACTTTCCAGCTAGGCAGAACGGGAATAGTGACTCCGGTTGCCCATTTTAGTCCAGTTCCATTGGCGGGCACTATGGTCCGTCGTGCTTCTTTGTACAATGCAGATGCGTTGGCTAGGCTTGATCTTTGTTTGGGTGATACGATTTTTGTTGAAAAAGGTGGAGAGATTATTCCCAAAGTCGTGGGGGTAGATAGAGCCCGCCGCCATACGGATGGCCAGCCTATTCGTTTTATCTCTTCTTGCCCTGCTTGTGGGACATTACTCCACCGGGCAGCAGGCGTAGTTGCCTACTACTGCCCCAATAAGCAGCGCTGTTTGCCCCAGTTAAAAGGAACTTTACTCCATTTTGCCCATCGCAAAGCGATGGATATTGATACCTTAGGCCCTCAAACGGTTGATGCTTTATTGGAGGCTAAATTGGTCCAAACGGCAGCAGATCTTTATACATTGCGTTATGATGCGGTCAATGGCTTAGAGGGCTTTCAAGCGCTATCTACGCAAAAACTATTGGCTCATATTCAAGCCTCCAAAACAAGACCTTTTGATCGGGTATTGTTTGCTTTAGGTATTCAGCATGTTGGGGAAACGGTAGCTAGGAAACTAGCGCTACACTTTAGGTCTATGGAGCGGTTGAAAGGGGCTAGTGAAGCGGAGCTATTGCAGCTACCAGATATTGGAGAGAAGATTGTGCAGGGTATACTGGATTACCTCCAAGATCCTTACCAACAAACCATTCTTAATGGGCTTGAAGCTGCGGGTGTGCAGTTTGCCTTGCCGGAGCCTGTTGATGTTTTATTACCCTTTGCTTCAAAAAACTTTGTTATATCGGGTACTTTTCAAAAGTTTACAAGGGCAGAATGTACTAAATTAATAGAGGAAGCAGGAGGCAGGGTATTGCCTGCTATTTCTACTAAGGTGGATTACTTCGTAGCAGGCAGCAAGGTTGGTCCATCTAAGTTGGCCAAGGCCATCCAATGGGGTATTCCCATTTTGGAGGAAGATGAGCTTATAAAGATGATGGCATGATGCGTTTATACTTCACTGTAAAGCTTTTTATTTTAGCCATTGTGGCCCGATTGGCCTCAAAAAATAAGACAGTCGCACGCAGCAATGTAGGCTTGAACCAAGCAACCACTATAGGTGTACTCTATAGTTATGAAAGTCCTGCCAAGCATGAGGTGGTACAACGTTTTATTCGAGATTTAAAAAATTTGGATAAGCAAGTGGGTGTGCTTTGTTACACTACAAAGAAAGATCGTATCCATACCAGTAGTCATTTGCGTTATGCTTTTGACCATCATGCCATTACTATTTTAGGGAAGGCAAAAAGTGACCGCATACAAAAATTTATAGAAACTTCTTTTGATTATTTGTTTTACTTAGATTGGACCGTCCATCCAGTGTTCGCATCTATTCTAGCCCAACATCATGCCAAATGCCGTGTGGGGCATTTTGATCCTACCTGCAAAAATTTCTTTGAAGTAATGGTTAAAGTAAATCAGACCACTCCGATTGAAGACATCAAAAGATTGGCCAGCCAGATGTTGCACTATACGGGATGTATGGAAGGCCAATGATAGGGTTGGATAATAGGAGGTACCATTCATTGACTCACCCACCTGGCTTATACACTTTATTATGGATATCTACTTAGATCATGCTGCTACTACACCATTAGATCCAGAAGTATTGAATAGTATGCTGCCTTATATGGCCCATTTTTGTGGCAATCCTTCTTCTGTGCATCGTTATGGTTGTCGTGCGAAAGCAGCAGTTGAAAAAGCTAGAAAAAAAATAGCTACTTTATTTGGTGTGGCCCCTTCTGAAATATTTTTTACTTCTGGTGGTACAGAGGGGAACAATATGTTGTTAAGGGGTGTTATAGAGGCGATGCAAATCGCCCATGTGTTGACTTCTCCATTGGAGCATCTTTCGGTTCGGATGCCTTTAGAAATCTTGGCCAGACAGGGTAAGATTAACTTATCCTATGTACAGGTGGACCAAAGTGGGGGCTTTATGTTGGATGAAATAGAAGAATGGTTAAAAGACCATCCCCATGCTTTGGTGAGCTTTATGCGGGTCAACCATGAAATAGGGAATATAACAGATGTCGTAGCCATCGGAGCGCTTTGTAAGGCATATGAGGCATGTTTTCATTCCGATACCATTCAAAGCATCTATTGCGGCCTTGCTGATTTCCAGTCTTGCCACCTTGCCCTTGGTTCTGCCCATAAAATACATGGGCCCAAAGGGATTGGCTTTGTCTATATAGATGCTAAAGCATCGGTTGCACCACTGATTACGGGGGGGAGTCAAGAGTTAAATATGCGCGGAGGGACTGAAAATGTGGCCTATATTGTTGGAATGGCCAAGGCATTGGAAATGGCTTTTGAGCATAAGACACAAGTGGTGGCACATTTATTAGCCATTAAGCAGTATATGATCGGGTTATTGAAAACAGATATGCCCGATGTAACCTTTAATGGACAGAGTGCAAGCTTAACCCAA
Source organism: Cardinium endosymbiont cBtQ1 of Bemisia tabaci (assembly GCF_000689375.1). Taxonomy (GTDB): domain Bacteria; phylum Bacteroidota; class Bacteroidia; order Cytophagales; family Amoebophilaceae; genus Cardinium. Next base: position 447,527 of record NZ_CBQZ010000001.1, on the reverse strand, counting down.
AGCAGCCCCAACCTATTAAATATTTCATTGCCTGACTGGGATGGGCGTGATATGGTTGTCTACCATTTAGATATTCATGGTATAGCTGTTTCTGCAGGCAGTGCCTGTACAAGTGGTAGCGCTATAGGTTCATCGGTTCTATCGGCTTTGCAAAAGGGAGACAACCATGCAATACGTTTCTCTTTTAGTAAAAATACTACTTTTTCGGAAGTGGAAAAAACAGTTGATTTGCTCAGGCAGCTTTATACAAAGTAAGGTGATATGGGGAGAGGGAGGGGAGTACTAACCAACTGTATGGTGGTTTTTCTCCGATGGGTGATTGGCACAAATGGCTAGTGCAGCTTTGGCGGCTTCTTCTAAAGCTGCGCCTATCTCTGGGTTTAAGTATTTATTAGCTAATTGCACATCTATGGTCAAGGTTTCTTGTGCCATATGGTGTACCTCTGGTAGATGCACATAGCCGGCTGCATGGCGCAAATCATAGAGCCGTTCGGCTAGTTTGATAAATAGAACGGAAAGCTGTACATGCTCTTCCTTGATCGCTGCTTGCAAGCGGTTCTGTACATAAAGCAAAGAAGGATGATCTAATGCTTCTCGTTTGTCTGTATTTACTACATTCCATACAAATCCATAGACCCCTAAATTATAATGTTCCCTTACGTAAGAAAGGGGCAAACAGGTATGGCGTACCAGGTCATAGAGCAAAGAGGCATAAATCACTTTAGGAGAGTGAAAAGCCCATTCTACCACTAGTGTGGCAATCCCTACTGCCCGTACATAAAATAATTGACCTGACCCATGGCGCTTGCTGCCAAAGCGTTGCCGCAGCAGTAGCAGCAACCCTGAAAGGGTAACTAGATCGATGGGATCATTTTCATAAGCAGATTTGCAGACATAGTCATGGAATTGCATTAAAGCCATCATGGAATCGGCTTCCTCCTTAGGGCTGATAGGACCCTCTTTCGCTAAAGCATCTATAGGTAGCCCAGCTGTCATATGATTCAGAATTTCAGTAACATCAGTAGGCAATACCAGCAAGATAGTTGGTGGTATTCTATGCAGAGCAATTTCTGTGTAACCATAGTGGGCAGCTACAATAGTGGAGATGGTGGCTTGCTGAAGGTCTATCGATGGTGGACATTGCTGCTGCACTTGAGGTCCTATAGGATCTACCCTGTCATCATAGCATTTTTTTACTTTAGGAAGTGCTTCAAAAGGGGTAGCCGCTTTGCTTATTACCCAGGCAGTAGCTTCAAAAAGAATCGATAGCGGGTAATGGCTTTCAACAGCATCTGCTTGTTTAAATTGTAAAGCGGTAGTCTGGAGTTGTAGGCGGATGATAGGGGCATTCGCTAGGCTACCCACCCGTAAAACAACCTGAGTCAATAAGTAGACTACTTGGTTGATATCACATATGATATGGGGGCATAATGGCCCCATATCATTTATTTTTTCTACCAGTAGCCTAGGCGGGTCAGCCATCTCTTGAGACAAGGCAAATTCTACCTTATGGATCAGTTGGTCTATATCAATTTTAGTAGGCTGGAGCAGTGCATGCTTTTTGGCCTTTTCTCTTCTATTAAAATAGGCTACCCAATCATAAAGCCTATGGATAATACTTTGAAAATCTTGCTTATAAAGTGGGGTATTTTGATCTAAAAAAGAGATGGATTCTTCCATTTTACGAATAACTTGCCCTAGAATAGCGCCATAGCCCTTGCACTGGCCAGCTGAAGCAGCTGGTATTATAGCAGCATCATATAAAGAAGCTTTTAGTTTTTCCGCTTCTTTAAGCTGTTCTCTTTTTTCAAAATAAAGAATTTTAGTGGTAGAACGGCTTAATCTGACTTTAAAGTAAATAATAATGGCAAATATAAATAGTATCGCTATGCATAGCGGAAGTAGCGCAACTAATTCCGGCAAAGCGCATCCAATGGCCGTAGAGGCCATCAATAAAGTGGTCGCTGCTACAACTTTTGTACCTAGGTAGAGGGGTAATATCGATAAAATAATGGCGCAATGGGTCAAAGATAAGGATGCAGTAAAAGTTGGGTCTAATGCATACCAACAGTGCCAAAGCAAATCTAACGGCAAATAAATCGTTAGTGCGGTAAGTGCACCTAGGCCAATCGACCAGTTGGGCAGCATTTTGCTAAAGAAGGTTTTAGAAGCTATAAAAAGCGCACCTATACAAACTTGGCTGATGGCCCAAGAGATGCCAGTGGGTTGCATAAACCAATAATCTACAATAGAAGTAACCACCATATAGAGTCCCATTAAGCGTAGCGTAGCATCACCAGGAGCCAGCTTACCCAAGGTTACTTTTCTGTTGGCCCACGCCATTTTAATCGCTGCTCTTCGTTCCGCACGCTTCCGCGCTTGCGCTTGCCGCATTTGCTGGAACTCGTCATCTGGTTTAGACCAGCCCGCCCCTTCTGGTTGTTTGAATAGATAATGGGCCGCTACCATGGCCAAGCCATTGGCCAACATAGAGACAAAAGAACCATCCATCCCTGTGGAGGGCTTAACCCACTTGTTCCAGGCTAAAATAGTGCATGCACCGGTAGTCATACCGATTAAAGCGGTACGCGAAGTACCTCGAAAACCAAAAATAGCTAAGATAAAGGGAGCCGTTACAATAGGTATATAAAAAGCATAAGCTAAAAATAGTAATTGCAATAAATCCTTGTAATGAAAGGCTAGTACCATAGCTATTAGTCCCACCGTCAACGTGGTCCATCTAGCTATTTTAAGTTGATCTGCGTCAGAAATTTCTTTTTTGTTTTGAACGGTTTTTAGAACATCATGGCTGACCATAATCGCACAAGCATTTAAGTAAGAATCAGCGGTAGACATCGTCATAGCGAGTAAGCTAATAGTAAGCAGTCCTTTAAAAAAAGATGGAACATGAGTTACTATATATCCGAATACTGCTTCTTTTGGTAGACTTGGTGCACCTGTAAAAACAAATATGGCAATTAGAATTATAAAGAAAGTTATAATAATCTCAAAAATATTTGCATAGGCAAAAACTTTTTTAGCTTGAATAGGACTAGAACTCATATACACCCGCTGTATTACTGTAGGGTCAATAAGAGTGACTATACCAGTTAAAATTAGTAGTAACAGACTGACTAGCTGTTTATCTTTAAATAAACTAGCACATTGAAACTTAGGGTAGTTTTGGATGATAGGTATGATTTCAGCAACTGGCTTTCCTACCTGTACAAACATAAGCCAAGCTAAAAAGGGAATAATAATGGCAAAAGTTATAAACTGGAGTACGTCTGTATAAGTAATAGCCCTAATACCTCCAAAGGTAGAGTAGAAAATAAGCAGTGAGGTACAAACTATAGGTATTACGTAGGAGTTATTTAATTCGATACACATGTTAATAGCCAAAGACATTACTTTGATTTGCGTTATAATAACGAAAATAGAAAAGCAAATACCACCTAGTATAGCCATAACTTTTGGGTACTTACCATAGATATGACCTATCGTTTCTTGCATAGAGAGGTGATGCATAAATGAGCCCATACGTAATGTTAATCTACTGAAAATCCAAAGATGACAAGAATTTTTTATAAGTTGATACATTATCCACCATAAACCAAGGTCATACACACACTCTATATTACGCACTAGTCCTCCTCCTCCAAAAAACGTCGCTAATACCGTAGCCACTAAAGTAGCCGTAGCAAATTGTTTATTCCCAATTGCATATTCCCGAAAAGTAGTTCTTTTTCTACTAAAATAAATACCCATTAGAAAGGTTAGTCCCAAAAAAACTGCCACTATATATAACGGCATATTAAAATATATCATAAGATCAAGCCGTTAAAAAGTTAATAAATAGGTATAGCAGTAGTGCTACACTTTATAATACGCATTCTTATTTAGAAATCAAAAAAGGGGGAGCTGTTGTAATGGATGGCTAAAGGGAGAGATAGGGCATTATTTTTTTTCCCCAATCTGGATGGTAGCCTGGTAGGTTTTCAATGGCACGCAAGGTAGTAAATTTTCCTTTGCGTTTTCTGTAATCTATAATGGCTTGGGCCATATCATATGAAATATAGGGATGGGCGGCCAAGCGCTTAAAGGTTGACTGGTTTAAGGATATTTTTTTAGGTGGATACCCTTTTCGTATGGTGGTCTGCTCCATCAGTTTGATGCGCAGTCGGCCAGATAGGCCATATACTTCTTTGTATTGGTCCACAGAAACAAAACCGCCTAATTTGTCTCTATACCGTAGGATTTTACCGGCAAGTTGCTCGGTCATCTCTTCTATGGCTTGTAATGGTTCTGCTGTAGCACTGTTTATATCGAATGGGACCAATCTATCGGCATTTGCTTGCAATAACGCCAGCTGTTTGTCCAATAAGGCGGTGTCTGCGCAATGGTCTGGTTTATAGGTCCATTTGTAGTATAACTGTATTACTTTAGGTGCCATAACAGCTACCAGCATAAAGGTAACCATAGCTAGTAAGCTATTGCTTTCCCTATTGGAAAAGTGAAAGGCTTTTTTGATCGAATGTTTTATCTTGCGCAACATGGTCCATACGAGCGGTATTGTATTTTTCCCATTTCTCTATAAGTTTAACAAAATTTTCTGGTAAAGGGGCTTCAAAGGAGAGCGGTGCTCCGGTAACCGGGTGGTTAAAACCCAATACCGCTGCATGGAGTGGCTGGTAGGGCATTAGTTTAAAGCAGTTGCGTATAAAGGCCTTATAGGAAGCATAGCGCTGCCCCTTAACAATTACATCACCCCCATATTTGGGATCACCGAAGAGGGGGTGACCGATCTGTTGCATATGGACGCGAATCTGATGGGTACGCCCTGTTTCTAATCTACAGGCTACAAGGGCAACCTGGTGTAGGGGCTTGATGACCTGATAATGGGTAATGGCTCGTTTCCCTTGTTGGGCATCGGGAAAAGCTACGATTTTTTGATGGTGGCGGGGGTTTTTCCCAATATTTAAATCGATGGTGCCGCATCCATTTTCAGGATTGCCCCACACCAATGTATGGTAAATCCGTTTGACGGTATGGTTGTAAAATTGACGGGACAAATGGGCCAAACTCTCTGCTGTTTTCGCGACTACCAATAGACCAGATGTATCTTTATCAATCCGATGTACCAAGCCCGGCCGGGTAGGCATATCGTCTTTTAAAGGTAAATTTTTATAGCGATGGAGCAATGCATGGGCCAGCGTTCCGGTTTGATGGGCAGCATCTGGATGTACGACCATCTGCGCCGGTTTGTGGACAACCAGTAGGTGGTCATCTTCATATACAATATCCAACGGTATCGCTTCCGGAGTTAGGGTAGTTGCCTCCGTGTCAGTAGGTATATGGGCTAGGATTGCATCTTTAGGCTGAACCTTATAATTGGATTTGATAGGCTGATTATTAACGGAAACCTGTTCGTTTGCAATGGCTGATTGGACTTTATGGCGGCTTATATTTAAAAAATCTGATAGAAATTTGTCTATACGCAGGTTACAATTTTCGTTTGTAACAGTAATCAGATGTGCCTTTAAAAGCCTTTGAGGTGGGCTGTATCGTTTCATGTATAAGTAGGGGAGTATAAAAATGGCTTTGTCCAATCTGCTATAGATAGGGTCATATTATATGGTTTTTTCGTTTCATGAGTTCATGCATCAGTAATGCACTTCTAAATAATTTTCGTTTGCCGATCAAGTGGGCTTTTCGATCTACCCTGGAAGTGGGCGTGGATGATCTAGGATGAGGGGCTACTTCTTGAGGCAAAGGTGCCATTTGAGCTTTTCTGGGCGCCACTGGTCTGCCCATAGTAGAACAAGGTTGATGATTTATTTCCTGCTTTGCATCTTTTTCATCATAATCATCCTCTTTATGCTCTTTATTATAATCATCTTCATTATTATCTTTTTTTTTATGGGAGGTTGCATAATCGGAATCCTTTTGATGGCCATAGAACCATCGGATCCCCCAAAAGATTAAAATCGTAAAAAACTTAATGACTCCTTCTTTAGATAAAAATGTATAAAATTCCATTGGTTGACCTTACAAATAAGCAAAAATGTATTTCGTACAGAGCTATAATAGATCAATTTACTATAAAAAGCCTAATATACGCTTTTTTGATCAAGCAAAAAGTAGCCTATACATCCTTTAATATATCAGATTTATCCTATGAAATATTTTCGCTTCATAAGCGCATGTACCAGTAAGCCACTGCTAAATAATTTTGGATCTTTTGTTTTAAGTATGTAAATATTTTTTAAGTTTTGTTCTATGTAAACTAGAATACTTGGCTGTTTGCTCCTACTTAGACCGATCGGCACGCTAAATTAGGAAATGGGGCAATAGGCATGGATGGTTTCAAAGCCATGATGCGTCATCCAAAACTTCACACCATTCCCAAATATTTGGAAACCCCTAATGGTGCAACCATGTGGACAAAAGAAATAGAATTGCTCCGTAGTATTTATTAAATCTATAGTGGATCTATTTAAAAAAATCCAATAGAACCAGATTTTATTGCTATAAAGTAATTAATATCTAAGTATAGTTTAGTAGATTTGTACCTATTAACTGTTATGCATCTAACAAATAGATAATAAGATTAGAACAATTAGCGATTAGTGAGATTACCGTTTATTGTTAATAGCACTAGCTATAGTTTTATACCATTTGCCATTTATTATGAAAAATTATATAAATTATCTATGTTTTCGGTATAGATTTAATCGCCTGGTTGTATTACTTTTTATTTATATAGGAAATAATTTTTACTTATTTGCTAGTGATCAAGTGCATAAAGCCCAATCTTTAATTGAGCAAAAAAAAGAACAAATAGTTCGGCTTTATGAGCGAAAGCGTTATGCTAAAGCCAATGCGCAGATCGAATTGCTCTTACCTATGTTAAAAAATAGAAGAGACCGCTCAAAATTTGAATGGTATCAGGCCTATGGTAATTTTTATACAAAGAAATATCTGGTTAGTTCCAATCAGTTTCATTTGTTTGTAAAGCAGTATCCTACTTTTCCACAGGTAGAAGAAGCGCTTTTTATGAAAGGGTATAGTTTGGCTTGTGAAGATGTAGATATACGTCTAGACCAAACCGTTACTTATGATGCCATACGTTCTTTAGACCACTATTTAGCAGTTTATCCAACTGGCCTTTATCGAAGCAAGGCTTTTGATATGTTGCAAACTTTGCAAGCTCGTCTTATGAAAAAAAGTTTCCAAGCTGCTGCACTATATGCCCAGTTGCGCTACTATAATGCAGCTATTGTAGCGCTTAAAAACTTTCAGCAGGTCTATCCAGATAGTTCTTATAAGGAGCAGGTACTTCGACTCCTAGAAAAATGTTATGCGCAACTAGCTATGCAACAATCATTTAATCTAGTAAACGAGTAACCAATTATGAAGTTATTCCTTTGTGCAGCCGTGCCTATCTAAATGACAAAAAAGATAATGCAGAAAGCAGAATTTTAATGAATAAAAAATTTGTTTTTAACCAACTATATTGACCACTATGAGCTTAAATAAAAAAGTATATGTAACGCCTAAAGACATCCATAAGTTAATTGCCCCTACGGACAATATTTATGAAAGTACCGTTATCATTACAAAGCGTGCCAAGCAGATTGCTATGAATAGGAAGAGTGAATTGGACCTTAAATTAGAAGAGTTTATGTCTATTGCAGAGGAAAAAGATAGCATAGATGCCCAGCGACAATATGAGATTACCCAGCATTATGAAAAGCTTCCTAAGCCTGTGATAGAGGCTACTTCAGAATTTTTAGAAGGTGCTCTTTCCTTCCACTATATTCATGAGTAACTAGCGGTACTATTTTGGCGACGTTTTATGGCCTATATTGATCCAATCAATTATAGAGAGTGTTATGGCCCTATTATACACTAAAAAGTGTCTACAGTCCGCTTTTCTCTATATTTTCTTGGCTGTATTCTATTTGTTTGTTGGATGTAGTATGCAACAATTCAGTGACCAATCACTTGATGCAGCTAATTTATTTCCTACTTTTCCTCCTTATTTTTCTATACAGGCTGTTTTGCATTTTATCAATCCAGGCCATTCCTTTCGTGGACGTATGGTTTGCTCTGTAGCCTATGATCGACAAATTCATTTTATTGTAAAGGGTCCCTTGGGCATAGAGGTCATGCGTGGCCTTATCGATAAAAAAGGTGTCACCCTTGTCGATCGCTTGCGTCGTCTAGTCTACCAATGGGATTATAACAATCAGTCATATGATTTCTATTGTAATTATTCATTTATTCAGTCATTGCTTTTAGGTACACTTGGTAGATCTCTTGACCATAAAATATCTATACCAAATGTATTACCTGCTCCTTTAGCCTATATTTATGATCCATTTACCAGTAGGGTTATAGGCATTGAATTAGTTGATAGACAAAAGGGACATTGGTTTAGGGTTTTATATCAGTATAAAGTAATCAAGAATAAAACTTTTTTATCTGGGATTAAAATAGACTTTTCATTAAAAGATAAGAAACAGACCAATAAAGGCAGGGTAATTTTACATAAACTCGATTTTAAAGGGGTTAAAAAGCCCAATATTCGCTTAAAGATACCTGGTAATTATCGAAATGCCAGTTCTCGGAAGCGTTCAATGAACTGTGTCAAGACCTTAAAAAGTTATAGATCAAATAATTAAGACATAAAGGTTTTAGACATGGAAGAAAATAGGAACAATACTCAAAACTTGAAACTATGGAGAAACCTATATAAAATCAACTACAAACGACGAAGATCCATATAATTCTCAGATTAAATGTCAACTAATGCAAGTCGAGCAAAAGAAAAGCTGTGAGTTTTATGAAAAGTTTTAGCAAAAGTCAACCAAAGTTGTTTGCTCACTGGGAGATTGGGATGGTAGATATGGTTGTTTAAGTGGGAGCCGTATGATGGGAGACTATCACGTACGGTTCTGCGAGAGACTAAGGCTGAAATTAGAGTTTGTAAATAAAATTGTGTAAATGCTTATTTATTATTAATTAATATACCGCGTTAAAACGGTATTAATAAATGAGTCATAAGCAATGGAAGCACAACAAATACATATAGATCCAAACCTACTAAATGAATTATCGAAGTCTATTAAGAGTGAAAAAGATTTAGCTGTTCTGAGTAAGCAACTATTAAAACTCACGGTAGAACGTGCTATGGATGCAGAACTAGAATCTCATCTTGGGTATGAAAATCATTCTGTAGAAGGCAGGAACACAGGAAATAGCCGTAACGGTTACTCTCCTAAGCGGTTAAAGGGTGATTTTGGCGAAATGGAAATTAATACGCCCCGTGACCGCAACAGCACATTTGATCCTCAAATTATTCTGAAAGGTCAAACTCGGTTGCTAGAATTTGATGAACAAATTCTGGCTCTTTATGCCAGAGGGATGACCACCCGAGATATTTCAGATACGTTCAAAGATCTATACGGTACAGAGGTATCACACAGCTTAATTTTTAAAGTAACTGAATCTGTTATTGAAGAGATTACTATTTGGCAGAATCGTCCATTAGAAAAAGTATATCCCATACTATATTTAGATTGTATTGTTATCAAGTGTCATGAAGATAAACGGGTAATCAATAAATCAATTTATTTGGCATTAGCCATTAATTGTCAAGGACAAAAGGAATTACTTGGCTTATGGATAGCAGAAACCGAAGGTGCAAAATTTTGGCTTTCAGTATTAACTGAATTAAATAATCGTGGTATTAAGGATATTTTTATTGCTTGTGTTGATGGATTAACAGGATTTCCAGATGCTATTAATACAGTATTTCCAAAAACGAAAATTCAGTTATGTATTGTTCATCGCGTGCCAAGTATGGCACAGACAAAGGAGATGAAAGGTTCTCCTACCAATAAAACCTTTAAGTTGGATAGCCTGAGACAGATGCTAGCGGCGTAAGCTGCTGGTATGAAGCATGTCTGACAATGCATGACCAACACCCACTTTGGGTCAGCGGGCAAATCAATAGGTCGTAATGAAAATGAACGTAATTAGTAGCGTCGTAATTACATATCTAGCAGGTATTAGTGGGAGAGCTAGAAGAAAGAAGTGCTGATCGCCTCTGATGTACGGGTAAAGGCAGCAAGATTAGTGGAAATAAAGGTGATACCACTAGTCTACTTCTCCGCGTCAAAACGGCGACATATTGAGAATGTTTGTGCAGTAACTTGGGAGATCCTTAGGTGCACATGGATTGTAATATTTATAATGTACTGGTTATAAGGTAAAAAAATATGAAATACTAAGTACTGCATTTAAGGAAGTCGGAGGGGGCCATAATACTGATGATAGTAAGGACAACATAACCTTACAGGAAGGAAGGGCCCCTACTTTGATCAAAATTTATTAAGTATGGAGGAATTGGTGACTGCAGAGGATAAAACCTTTGCTCAAAGCGCCCTAGAAAAAGTTCGGGTACTACAAAATAAATTACATCAAGCAGCCAAGAAGGATCAAAAGAGAACATTTGGCATTCTATATGATAAGGTTTGTGAAATAGAAGTATTATGGGTTTCATGGCTTCGGGTACAAAAGAATAAAGGTGCTCCTGGGGTGGATGGCAGGACTATACTTGCAATCAAGGAATATGGTGTAATAAAATTCTTACAAGAGATTCAAAAAGAACTTCTTAGTAAGCAATATAAACCTAGCTCAGTGAAACGAGTATATATCCGAAAAAGCAATGGTAAACTTAGACCACTTGGTATACCTATTGTAAAAGATAGAGTAATACAAGGAGCGGTCAATTTGATAATAGAACCAATATTCGAATCTAACTTTCTAGAAGGATCTTATGGATTTAGGCCAAAACGCAATTGTCAAGATGCTATAAAAGCAGTAAGGAAGTGGGTAACCTATGGATATAGGACAGTAATAGACGCTGATATATCGTCTTATTTTGACACTATCAATCACGAAATTCTATTGAAGTTAATACAACGCAGAATTAGAGATAAGTGGATTATAAGAATCATTAAAGGATGGCTCGTTCATTCTGTATTCAAGCAAGATAAAACTTCTTTATCTGATAAAGGTACCCCACAAGGATCAGTTATATCACCGCTACTTGCTAATATATACCTACATAGTCTAGATAAATACTGGCGTCAGCAACATAATGAATGGGATACTCAAATAGTGAGGTACTGTGATGATTTTATAATTCTGATCAGAGATAAAGACCCATTTCCGTATATGGAATCATTAAAGCAAATGCTAAGTAAATTACGATTAACTCTTTCAGAAGAAAAGACAGAAATTACGGAAGCTGAAAAAGGGTTTAATTTTTTAGGCGTAAGGATGGTATTGAACAAAAGCAGAAGGTCTTCTGATAAACAATTTTGTTACGGTTTTCCTACAAGAAAATCCATGTCAGCATTAAGAAATAAGATCAGAAAAGAAATTGGTAGAGACTATCAACCATCCCTGGCTCATAAAATCAACTACCTAAATCCAATATTGCGAGGATGGGCTAATTATTATAATTGGCTTAATAGCGCAATACAATTTAGAAAGATAGACCGATATGTTGTTAGAAAGCTAAATCTCTGGAACCGAGTCAAACATATGGCAAAGAAAAGAAAGTATGAATGGCTATCAACCAATGAGCTACATACCCAAGGACTATACAAAGTCAGTGGTCATCTTAGCTATAGTTGGTAAGGCTTCGCATGCTGCGTGTATGTTGACATTCGCGTTGATCATCGGAAAGCCGTATGAAGGAAAACTTCACGTACGGTTTGATGAGGAGGTAGGGGAAACCGGGAAACTAGGCGCCTCTTCCTTACTCTACTTATTCATAATTCGTTACGCTATGTACCCTATAAGGACATGAAGTCCGTTGCATCGGATCTTAAAGTTATTTATCGCGCTATTTCTCTTGATCAAGCCGAAGAAGCACTTCTTATTTTTAGTGACAAATGGGATAAAAAATATCCAGCAATTAGTCGTGCATGGCATAAAAATTGGAGTAACATTATAACTATTTTTGACTATCCTGACGAAATACGAAAAATCATTTATACGACTAATGCCATAGAATCACTCAATAGTGTTATTAACGTCAGTTTTGGATTAGAAATTAAGAAAAGAGTATAAAAAGCTCCTTTGTGTTTTAAATTTGTGGGATTGAAAAATAATCATAAAAACCAAAGGAGCCGGATATGAATGTATCAAAATTAGTTGAAATATATTACGCTGTTGATGAATTTCTTATAAAATTTATGCCTTATATGGAATCACATTTGTTACCTACTTCAGATAGAAAACCTACTAGAACATGTTCACTGACTTTGAGCGAAATAATGACAATATTAATTGCTTTTCATGTAATTGGCTTTAGAAATTTTAAGTTGTATTATATTCATTTACAACAATTTCATTCTAATGACTTTTGCAAGTTAGTAAGCTATAGTAGATTTATATCCCTAGTTCAAAGAACAGTAGTTCCATTTTACTTTTTTTCTCAAAGTCTTTCTAAAACGAGAACAGGCTGTTATTTTATGGATTCAACCGCTATAAAGGTTTGTAATATAAAAAGAGCTTATGCTCATAAAGTATTTAAGACAATTGCTAGTAAAGGTAAAACTACTACTGGATGGTTTTACGGAATCAAATTAAACTTGATTATCAATGATTTAGGAGAAATTATGAATTTTTCTCTTACTACAGGTAAGTCCAATGATAGATGGCCAGTAGAAAACTTATGTAAAAATTTGATCGGAAAAGTATTTGCTGATAAAGGCTACTTGAGTAAAGAATTATTTGAAAAACTTATGGGAAAAGGCATAGAACTGATTACTCAAATCAGAAAAAATATGAAAAATGCTTTCATGCCTATCTGGGATAGGCTAATGCTTCGAAAGAGATCTATCATTGAAACCATTATCGATCAGCTTAAAAATATTAGTCAGATAGAACACTCCAGGCATAGAAGTATACCTAATTTTATTGTCAATTTAATAGCTGGTATTACAGCTTATTCACTAAAAGAGAAAAAACCGGCTATAGCTAATATATATACAACTGGTTTACAATAAGTCTAATCCGAAACTGACGTTATTAGAAAATCAATCAATAACCGTAAGATTTTTCCTAATGACCAATCTGCATTAAAAGTAGTATATTTAGCCATACAAAAGGCATCACAAAAGTGGACTATGGCTTTACATGATTGGAGAGCGGCTATGAATCGATTCGCTATAGAATTTGATGAACGATTCTACTAAAAACGGCACTTACACAAAATCATTTACAGGCTCTCAGTTATTCTATAGTGGCAGTTCCCCCATATCATCATGGTCTTCTAGTTTATTTTGTGGCACATGATTGATAACATGGACCCCTTGGTTTTTAGCTTTTATACCACCTAATAATACCAATTGTTGACCCACAATTTGTACAATATATTTTTGCGTACCATCCTTATCTGTATAGCACCTGTGTATTAATTTTCCTTCTATATATACCTGTTGACCTTTGGTTAAATATTGAGCTGCTACTTCTGCATGAGGGGTCCAAAGTACTATTTCATGCCAATCGGTATGATTTATTTTTTGACCTTCTTTTGTTTTGTAGCTATCATGCGTTGCTACAGTAAGTTGTACCCGCATGCGCCCATTTTCTAAGTGGCGTACTTCTGGCGCTTTACCTAGGTTACCCAAAATAATTACTTTATTAACACTTGCCATGTCGGTTGTGCATAATAGAAAAAAATAGTTTTTATACCTGGTTAATTTAAGACCTTAATAACCTGAACTCTGGATTAGAATTATTGTAAACCAGTTGTATATATATTAGCTATAGCCGGTTTTTTCTCTTTTAGCCCATAAGCTGTAATACCAGCTATTAAATTGACAATAAAATTAGGTATGCTTCTGTGTCTAGAGTGTTCTATTTGGCTAATATTTTTAAGCTGATCGATGATGGTTTCAATGATGGATCTCTTTCGAAGCATTAATTTATCCCATAATGTCATAAAAGCATTTTTCATATTTTTCTTGATATGGGTAATGAGCTCTATTCCTTTTTCCATAAGTTTTTCAAATAATTCTTTGCTGATATAGCCTTTATCCGAGAATACTTTACCGATTAAATTTTTGCATAAACTTTTTGCAGGGAATCTATCCTTGACCCTACCTGGGGTAAGTGTAAAATTCATAATTTCACCTAAATCATTTACAATCAAATGTAACTTGAACCCAAAAAACCAGCCAGTCGTTGTTTTACCTTTAGTAGCTATTGATTTAAATACTTTGTTAGAACAAGCCCTTTGTACCTTACAAACTTTAATGGCTGTTGAATCTATAAAATAACAACCTGTTCTTGTCTTAGAAAGACTATGCGTAAAGAAATACATAGGAACTAACGTTCTTTTTACTAGTGATATGAATCTATTATAGCTCACTAATGTTCTAAACTCACTTGAGTGAAATTGCTCTAAATGAAGATAATACAACTTAAAATTTCTAAAACCTATTAGATGAAAAGCAATTAGTATAGTCATTATTTCGCTTAAGTTAAGAGAACAAGTTCTAGTGGGTTTTCTTGTGGGCTCTGTTAACAGCTTTTTCTCCATATAAGGCATAAATTTTATTAAAAACTCATCTACCATATAATATATTTCTACTAATTTGTCTACATTCATAAGCGGCTCCTTTAGTTTTTAGAGGTAATTTTCAATTACCTAAATTTAAAACTCAAAGGAGCTTCTTTATACGCAAATATGAAAATCTAATCCAGAGTTCAGGTTAATAGGTAAGCAGCAACTCCTTAGTGGTAGCTTAGAAGGCATTTATATCGCTTGTCTTTAGAAAAATAACATTTGGAACCGTCATTTTTTGGTTTCAATCCTTTTCAAAAGGGTGTCAGCAATAAGGTATCCTTGATCTTTTCTTACTTCAAGTGAACGTTGGATAATAAAAGTAAGCAGTTGAGTAGGGTGGAGGCCAATTTCTGCTGCTTGATGGAATAAAAAGGAAGCGGGATGCATACCGGCCGTAGTATTGGGATCATTTAGTATAATTTCATTATCATCGGTGATAAAGCCATCTATACGGGCATATACTTGACAATCTAGCAGTTGAAATAAGTCAACAGCCTGTTTTCGGATGCGCTTCAGTAAGGAAGTAGATAAGACCATAGGAGTTTGTTTCCGTACTATACCGGGCAAATATTTTGCTCTATAATCAAAATGGACCTTTCCCTTGATCATTTCAGTTGGGGGGAGCGCAATCGGATTTCCTTTTTCTGCTTCTAGTACCATGCAAGAAAATTCTCTTCCTTGAATAAAGGCTTCAATTATTATGGACGTTTCTGCTTGTGTACTCATTAATACAATAGGCGGCTGTTTCTTTTGAAAATAAAGTTCTAGGTAGTTTAGTAAGGTATGAGGCGTATAGAACATTTGGTCAGCGATCCATAAGGGAAATCCTATGCCTTCGCGTACATCTATAAGGCTAATCAACCAATTTTTTATCTCTTTTCGTCTATAATTTTTCCATTGATCATAGCTTATTGCTTCGATAAAAAATGCCTTATGCACGGCATGGATAAAGGAATCAAGTACAGAGTGCTCCACAATGGTAACGCCTATAGAGGAGCCTTGTCTACTGCTTTTCACCACGAAAGGTAAGCCAAGGGCAGCCGTTATTTGATCAAATAGCTTTTTTTTGTCATCTGTACCAAGCCATTCTTTTTGGGTTAAAATGACAGAACGGGGTAGTACAAAACCTGATTGCTGTAAAAGCTTTTGTTGAAATATTTTGTTCATGGCTAGTGCAGCTGGTAGGATATCAGATCCTGTATAGGGAATTTGATACCATCTTAATAGTCCTTGTATGGTTCCATCTTCTCCATAAGGACCATGTAAGCAGAGAAAAGCTATATCAAAATATTTGGAAAAATCAGTGGGATCTATTTTTTTCCCTATCTTTTCTATATATCGCCTATGGTTTTCGGTAGTAGGCAATGATTCTATGTAAAGGGGAATCCCCCAAAAGTTGGCTATAATAGCAGATGGATAAAATTCCCGAATGGTACCCTGGTAGAGGTATTGCTTATGAAGCAGAATAAAGTTCCCTAAACTATCTACAAATATAGGGAGTGGCTCAAATTTTTTTCGATCTAAATGGTCATAAACGGTACGCCCCCCTGCAAAGGAAATTTCACGTTCTCTAGATGGCCCTCCAAAAAATATAGCTACTTTGATCGGGGTTAACAAAGAATTCTGCACAAGAAGATAAAATTAGAATCAATGGGTAATATTACTTTGTGCGAATTTAGAAGTCGGTGTACCTTGGTCAGTAATTTTTTTACAACTATCTGTTTTATTTTCCTGAATAGGCTTAGTTCATACAACCATTTGCTGGCCATTTTTATAGCAGTTACGCCATTTTTTTTAGCTCAGATGCTTGGCTGTTTTTTTCTATTTGCTTAAGTAATTCTATTTGGGTTCTACCCAGTTGTTCCAGTGCATAGGCTTTATCAATAACTAATTTTTGTTGGTCTTTTAGGGATGGAGCGGTGTACATTACTTCACTCATAATGCTTTCACAAATAGAACGCAGTCCCCTAGCTCCCAACTTTAATGATATAGCTTGTTCAGCAATCAAATCAAGTGTTTCTTCTGTAAAAGTTAGGGCGATTCCATCTATTGCGAACAATTTAGTATACTGCTTTACCAAAGCATTTTTAGGTTCTGTGAGAATACGGCGAAGGTCAGATTTAGTAAGTGGTTCAAACCCTCTTACAATTGGAAGACGACCTACTAGTTCAGGAATCAAACCATATCCCTTTATATCTGATGAAGAAACATATTTAAGTATATCCTTATCATCTACTTTGGGTGTACGTTTTGCACAAAACTCGAATCCTATGCTATTAAAGTTAATGCGATTGCTAATGGTTCTAGCAATACCGTCAAAAGCCCCTCCACAAATAAATAAAATCTTTTCTGTATTGACAGCTGTTAGCTTCTGATCTGGATGTTTCCTTCCACCATGGGGCGGTGCATTTACAATTGAACCCTCTAATAACTTCAGTAAAGATTGTTGAACCCCTTCACCACTTACATCGCGGGTGATGGATGGATTGTCCCCTTTACGTGCAATTTTATCAATTTCATCTACATATACAATCCCTCTTTCAGCTGCCGTTACCTCATAATTAGCCGCATGCAATAAACGACTAATGATGCTTTCTACATCTTCTCCTACATAACCTGCTTCTGTCAAGACGGTTGCATCTACAATACAAAAAGGTACTTCCAGCATTTGTGCCAAAGTACGGACCAAATAGGTTTTACCTGTTCCAGTTTCTCCAACCAATAATATATTGGATTTTTCAATGACTACATCATCTTCTATATTTGCTGGGTGAGATAAACGCTTATAATGGTTATAAACAGCAATAGACAATGCTTTTTTAGCTTCTTCTTGTCCAATTACATATTCATCTAAATAGGCTTTAATTTCTTGCGGTCGTAATAGATTTACTGGTTTGATGTCATTTATGATATTATCTTCTTTTTGAAGTTGAATAATCTGTGCAGCTTGTGTCACACATTGGTCACAAATGCGTCCTTCTGGACCGGTTACCATCATACTGACTATCTCACTAGCTTTTTTACAAAAAGAACAATGGGTTTTCATAGTAGTAGTAATTATATGATTAATTTTTTTTCTCTTGCTCTAATACGAAATCAATAATTCCATATGCTTTAGCCTGACTTGCACGCATCCAGTAGTCTCTATCTGAATCACGCTCTACAGAAGCATAATCTTGGCCTGTATGGGTGGAGAGAATGTTATAAATATCTTTTTTAATTTCAATCATTTGCTGCATGGTAATTTCCATATCAGCAGCTGTGCCTTTAGAGCCTCCTAGAGGCTGGTGAATCATAACCCTAGCATGTGGCAGAGCAGACCGTTTGTTTTTAGCACCTCCCGTCAATAATACTGCAGCCATAGAAGCAGCAAGGCCTGTGCAGATGGTCGCTACGTCAGGCGAAATATATTGCATGGTATCGTAAATACCTAAGCCTGGGTATACGGAACCGCCTGGACTGTTGATATAAAGCAAGATGTCTTTTTTTGTATCGACCGATTGTAAAAAGAGTAATTGTGCAATAATGACATTGGCAATATTATCATCTACTTGTGTACCAAGAAAAATAATTCTGTCCATAATCAATCTAGAGAAAACATCTACTTCTCTAAAGTGACCGGGACGCTGCTCAATAACAGACCGCGTCATGTTTTCTATATCTGATACGTAATTATATATTTGTGAACCAGTTGCATAGCCATTTTTAACTGCAAATTTTTGAAATTCTTTTTGATCTGGCATAAATAATATGGAAGGTGAAAGGCATTTTTTTTACCTGTTTTTACTCTATGGCATAGAATAAATAAGCAACTTTTTGAAATTTAGTATAAAATAATATATTAAGCAAATAACATATCTATAATACTTTGTCCAACAATCATTGTTTAGTATTATAGTAGTCTATGATTGAAGCAATATGGGCTTGTAAGTTAGATAAGTCATAGGGTGTAAACCAGCTTATATTCTTGTCTTTTTTAAACCAAGTCATCTGTTTTTTTGCATATTTTTTCGTATTTATTTTAATCTGGTCTATGGCTTCTGCTAAGCTCGATTGGCCTTCCATATAGTTGAATAATTCTTTATAGCCTAATGTTTGCAAGGCATTGGTTCCTTTGTAAGGATATAGTTTTTCAACTTCTTGGAGCAATCCTTGTTCCATCATAGCATCTACACGTAAGCTGATCCGTTCATGTAGTAATGCTTTTGATTGGGTTAGACCTATCATTATAATATTAAATTTTCTTGTTGCTTGTGTCTGTTGTTTGCGTAAGGTTGAGTAAGGTATGCCTGTACCCAAGCAAACTTCTAATGCTCTGATGACTCTTTGGGGATTTTTAAGATCTACTGTGTCATGGTATATGGGATCTTTTTCCGCCAGTAGTTGGGTCAGGTAGGAAAGTCCTTTTTCTGCTAAGGCATTGTTTAAATTGGTACGTAGACTGGATGGCAGGATAGGTATTTCCGCTAGTCCTTCACAAAGCGCTTTTAGGTAGAGTCCAGAGCCACCTGTTGCTATTACAACATCTTGATCTATAAAAAGGTTATCGAGGGTTTGTAATGCTTCTTGGGCAAATTGCCCAGCTGTATAATTGGCTTGAATGGGTAAAAAAGATAAAAAATGGTGTGGAATGCCCCTCATTTCTGCTTGGGTAGGCTGTGCCGTACCAATCACCATGTCACGATAAAATTGTCTGGCATCAACAGATATAATCTCTGTTTGCAGCGCTTCAGCCAGTTGAATGGATAGTGCGGTCTTGCCTATAGCAGTTGGGCCTACTATAACGATTAAGTGGTTGGTATGGGTTTGAGTCATTAGGAGACCGTTGTTATAGATGGTTATTACGTTTTTAAATACCTAAGATAGACCTGCATAGGTTTTTGATCATTATACTTAGTAATGTAACCATTTAGATCTATTTATATTAATTTGATGAAAACATACTATCGAGCAACAAATCTAGTTTTTTTGTCCTAATTTTTCAGTCCACTATACCACCAATCTTATTCTGATGCAGAGTCAGCCATAACCAGTGTAGCCAGAAAAGCCAAGAAAGCTACATAACAGGCAGGGGCTATAGGGCTATCATATCTATAAAAAAGATAGAAACAAATGGCAGTAGTAGATTTTCCAAATAAACTGGTACCCAATACGGTAGCCAATCCTATGGTAATATAAGGTGTTTCTATAGCTACTTGTTCTTTTGACCAAATGGTCAAAAAACAGCTAAAAATAACCCCTAAAAAAATGAGCCAACAGCGTACTACTGTTATATAAAATATAGAAGCGTTTTGTAATCCTGCAAAAAGGGGAATAATCGATAAAGCGATTAGTCCACTGGCTACTCCCATAAGATTATTGTGGTCATATTTTTGACCAACTTTACCGATCCAGCTCATGAGCAAGATATCCAATACCATAAAGATGGGGAGATATTCCATCATAGTTCCATAGGTAACTCTAGTAACCATAGGTACAAAACTACTCATAAAAAGAAAGGGAATCGTATAGACCACGTAACCAAAGCCAGCCACTATAGCGATGCGCATAATGGCTTTACGTGCTTTCCAAAGTGGTAGATAGGAGCATACTTTTGGCGCCATAAAGTTGCATTTTTCTCTCTTTTCTGTTGATTTTTTACTAAAAAAAAGAATATTGCATAATGTAAATAGAGCAGCTATTAAAAAGGGCAAACGCCAATATGGAAGAGGATCATCGATCCATCCAAAACAGACGCCTACGGCACCAGCTAATGAAATACCCATCATTGAAGCAACTTCATAAAATGGTGCTAGCTTTTTAGCCTGTTGCAGGGTTACACCTTTAATTAGATAGATTTTGGAAATATTATATGCGCCAGCTGCACATAATTCTGCGCAAGCCCTAGCGAACCATAATAATACAATAGTCCATAGGGGTCCCCCTTTATAGGTGGGCAAACAACCTATTCCCATTAAACTGATCCCTATACCCAAAAGGGTATAACGCAATACAACCATTTCTTTTTTGTGATGGGCCATGTTGCTAAAAAAGAGAAGACCAAAAGGCTTGGCGACAAAGGAAATAACAAAAGGGCTATAGCCCCATATTAACTGGACCAATAGCTCTTTTTTGGGGAAAAAAAGAGGTGCCATAATCGGTACTAAGTAACCATATAACGCATTATCAAAATGGATCAAGAGATTTGCTACTCCTATACATAGTTGTTCTTTGGATAAAAGTAGCTTCCGTCGATCTGCCATTGTAGAAGTGAAAATTTGATTGTAACCTACTTATCTATTCTTTTTAGCGTCTTTTCTATAATCGCAACGCATCCTAAGTGGTTATTTTCCCTAGCTAAATCAATAGCTGTTTTCCCATTATGGTTTTTTAGATTCACCTTAATACCTATCAACAGACAGTAACGCTTTTACCACTTTTAGATTACGATTTAATGTTGCGCGATGTAACAGCGTATTGCCATTATGATCTTTTTCATTAACCAGGATACCTTTATTGGCTAGTATGGTTTAACTATTCTTATTATCACCTTTATATGCTGCTACATTACTCTGTTTAATTGCTATATGAAGCTTATATACGTCTATACTATGCATTTAGTATAGTGATCTGTTATGTTATACTCTTGTAATTGTTACTTACCTTGTTAACTAGAACTTTATACCGACTCAATATTAAGGAATATATTATATATAATATAGTAGTGGACTAAAAAATTTATTAATTTTGTTTCTTTCTTTTTGGGCCCACTATAAAAATAAGAGCTAAAAATCCCAGCTATTTTTTTGTCGCTATAGTACTAGTGCTGTGGCACCAATTTTAAAAATAATTTGATCTATGCGTTGGTTTGTTATGGCAATCGCTTTGGTGCTATTAAGTGGATGGTCTGTTGATGCATTGGAGCCGATTGTGGTGCCAAAGGCAATGAAGTTTGCCGGTATACATTTAAAATTTACAGATGGTGCCCGTAATCGTATACAAGAAAAAGTCAATCAGTTAACAAGACCAAGGAAGATTTTTAGTGAAATATTAGATAGAACCCATCTTTTTTTCCCACTTATAGAAAAGACTTTAGCGGAAGAAAATGTTCCAGATGATTTTAAGTTTCAGGCTTTACATGAAAGTATGCTGATAGGAGATGCAGTGAGTCATACCCATGATGTAGGTTTTTGGCAAATACATAAAGTAGCTGCTCTAGACTTAAAATTAATGATTGATCATCCTGTAGATGAAAGAATGCATTTGATTCAATCTACCAAGGCAGCAGCCCGTTTTTTAAAGAGTCATTGCCAATATTTTGATAGTTGGTTGGGGGCATTATTGGCTTATAATAGGGGTAGGACAGGGGCAATAAAACTGTTTCCTAAGGAATACCGTGGGGCCACGGTAGTACGATTGAATGATAAAACAGATGGGTATATCATTGCAGTTGTAGCTACTAAGATTGCATTTGGAAAGATAGCTGGAAAAAAAAAACATTCCACATATAAGCTATGTGTCTATAATCAAGGCCATCATGGTCAAAATTTAAAAGATCTTGCTGCCCATTTCAAGATCGAAGAAAAGTTGTTATCAAAACATAATCAGTGGCTTAGGACTTCTGTGGTACCAGGTCATACAAAATGTGCTTTATTGGTACCATTGTTATATACGGATGCCTCTATGCGTTCTGTTTTAGAGTTACCCAAGCCAGTAAACAGTGTATTGCCTAAGGATAAAAAAGTAGTTTCAAATAGGCGATCTAGACAGGGCCAATCGCATCGTATAGATTATGCAAAGTACTTACAGTCTGCTAAAATCTTTCCGGAGGTGAGTGCTTTAAAGGATAGCCGCTCTAGTAGATTGATTAAAGCCAATGGAAGACGGGCTATTGTGGCCCAAAAAGGAGATACCGTTGCCTATTTAGCGCAGTTGGTAAACATCTCTATAGATAAATTTCTTCTTATAAATGAAATTAAAAAAATAGACCAACTGATTCCAGGCCATATATATTATTTTAGCCCAAAAGGTAGTAAAGCAGGTATACATTATCATGTGGTAGCATCTGGGGAAGATATATGGTCTATTGCACAACGCTATGGTATAAAGCAATCTGCTCTTTTGGAAAAAAATCGTATGCGACAGCCAGAACCCCTAGAAAAGGGACGGATATTATGGCTGCGTTTTATTAGGCCCTCTAAGGTTCCAGTGGAATATTACAATCTAGATCTATATTCAAAGAAAAATGGCATATCATAGCAAGTTGCTAAACAACCATTTTTAGAGCCACTTTGTATGATTTTCTGTTGATCTTTAGAAATAAATTTTAAAAATATAATTCATCATGAATGGTTTGCAACAGGCCAAAAGCCTTAAAGAATTGGTGGATAGGTTTCTTGAAACTTCTCCTTTTCAAAAACAATTGACGGCAGCTATGGTACGTACCGCATGGCATAAAACCATGCCTAAAGTGGTTTGTAATCGGACAGAAAAGCTCTATGTACATCACAATAAGGTATTTTTAAAAATAACTTCTGCGCCTTTGCGCCATGAGCTAAAGCTTAATAAGGATAAAATCCTTACTACACTTCATGCAGAGATGGCTCATACCTTTTTACAGGATGTTGTTTTTTTATAAAAAATTAAGGGTTGGTAATAGAGAATAGTTTTGGTAAGCATAAATGCTTTACCATCAGGTATCTATAATTCTAGAAAGACTTTTAATTTAGAATTGCCCATAATGATTGATATAGAGATTTGTAACATTATGATATATATTTGTTAGCGGCAAAGGTTAATTTTTCTGAAATATCCATAAAAATATTTATAAAAGCTAAAAGCGACAAAACTTTTTTAATTTAAAATAGTAAAGATGTCAAAGATTCGTGCCATTAAGGCGTATGAAATTTTAGATTCCCGTGGTCATCCAACCATAGCAGCTGAAGTACATCTAGTATCAGGGGAAACAGGATATGCCAGTGTGCCCTCTGGTGCTTCTACAGGTTCCCTTGAAGCATTAGAACTAAGAGATCTAGATGTCAAGCGTTATCATGGAAAAGGGGTGTTACAAGCAGTCGAACATATACAAACCATCATTGGTACAAATTTAGTTGGTAAAAATATTGATGATCAAGTCGGTTTGGATAGCTTAATGATAGCCCTTGACGGTTCGTCCAATAAGCAGCATTTGGGTGCTAATGCTATTTTAGCTGTTTCTTTAGCAATTGCTAAAGCAGCTGCTTTACATTTCCGACAACCTTTATATCAATACTTTTCTAATTTAGTAGGTGGGCCATCGAATGTGGCTTATAGAATGCCAGTGCCTATGATGAATATTATAAATGGCGGTTTGCATGCAGATAATCCGCTTGCTATGCAAGAGTTTATGATTCTACCCTTAGGATTTAGTTCTTTTAGTGAAGCATTACGTGCAGGTGTAGAAATTTTTCATGTTTTAAAACATTCTTTTAAGCAAAAAGGGTTAAGTACAAATGTGGGCGATGAAGGTGGCTTTGCTCCTAATTTATATAGAACTACAGAGGCGATTGAATCTATTTTAGAAGCCGTTATCCAAGCTGGTTATACCCCTGGTGAAGATATCTATTTGGGTTTAGATGTTGCCAGTACTGGATGGTATCATCCAGACGGATTTTATTATATAGAAAACAAGCAGTTTACTAGATCCGAATGGGTAGCTTATTTGGTAGATTTAGTAGATCAATATCCTATTCTAAGTATAGAAGATGGTATGGCTGAAGCAGATTATATGGGTTGGAATCAACTAACCCAAGAATTGGGTGAACGGGTGCAATTGGTAGGGGATGATCTATTTGTCACCCATCCAGACCTAGTAAAGAAAGGCATAGAGAAAAATTTAGCTAATGCAGTGTTGATTAAATACAATCAAATAGGAAGTTTAACAGAGACTTTGCAAACTATTGCGCTGACCATAAAAGCCCACTATGCTGCTATTATTTCCCATCGGTCTGGAGAAACAGAGGATACTACGATTGCTGATCTAGTTGTTGGAACGGGGGTTGGGCAGATTAAAACAGGTGCAGTTTGTCGTACAGATCGAGTGGCCAAATACAATCGTTTATTGCGTATTGAATCTGATTTAAGAGATAAAGTAAGTTATGAAGGGCGTAATGCTTTTGCTCGTTTCTTAAATAAAAAATAAGAAACGATAGACTGGCTGTTTAGTCTCAGTAAGTAGTAGTTTGGATGCCTACTAAAGTATTCTATATTTTTTATTTATATTATCCAATAAAGCCTTCTGAACTTCAGTTGGTAGAGCGTTTAGATTTGTATTACTAACTAAGTGATGCTATATTTGAGTGAGGGGGGTATAACTTGTTTGTAACAAACAGTCGCTGCCTTTATTGGCTTTATATGCTTAGGCCAATTTTTTGCTTAAAATAACAAGAAGTAACAGCCTAAGTTGAAATTTTCAATCAGCTATTGCGCTGTAGGTTACAGCTTTGTTGATGCCTATTTGTTTTATAAAAGCAGATTATCTTAATTAAGTATAGAAAAGGATCTATTGCTAATCCAGGAACCATAGTATACTATTGTTCCTTGTAATTTTTATAAAAAAAACAAAAAAATGAATAAAAATTTAAAACAATTTAGTCATATTAAGCACTCTAACTCCTTATTAAAACGAGTTACAACGTTTTCATTTTTAGCTGCTTTACAACTTTCCTCTTGCATAAGTGGTCAACGTCAAGGATTTACGGATCTTAATAAACCACGTTCTATTGACTATTTGTTATTAGATGCATATAGGGACGTTGATACATTCAAACAGCTGCAGTGCAAGACACGTGATACACTTTTCCAGCACGCACCTGATTTAAATGGGCGAAACGCTTTACGCAATGCCATCAGTAAAGGTGACTTAGTCTCCGTTAAATCCTTATTGCATGGTAAAAGTATAGATCCCAATGCACTGGGGAATGGTTTAACTTCACTTGTGTGGGCGCTTAAGTGTAAGCATGAAAAAATATTTTATTTTTTATTGGCACATCAGGATATAGATATCACCACTGCAGATCGGGAAACAGGTATGACGCCGCTCCATTTAGCTATTATAAATGGATGGATCCCTGGAGTAAGGGCGTTGGTGGCCCATTTGCTTCAAGAGGATTTATTGGTCAAAGATAACAGGGGAAGAACGCCGTTAGATCTTACGATGCTCGATGGACGGAAGGATTTACTTATGTTGTTGGTGGATATATTTCCTGCACAAGCTTTACGTGCCAAAGATGAAAATGGCATGACACTATTGCATATATGTATGAGACGTCAGTTGATTGATGCTACCGCACGCTTGATCCATAAGCTTCCTAATGAAGATCTATATCAAAAAGATAAAATAGGTATGACACCGCTCCATGTAGCAGTGAAGTATTTGCCTAAGGATATACTACTGTTGCTGGTAAATAAACTTCCTGTAGAAGCTTTAGCGAGCCAAGATAATAAAGGAAGAACACCGCTACACTTAGCTGCCCGTATTAAAAAGAAAAATGGCTTTAAACTATTATTGGATCAAATAGTAGATCGTTCCGGTAGAGATCAGGCAGTTGCAGCATTGTTTAAAGCGAATAACAAAGGCTATTCTGTATTTCAGTGTAGTTATTTACCTAAACATAGGGATTTTTCAGCCTTATGGCATAACAGTAAGGTCCAAATTCCAACTGTATCTATTCAGGAAAAGCAGATGTTTAAGTATATGTTAGAAACATTACCTAGCTGCTTAACTATTCAACAGCTTGCTACTATCGTCCGCGAAATTGATGAAGTTGAGGATAGCTGTGTAATCAGCAAGCAACTTGGTGCTAAACTGCGCGGTATGGTAAGGGACTCTATCAACAAGCAGCGATATGGTAGTGAAGTAGATAAGATTAGGAGGCAGGTAGCGCAAGCAAGAAGTCGTAATGTCTAAAAAATTGTTATAGGTCATTCTGTTCTGTAAGCTACAGCAAAAAGTCCGTTTTGCTGGATAGGGTAGGAGAGGTGCTAATGGGCTGCCTTACAGAACAGATTACTAGTGGTTTTTATACTTTTTGGCATCCATTTCATATACTGGCAAAAAGCAGTTTCAAGACCTACTTTAGACCAGTTCTTTAGCCTAAAGGTAAAAGTTTTACAAACCATTTTATGCTATTTTTATCAAAAGAAAGTCTAATATAAAGTTTTTATTCTTTTTCTATGAATTAGTCTAATTTTTTACACATTAAAGCCTCTATTGCTTCGGCTTCTATAGGAATATTTTCTGTTAAATTTTGAACGCCATCTGTTGTGATTACTACATTATTTTCTAATCGTATACCTATTTTTTCTTCCTTAATATAAATACCTGGTTCTATTGTTAAAACCATATTGGGTAAAATCAGACCATGGGTATCGCCTAGGTCATGTGTGCTCAGTCCGAGATGATGCGAGATGCCATGCATGAAATATTTTCTGTAAGCTGGTGCCTCTTTAGGCTGGTTTTTAATATCTGCAACCTTTATAAGGTTAAGTGCAACCAGTTCTTCTTCTACCCACCCACCAATTGCGTTATGATAATCTGAAAAGGATAACCCTGGCCGCAGTAGCCTTTCTGCAGCTTGTAATATGCGTAGTACACCATTATATACTTTTCGTTGTCTGGTTGTGAATTTTCCATCAATAGGTATAACGCGTGTTATATCAGCAGAATAATTAGCATATTCTGCACCTATATCCATCAATAATAATTCGCCTGGTGGGCAACGCTTATCATTCTTGGTATAGTGTAAAATGCAACTATCTACACCACTGGCAATAATAGGCGCATAAGCAAATCCCCTTGAGCCCCTCCGAAGAAACTCATATGAGAGCAATGCTTCTATTTCATACTCCATTAATCCAGAATGGACCATTGGTATAGTAGATAGAAATCCATCCGCTGTAATGTCGCAAGCCGTTTGTATAAGGGCAATTTCTATTTCATCTTTTACCCCACGTAGTTTTTGCATAATCGGCGCTAGCCGTGCATATGCATGCAAGGGGTATTGGTGCTGGCACCAGCTAATAAAACGTCTGTCTCTAGTAGCTATAGGGGAGTTTGCTCTTGCATGTTCATTCGTATTAAGATATATCTGATCGGTCAAACCCATTAGGGTATGAAAAATTCGCTTAAATTCACTCAACCAGTGCACAGTCACAATCCCACTTACACAGCTTGCTTCTTCTTTAGTATACTTGTTTCCTTCCCAAACAGCCAATACCGGATTTGTTTCTTTGATAAATAAAATTTCTTTCCATTCCATTTTAATGGCATCTGGATACAGAAGGAGAATAGTCTCTTCTTGGTCAATACCAGAAAGATAAAAAAGATCACTATTTTGCACAAATGGCATTGTGCGATCTGTATTTTTGGCCATTAGATCATTGGCATGTAACACTACCAAGCTATTGGGATAAAGATAGGGTTCCAATTTTTTTCTATTCTTTATGAATAGATTTGGATCAATGTTTCTATAACGCATAGGATTGTATGTAGTTTACGTATACGCCGTGTAGCTGTTCAACCATGCTTTCTATAATCTATTTAATATTTTGCTTAATTTCTTATAAGCAAAAAAAACAATACGATTGGGTTCTCTTTACACCATTGGTATCGGTCGATACCATGCAGCGGTTATTTAAGCAAACTTACCAAATTGTCTTTTGATAACTTTGTACATATTTTTCTTCCATCTGGTGTATACATGGTGTTAGTAGATGAAAATAGTTGTGCCAACAGTGCGTCTATTTCGATTCCACTTAATTTTATACCATGTGGTATACTAGCTTTTTTGGCCAATGCCCTGATAAAACATTCTGAAATTTCTAATTTTTGCTTGTTGTTGTTCCATTTAAATTGTTCTATTACTTCTTCCAATAATTGCTTTGGTGAATGGTGTTTTAGTTCAGCTGGACAGCCATGAATAATAATAGTAGATTCCCCAAATGGGTCTATGATAAAGCCCAGTGAACGCAAAATAGCTTTATTGTCTAATAGAACCATATAATCTACACTGTTTAAGCTTAGATATTCTGGCATAAGTAACTGTTGAGATGCACCATTTTTATTTTGAAAGTGGTCTATAAACTTATCATACAGTACCCGTTCATGAGCAGCTTGTTGATCAATTAACAGTGCACCAGACTGTACTTGAATTATAATATAGCTGGTATACAGCTGTATAGATTTTCCTACCCCATCTTCGTAATGGACCGTTCCAATGTTTTGACTTAAAGAAGAAACCTCAGTATTTGTTTTGTGGTCGGGAAATAAACTTTGCCAATCTTTAGGTGATGTAAGGGATGTAGTAGAACCATCTACTTTAAATTGTGTATAATTTCGCTCTTTTGTTGAATGTGTAGAGGCTGATCCTACTTGGATAGGATTGCTAAAACAGAGCAAAGAAAAATTAGTATCTTGTTCAAAATCTAAAGAATCGACTACATGATGGGTAGCTAAACTTTTTTTAATTGCTGCTTGCAAAATTGCATAAAGCGCTTTTTCATCTTGAAATTTAATTTCTGTTTTAGTAGGGTGTACATTTATATCAATGAATTGAGGGTCAATGGTTAAATAGATGGCATAAAAGGGGAAACTATCTGTTGCTAAGAGTCTATCGTATGCCTGTTTAATGGCGTAATTTAAAAATGGACTTTTTACAAAGCGCTGGTTTACAAATAAAAACTGTTCCCCTCTTGTTTTTTTTGCTTGTTCTGGTTTTCCGATATAGCCTTGTATAACCACAATATTGGTAGTTTCTTTACAGGGGATCAGTTGTTTTT
The DNA here is from genome assembly GCF_000689375.1 of Cardinium endosymbiont cBtQ1 of Bemisia tabaci. GTDB lineage: Bacteria > Bacteroidota > Bacteroidia > Cytophagales > Amoebophilaceae > Cardinium. Next base: position 418,075 of record NZ_CBQZ010000001.1, on the reverse strand, counting down.
TATAGCTTTCCCCAAAAAGATGCACCATTCTATGGCTTAATTTTTCTGGTGATAGGTTATATATTTCTATATCATTGTGGTAGAGTCTCCATCCAATTTCTGTTCTAGCAAGTGCTGCATGTTGGACTTCTTCTAGGATATGTTTGAATTCTACTGGATTAGATTTTAAAAAGTTTCTTCGTGCTGGAACGTTATAAAATAGATTTTTTACACTAATCTTAGTGCCTGGTGATGTAGCAATTGCTTCTTGTTTTTTGATTTTAGATCCCTCTATCGCAATGAAAACTCCAGTAGTTGATTCGTGTAAACGGGTTTCCATTTCTACCTGTGCTACTGCTGCAATAGAGGCCATCGCCTCTCCTCTAAAACCCATGGTTTGGATTTTAGATAAATCATCTGTATGGACAATTTTGGATGTAGCATGTTTTTCAAAACACATTCGAGCATCTATTTCATCCATTCCTATGCCATCGTCAATCACTTGAATAAGTTGTTTACCAGCATCTTTTATAATAATTTTTATATTTTTGCTTCCTGCATCTATTGCATTATCTAGTAGTTCTTTGACTACAGACGCAGGACGTTGTACTACTTCTCCAGCTGCTATTTGATTAATCAGTAAGTCAGAGAGCAGGTGAATGGTATGCATGGTAGTAATCGAATAGGATAAAGGATATGTGTGATATTAAAACAAAATTTATCTGGCCAATACCTTGAATTTTTTGATGACTTATTTGGATTATATGATTGACTATTATGCTATATGGTGTGGCGTTTTGCTAGATACGATCGAAAAAATTTAGAGATGCCACTTTCCAAAAGTAATAGCTTATCGGCAGATAAACCATTAAAAATTTTTCTGCTATAAAACCGACCTATGAAGCGTTAGGCAAGATTTTAGCTAAAAGCTTATTATAAGTTTGTATCTTCTAAATTTTTTTAATACTATTAAACCATGGCCTTTTTGAATAAAAGGTAGTGCGCTCGGAAGATAAAGCACAAGTTGAACTTTCTAGATGCTTTAGGTTATTTGGGAGGATTTAATATAGCCTCTTCTATTAGCGCCCTTGCGGCCTACTCTCTATACAAGTAATGGTTTTTATATACAGTGTTATATAGGGCGCTATATATTATAGATTATACACTTTTAATCCATTTGTTTTTAATTCCAGCTTACATATAGCAAATGGACTAGACTATTCACCCAATGGCACCATGCGATTTGCATAATGGCGGTTAGAAAAACCCTAGCTTATGTGGGGCTGGTTTAAAATTTTATTGTTCACAACAAAACAAATTTACATATGCACCGCAATATAAATAAAGTAAAATTAATATGCAAAGGAAATATGAGCAGAAGCCTATTTTTATCTACTATGGGTACATTTTTACTTGCTTTTAACTGCGATAGAGGTATTAATGATTTTCGTGCGAAAGCAATTCAAAATCGTTTACATCCTGATTTAAAATTATTAAATAACCCATCAGCAGATTATTTTAGTTGCTCTTCTTCTATAAAAGAGGAGCAAGATAGGGAGACTGTTTATAATGGTGCTATACAACAAATAGCTGATTCAAATCCAAGTAAGATGGCTGCAGCAGTAGTGGCAGCTACAGATGGTTTGGAGGAAGAGTCTGAAACGTGTAGTATACCAATCCAAACAGATGATTTGTTAGAAGGGGCTGAAACTTCTAGCATAACGGATCAAAGGGGTGGAACGTCTAGTATACCGATCCTAACAGATGATTTAAAAGAACATGCTAAAACTTCTAGCGTAGCGGATCAAACGAATGGTTTGTTAGAAAATACTGATTGTGATGGTCATGAAGATGAATCTTCCTATGGTGACTGGGACCATACTTTTGATATAGGTAGTAATACCTATCCCGATCAAGATGAAGATGAAGATTTTCCTGTTGATGAGCTACCATTTGATGAGCAATCAGATTTGGTTAGTGAATGGTCTTATTCTTTTGATAACAATCCACTTCAAAATGATGATAACCATTCTATGATACAAGAGGATAACCAAAATGATCTTGAAAATGTGAAGAATATGCAGGAAAGTCCAATCCATGCTATTGTACTCCCAACTATACTATCGGAAGATGATAGGGATGCAAGAGGATCTGATAATATCGATAAAGATCAAAATCAAAATAGGGCTGTAGCTTAACCATGTTGGCGTCCTATTGCGTCCATGTTCGTTGTAGGATAGGAGAAATGCAAAATGAAGTCTGGGAAGTGTGTAATGAACCATAGACGTCAAGTTAAGAGTATTTTAGCCATAAACTTAATGATAAGGTCTATAATCTCACATTCCGAACCAAATTTTCCATTGGTTATGAGAATAATATAAAAATTTCTTAATTTATAATTAATTTCTAGATAACTGATTTTCAATGCAAAATTTTTACTCTATAACTAAAAATAAGAAAACATACCATTTTTTTTAAAAAATCATAATTCTTATAAAACATTATTAATCAATAGAAAATAATTAAATAAGCAAATATTTTCTGGTTCGGAATGTGAGATAATGATACCATATAAGGTATAAATTTTATAAGAAATTCATCAACAGCGTAATATATTTCAACTAATTTTGATACATTCATTAAGAGGCTTCTTTGCTAATTTGGTTTTTTTGCATTTCCAAATTTACAAGACAAAGGAGCTTTTTAAAGCTGTTTTTCTAATCACCCTAGTCTAGAATTGACGTTTATAATATTTCTTCTAAAGTGGTAGTTGACAAAATACCGTCTACACAGTAATCAGGTAACTTATAGACTTATCATGGAATCGCGTCCTATGCCACTTTTCATATCTTGTATGCTCTTCTCGACACGTCTACAAGATTTCAGTTTTATTCATCTTTCTAATTCTAACCTGCTGAATTTATTTCCAGATTTTCCTTTTGCGCTCGCGATCATCAGTCTTAATGACAGCCGCCTAAGGTGGTTTGAGACCTGATCCTAAAATCCGATCTCGAAGGGCCTTCATTCATCTTATATGAAGCTTTTATTATCAATCCCTTTTTTTTCATGATAATACTTATCTACGACACACGACGCGACAGAGCCAACAAGAGAACGGACTATATAAAATTAACTAAAAATGTGACGGAACACTGTAAAAGGGTGTACTGAACTATAGCGTCAATGACAATATGGAATTTTACTTACGAAAGTACTTATCTCTTACATAATGAAACAACAAGTAATTCATTGCTATCATGTATAGCACTATGAAGATTAAAAAACCAACTTTAAATGATACCATAGATGAAAAATAATAAAGCAATAAATTAAAGGCAACAACAACCTGAATCTATAATTATTATTGAAATAATCCAAATATTGTTATACATGTAGACTAGATACCCTTATATACCTGAACTCTGGATTAGAATTATTGTAAACCAGTTGTATATATATTAGCTATAGCCGGTTTTTTCTCTTTTAGCCCATAAGCAGTAATACCAGCTATTAAATTGACAATAAAATTAGGTATGCTTCTGTGTCTAGAGTGTTCTATTTGGCTAATATTTTTAAGCTGATCGATAATGATTTCAATGATGGATCTCTTTCGAAGCATTAATTTATCCCATAATGTCATAAAAGCATTTTTCATATTTTTCTTGATATGGGTAATGAGCTCTATTCCTTTTTCCATAAGTTTTTCAAATAATTCTTTGCTGATATAGCCTTTATCCGAGAATACTTTACCGATTAAATTTTTGCATAAACTTTTTGCAGGGAATCTATCCTTGACCCTACCTGGGGTAAGTGTAAAATTCATAATTTCACCTAAATCATTTACAATCAAATGTAACTTGAACCCAAAAAACCAGCCAGTCGTTGTTTTACCTTTAGTAGCTATTGATTTAAATACTTTGTTAGAACAAGCCCTTTGTACCTTACAAACTTTAATGGCTGTTGAATCCATAAAATAACAACCTGTTCTTGTCTTAGAAAGACTATGCGTAAAGAAATACATAGGAACTAACGTTCTTTTTACTAGTGATATGAATCTATTATAGCTCACTAATGTTCTAAACTCACTTGAGTGAAATTGCTCTAAATGAATATAATACATCTTAAAATTTCTAAAACCTATTAGATGAAAAGCAATTAGTATAGTCATTATTTCGCTTAAGTTAAGAGAACAAGTTCTAGTGGGTTTTCTTGTGGGCTCTGTTAACAGCTTTTTCTCCATATAAGGCATAAATTTTATTAAAAACTCATCTACCATATAATATATTTCTACTAATTTGTCTACATTCATAAGCGGCTCCTTTAGTTTTTAGAGGTAATTTTCAATCACCTAAATTTAAAACTCAAAGAAGCTTCTTTATACGCAAATATGAAAATCTAATCCAGAGTTCAGGTATATAGGTGATAATATGGAATATTGTAGCAACATAAATTTAAATCATGTAACTGAACAAAATCAAACCTTATTGGGTAATATGACAAGTACAGAGTCAGTGAAAATGTTCAATAGATCGGAGTATTACCAAAAGATTGCATAAAGGAACCTTTTAGGGGTAATAGGAAAAATCAACTGCAGATGAGACAGTCCTCTAAGTACATAGGCAAAAATCTATAGAGAGGCCATGCAATAATCCAAATAGTTCGTTGGTGGGTTCCACACGGTATAGGGTAGAAAGGGTTGGAATGGTGATTTGGGCTTCATGATCTATAATGGATATCTTTATAAAAGATTTACCTGGATAACGTTTGATGCAAGCTTCCAATTCGTTTACCAGCTGTTGGTTAATATGGTCTTGCATCAGCTTTAAATGAATTCCTTTCGCCATTTTTTCCCGTATCTCTTCCAATAGGTTAATCGTTCGGGGCTTAAAGGTTTGCACCTCTTGGTTGCCATAACGTATGGCTACATGTCCAGTAAGGAAAAGTAATTTTCCAACTTCTAATAGATGCTTGTATTTTAAATAGTCTTCCCCAAAAAGTGCAAAATGTAACGATCCATGGTAATCATCTAATGTGACTAGCGCAAAAGGATTTCCTTTACCATTTTGCTTAATGGTAGAAGCAGTAAGTATACCTGCTATAGTTACAGTTTTTCGACTAGCAGTTAGTATATTTTGTGTAGTTACATTGCAAAAGCTTTCTATATCTATTTTAAATGGATCTAATGGATGGCCAGAAATATAAAAACCAACCAGTTCTTTCTCTATACGCAGTTGTTCCAATGGATGATAAGGGTCACAATCAACGGGTTCTGGCCTTTTAACTTGACTATAGCCACTAGCTGCAAAAAGAGACTGCGCAGCTTCTATCTGTTCTTTTTGTATACGATTGCGATATTGGATCAATTTTTCTATAAAACTGCTACCCAATGCTTCATAGAGATACTGTCTTCTATGTAACCCCTTCAAGCTATCAAAAGCACCCGATAAAGCAAGTGATTCTATCGTTTTTTTATTGAGGATTTTAAGATGAATGGATTCGACAAAATCAAAAATATCTTTAAACGTTCCTTTTTCCTTTCTTGCTGCTATAATAGCAGTGACCGCTGCCTCGCTTGTTCCTTTGATCGCGCCTAGTCCAAACCTTATTTCTTTATGGAGGCCTGCACTAAAATTGACTTGGCTGGCATTGATATCAGGGCCCAATACAGCTAATCCTTGCTGTCGACTTTCTTCCATAAAAAAAGCAATTTTTTCAATATCACCCTGGTTATGGGTTAATACAGCGGCCATATATTCGGTAGGGTAGTGGGCCTTTAAATAAGCCGTTTGATAAGCAATGAGGGAATAGGCTGCTGCATGTGAACGATTAAAGCCATATTGTGCAAACTTTTCCATAATTTCAAAAATAGCCAATGCTTTTTCTTTAGGGATTTTATGTTTTTGAGCCGCTCCCGTTATGAAAATATCACACTGTTTGGCCATTTCTGTTGCATTTTTTTTCCCCATAGCCTTGCGCAGCAAATCTGCACTACCTAGGGTATAACCCGCCATGGCTTGTGCAGTTTGTATGATTTGCTCTTGGTAAATCATAATGCCATAAGTGGGCTTTAGAATAGTTTCTAAAATTGGATGAGGGTATTCAATAGCTTCTTTACCATGTTTGCGGGCAATAAAATTAGGAATAAACTGCATCGGGCCTGGCCTATAAAGCGCATTCATCGCAATCAACTCTTCCATCGTAGTGGGTTGCAGTTTAATCAACCATTGACGCATCCCTTCTGACTCAAATTGAAAGGTCCCTTTTGTATGACCGGATTGATATAGTTTAAAAGTAATCGGGTCATCTAATGGAATTAGATCTATATCTATGGAAATGGCTCTATTTTGTTGGATCAATTGCAATGTATCTTTAATAATACTAAGCGTCTTTAAGCCTAAGAAATCCATCTTTAGCATGCCGATTCCTTCAAGTACCGACCCATCATATTGGGTAACCAATAAATCAGAATTTTTATCTGTTTTTACTGGAATATATTCCACAATATCATGAGGTGCTATGATGATGCCTGCTGCATGAATACCTGTATGGCGGACCAACCCTTCTAATCTTTCCGCTAAATCCAATACGTTACCTTCTGGTGTGGTAAGGGCTTTCTTAAGCTCAGCCAGTTCTTTTACTTCTTCAAAAGCTTCTGATAAGGTAATCCCTAGTTTATCGGGTATCAACTTGGTCATATAGTTGGCCCGTGCCAAAGGTACCCCCAACACACGGGCTACATCCCGTATGGCAGATTTAGCGGCCATACTACCAAAGGTGATAATGGAGGCTACTTGGTTTTTACCATATTTTTGAATCACGTAATCAATTACTTTCTTACGTCCTTCATCATCAAAATCTACGTCTATATCAGGCATAGAAACCCGTTCTGGATTCAAAAAACGTTCAAAAAGCAGATTATAGCGTATGGGATCTATTTTGGTAATGCCGATGCAAAAAGCCACTAGGGAGCCTGCTACCGACCCTCGACCTGGCCCTACCACCACACCTAATTGTACAGCCGCCTGAATAAAGTCTTGTACAATTAGAAAATAGCCAGCAAAACCGGTCTGGGCAATAATGGCCAATTCATAGTTGAGTCTGTGCTCTACCTCTAGAGGAATAGTCCCATACTTGGCATGTGCTCCAGAAAAAGCCAAATGGCTTAGATAGAGATTGGTATCTGAAAATCCACTTGGAAGTTTAAAAATAGGGAGCAGCACATCACGTGTTAAGGAAACGGTTTCTACTTTTTCCACCAAGGCTAGGGTATTGGTAAGGGCCTCTGGTATATCTGTAAAAACTGAAGCCATTGCTTCTGGTGACTTTAAAAAAAATTGATCGTTGTTAAAACGCATCCGATTGGGATCGTTGTAATCTTTTCCTGTCTGTAAGCAGAGCAATACATCTTGTGAAAGACTGTCCTGTTGCGCAACATAATGGACATCGTTGGTGGCAATCACTTTCACATTATATTTTTTAGCCCAACGGAGCAATAGGCCGTTACAGATTTCTTGTTCTTTGATGCCATGTCTTTGTAGCTCTATGTAGTAATCTTCACCAAACAGCTCAACCCATTCTAAAAAAAGCTTTTCTGCCGCTGCTTCACCATGGCGTATAATGGTTTTAGGAATCTCTGCACTTAAACAACAGGTAGTGGCAATTAACCCTTCTTTATACTGTTTGAGTAAAGCTTTATCAATACGTGGTTTATAGTAATAGCCTTCTAAAAAACCTAAGGAGCATAACTTGGTAATATTTTGATAACCTATTGCATTTTTAGCCAGCAACAACTGATGGTAACGGGTTTTGTCTTTATGATCGTGCCGATCAGGTGCCATATAAAACTCACATCCTATAATGGGTTTTATCCCTTCCTTAGCAGCTGCCGCTACAAAATGGGGGACCCCAAACATATTCCCATGGTCGGTAATGGCCAATGCATCCATGCCCAATTGTTTATTGGCAGCTATTAAACGTGTGACCTTAGCAGCTCCATCTAATAAAGAATATTCTGTATGACAATGTAAATGGCAAAAGTTAGACATGGCGGTATGATATTGTATAGATGGCCTCCTATTATAGAAGTATTAAAAGTAGCTTTAACGGCCTTATTTCCTGTAGGGGGGCGGGAGAGGCATACACATACCTAATTTTTTTGATACAGCAAACACGAAGATACGGAAAGCGTAGGTTACCGCAATACAGCTGCCCAGAATGGGCGATCTAAAAAAATGCGCACTATATTAGGTAAAAACATCAGGGTGAAAGACGGGATTCGAACCCGCGACCCTTGGTACCACAAACCAATGCTCTAACCAGCTGAGCTACATTCACCATAAAAACAGATCTATCAAGCTATTGAGCGGATAGATAACTTAATGGGTCAAATATAAGCAAAAAAAATAAAAATTGTATACAACGGCTCTCTCTATCTAAATCATCATAGAACAAGTGATGATAAAGCACCAGCGCATATTAGAATGTATTATACAAATCAAAATAAATAATGGTATTTTCAGTTTGCATACATGATGGGTACAAAGTTGCAATTAGACTTATTGTAAAAAAGTATTATTGTGTTTATATAATAGACTGAATATCATCCATAGATAAACCAGTAATAATCAAGATATTTTCCATAGGATAACCTTGTAAAAGCATAGATTTAGCGATTTCTAGCTTACCCTCTAGCTTACCCTCTAGCTTACCTTTTTCTTCGCCTATTCGGATGCCTTCTTGTCTCCCTTCTTGTCTCCCTTTTTGCTCTCCTTCTAATCTACCTTTTTGTTCACCTTCTCTTCTATATTTTTCTACTGTATTGGCTTCTATTCTCAACCATTTCAAGTGATCTTCATAAGCCATTCTTTCTTCATCGGTCAAGTTTAGCGTATCTAAAACGTGCAATGCCTTTTTCAGGGTATGGATGGCCAACGGTCCTGGTAGGTTATCCTTATTCAGCAAATCATGACGCGTAAGAAAGGCAGTCCAAATGTCTAAAGAAGTTTTGATCTTTTTCAATAAACTATTTAGATCTTCCTCTGGATCTTTACTGAACTTTGTTAGCTCTACAGTATGTAATTCTAAATCCTTAAAATAGGGGAGACCGCTCTCTTGTTCTGTTATACGAAATACATTATGATACTTCAGATTATTTGTTATAGATACAAAGTTAAGAATATGAATACCTATCGCTTTATGTAAAGTAGCATAATCCTGAGAACGCTTTAATTGATCTGTATACAGCTTAGCCCAATAATATAAGGCTCGTTTATCATAATCTGCTTCATCGGTGATTTGGATTTCTATATTAAACCTTTTGCCTGTTTCACTAATTGCTTTAATATCTAGGATAGATAGTTTATCGGTTCTAAAATTTTGGGGATTATAAGGGTTTAATAACGTAACATCTACTACCTGATCTTCATTTGAAACCGTAGCGTTGATCAGAGCCATTAATAGATCTTTATTTTCCTCTACTCCAAATATTTTTTTAAAGGCCAGGTCTACTTTTGGCGTAATTTTTTCCATAAATGATTGCTCGTTATTGCTTTTTCATCAAAGCTATATAATACAATTTTACACTACACAATATACACACTTATTTATAATATTTAGTAAGGGCATTTTACCTTATATATTTGAAAGGAGGGGACTTACTTGGCTATGAAAAATTATCGTACCTTATCCATCTTAATAGATACTAGATTTACATCAGGAGGGTCATAAGCAATAAATTGCTTATGACCGTTAAACAAATAAGATAACACCAAAAGTAAGGGCTAAATGGCTTTAGTCTAGTAGCGTATTTTAGATAAACGCTTTTTGTTTTTTTGAATCACTAAAGCTAGTTGCCGGAATGTATATTGTAAAGGCTAGTTTGAAAATATATTTTTAGCGTTTATTTATTTATTTTTCTTCTTAAAATATTTAGCAAGCCTCTTTATTGTCTTGTTTACTTCTTTCTTCTTGTTTATTACCTTGATTGTATTATCATCATCCATTGTTCTAGAACCAGCTTCTTTATTACTTAAATCTATAGATTGCTTATCTTCTTTTGTTGTAAATACATGTTCCCCTTCCCCAGATTGATCGTTTTGAGTAGTTTCTCTGTTTTTTGATTCTTGTATACTTGGTATAGTAGCTTTAATTTTGGGTCCCACCATTGGTTTACCATTGCTTTCTTCCTTTTTCCCATCTAATTGTGCCTCAGTAGTTACAATATGAGTTAAAGGCATTGCATCGGCAACAGCTTCCGTTTTGCTAGCCGAAATGGTAGAGGAGTTTGGTTTAACGTTTCCGTTTTTACTACCAGTGCATTTTTCTGCTGTTAAGACAGGTAAAAATAATAAAAAAATTAGTTTGTTTGTAGATCTGGACATAATAATGTAAATTTGGTTTAAATAAAACTTAAATTGTATTATGGAGTATGCCATCAGCATGTTTCCATAATTAGTTTGGTATTGTGTCTTGCATATAGTATATTTCTTTGGTTATGCATAAAAAAGCAATACATTAAAAACAGTTTATCAAGTATATCTATTTCTTTATATACGATTGGCTCATGCATCTACTGGAATGGGTTTAAGCAGCTTAGTAGATATAAAATAGTCATTAGGTCTTTTATCCATATTGGCGTACTCACCTGGATCATTCATTTAGATTTTTGTTTTTGTTTTTTTATATATCCTAAGCCCTACTACATTGCAGCTAGATTTATATCTGCCAAAAAGCAGCTAAAACTGTTTTTTGGGTAGCTAAGTTTCTTAGCAACTTCTAGCTTTAGTTGGCTTATGCTTATACTTAATGGTAATAAAAAAAATATATTATTGCAATTTTTTTGAATTCAATCTTTTTGGATCTAATAATGGTGCTTGTCTGTGCTTTTTACATTTTTTTAAAATAAACTTTCATGTAAGGGAGAACAAAACCTGCTCCTTTGCCCCATTGTTTACTTGTATAGGCCATCTTACCAAAGGCTATGTCTGTTGTTTTAGTTACTGGTTCAGGAGGTCAGTTGGGCGTTGCTTTACAGGATACTTTTAAAGCGCGGCCTTTCTTTGCGCCCATTTTTTGCAGCAAGTTCATGCTGGATATTACAGATGGTAGCCAAATAGAGGCTTGTATCAGAGCCCATTCCGTTCGCTACATTATAAATTGTGCGGCTTATACAAATGTGCAACGGGCAGAACAAGAAGCAGCAACCTGTTTTAAGGTAAATAGCTTAGGTGCAGGCTGCTTGGCAGCATTGGCGGCAAAGTATGGTATTGTGCTCTTCCATATTTCAACAGACTATGTATTTGGCCTTACAAAAGGCCGTCCATTAAGCCCTAATGATCCCACCGATCCGCTGAATCAATATGGTCAATCCAAACGAGCTGGCGAACAAATGGTGGCAGCACGGGCTACCCATTTTTATATCATTCGAACCGCATGGCTATATGGTGAAAAAGGAGATAACTTTTTTACCAAAATGGTCGCATGGGCCCAGAAAGGGGATGTTATAGAGATGGTAGATGACCAAATAGGCAGTCCTACCTATGTCTATGACCTGGCAGCAGCCATTTGGGAAATAGTCGAAAAAATAGCAAAAAATAATCTAGCCGACTATCCCTCTGGCATCTATCACTATACCAATGAAGGAGTAGCCAGTTGGTATGATTTTGCCTATGCTATTGCTGCTGCTTTACCCAATCGTTGTGCCGTAATCCCCCGATCATCTGCTACAGTAGGACTTAAAAGGCCTTACTATAGTGTATTAAATAAATCTTCTTTCCGAACTGTATTTCAAGTCAAGATCCCCCATTGGCAAGATAGCCTGGCCCTTTGTGTAACAAAATGGCAAAACCAATAATGGATTGGTTACCATCCAGCGCTGCCGTTTAATAGGCAGGCTAAGCTCTTTTCCCTCTTATAAGTAGGTTGCTTTTGGGTAGGATTTATATTAAATTTAGCCCTTTATTTTAAAGCTTGCTCGTACGTATCCCCTATACGATTCTGCGGTATCCTGGTGCCTTATATAAAGTGATCGGGTGATCCACCAGAGCTATTGGGCTGTCGAGAGGGTACGGTAGCTTCAGATTTTTAATTTTACTTTAATGTATGGCAAATGTAGTGGCCATTGTAGGCAGATCTAATGTAGGTAAATCTACTTTTTTTAATAGACTGATCGAAGAAAGACGAGCCATTATGGACGGTTCTGTCCACACTACCCGTGACCGACACTATGGTTATGCACAGTGGAGCAATAGATTTTTTACCGTTATTGATACGGGGGGATATATGTCTGGTGCCGATCATACTTTTGCCCATGGTATTCGCGAGCAGATTCAGCTTGCATTAGATGAAGCCAACTTGGTACTCTTTATGGTAGACTGTATAGAAGGACCAACCGATCTAGATAAAGAATTTGCCCATCTATTGCGGAAAATAAATAAGCCTGTTTTTTTAGTAGCCAATAAATCAGAAGGTCTAATGGCTGAAATGGCTGCATCTAGTTTCTATGCTTTAGGGCTTGGTCCCCCATTTCCTATAGCAGCGATAAATGGTTCTGGAACAGGTGATTTGCTAGATGCCTTGTTGCCCCACTTAAAAGAGCTACCCATTACAGAAGCCCCATCAAATAAGCTCCCTAGGTTTACTATTTTAGGCCGCCCAAATGTAGGTAAATCTTCTTTTTTAAATGTATTATTAGATGAAAAAAGGAGTATGGTCAGTCCGCTCTCTGGTACGACCAGAGATGCAATAGATACCCCATACAACCGCTATAATAAAAAGTTCATCCTAACCGATACAGCAGGCATACGGAAGAAATCAAAGGTACGCGATGCCATCGAATTTTATTCCGTGTTGCGTGCCGTAAAAGCCATGCAAGACGCAGATATTTGTTTGATCATGATAGATGCCCAACATGGCATAGAAGCGCAGGATATTTCGCTTATTGCACTAGCACAGCGGTATAAAAAAGGTATGGTTTTAGTAGTAAATAAATGGGATTTGATCGATAAAGAGGCTACAACCGCTGACAGCTATAGAAAACATCTATTGCACAAACTGGCTCCTTTAGACTATTTGCCCATTGTATTTGTTTCAACTGTAAAAAAACAACGGGTCTATCAAACCATTGAGAAAGGGCTTGCTGTTTATCAAAATAAAGTAAAAAAAATTTCCACTTCTGAGTTAAACAAAGCCATCTTACCTATTATTGAAAAAAACCATCCCCCTGCTGTAAAAGGGAAGCATATCCAAATTAAGTATTGCACGCAAGTTACTGGACATGCCCCTACATTTGCTTTCTTTTGCAACCACCCGACCTATATTCAGCCTAATTATAAAAGCTATTTGGTGAATCAACTCAGGTCCCATTTTGACTTTGAGGGTGTGCCTGTTCAGGTAGTATTTAAGAAAAAGTAATCTTTCGGTATAGATTTGCAGCCAACCAATGGCTATTCAAGCCATTGGTTGGCTGCAAATAATTGAGTTATTTTGTAAATTGCTTTATTACAAAATAATTTTTTTACTTTATATTATTTTCTCTTACCCAAACATGCAAAAGATACCAATATGAAAATAAATAAGAACTATACGATAGGCTTATTAGTGCTATCTTCTTTGGGCACTTTGTATTATGGTTTTTCATTTCTAAAAGGCCATAATGTATTTTCTACATACAATCATTACCAAGTTTCTTACCCTGTAAATAAGAACTTATGCGTTTCGGCGCCTGTTAAACTAAAAGGTCATGTGGTAGGCATGGTCACAAAAGTAGAAATTCAGCCTAAACAGAATTATAGCACACTGGTTACCATTGAGGTAGAAAAACAATTTCCTTTAACCGATACCAGTAAAGTTATGTTGAATAATGCCGGTATGATGGAAGGTAATGCCTTAGAAATTGAGCTCCAAGAAGGACGTCCTATCGGTAGGCAAGACATTATCATTGGCCAGATTCATCCAGATTTTAATGATGTTGATCTTAAGGCAATGACGGCACAGATTGCAACGGTTACTCAAAATCTGATTAAAACGACTGAAGGCGTAAATGCCATTCTACTCAATTTTGAAAAAACAAGTGCAATCTTAAACAGCACTATGGGTCAGCTTGAATCTAACATAAACACTATTGCAAAAAATATAATTGCTATTTCTTCACTATTGGCAGATCCTAAAAAAGGTATACCGGCTATGCTTCCTACTATAAATAGCCTAGTTATGGAGATGCAATCTATTCCATTTAAGGATATATCTTTTAGAGTCAATCATATATTACAAGATCTGGAAAAATTCATACAACAGACCACTAGTGGTCATGGCAGTTTGGGGTTGCTTATAAATGATCCAACGCTCTATCATAAATTTAATCATAGTGTAGAAAATTTGGATGCATTGCTCTTTGATCTAAGAAAACGGCCTTCGCGTTATGTACACTTTTCTTTGTTCGGTTTAAAAAAGCATAAATAAAAAGTATACTAGACTGCTTTATTAAGACAAATTTTTATCCATTTTATTTCCTTCTTTGTTCTATTTACTAGCCATCTGATTAGAACCCTTTATGAAGCAGTCTACCATTCGAAAGTTGCCACATATCCCCAATATTTGGATTAAATTTTTAGCCACTGCGCTCATTGCTTTTAGCAGTTTATTGGTTAATTATACCGCTTGTAACAGCTCCAATCGGTCTGATGAAGACCTAGCCATACAAGTTTGGTTTACACCACAAGACCCTTGTATGGATCTTATTGTAGCCAAGATCCTATCTGCCAAAGCATTAATCCTTGTGCAGGCCTATGTGATCACCTCTAAAAAGATTGCAAATGCACTGATACAAGCGCATCAACATGGGGTAACCGTTCAGTTATTAATAGATAAAGATGCACAAACTACAAAGGGGAGTAAAGTAAACAGTTTGTTACAACATGGTATTCCTATTATAATTGATAAAACAGTTGGTTATGCACATAATAAAGTAATGATTATTGATGATACATATGTCATTACAGGTTCTTTTAATTGGACAGATGGTGCGCAGGCTAGAAATGCAGAGAACTTAGTCATCATAGCAGGACAAGCCATCAATAAAAAATTTAAAAATAATTGGTATATAAGGGCAGCAAATGGAAAGCGATTAAGATCTATCTATACCTATTCATCTCTAAGATAAAGGAAGTTTGCGCCTGTTCATCCATTTAAAATCTTATTTTTATTTGATAGAGAAGCATAAAAATTTATCTTTTACAAATCGTAATACTGGAATATGCTGATTGGCATGATGCTTTCCATAGGATACACCCTGAAAAATAAGGCCACTGTACTGCATGTTTTCCCATTTTTTTTGAAAATAAGTACCATAATCACCTAGCATCCGACCAAAAAATAGCATCATTTCATAGCCAATGTAGCTTTTTTCATTGGGTTTTGTTGCATTTTTTTCAAAAAATTTTTTCCGAAAAATACTTAACGCAGGCCTACTATAGTCAATATAGTTCGGAGATAAGAATAAAATAGGCAATCTTTCTAGTTGGTAAATATTTAGTATTTCTTTTTTTATCCACTGCTCATGGCCTATAATTTGTGGCTTAATACCAAGTTTTAAACAAAGACTTATTACCTGAGAAACCACCAACTCATCTTGAGAAGGCACATAGATATGGGTTAAATTGGTTAAATCTAATTGCGTTTGCTCCCTATTTTCAAGATTTTTTTCTTCTTCTTGGTTTTCTTCCAAAAAATTTTTAGCAGTTTTATGAGAAAGTTGTACAAATAAATCTATTGACTTACCCAGCTGCTGCTCAATCCTATGTTTATATACGGTCGCTTGTAATATATCCTTGTGTTCCATACCATAAAATACCCCTATATAAGGTTGCACTGTTGGCTTGTCATATATATCATTTAGTGTAAGCGATGCTGCTTTTTGTGCAAAAGTTTCTAAATCGGGCTGAAAAAGAAAAGCGAATGGATTACTATGGGTTATCGTAGAGTTATCAGAAATAGGGTTTACAAGGTTAATTTTATGTTTTTTAGCAAATGCAGCAACCAACGGGATCGTATCGGGATAGAGTGGACCTATGATCAGATCCATATAGGCCATGGCTTCTTGTGCCAGCAATGCTTTGGTAACTTCTACGCTTCTTTTCGTATCAAACGTAAAAAGATTAATCACAATACCATCTTGAGCAAGTTTTTCTATGGCCAACTGTATACCTTGGTATAGCTCAATAACAAATTGGTCTGTACATGCTTCATAGTCCAACTCGTTGACAAACAAAGGAAGCAAAACCGCTACATCATAAGCGGTTTTATGCTTAGACTTTACATGTTTCAAGGGATCGTATGTATAGTCTGCAAAATTATATTTCTGTTTTAACTGATTGATTAATGAAAAGTCTTGCGTAAGATAGGCCGCTCGTGCGACTTTTTTATGTAAAATAGTCTTAATAATAGGGTCATTTGGAAATTTTTCAATCAGCTCTTGTAGATGGGCATGATCCTCTATTTTTTTTAAGAAAAATTTTTTTAGGTGTAGCACTGATCCAGCCATATGCTTATCTTTAATCAAAGCAAGCGCACCCAAAGCCGCTTCAAAAGATCCCTCTTCAAAGCTACATTGCGCACACCAATAATGGATTTCATCTTGCTTATTCCAAGCTGGAAATTTTTCCTGCATTTCTAAAAACATCTGATGAGCAATTGCTTTTTCTCCATTGTGATAGGCAGCTAATCCATAGTAGAAATGGATATAGGGAGAAAGAGAAGGAGGATGTTGTATTTTTATGAGTTCAGCAAATAATGACTTTGCCTCAGCATAAGCTTCTCTCTTGTAAACTTTTTTAGCTGCTTCGTATTGGGCCAATAAAAGTTTTGGATGGCAATCTGGCATACCTAAGCGTAGGCTTGGTTTGGCCACAGCAGTATGTTCTAAAGGGTATATAAGAAACCATAAGGCCAACTGCAGATAAATCTTCATAGTGGTGGTTACTTTGTATACAAAATCATATTATAGATAGGTCCAACCATTTGTATGTAAGCGTATCCTTTGTACTTATTACCAATAATATTAATATGAGGAGGGTGAGGGATTCGAACCCTCGGTACTTTTAACAGTACCACGGTTTTCAAGACCGTTGCATTAAACCACTCTGCCAACCCTCCCAACCTAGTACATTTATGATAGAGGCAATATTACAAAATAAAATGGAGCTTGTAAAAGTTTTTTTGAAAATAGCTTATTTCGCTTTATAGATCGCTTACTGCTACGCTGTTGCATCTACATCTGGCCTATTTGTTTTGGTGGCTGTATTTTTTAGTGGTGTAAGTCCTCCAGAAAAATTGAATTTCATTACTTCAGAGCCAGGTAGATCCAAAGGCTTAACCAATTCTGGAGGAACGATAACAAGCACGCCAGCTAAATCATAAGCATTCGGTAGGTAAACGGCTATATGGCCAGGCATAGAAAGCACTTCCAGCGCATCTTTTGTAATGAATCCTATTCTATAGACTTGGGTGGTTTTGTTGAGTAAAATAATAACAGGTTTATTGAATTTTTCTTTGCTGCTTACAAAAGCTGCAGTAAAATCTTTTAAGTAAGAATAAAGTGCACGAATGAATGGAACCTTTTTGATCAATGCTTCTGTAAAGCCAAATACTGACTTAACGAAAAGGGTAGTACCTATATATCCCAACAGGGTTATAGAGGCCACTACAATGCACATGCCCAAACCTGGAATACCTAGGCTAACAAATCCATCTATTTTCCGCAGCACTACTGAAATTAAATAGAGTGTTCCACCTAATGGAATGATCAATAATAGCCCTCTAAAAAAATAGCGCATCAGCCTATTAATAAGCGGTTGCTCGGTTCTCATGGTGTTAGCATTTGTAAATATAAAAGCAGTTTAATCCTCAACTATACCAGCCCCAATTTAAATAAAAAAGATGATAGAAAATAATAGTTGGTGTCCTTACTATCCCTAAAATATATATTAAAGTAAAGCATTTAAAATTAAATATATATAGCTAATAATGATTTAATAAAAATTTTTAACAATATTTTATTCGGCTAAATATCCAAATATATGATTTGTTATCCCCTTTATAGGTATATATTTGTTAAAGTTTATATGTAATAAACATATATTTTGTATTGATTATGAAATATATTTATATTTATACTGAATAATATTTATCTGTATTTTTGTTCTTTTTAGACCATTTATGCGGTCGTTTTGTTGACGGTCTATTCAATAGACTGATGGAGCCATTTTTATTGTGATTTCTTTATAACGTCAGTTTCGGATTAGACTTATTGTAAACCAGTTGTATATATATTAGCTATAGCCGGTTTTTTCTCTTTTAGTGAATAAGCTGTAATACCAGCTATTAAATTGACAATAAAATTAGGTATACTTCTATGCCTGGAGTGTTCTATCTGACTAATATTTTTAAGCTGATCGATAATGGTTTCAATGATAGATCTCTTTCGAAGCATTAGCTTATCCCAGATAGGCATGAAAGCATTTTTCATATTTTTTCTGATTTGAGTAATCAGTTCTATGCCTTTTCCCATAAGTTTTTCAAATAATTCTTTACTCAAGTAGCCTTTATCAGCAAATACTTTTCCGATCAAATTTTTACATAAGTTTTCTACTGGCCATCTATCATTGGACTTACCTGTAGTAAGAGAAAAATTCATAATTTCTCCTAAATCATTGACAATCAAGTTTTAATTTGATTACCGTAAAACCATCCAGTAGTAGTTTTACCTTTACTAGCAATTGTCTTAAATACTTTATGAGCATAAGCTCTTTTTATATTACAAACCTTTATAGCGGTTGAATCCATAAAATAACAGCCTGTTCTCGTTTTAGAAAGACTTTGAGAAAAAAGTAAAATGGAACTACTGTTCTTTGAACTAGGGATATAAATCTACTATAGCTTACTAACTTGCAAAAGTCATTAGAATGAAATTGTTGTAAATGAATATAATACAACTTAAAATTTCTAAAGCCAATTACATGAAAAGCAATTAATATTGTCATTATTTCGCTCAAAATCAGTGAACATGTTCTAGTAGGTTTTCTATCTGAAGTAGGTAACAAATGTGATTCCATATAAGGCATAAATTTTATAAGAAATTCATCAACAGCGTAATATATTTCAACTAATTTTGATACATTCATATCCGGCTCCTTTGGTTTTTATGATTATTTTTCAATCCCACAAATTTAAAACACAAAGGAGCTTTTTATACTCTTTTCTTAATTTCTAATCCAAAACTGACGTTTATAAGATTTGATTTAGTAGATTGGTTATACAATCATGTATACATACATTTTATAAATTTTTAAATTGATAATCAGTTTATAAAATAATATAATCCAGCATTTATCTTTATTTAAATTAATTTTTAGGTTTGTCTAAAAAATTATTTAAATTTGTCTAAATCTATCCAATAGAGGTATGAAACATACACATGCAGAAGAGAACTACTTAAAAGCGATTTATATGCTCTCGGAAGGGGAAGAAAGGTTGGTTTCAACTACTGCTATGGCTGAACTTTTACGTACCCGTGCTGCCTCGATTACCGATATGATGCAAAAACTACATCATAAAGGCTTGGTGGTTTACAGAAAATATCAGGGCGTAACCTTGACAGAAACAGGAAAACAATCGGCTATAAAAATTTTACGCAAACATTTACTTTGGGAAGTTTTCTTAGTAGAAAAATTAAAATTTGGATGGAATGAAATACATGAAATAGCAGAGCAACTAGAGCATATTGATTCTGATATACTCATAGATCGATTGGACCATTTTCTAGGTAACCCATATTGTAATCCCCATGGAATAGTAATTCCAAATGCAGATGGAAAGATTGTAACCAAGCCTAGACTATTGATGACAGATGTAGCTGAAGGCACAAGTGGTATAATAAGTGCCATTAAAGATGATTCCGTTGCCTTTTTACAATACCTTGGTAAAAGAAACATCTATTTAGGAGCTAAAATGACCGTTATTGAAAAGATTAAATTTGATGAATCTATGGATGTAACTATTGATAACCAATATAAAATTAATATATCTCGTAAAATAACAGATAATATTTTAATCACGCTATAATATTGTAATAAGATGGTTATTTCTATAACATATCTCTCCTTGAATAGATATAAGATTTTTTATTTGTTTTTTTGTTTAACCCTATTTTCCTGTACCAGTGATACGGATGAACCGTTTACCATTTTAACCACCACAGGTATGCTGGGAGATGCGGTTAAAAACATTGTTAAAGAGGACGCACGTGTAATAAGCTTAATGGGGCCTGGTATAGATCCCCATACCTATCAAACTACTCAGAAAGATGTACAACAGCTTAAACATGCCGATATAGTATTTTATAATGGTCTTGATTTAGAAGGTAAAATGACTAATTTATTAAAAGGAATGGCTCAACAAAGACAAGTTTATGCCGTTGGTGACGCGCTCAATCAAACACAGCTACTATATGATGGTACGCTTGGTGTAGACCCTCATATCTGGTTTGATGTAAGTATATGGAAGGAGGTAGTTCGTTTTATCAGTCAAAAACTCCAAGCAGCAAGGCCTGAGTCAGCAGCCTATTATCAAGACAATACAATAGCCTACTTAGGGATCTTAGAGGCATTACATCAATCAGTTACACGCCACATTCAATCCATTCCAAAGCAACAACGGGTATTGATTACCGCACATGATGCTTTTGGTTACTTTGGCAAGGCTTATGATATAGAAGTAGTTGGTTTACAAGGAATTTCTACTGCATCCGAGTGTGGATTAAAAGACATTAAACGTATTGTATCGCTTATTATAAAGCGAAATATTAAAGCAATTTTTTTTGAGACCTCTGTTTCAGATAAATCGATGCGAGCTGTATTAGAAGGTTGTGCCCATTATGGACATAAGGTAGCGATAGGAGGGTACCTCTATTCAGATGCACTTGGTGCACCTAATACGGTAGAAGGAAGCTATTGTGGAATGATTCGCACGAATACCATAACAATTATTAATGCACTTAAAAAAGATACAATCTAAAGGCAACCATAAAGTGAAAATAAATTACTGCTACAAATAGTAAAATTATAGGGAAAAAGTTAGCTTTGCATTGTCTCTCGTATAAAATTATAAACGAAGCAATATTGGGTCGGCTTATCTAAGCAGCAGGAAAGACTTAGTAATCTATAACGATCATGGCTCAATCAATAAAGTGTTAAATATACTATTCTCTATGCTGGCCAATCTCACTGGATTCATATCATCCAATATGTATACCACTGTTTGTCTATTTTTTTGTTTGATTTTATCCTCTTCCTGCACTACTTCAGATGAACCATTTGTTATTTTAACCACTACAAGTATATTGGAAGATGCCGTTAGAAATATTGTAAAAGGCGATGCGCAAGTAGTCAGCTTAATGGGCCCTGGTATAGATCCTCATATCTATCAAACTACTCAAAAAGATATTCAACAGCTTAGACATGCACATATAATTTTTTATCATGGCCTTGATTTAGAAGGTAAAATGACTGACTTATTGCAAAAAATGGCCAAAGAAAAAAAAACGTATGCCGTTAGTGATGCGCTTATCCCAAAACAACTATTGTTTGACGATATATGTTCTATTGGTATAGATCCTCATATCTGGTTTGATGTACAACTATGGCAACAGGTGGTTGGTTTTATTAGTCAAAAGTTACAAGAAGCAAGACCTGAATCAGCGGCTTACTATCAAAAAAATACATTGGTTTATATGGAAACATTAGAAGCATTACATCAAGCCGTCACTGCGCAAATTCAGTCTATTCCCTTTAAGCAACGGGTATTAATCACTGCACATGATGCTTTTGGTTATTTTGGGAAGGCCTATAATATAGAAGTAGTTGGCTTACAAGGAATTTCTACTATATCGGAATGTGGCTTAAAAGATATTAAACGTATTGTATCCCTTATTATAGCACGAAATATTAAAGCAGTTTTTTTTGAGACTTCTGTTTCAGATAGATCGATGCGAGCTGTATTAGAAGGTTGTGCCCATTATGGATATAAGGTAGAGATAGGAGGGTACCTTTACTCCGATGCACTTGGTGCGCCTGATACTTTAGCAGCCACTTATTGTGGCATGGTTGGCGCCAATACTACCACGATTGTAAATGCACTGAAATAAGGATGATACAAACAGACAAGCAAATTGTACAGATAAAAGATTTATCTGTTTCCTATGCAAATAGCAAGGTTGTGTTGGAAAAAGTTGGTTTTGATCTACCATCACATAAAATCATTGGAATAATAGGTCCCAATGGGGCAGGTAAATCTACTCTATTGAAGGCTGCTATGGGGCTTATTCCTTATCAACAGGGTGAGATAAAGCTATTGGGGTCATCTATCCACAAGGTAAGAAGACAGATCAGTTATGTGCCTCAAAAAGAATCAGTAGATTGGGATTTCCCTGCTTCTGTATTTGATATTGCCCTTTTGGGCAGGTATAGTAGATTAAGTTTTTTTGAACGGCCCAATAAAAAAGACAAAGCAATAGCTATGCAGTGCTTAGAAGAATTAGGTATCGCACATCTTGCCAAACGACAAATTGGCGAACTATCTGGAGGGCAACAACAAAGAGTGTTTTTAGCTAGGGCGCTGGCACAAGATGCAGTCTTATATTTTATGGATGAACCTTTTACAGGTATAGATATTACTACAGAAAAAATTGTTATTGCACTCTTAAAAAATATGGTGGCAGCAGGAAAAACCATTGTCGTTGTACACCATGATTTGGGGTCAGTAGATAGTTATTTTGACTGGCTAGTCTTGCTCAACCATAAACTTATAGCTGCCGGTGATACAAAAAAGGTCTTTACAGCTGGTTTGCTCGAAACAACCTATCATAGTAGATTCACCTGCTTCAAGGCCTCTTCCAATAAGTGCCGGTTATAGGTTTTGCGTATAGCACTCCACCGTTTGGGTTATATAGAGTAGAAGTAGAATCGGTTCTATGTAACCTGTAAGTTATTGTATGTTCACCGTTGCATCCCCATAGGGTGCGCTTAATAGTTTTTTAGGTAAAAAAAATAAAATATATTGCCATCAAACAAAATAATTTATATAGACCGAACCAATTATTATAACTATGTCAAATGATCCCGATACCCTTACACCTAGAGAAATTGTAAAAAAACTCGATAAATATATTATCGGCCAAGCAGCAGCCAAACGCAATGTGGCCGTTGCCTTGCGGAATAGATGGCGCAGAATGCAGGTTACAGGAGCCTTAAAGGAAGATATTGTGCCAAATAATATCTTAATGATTGGACCGACTGGGGTAGGCAAAACAGAAATAGCTAGGCGATTGGCCAAAATTGCAAAAGTTCCTTTTCTGAAAGTAGAAGCCTCCAAATTTACAGAAGTAGGCTATGTAGGGCGTGATGTAGAGAGTATGGTAAGGGATTTAGTGGAACGTGCTGTAGCCATGGTAAAGTCAGAAAAAGTCGAAATAATCCAGCATAAAGCCATTGAACAAGTAGAAGAGATTATTTTAGATATATTGCTTCCTCCCTTTCAACAAAAAAAAAGTGAAGAGACTTCTTTAGATACTACACAAAGCAGCCATACTACGCGGGAACGCTTTCGTGAAAAATTAAGAAGTGGTCTACTGGATCAACAACAAATAGAAATTAAAATAACCAAGACTATTCCAGCGGGTAATATAAATAGTCTAGGGGCTAGTCCTGCCATGGAAGAAGGATTTGTAATGAATTTTCAGGATATGCTGAGCAGTTTTTTACCCAAACAAACTAAAAAAAGGAAAGTGACTATTGCAGAGGCACGTGCCTTGCTATTGACAGAGGAAACAGCCAAGCTCATTGATATGAATGCGGTTAAAGAAGAAGCCTTAGCAAGGGCTAGCCATTCGGGCATTATTTTTATAGATGAAATAGATAAAATTGCCCAGGCTGGTCAAGGAAATGGTCCAGGCGTAAGTCGGGAAGGCGTTCAGCGTGATCTTTTACCCATTGTAGAAGGCAGTACAGTACAGACCAAACATGGCCCCATTCAGACAGATCATATTCTTTTTATTGGGGCAGGTGCTTTTCATATGGCTAAACCATCTGACCTTATTCCAGAATTACAAGGTCGGTTTCCCATTCGTGTGACTTTAGAAAATCTTTCACAAAAGGATTTTTATAAGATTCTAGATGAACCTAAAAGTGCATTACCCATCCAGTATCAAGCACTGTTAGCAGTAGAAAACGTTAGGCTAGATTTTAGCCCAGAAGCCAAACAAGAAATTGCCGCCACTGCCTATCTCCTCAATGAAGAGATAGAAAATATTGGTGCCAGGAGGTTGCAAACTGTAATGAGCCATCTATTAACGCCTATTTTATTTGATGTTCCAGATACCATTAGGCCCGATACGGCCATTACCATCACCAAAAAAATGGTCCAAGAAGTGCTGGCTGACTTAATAAAACAAAAAGACCTTAGTGCGTATATTTTATAATCCATGCTACTTTCAAACTGCTTTTTTTGTAGCCTCTATTGCGCAACATAGACCATCTATTCAAGGCCTATGTGCTATTTTTTGCTTATATTTAAGCACTACTTCCTAGTAAGATTAACATAATAATTGCTGCACTATATGGCCTTTTTTATTAAAGCAACTCAATTTTTAGCGGCTCTATTCATCATAGTTGGTATACATGAATTGGGCCATTTGCTTTTTGCTAAGCTATTTAAAATGCGGGTCAATAGCTATATGATTGGATTCCCTCCTAAACTATTTAAAGTTAGGTGGGGGGAAACAGAATATGCCTTAGGATCAATTCCTTTAGGTGGAGCTGTTCAGATTGCAGGTATGGTGGATGAATCATTGGCGATTGATCATTTGCAAAATAGTCCACAACCCTGGGAATTTCGTTCAAAGCCAGCCTGGCAACGGTGCCTCACTATATTGGGTGGTATTATCTTTAACCTACTCAGTGGCATATGCATATGGATTGGTTTAACCTATATAATGGGCAACACCTATTTACCTAAAGATGAAGTAAATAAATATGGGATCATACCAAGTGCACTAGCTAAAAAAATAGGTTTTAAAAGAGGGGATAAAATTATGAAAATAAATGGAAAAAATTTTGATGATTTTAATGATGTTTTATCACCCAGCTTTTTACTCCGTAGTAAAAGCTATTATACTATCAACAGAGATGGTCAGTCACTCACACTACCCATTCCAGAAAATGTCCTAGAAAACGTATCAGATATACAAAAAGATTTTTTTATAAGGCCCATTTTCCCTTGCGTGATTCACGCCGTTCGCCCAAACAGTAGTGCTACCCTAGCAGGCCTAATGATTGGAGACCAAATTATTAAACTAGCTGGCCAATCTACCCTTGATGTATATGACTTAATAAGGATAGTTGAAACTTGTTTGGATAAAACAGTTGAACTAGTCTACTTGCGGAATGGCATAAAAATGGTTACTCAGGTTCAGATAGATCAACAAAGATTAGGTATTGAATGGGCTCAGCCTAAATATAGGCAACTAGATTATTCATTTATAGCATCTATTCCCATTGGCCTAAAAAAAGCTTTAGAGTTGATGCAATGCCATTTTTTAACCATATGGAAATTAATGACAGGCAAACTTGCTTTAAAAAAATCCTTAGGTGGTCCGATTAGCATCGCCCAAAATTTTGGCAATGAATTTATTGGATATAAATTTTGGACCCTAGTTGCCTTATTATCCATCACGATTGGTTTAATGAACTTGCTGCCTATTCCAGCATTAGATGGAGGGCATGCTTTATGTATATTGTATGAAGTACTATCTGGCAGAAAACTTTCTGATAAATTTTTACAAAGCACTCAAAAACTCGGCATGATCCTTATGCTTTTACTTATGCTTTATGCATTGGGTAACGATATTCGTAAGCTATTATAAGTAGTTTTATACCCATATTATTTTTACTTTTTGGCATAGTATTTAAGTGTACAATCATATATCGTATAAGATCACACTAAAAAAATAAATTAGAAATCATTTATAACCATATGTACTTCAACAAATCACTAGTAATGGATGGAGGTCTTGCTTCTGGATGGGGTGAAGATGGCATAGGCGGTATGGTAGAACTCATTGTCTCTGATGAAAAAGAAGAGCTCTCTGGTGACCATACCCAAGGTAGAATACCCTTGTTGGCACTTCGTAATATGGTTCTTTTTCCTAACATTGTAGTCCCTATTGCCGTTAAAGAAAGGCAGGCGATGCATTTGATAGAAGTCATACATGAAAAAGATGGCCTATTAGGCATCATTGCACAGCGCAATCCAGAAAATTTTGAAGGTAAACAGACCGACGTATATCCAATAGGTACACTAGCCAAAATTATTAAAATTATTAATTTACCAAATGGTAAAACCATTGCTTTGGTACATGGCAAACAAAAATTTAAGACCATTCAAGTCTTTACAGAGTCGTTAGGACTAGAAGCTACTATTCAACTGCTAAAGGATCAACCTTATAAAAAAGACAAAAAAGTTCTTGCACTTATGCAATCCTTAAAAGATGTAGCGATTAAGATTCTTAAATTTCGACCTGATGGTTCTAGCGAAGCACAGGCCATGCTAACCAATATTAAAAGTATTGATTTTCTTACCTATTTTTTGGCTTCTAATTTAAATACAGATATCCATTACAAGCAAAAGTTACTAGAGTTAAGCAATAGTACCAAGCGCGCCAATTTGCTCTTAAAGCATCTTTTAAAAGAATTAGAAATCTCAGAACTTAAAAAAGAGATTCAAGATAAAGTACACTCTGATATTAGTCAGCAACAACGAGATTATTACTTAAGGCAACAGGTTAAAGTGCTACAGGATGAACTAGGCGAAAATGATGTTTCAGATGAAATTGATACATTACGTGAAAAAGGAAATAAAAAACAATGGCCTAAAGAAGTAGCCAATTATTTTAAAAAGGCATTGGAAAAAGCTGAACGGATGAGCCCACATAGTCCAGATTATTCCATTAGTATCAACCATGCAGAGCTGCTCGTAGATTTGCCTTGGGACCATTATACCAAAGACAATTTAGACCTGACCCGGGCAAAAAAAATTTTTGATGCAGACCACTATGGTATTGAAAAAGTCAAAGAGCGCCTTTTAGAATTTCTAGCAGTTGTACGGCTAAAAAAAAATATGAAAGGACCTATTTTATGTTTATGCGGTCCTCCTGGAGTAGGAAAAACTTCTTTAGGAAAGTCTATTGCCAAAGCAATGGGTAGGAAGTATGCACGTATTGCACTAGGTGGGCTAAATGATGAGGCGGAAATACGTGGACATAGAAAAACCTATATTGGTGCAATGGCTGGAAAAATTATCTATAACATTCAAAAGAGTGGTGTATCTAATCCAGTTATTGTGCTAGATGAAATTGATAAAATAGATAGCATGCGTGGAGATCCAGCATCTGCGCTACTAGAAGTGCTAGATTCAGAACAAAACAATGCTTTTGTCGACCATTTTTTGGAAGTCCCATATGATCTTTCTAAAATTCTATTTGTAGCCACTGCCAATTCAATGGATCGAATTCCATCTGCTTTACAGGACAGAATGGAAGTGATTGAAGTAAGTGGCTATCTTCTAGAAGAAAAGATAGAAATTGCAAAAAAATATCTCTTTCCCAAACAAAGAAAAGAACATGGCCTTAAATCTACTGATCTAGCCATACAAGATGATGCCTTGGCTACTATTATAGCAAGTTATACGCGCGAATCTGGCGTACGTGAACTATCTCGTCAAATAGCCAATATTTGCAGAAAGGCCGCAAAATCCATTGCTTTAGCGGAAGCTTATACTAAAAAAATCAAACCAACTGATGTTATTACTTTACTTGGCCCAGAGCCATTTGACCAAGCACCTTATCAAACCACATCCTTACCTGGTGTCTCAATTGGTTTAGCCTGGACAGCTGCTGGTGGTGAAATTCTCTTTATAGAATCTGTTTTGAGTAAAGGAAAAGGAAGGATTAATTTATCTGGTCATCTAGGAGAAGTTATGAAGGAATCTGCTATGACAGCCCTTTCTTACTTAAAAGCCAATGACCAGTACCTTGATGTATCACATGGTGTATTTGAAAATTATGATCTACACATTCATGTTCCTTCTGGGGCAGTTCCTAAAGATGGTCCTTCTGCAGGCATTACTCTTTTTACTTCATTGGCATCTCTATATACGCAGAAAAAGGTAAAAGACTGCTTGGCCATGACAGGGGAAATTACCTTACGTGGCGAAGTACTGCCAGTAGGTGGTATTAAAGAAAAAATTCTAGCAGCAAAACGTGTAGGTATGAAAGAAATTATACTCAGTAGCAAAAACAAAAAGGATGTACAAGAAATAAAAAAAATCTACCGTGAAAATCTAATATTTCACTATGTAGATTCTGTAGATCAGGTCTATCGGCTGGCACTTCAAGAACATAAAATAGCTAATCCCAAAGTTTGGGATGGCAATTTGATTGAACCGATAATGGAAAAAAATAAACCATAA
This sequence comes from Cardinium endosymbiont cBtQ1 of Bemisia tabaci, assembly GCF_000689375.1. Taxonomy (GTDB): domain Bacteria; phylum Bacteroidota; class Bacteroidia; order Cytophagales; family Amoebophilaceae; genus Cardinium. The sequence goes on along the minus strand of NZ_CBQZ010000001.1, from coordinate 389,524 downwards.
ACCATAAACCATTTTAGCTTTTTTTGCTTGATTAACCTGAAATATGATTGTAATCTTTCATATTTTCTGTGTAGGCATCTAGTGATATAATTTATATTATGTTAAATAGAAAATAAGAAATTATAAGGATAAATAGAAACTATCGCCAAATAACTTGTCAAGAACTGGAAAAGTAGATTCCCTTGATCCTTCTCATCAACCGGGCCTACATGCTAGCTAGCAGGGCGACTTGGATATTGGTTGCTATGGTCCCCACTTGGGGAAACTATATTTTGTATGTGATCTGGATTATTTATAAATGAAGTGTTAGCCGAAAAATCACCTTGTATTGACATACTGGACATTGATTGGGTTAAGACTTGAATAGAATCAGTAGGTGAACTGGTTGCATGTCCAAGATCTTGTTCTGAATCGCTTAACAATGCTACTACTTCCTTTGGCGCTTTCTCTTTTTCAAGGAACTCTTGTATAACTTTCTGTACTTTATCTTTATTATCGGCCATTGAAAATGCAGTTTCCCCATGTTGGCTGGTGGTCGACTGAACAAAATCTTTTTTGTATTGGTCTTGAAGAGACAGGATAGAAGCAATAGAGTTCTGAGTAGTTAGTCGGCCCTGAAATACCATATAATTATTTGTTAATCAGCAAATAAATGGTTTAATTTATATATGGTTAATAACCAGTTTTTAGGTTGTTTTGTATAAAAAGCTTGCAAAATAAGGATGAAATCTAAGAAAATAAATAATAGCCTTGAGCGTTTGTTTGAGCAACGCTTATCTAGTTTTCTCAACCCGAAACATCCATTATTCCAGTTATCTGATTCGATTCCTTTTCACTCCTTAGCATCAGATTTAGACCGCGGTTTTAGCTATGGACCTGGTCAACCTCCTTTGCCTATTCGTTTAATTATAGGTCTTCTCATTATCAGTCATATGTATAATATTTCTGATGAACAAGTAGTGGTTAGATGGGTAGAAAACCCTTATTGGCAATACTTTTGTGGATATGATTATTTTCAGTTTAAGATGCCTTGTAACCCCAGTTCATTGACCCGTTGGCGCCATAGATTAGGTCAAGAAGGTCTCAGATTTTATCTATGACTATAGACTTAGACGACTAAAAAAAAAGTAACTAGACCCGAAAAGAACTTGAAAAAGTTATAGCTGATACTACTGTAATGGAGAAAAATATCCGTTACCCAACTGACTCTTCTTTGCTTAATAAATCCAGAGAAAAATTGGTCAGTATAGCCAAGAAAACAGGTATTAAACTGCGTCAAACTTATCAGCGTTTAGGTCTATCTATCAAACGTAAAGTTGATTGCTATGCTCATGCTAAACAGTATAAACGTTTATCTAAAGGCATTAAAACATTAAAAACCTATCTTGGTAGAGTAGTCAGAGATGTAGAACGTTCTATACAATCCTCTGATGATCTAATACGGAATCAATTTACCAATCTACTATCTATAAGTAAAAAACTTATAAACCAATACAAAAAAAGTAAAGATAAAATTTATAGCATCCATGAACCATCCGTCTACTGTGTAAGTAAAGGTAAGTCTAAACATCCTTATGAGTTTGGTTGCAAGGTACAATTTACAGTAACGCATAAAAAAGGTTTAATTGTTTCAACAGAAGCAATACATCCTAATGCTTACGATGGCCATACTTTGCAGAAGAGTTTATTACAAGCCGAGCAATTATCTGGTACCAAAGTAAAGTATGCTTTTGTAGATAAAGCCTACCGGGGTAATAATATACCTGTTAGTGAATGTAATATATTTATAAGTGGTTACTAAAAGGGGAATAACGCCTGCTACTAAAAAAAGCTAATAAAAAGAAGATCTTCTATTGAACCGCATATTGGTCATATGAAATCCGATGGTAAATTATCTGTTAACTATTTGAAAGGTATTCTAGGAGATAAACTTAACGTTATTTTATGTGCTATTGCTCATAACCTACGACTGATTACAAGAAAGTTATTCTTAACACACTCACAATCACATAAATTAAAACCTATATAATTAAAATTCTTAATCCAAAACCAGTTATACCTATATCTTGGGTAGGAAAAATAGAGCGCCTGCTAAACCATAAATATTGTAAAAAAAGATCCATTCAATAAATTTATTCAAAAATAATATTTCAGGGCCGACTAGTTAGAGTAGATGGATGCTTGGTCCTAAAATTTCTTCTCTTTTCTTATGTACCTCATTAAGTATATTTAAACGTCAGTTTTGGATTAGAAATTAAGAAAAGAGTATAAAAAGCTCCTTTGTGTTTTAAATTTGTGGGATTGAAAAATAATCATAAAAACCAAAGGAGCCGGATATGATAGCTGGTATTACAGCTTATTCACTAAAAGAGAAAAAACCGGCTATAGATAATATATATACAACTGGTTTACAATAAGTCTAATCCGAAACTCACGTTTTAAAGCTTCTTCACGTTTGCCTTGACGAGATAGTATAGAACCAATCTCATGCAGAGTAGTTAGAGTAGATGGATGCTTAGGTCCTAAAATTTCTTTTCTTTTTTCATATACGTCTTTAAAGATATTTAAAGCTTCTTCACGTTTGCCTTGACGAGAAAGTATAAAAGCAATATTATGCAGAGTAGTTAAAGCTTCAGAAGAATTAGTCCCTAAAACTTTTTCTCTTTTTGCATATACCTCCCAATATATCTTTAAAGCTTCTTTGAATTCACTTTGACGAGACAGTACGAAAGCAATATTAAATTTAGTATTTAAAGTATCAGGATGATCAGCCCCTAAAACCTTTTCTCTTTTTGCATATACCTCCCAATATATTTTTAAAGCTTCTTTGAATTCACTTTGACGAGATAGTACAAAAGCAATATCATGCTGAGTATTTAGTCTTTAAAGGGAGGGAAAAATACTAGAAAATTAAACTGATTTAATTAGTAATTTTTTACGGTATGCTTAATACTACAAAATTTAAATATTAAAGTCAACAAATTTTATAATTTTATCTTTGTATAATATTTTTATGCAGAAATAAAATTATTATTATTTGTCCTAATTTTTCAGGCCACTATAATTCTTTCCCTCTTGCTTGGGTTGTATGTCATTGACAGACGAATATATAATACACTTTACGTAGTAAAGTATAGTGTGCTATATTATACCCCTACTCTTTAAGTTAGAATTAATATTTTTTCTGTTTAATGGCTAAATCCATTTTACTTCTCTAAATGTGCTTCTTGCATTTCATATTCCCAGTTATCTACCATTCTGGTTGATTCATTGAAGTTGAGGCCTAACAGTATAATGGCTTTTTGTCTGAGTAAGTAAGGACTATAGTATTGATTTGCTTTGATTTGTTCTAAGGCTATTTTACCACTGGATTTATACTTAATTTCTATAATGTATATGACCGTTTCTAATTCTAGAACGATATCTGCCCTCCCTTGACTAGATAGTGCTTCACTATGCATCTGCATTTTTCTTCCACCTAAAAATCCCAATCCTTGCAATAGCATGTGTAGGTTACTATGGAATTGCTTTTCCTGTTTGGTATCGATATAATAAGGAAGTGTGGCAAAGGCGGTATTGATACTAGCTATAAAGGTCTTGATTTTTTTATTGGCTAGTGCATGCCTGATTTTTTCTCTCTCTTGTATAAAATAATCCTTTACGCTCTTCTCTAGGCTATATCTTATACTCCTTTGAAAGGACTCTTCTATTTCTTTATTAGGGAATTTTAGGGTGTATAAACTACTAGATTCATCATAATCATCAATCGTTAGATACCCCGTTTGAAACATAAGCGACTTTAAACTAATCTCATTTCTACTGCCAGTATACATTAGTTCGTCTCTAGTGGCCTTGATTTGAAGGTGGTCCATGTTAAGGTCAAATCTACCAGGATCTGCCAACATCTGGTTAATAAGTATAGTGGGGCTACCTGATTCATACCAGTAGTTTGCTAGTTTGCCAGAATCTAAAAATCTTAGAGTAGACCAGGGATTATATACACTTGCTCCATCCTCATAAAACTTATAACCATTATAATAAGTTGCGATGCGCCCCATCACTGATGATTCAGTTATTTTTTTATTTTCTTTTTCACTCCATTTTTTAGCAATCGATGCTAAGTTTTCTGAGAATATGGTTTCTATTTCTTGTTGCGTATAACCAAACATAGCATCAGCAGATGCATCAATGGTGATGTCTTTTAAATGATTAGCCCCTGAAAATACATCTGATAGACTAAATTTGCTTACACCAGTGATAAACGTAAATTGAAAGTAGCTATTGAGTGACTTTAAGGCCATAAAAAAATCTTTCATGACTTTTATATTAGCTTTTTCTAGGTCCGAACCTTTTGTTAGGTTAACAATTGGTGCATCATATTCGTCTATAAGGACTACTATTTTTGGTTCATAATGGTCATCTAATGTAGACATATCTTCAACCAAATTAGTAAACCTTGTTTTAAGAACCTGTCCGGTAATGCACAAATTGTATGATGAAGCAATACGTGTAAGGAGGTCTTCTAAAGATATTTGTAATAGTTCTGGAGAATCATTGGTTAACCTTGAAAAATCTAATTTAATCACCGGATATTTCTTCCATTGATAACCATTTTCTGGGCTACCTATATAACAATCTTTAAAAACTTCTTGTGCTCCACTGCATATAGTAGCCAGTGTGTCAATAAATAGTGATTTCCCAAATCTTCTAGGCCGGGCTATGAAGATAGGATTTCTCTTTTCAATCAACTCTTGTGCATATCTTGTTTTATCTACATAATACCCTGTTTCAATTACTGATTTAACATCTGAATAACCAATAGGTAGTGCATTTATCTTACGCATAGCTTATACTTTTTCTATTTCGTTTCTTTGGGGAGCCTTTTAACTCAATTTTACAGCTTTTTCTTTAAGTTTAGTCGATCTAATGATATTTTGTTGTAATAAGTTATAAGCTGCTAGCCGTTCATTCACTTTAAGATGGGCTGCATCTTCGTCTAATAAATGCTGAATCTCTTTATTATTGGATAGCAATTCATCTGCTTCTCTTTCATATGCATCTGCTAGCAATAGTTGTTTGGTATGGGCATATTCCCCGACCGTACGATCATAGTGAATCGACTTTTCGACCGCCTTGTTAAGTTTTTGCAAATCGGTATATTTCCCATTTGTAGCTTTAATCCCCACTAATTTACCAGTATTTTTTAGGAATCTATTCACACCACGAATGGTTTGCTTTTCTCTTGCACAGCTATACTGCATATTTCTTGTAAGTTTGGCCGTATATTGCGTATCTGGGATATAACTAGCGGGATTTAAGCTGATGCCCAAGACATCTTCCGTTTGACCTACAATCATTTTTTTAAAATCTATATTTTTGAGGCGGCTACCTAGTTTGATGGCATCTCTTACCTTCCTATTGGCTTTTTCTATCGCCCTTTTCGTTTCCATAGCCGTTTTAGCTGTATCCTTAATTTTCTCAAAAGTGCTTTTTTCTGTTTTTGCAATGGTTTTAAGCAGGTCTACCTGTTTATCCTGCTTGCCAAATAGTTTTTTTACAGTGCTACCAAAGGGTACATAATCTAAGGCACTTTCACCAAAATCTTTGATTTTATCCCATGTTTGTCCTGCATAGGCTACTGTGGTCGTAGATAGGAACAATATAGATACATACCTTTTAAAGCTCATTTATTTTTTCTTTTTAAACAACAGATATATACCTCTTCTTGTCTTATATAGTGTCGTCATAAGAAGTTAGCCCATAGATGGATACATCTAATTTGGACAGCTGCCAAGAATGATGCTGTGTTTTTTGCATACCTAGTGGAGATTCCTCTCCATTGCTTAATTTTGAGAAACATATTTTCAACAAGATGTCGGAATTTATATAGATTTTTGTCAAAATCACGCTTTATTTTTCTGTTTTTTTTGGGAGGGATAACAGGAACAATACCTTTTTCTCTAGCATATTTAATGATTTTATCGGTATCATAGGCGCGGTCTGCTAACAAATGCTTTGGAGTTATCCCTTCAATAAGATATGTAGATTGGCTACAATCAGCTCTGGTACCTTCTGTGATAATAGCTCTGACCGGCATACCAGACGCATCCACGGCCAAATGTAGCTTCGTATTAAGCCCCCTTTTGTTCGACTCATAAAATTGGTTTCCTCCTTTCGCACCCGTTCCATGCATATGTACTTTTATATAAGTTTAATTCAATCATAAGCCATTTAAAATCAGGATTATTAATTAGTCTCTCTAAGATCCTTTCCCATATACCATTATCTCTCCAGCGAGAAAATCTACGATGGGTGTTTTTCCAATCCCCATAGCTAGATGGAAGATCACGCCAAGGAGATCCTGTACGTAAAATCCAAAATACTGCATTAATAAACAGCCTATTATCTTTGGCAACAGCTCCCCAACCTCCTTGTTGACCTGGAAGTAGAGGTGATAAAATAGACCATACTTTGTCTGAAATATCATGACGGTGAATCCATTTAGACATCTTAGGAATATAATTGATCTTATTAATCTAAAAATATAATAAACGTGAGTTTCGGATTAGACTTATTGTAAACCAGTTGTATATATATTATCTATAGCCGGTTTTTTCTCTTTTAGTGAATAAGCTGTAATACCAGCTATTAAATTGACAATAAAATTAGGTATACTTCTATGCCTGGAGTGTTCTATCTGACTAATATTTTTAAGCTGATCGATAATGGTTTCAATGATAGATCTCTTTCGAAGCATTAGCCTATCCCAGATAGGCATGAAAGCATTTTTCATATTTTTTCTGATTTGAGTAATCAGTTCTATGCCTTTTCCCATAAGTTTTTCAAATAATTCTTTACTCAAGTAGCCTTTATCAGCAAATACTTTTCCGATCAAATTTTTACATAAGTTTTCTACTGGCCATCTATCATTGGACTTACCTGTAGTAAGAGAAAAATTCATAATTTCTCCTAAATCATTGACAATCAAGTTTAATTTGATTCCGTAAAACCATCCAGTAGTAGTTTTACCTTTACTAGCAATTGTCTTAAATACTTTATGAGCATAAGCTCTTTTTATATTACAAACCTTTATAGCGGTTGAATCCATAAAATAACAGCCTGTTCTCGTTTTAGAAAGACTTTGAGAAAAAAAGTAAAATGGAACTACTGTTCTTTGAACTAGGGATATAAATCTACTATAGCTTACTAACTTGCAAAAGTCATTAGAATGAAATTGTTGTAAATGAATATAATACAACTTAAAATTTCTAAAGCCAATTACATGAAAAGCAATTAATATTGTCATTATTTCGCTCAAAGTCAGTGAACATGTTCTAGTAGGTTTTCTATCTGAAGTAGGTAACAAATGTGATTCCATATAAGGCATAAATTTTATAAGAAATTCATCAACAGCGTAATATATTTCAACTAATTTTGATACATTTCATATCCGGCTCCTTTGGTTTTTATGATTATTTTTCAATCCCACAAATTTTAAAAACACAAAGGAGCTTTTTTATACTCTTTTCTTAATTTCTAATCCAAAACTGACGTTAATACGAACTACAAACCTAATATACAAAATATTTCATGACGACACTATCTAGAAAGACTATGCGTAAAGAAATACATAGGAACTAACGTTCTTTTTACTAGTGATATGAATCTATTATAGCTCACTAATGTTCTAAACTCACTTGAGTGAAATTGCTCTAAATGAATATAATACATCTTAAAATTTCTAAAACCTATTAGATGAAAAGCAATTAGTATAGTCATTATTTCGCTTAAGTTAAGAGAACAAGTTCTAGTGGGTTTTCTTGTGGGCTCTGTTAACAGCTTTTTCTCCATATAAGGCTATTATTTATTTTCTTAGATTTCATCCTTATTTTGCAAGCTTTTTATACAAAACAACCTAAAAACTGGTTATTAACCATATATAAATTTAACCATTTATTTGCTGATTAACAAATAATTATATGGTATTTCAGGGCCGACTAATTATTTTTTATAGCTTTTTTCCCGATCTATATAATTTTTAAAGTATTTTATCTACGTCTAGTACTATAGCTGTTTTCTGTTTATTAGCTAGATTAGTCGACGGATCATTAGATCTATAGCCAGATATACCCAAGTGATTCTTAGACTTACCTTGAATAATATTTTTTACCTTTTCAGAAAAAATTCTGTTTGTAATCAAAGGTCCCTTTCTATAAGTTAGATTTAGATAAGGATCGTTATATAATTTCATAATGAACTTTTCCCATATAGGGCGAGCGGTTGCACTGCCATTTCCTAGCTTAAAATCTCTAAAGTGAATACAGCGGTCTTCTCCGCCTACCCAAACCCCCGTACAAAGATTTTGGGTTAACCCTATAAACCAACCATCAGAATGATTAGAGGTGGTACCTGATTTCCCTGCGATATCGTTCTCTTCTCTTAGGGCAATAGATACACTATTTAAAGCGCCTTCATCCAGCGCGCCTTGCAGCATATAAGTCATAAGATCAGCGGTATCTTTATGAATCGCTTCGCGATGTTGTGGAGTAAAGGTTTGTAATATATTACCATGCTTATCTTCAATATGAGTAATAAAGAAAGGTTCTGTCCAAACCCCTTCATTCAAAAAAGTACTATATGCACCTACCATTTCATAAATCGAGGCATCACTACAACCCAGACAAATAGCAGGAACCGGATCTAAAGGCCCTTTGATACCCATCCGGTTGGCACAGTCTACAACTCGTTGGGGGCCAAGTTGTTTAATCAAATAAGCTGTGATAGAATTGTAGGATTTAGCCATAGCATAACGCAAAGTGTAGGGCTTACCAGAATAGCTTTTCCAGGCATTTTGTGGTGTCCACATTTCACCGTTGGGTTGTAAGAACGTAACGGGTAGATCTGTTACCAGATCTGTAGGCAAGAAACCATTATCTAATGCTACTGTATAGACAATAGGCTTAAAAGTTGAACCAGTTTGTCGTTTGCTCTGTTTTACATGATCGTACTGAAAATATTTGTAATCAATGCCACCTACCCAGGCTTTAATATGGCCTGTATAAGGATCCATGGCCATACATCCAGCCTGTAATATTCTTCGATGATGTTTAAAGGCTTCTATAGGGGTGATCATTTTTTGAATAGGCCCATTCCAGGAAAATAATAGAGTGGGTACAGGTGTATGCAACACCCTATGAATTGATTCGGTATCTGTTCCATACTCTTTATGTAACCTTTGGCAAAAAGGTGTTTTTTGTATTTCTTTTTCAATATAGTCTGCTATTTCATTCCCATTTTCATGAATCCATGGATTTTGATCTTTCCAGTGGTCATCAAATTTAGCTTGTAACAGCGCCATATGTTCTTTTACAGCAGTTTCTGCGTGCACTTGCATCCGACTATGAATGGTTGTATAGATGCGCAGTCCATCTGAAAAAAGATCATATCCATTTTCTTGCGTCCATTTTAATAGGAAATCACGTACTACTGCCCTAAAATAGGGTGCTATGCCTTTTTCATAATTTTCTTCTTGATAGTGTAACTCGGTAGGTATTTCTGAAATAAGGTCATAATCAGATTTTTTTAAAAATCCATACTTGACCATTTGACCTAATACTACGTTTCTAATATGGTTGGCTTTTTCAGGATTTTTGATAGGACTGTATCGAGTAGGTGCACGTAATAGTCCTACCAATAGCGCAGCCTCTTCTATACGTAATTCGGCCGGTGTTTTGTTAAAGAATGTGCGTGCGGCTACTTTAATACCATATGTATTACTCCCAAAAGTAACTGTATTCAGATACATGGCTATAAGTTCTTGCTTGGTATAGGCACGTTCTAGTTGAACCGCTAAGATCCATTCCTTTGTTTTAAGGATCAGTTTACTAAGGAAAGGAATATGCGAACATTTGCCTCGATAGTTTGTTTCTTTTCTAATATTAAAGAGGTTTTTAGCCAACTGTTGGGTAAGCGTGCTTCCCCCTCCTTTATTTCGTTGTAATAAAATCGAAAGAAAAAAGGCACGTAATAAGCCCCTTAAATCTATACCAGCATGTTTTTCAAAACGGTAGTCCTCTGAGGCGATAAGCGCATGAATCATATTGGGAGAAATTGCTTCATAATTTACAGAGCTCCTGTTGTTTCTAAAATACTTTCCGAGTAAAACGCCATCTGCAGCATAGAGTTCAGAAGCCAATTCGCTTTGTGGGTTTTCTAATAATTCTGTTGAGGGCATGCTACCATATAAATGGTAAAAATCAACTTGAACAGAAAAAAGATAAGTAGGAATACCTATAATTGCTGCTGCAAAACATTTCCAGAGTATGCGTATTATTTTTTCCATATGTTATAATCTATAGTGGACCGAAAAAAACGGGGAAGAAATTATAGACTTTGTTTCCGTATTATTCCGCCTTTAGGGTATTGATTTTTTAAATCTGTAGGATATACATTCATAGGTTTCTGATATTTAATGCTGGAATGAAATCTGTTGTAATTGTATTTATGCATGTAATCTTTAATGCCCTGTTTAATTTCTTTAATATTTTTAAAATCGTTTATAAACAAGCAATTATATTTTATTGTTCTAAAAAAACGTTCTATCAGTACATTATCAATACTTCTACCTTTTCCATTCATTGATATTTTAACACCATAATTTTTTAACAATTGTATGTGATTATGAATGGTATATTGACTTCTTTGATCGCTAAACTGATGTTTCCAATTTTGAAGTGTTTTGGTTGTTACTCCATACTTGGATGATAACTCTATTAACGTTAATTCCTCTTTCAATAAATCTAAGACTATTTTAGTCTTCTCTACTGAACTAAATTTTCTGACCTTTTTTCTTCCCATTTGATAAAATCCATTATGAAAAAATAAAGCTACTAAAATAGGAAACATTTTAACTCATTTCTTGTCCAGTTTTTTCTGTCCACTCTATGCAAGAAATCCATCCTAGATTGAGGTCAATAGTTCCAACTTATATATTTTTTTCGTAAGATTGAAGGGTGGTTGCAACTATTAGAGCTATACTTTATCTACTATTGTAGATATGTTCTTTATGACACTAGATCATTTTTAAAATTACTACATTATTCACAGCGGTCATATGTTAAATAGAAGCGCCCGAAAAATCAACCCATTTTTCTTACATTATTTTTTATTTTATGCTATATTTGCGGCCTGTTTTGGCTTCTTCAGTTGTAATCGTGTGCGAATGGATCTTATACCTAAACGAAACACAATTTTGGGTACGTTGTCTGAAGATGGGAAAACAAAGTACCTAAAACTAGTTAGCATAAATGATGATACGGGAAAGAAAAAAATAGAAGAAGCCATTCGTAACATTAAAACGCCAGATGCTTTAGAAAAATTTATAGATATAAGTATTGAAAATCAAACAATCTATAATAGATTACTAAAACTTTTACCCAAATCTGAAAGACCTTCATTTCAAGCATATTTTCATCAAGCTGACCTAGATGCACAAACAAAGCTTATCAAGCAAAACAAAAAGCTGTTGGATCAGATTAATCGTAGCTCTGGTGAACAACACTATATTGACTTGCTTGAGATCGTATCAAACGAAGAAGCTATTGCGTTAAAAAATAAAATTCTCAATGCTACTAAACCAGAAGAGATCAACCAACTGATTACATCCACCCTGCCTAATCCATTTCAGCAATTAAGTGATGATAACAAAGCAATATTATCCAAAATAAAAGATGATGCCCGACAAGAGATTCTAAAATCTATTCACTGCAATAGTCAAAAAGACGGTATAGTGAACCATGATCTGGATGCGTTAATTAAACAAAAGGAGCAAGCACAATCCAAAAAAGATAAAGAGGCGGTACCAGCAGATGGTTGGGGCCCTAAACTATCATTAGAAGGTGAAGAAAGAAGGCAATTTTTATTCTCAATTATCGAATTTCCTCAGTCAGATCAAAATTCATTAAAAGATCTTTTCGATAAAGTAGACCCGGATAGTATTAGTAACTTTTTATCTGTGTACTATAGCGGATTTAATAAAAAAGAACGGATTGAACTCTTAAGTACCATCATTTACCTCTACAAAGGTTGGCCAGAGCTCACCATTAAGTTGTGTAATACACCCTCTTCATTGTCTCTTTTCGATAAATTTGGCTTATTTCGAAAAACCCAAAAGCATCAATTGGAACTATTGACTAAACTTGATGAACTGTTACAAGAATAATATATTTTAATAATGAAAAAAATTGCGATTAATGGATTCGGCCGTATTGGTCGATTGGCTTTACGTACGATTTTAGGTTGTAGTGATTTAGCGGTAGTAGGAATTAATGATCTAGCCAATAGTACAATTTTAGCCCATTTATTTAAATATGATTCCCACTATGGCCCCTTCAAAGGTGAGGTTATATGTGATGCTTCCAGCATCACCATATGCAACAAATACATTCAGGTCTATTCCTGCCCCGATCCATCTGTATTGCCTTGGGCTAAACTCGATGTAGATGTAGTCATAGAAGCTACTGGTCATTTTTTAGATAAAAAAGGGGCGACCAGCCATTTGACAGCAGGTGCTAAACAGGTAGTGCTCTCAGCACCTGCTAAGGATCAATCCATTCCTACTATTGTACTGGGTATAAATAATGATATTTTAAAAACAAAACCAGTTATTTTATCTAATGCTTCCTGTACCACCAATTGTTTGGCACCAGTTGCCAAAGTATTAGATGATCATTTTAGTATAGAACAAGGGGTCATTAACACCATTCATGCTTATACAGCTGATCAGTCGCTACAAGATGCACCGCATAATGATTTAAGAAGAGCAAGAGCAGCTCCACTATCTATCATCCCTACCTCTACAGGAGCTGCCAAAGCAATAGGGCTGGTAATGCCTCATTTAGCAGGCAAATTAGATGGAATTGCCATGAGGGTTCCTGTTTCAAATGGTTCAGTAGTAGACTTTACTGCACTATTAAAAAAAGAGACTACTAAGGAAGCTTTAAATCAGACCATGTATGAAGCAGCCCAAGGTCCACTTAAAAATATACTGGCCTATACGGAAGATCCGATTGTTTCTGTAGATGTAATAGGGAATACCCACTCTTCTGTTTTTGATGGAAAGTTAACCTACGTTAATAGAAAATTGGTAAAAGTAATTAGTTGGTATGATAACGAAGGAAGCTATGTCCATCGGTTGATAGACATTATACGATTGCTCTAATGGTCTAAGTTATAAAAACAAGAATTTGAAGCCACGGCATTTCATATATACAAATACCAAAATTAACTCTAAGGTTTTATTGCGTCTATTTAAAAAAAGCATTAAATTGGGACTTAGGTTTAAAACTTTAATAAAGATCTCTGGTATTACTTCTAGCTTATTCCCCTATTTTAAAGAATTTTGTTCATTATCGCAGCTAAAAAATAAGTATCTACTTTTGACAACTTTGCTAAATTAATGGCCGCATAATATCCAAAATTTAAGACGAGGTAAAGCCTATACACAATCAACTATAGACGTGCGACAGAGCTCAGAGCCAATAGCTAAACGGAGGCAAAAACATTTGTGATTTGAATGGACATATGGAGATAAACCATTTTTGCATTGCCATTTCGTTCTACATAATAATAAGCCTGCATCAATTGTGTTATAATCTCTTTTAATTGGTTTATGGTCACATTAAGACCAAATTTCTTGATAAATGTTGTTTCAGCAGGTAACCCCATTTGAAAAAGTGGATCATTGAATTTACCCAATAAGGTAGCTCTACTCATCTGTAATGCGTAGGTAAAAAAATTCTTTTGTGCTTCAATAGATAGTTTATAAAATATTTCAGATTGGGCAACTAATTTAATCAAATTACCACTATAGCAACAACGTATCCACTGACTAAAATAGTCAAAGTTTTCCTCAAGATTTTGCTCGAACAATTGAAACGCTTTAGACAGATTCCCTTGAGCCAGAAATGCTATTTCTTTACATCGATGGCCATCTAAATCGCTATAGATATTGCGGAATATTTGCTCAATAGCTTCTTCTGAAAAAGGAGGAATAACATGGTGTTGAGCACGTGATCTAATGGTTGGTAATATTTTTTCACTATTGCAACCAATCAATAAAAAAACAGTATATGGAGGTGGCTCCTCTAAAGTTTTTAATAGTGCATTAGCTGCCGTATGATGGAGATATTCTGGTAGCCATATGCAGACAACTTTATATGGCCCCATAAAAGGTTTTAAGCTAAGTTGTTGGATAATTTTACCAACCTCTTTTTTACTAATTTGACATTGTTTACGATCGAAGTGCATAGCAGTAGCCCACTCTTCCAACGTCAAAAAAGGATTTTTTTTAACCAGATTACGAAATATTTCTAGATAATTTCCATCTGATTTCGGTTCTAAAATTGCACTGCTAGTTTTTTTGGGGAAAACCAGTTGCAAATCTGGATGGGTCAATTTTCCCATGCTGGCACATGAAAAACAGTTGCCACAACTATCTGTTTCCTTGGAAGAACTACAATTTAAATAAGTAGCAAAGGCTAATGCTAAAGCAAGATTTGCAGAACCAGTAGGACCTATAAAAAGCTGCGCATGTGCCACCTTATCTGTAGCAACCATTCTTATTAAAGCATTTTTAAAAGCATAGTGGTCAGGTATCTTGGCAAATTGCATATCAAATAATAGATTTAAATCCCTTGCTACTTGAACACCTAATCTATTCGCTTTTTTAGGAACAGCATATACCTATAATAAGATGATGCATATAAGAGGTATAGTGTATTTCTTTTTTATTGAAAATCAGATATAAAAAAGATGATGCGAAAAATTGATTTAACAGATATGGCTAAAACTGGAAACATCAAAAAAAACTTTGACACAACCACTAATGAGGCCCTTTAATTGCGACCATTAAATAAGCTTAATACCTATTAAATAGTAGCATTTTTCTTTTTGTACTTTTGATTGAAACGCTCAATCCTACCTGCTGTATCTACAAAAATTTTCTTACCTGTATAAAAGGGATGAGAAACATAACTAACTTCTACTTTAAACAAAGGATATGTTTTTTTATCTTCCCACTCAATAGTTTCTGATGTATGTATAGTAGAACGCGTCATAAACTTAGCACCACTAGAAGTGTCTAAAAAGACAACTGGCCTATACTCCGGATGAATGTCTTTTTTCATAAGTATATTAAATAGTATGATTGATTGGATAAAACTATGCCCCAAATTTAGGAAAATTTATTCATTATCTCTACGTTTCTTCGATTAAAAAATAATACTTTATTCTTTCAACCCTTTGAGGCATCAAAAAAGTTCTTGCATAAAAGGGCTAGTGATCCAATATTATTGGTGCACAGCTTCGTATTCTTCTTCCTCCCACCACAAATTGGTCACATAATACTTAATCATACTATCTTCTCCATAATCACGTTGGGTTTTCATTTGTAAAGTATAGTTAAAAGTATCTCCAGCCCAGCGAAACTTAATTTTATTTCTAAAACTTCCATAATAGGCCTTTACGGTACTAACTTTATTGCTAGAATCTCCAAATGTACTGAGTGCTATAGCATGACTCATAGCATATAAACCACGACCTTTTTTACCAATTTTAGCAATGACTTCAAATGCATGGCATGCATTTAATGGAGGTGTAATATTATACCAAGTGCCATCTCCAGGGACTTCACCAGAAGCATATGCTCCCCTACGCCCATGCATACTGACGTTACCATTTACAGTTAATTTTTCTAATGGATTGGTGGTGCCTATACCAACATGGCCATTAGACTGGACAAGGAATCTACTCTCTCCTTCTTTATCAACAAGATTAAACCCAAAAGCTGGCGTATTTTTAGGATATTGTTCAATGCTCCAAGTAGGCTTAAAATCATTTAAGTTATTAAAAAAGGTTATCAACTTAGCGGAACTACCTTTAGGAGATAAACTTAAGCCATAATCTTGAGAAAGAATTTTATCATCTTGTTTATGGAACATGGAATCTATCAAGTCTTCAAAATCACGTTGGGTAGGAATAGATCCCTTTTCAAAGCTTTTCTTTAGTTCTTCTCTACTAGTGATGGCCATGATCGATTTTAATGTATTTTTTAGTGATTAAAGAGTATTCTTCTAAGCTTGGTATAGGGCTATCTTGATTTATACATAGCAATGGTTCTTCTTCTTTAGGCACTTGCCATGGACCTACTATAAAGTCTTCAGCAATAGCCATATCACCTATGCTACCGTGACGCAATTTCAGAGCAGTATCAAATGTATCCACAACAGCTATTTTATGCTTTTTTGAAGAAACCATGACAGACCATGGATGGCTGGCAAATAAATGGCTATCATAGGTTGTTATCTTATCTAACTTTAAGTCTGGAGGTTTACCAGCATACTTTAATATAGAAAAATTTCCTATGCCTTCTACATAATAACGGTTATTAATGAAGTCTATAATTTTAGAAGTAGGTATACTGCCACCCAATTGGACATCTTCCGATGGGTTCAATACCCATGGAGAAAAAAAGTTATATAAATCTTGATGTAGTAAGTTTAAAAACAATCCTTTTTCATAATCAGGTTTAAATTTAACCGTAACATTAACCTTTACATCCTCATAAGTAGGGTTTACTACTTCACACTTTATAAATGGAGCACTTACACTTTGAATATATGTCTTAATCTCAGCTAATAGCTGCCTACTTATCATAGGCATACCCACACTAAGATCTGTTTTAGCCATCACTACAATAGTTATATGACCAGGATTTACCATATTATTCCTGCTTTTTGAGGTATGGTTGATACACTTTACTCTGAAAATTTCTGGAAATTTTTCAAGGATAATGCGTTCATAATCCCAGACCGATATGGCTCTATTTTTATGCCTTAACCGCTCACTGACCCGTCTATATAAAGCTTGATGATTTTCAAACTGTCTTCCTCCAAAGGTTTGACAAGGTTGTAGGACCAATTCAATACCCTCTATAGGGTTTTGGAGCTGTTGTATCGCTTTTTCGGGTAGCACTGGAGCAGAAAAAACGCCATTTTTATCCATAACCCTTGATACAGCAGCGGCTTGTATATAAACGCCTACTATAGTGGGTAAGGCGCCGATGTCATTAATAAATTGTGCTTTAAACCAAGTTAATCCTGGATTCATGCAGGTATTATTTTTATTAAGATCGCTGGGCAACTTAGATAAATCAAAGATCATAATGCCAGATTTGGATAGCCCATTGGTGCCGTCTACAACAATCGCTTCCTCAAATGGCTCCCAAATGTTATCATATAAGTAGAACCATTTGGGTTTTGGGGTTTCTTGATCTGAACTATTTTCACGAATGGCTATATGCATGGATAAATTTGTACCATTTAGATCTTCTATGCCAAAAGCTATAAATTGCTCTGGTATCAATGGCAATAATGTAACTGGTGCGACTAACTTGCTAGGAAATAGTTTTAAATAGCCAAAAGAAGCAATACGAAAAAAACTGTTTAGATACTTTTCTTCCTCTTCTCCAGGAGGAGAAGTCAATACAATAGACTCCTCTGCTTCATAATCTACGGTAATGGCCTTGATACGGGGTGTATAAGGTGCATTCAAAATAATGGCATCTTCTTCCTGCTTTTTCTGAACGTTTTTAACGAGCACACTACTCATTAAATTAGGATAAATGGCATGACCAAAAGATTGCTCAGGTGTACATAATTGTAATTTTAAAAATCCAGCTGCTGTTTTAGGACCATAAACGGAAACATCTAACGGCGTATTTGCTTTAGTGATCCGTAATGCAGCTACATCAATTTCACTAATGGTTGTAAGATCATCTAACCGCTCACTACCTTTATTGGGTTTAACAATTTGAAAAAGAGATACGCGTTGCCTATTTTGAACATAAGATGGATTCCAATGCTGGTGGTTTAAGTAGGCTATACTGACCTTAAAGTCATCGTTGTTCACCTTAATAGGATAAGCATCATAATAGCTCTTAAACCCTCCTTCTATAGTAGGAAGACTATCCCATTTGATATGTATTTTCAAATCAGTCAAATTTTTAGAAAAAATTTCGCCACTTCCTATATAAAAACTACTGTCTAGTTTGGCCAACGGGCCAAAAGGTTCAAAAATTTGACTATTATCAATAATACCTAATTGATTCTGAAGAATTAATCCACGATATCCTTGTACACTAACCTTTAGATCTATTCTTTCCAGTACCAATCCACTTAAAAGATACAAACCAGTAAGTGATGCCCCATCACGTATGCGAATAGATAAAGTAGGGGTACCAGGATTAACTATACTCCCTTCATATCCGGTAGGCAACGCTTCTACTGATGGTACTTCTGTATTTAGGGATAGCGTCATATCTAGGCAACAGGTATCATGGATAAACTGTATTGCTACCAATTCTTTTGGTATATCTAACCATCCATTTTTAGTGGTAATTTGTACCCTTAACATGCTGTGAAAGATATCTGACAATTGTTTTAAAAATGCCTTATTATCAATTTCTTTATTTGGATTTCGCGTGATTAATAGCTGAAAAGACTCAAAGTTAAACTTCCATTTTACATAAATGGTACGGGTGCCTTCAGCAAGGTACAATAAAGGGGAACCAACCAATAAAGCTAAGTGTTGGTTGGTTTGCTTTCTGGCTACTTTATTATCTTTTAACGTAGGGAATAATTGAAAAGGAAGGGTTTGCAATAATTCGTTATTGTAAGTAGCAGCAGATAATTCAATGGTTTGATATCCTTCTTTATCCATTTTTTTAGTAGTAAATAGGGTATTAATCTCAGAGATTTTGGCTTTATTTACGGTTAGATTCCTTTTTGTTTCAAACAAAATATCTTCACTATTAACTGGATTTTTTGCAACCAACAGGCTTCCTTTTGGTACAAAAGCAAAAGAATAGTTGGGACTAAGCACAAAATGGACATAAGCTTGGTCCGGAATGGAAGGATTATTATTAAATTTTAATACGTGCCTATAGTAGTGGTCTAAGGTCCTTTGTGGGATATAATTAAGGTGCGCATCTGCATACTCTAGCAGCTGTAAAAAAGCTATCAAAAGTGCCATATGCGGTTCTTTGTTTTTAGAAGAAAGGGTGTCAAAATAATCGCTAGCAGATAGCTCCTTTAAAGTATAAATAGTATTAAAAATTGCATCAAAAAAATCATCAAAAATATCAATAACTTGATCATCATTAAGCTGTCTACCCTTTACTTCATCATAAAGCAAATCAGATTTTAATTGCCATAAAGAAGTATTATCGCACTTCTGATAAAGAAAAGTAGAAAAGTTTATAAAAGATTGAATAGAACTGCTTTTATGATGCTGCTGGAGCAACCCATATATTTTAGTGATATGGGTATTGATTTCTTCATCTATAATAGTAGCTAATTTTACGCGAACAACATCTTCATTGGATAGGTTTTTATACCAATAATCCAATAATATAATCAGCTCTTGCGCCACGGACAATATCGTCTCCATAGACTTTGCATCTGAAATGCCTCTATGCATGCGCCGTAGTGTTAAAAAATCTTCATGAATACGTTTTTTTAACGTATCAATATTGGTATGTAAAATTAGAGAACGTACAACAGTATCATCCTGCTCTAGAAATTTTCGCCAGATATTTTGATCTATTCGTTGATTGTTGTTGTCGTAGTAGGCTAATAAATCTGTATACAGATAAAGAAAGCGAAGGTGATCACTAAGTTGTCTATCACTAATCAATAGATCGTTTTCTACTAATTGAGGAAGTAATCGTTCAGCATGGCAGGTGCCTCTTCTGGCAAATAAAATATTAAGCTTCTTTTGAATATTCATACATTTAAACTATGATCTTTTTCCAAAAATTAAGATATTGGGTTCAAAGCAAGGGAAATGTGGTTAAGTAGACAATCGTCCTGCCTTCACATTAATCTAATCTAAAAACCACTTATAAAAAAGTAATTAAGCTGAAAATTTATGCACTTCTTATCTTATGTACTGAGCATAGTTGTTTGTATAGCAACAAATCTTGAATGGAATCATGGTATTATCTCTTGCGACAAAGGAGAGGTGGTTGTACAAACCTTGTGTGATATGGAATCGGATACTACCAATGAGCAAGATATGCCTGCTGATTCTTTAGATGAAATACTCAAAAAAGAGACCCATTCTGAAGGTGCAATTCAAAACATATTAGGTGGTTTGGCACTTTGTTACAATGTATTAACCAACCTTCTTTTATACCCAATTTTTTCTTTTTTACTATTACTATTATCGGTAGGAGCTATTGTACTAGGTGCACTTTGGATAAAGAAAATAAAAAATGAAAAATCAATTTCTACAAGATGGATCCTATGTACCTGTTTGTATTTACTTCTGTATTTAGATCTATTTTTAGTCGTCTACCAGAAAAAGAAAATTCTTTTTTTAATGCTAGAATTAGAAAAAGATCTTTTTTTAATAATCGCTGCTGCATCTATAGGTTATATAGTAGGTAAGTTCTTTTCTAGCAAGTTTTTCGAAGAAAAAGAATTACCCTAGCTGCAAAAGATGTAGCCTTACAGCTATTGTTTTTTATCCACGTTAGGGATAGCGCCCTGTATCAGCTACTGGGTAAATAGATGAACCCATCGCCTAAACAGAAAGCGAATGGGCGTGCAGCAATGCTTCCAGACTATAGGCTTGATCTAAACAATAATTACCTATTTGGGTTCGACATAACGTATGGAGGTAGCCTCCAACGCCTAATTTTTGTCCTAAATCATGGACAAGACTTCGTACATAGGTCCCTTTACTACAAACCAATTTGAAATTAACAAATGGTAAATTAAACCCTGTCAGCAAGAAAGAATAGATCGTAATAGGGCGGGGAGACAATATAGTTTCTTCTCCTTTTCTAGCCATTTTATAGGCTCTTTTTCCACCTATTTTAATGGCTGAATAGATAGGAGGTATTTGTGTTATAGCCCCAACAAAAGTAGCAGCAGCAGCGCTTACCATCTCTTCAGTGATATGATCATAGCTAGACAGACTATTAAACGGTGTCTCTAAATCCATAGATGGTGTAGTCTTACCAAGCACCATTTGGCCAGTATAAACCTTATCTAGCCCTTGAAGGGTGCTAATTTTTTTAGTTTGCCTCCCACTACACAATAAAAGTAATCCTGTCGCTAGGGGATCTAAGGTACCCGCGTGACCTATTTTTTTTATTTTTAATGCGCAACGAAGTTTCTTTATCACATCAAAGGAAGTCCACCCCAAAGGTTTATGAACCATAAAAATAGCCTCAGAAAAGTCATTTTGCAGTTTATGCATACTATTATAGAATATATTATGGGCTAATGGGCTAAACTTGGAAGATACAGCTTCTACAAGCTAAATAAAAACTATTTCTTTAGATTTATAACAAGATTGGGTACCATTTCGTCCTGCTACAACCAACTCTCCTGCCCTATTCACAGATAATATAGATCCTTCTAACCATCCATTGGTGGTTGCAAAGGTATGAAATCCTGTTTTACGGTAAAGTTTATTGATATACCTTTCCCAAAGTAAATTATCCATTCCATTTTGTAAATGAGCATAATAACCACCAAAGGCATCCATAATATGGGTTAACAATAGCGATCTATCAAAGCTGTTTCCGCTATCTATGGCCAAGGAAGTGAAGTTAGCAGACTCAAAATGCAGTTGGTTAACATTTAATCCAATACCAATGACCGCTGCCTTTATTTTATAGCCCTCTCCTATATTGGTTTCAATTAATATACCACCTAATTTTTTATCTAAGTAATAGAGATCATTGGGCCATTTTATAGCTATCCCCTTTGGAAAGTAGTCTACTAGTGCATCATAAATTGCTAAACTAGTAACAACATTCAAGGAAAACACCCTGTCTATTGTTAACCATTCCGGATATAAAATAAAAGAAAAAAGAAGATTTTTACCTGATTCTGAAGTCCATTTACTACCACGTTGCCCTCTGCCTTTATATTGATGATCTGCAATAAAAACCGTTCCTTCTGCTGCATGCAGTAGATAGGTTTGGGCTAAGTCGTTGGTAGAAGCACAGCTTTTATAATAAAATGAAGCCCTATCAAATGGCGCATCAGCCTGAACAGCGTCGTTCAATGGGTCAAATAGATCATGCATGGGAATATAATTTATATCCACTACTTTTTTATAACTTGTATAAAGCAAGATATTAAGAGAGTTGCAATAGAAAATTGCAACGGGTTTATGATAAAAACCCAATCCTTTATTGAGACGTAAATATTAAATTTTTAGTACTAAAAATTTAATATTTACGTCTCAATAAAGATATATAACCTGAACTCTGGATTAGATTTTCATATTTGCGTATAAAGAAGCTCCTTTGAGTTTTAAATTTAGGTGATTGAAAATTACCTCTAAAAACTAAAGGAGCCAATTATGAATGTAGACAAATTAGTAGAAATATATTATATGGTAGATGAGTTTTTAATAAAATTTATGCCTTATATGGAGAAAAAGCTGTTAACAGAGCCCACAAGAAAACCCACTAGAACTTGTTCTCTTAACTTAAGCGAAATAATGACTATACTAATTGCTTTTCATCTAATAGGTTTTAGAAATTTTAAGATGTATTATATTCATTTAGAGCAATTTCACTCAAGTGAGTTTAGAACATTAGTGAGCTATAATAGATTCATATCACTAGTAAAAAGAACGTTAGTTCCTATGTATTTCTTTACGCATAGTCTTTCTAAGACAAGAACAGGTTGTTATTTTATGGATTCAACAGCCATTAAAGTTTGTAAGGTACAAAGGGCTTGTTCTAACAAAGTATTTAAATCAATAGCTACTAAAGGTAAAACAACGACTGGCTGGTTTTTTGGGTTCAAGTTACATTTGATTGTAAATGATTTAGGTGAAATTATGAATTTTACACTTACCCCAGGTAGGGTCAAGGATAGATTCCCTGCAAAAAGTTTATGCAAAAATTTAATCGGTAAAGTATTCTCGGATAAAGGCTATATCAGCAAAGAATTATTTGAAAAACTTATGGAAAAAGGAATAGAGCTCATTACCCATATCAAGAAAAATATGAAAAATGCTTTTATGACATTATGGGATAAATTAATGCTTCGAAAGAGATCCATCATTGAAACCATTATCGATCAGCTTAAAAATATTAGCCAAATAGAACACTCTAGACACAGAAGCATACCTAATTTTATTGTCAATTTAATAGCTGGTATTACTGCTTATGGGCTAAAAGAGAAAAAACCGGCTATAGCTAATATATATACAACTGGTTTACAATAATTCTAATCCAGAGTTCAGGTATATAGATAAAGTTTAGATCAGTATTTGCTGTTTTTAACAAATTTCAATTTTCTACTACAACGGTCTGGGAATAAAGATTGCTTAGCCTATTTTTCCCATTGCACAAAACTTATCTATTCGAGCTTGAACTAATTTTTCAATAGGCTTGTTGGAGAGTTTTTCTAAATGAGCTAGAATACTTTCTTTAATCAGCGCTGCTGCAGTTGGTAAATCTCTATGGGCACCTCCTATTGGTTCCTTAATCAGCCCATCTATCAAACGAAAATTAGACATATCGTTGGCAGTTACTTGTAACATTTCTGCAGCTTGTTCTTTATAATCCCAACTTTTCCAAAGAATAGAAGAACAAGATTCAGGTGTAATCACAGAGTACCAGGCATTTTCTAACATAAGTACATGGTCACCTATTGCAATTCCTAAGGCACCACCTGATGCACCTTCTCCAATGACAATCGATATAATAGGCACACGTAATCCAAACATAGCTTGAATATTGTTAGCAATGGCTTCTGCTTGCCCACGCTCTTCTGCTTCCACGCCTGGGTAGGCACCTGGTGTATCTATAAAGGTAATAATAGGTTTATTAAATTTTTCTGCCAAACGCATCAAACGAAGTGCTTTGCGGTATCCTTCTGGATTAGCCATGCCAAAGTTTCGGAATTGTCGTTCCTTGGTAGTTCTTCCCTTTTGATGGCCAATTAACATCATAGTTTGTCCATTTATGGTACCAAAGCCACCAACGATTGCCTTATCATCCCCTACAAAACGATCCCCATGTAGTTCAAAAAAATTTTCTGTAATCTGCTGGATGTAATCAAGTGTATAAGGTCTATCTCGATGACGGGCTAACTGAACCCGTTGCCATCTGGTTAAATTTTGAAAAGTTTTCTTTTGTAATGTCTTGATATCATTGGCCAACTTAGCAATTGAGGCCATAAGCGCTGGTGCATTTTGCGCTTTAGCTGCTTCTTGCATCTTGAAAAGCTTTTCTTCAAGTTTAACAATTGGTTTTTCAAAATCTAATAGCATAATGCAAATTTTTTAACCTTATAAAGGAATCTGTTGTCGGATACTAAAAATAAAGGAAACGTTCGGATTTTATATCTGAATGCAATAATTTCATAAAAATATGAACTAGAAGACAAATTAGAAGATATTCATACTCTGTTATAACGCATACTTTTACAGGCTAAGGATATGTTACCTAACGTTTTGGCTAACTCCAACAATCCTAATTTTGGTTCTATTATTTTTTGATGCAAGTTCATAGTAGTGCTTATTTTATATCTATTACAATTTTAACAATTGTAAGATTAAATATCAACTACTACAACTATCTTACTTCTTGAAAATAACCAATGGGGATTAACAGCAAAATTTTTACGTGGCATTACTTGAAATTCATTGTTATCATTTTTTTGATGCACTTCAATAGCTGCTTATATAATATTGATTCTTACAGGATCACATTTTAACCCTATAAGTACTTTCTTATAATATGAATCATATTGGATATATAGTTGACTGAAAAAATAGGACAAGTTTTTATAAATTTTGTTTCCCATTTTGTCCCTTCATTCCGCTACATTTTTAAATATCTAAGATAGACGACCTGCATAGATTTTTGATAATTAATACTAGCATGAAAGCTTTGATAATTATACTTAGTAATGTAACCATTAATACCCTCTTTTAGATAGTGTCGTCATGAAATATTTTGTATATTAGGTTTGTAGTTCGTATTATATTTTTAGATTAATAAGATCAATTATATTCCTAAGATGTCTAAATGGATTCACCGTCATGATATTTCAGACAAAGTATGGTCTATTTTATCACCTCTACTTCCAGGTCAACAAGGAGGTTGGGGAGCTGTTGCCAAAGATAATAGGCTGTTTATTAATGCAGTATTTTGGATTTTACGTACAGGATCTCCTTGGCGTGATCTTCCATCTAGCTATGGGGATTGGAAAAACACCCATCGTAGATTTTCTCGCTGGAGAGATAATGGTATATGGGAAAGGATCTTAGAGAGACTAATTAATAATCCTGATTTTAAATGGCTTATGATTGATTCTACTTATATAAAAGTACATATGCATGGAACGGGTGCGAAAGGAGGAAACCAATCTATGAGTCGAACAAAAGGGGGCTTAATACGAAGCTACATTTGGCCGTGGATGCGTCTGGTATGCCGGTCAGAGCTATTATCACAGAAGGTACCAGAGCTGATTGTAGCCAATCTACATATCTTATTGAAGGGATAACTCCAAAGCATTTGTTAGCAGACCGCGCCTATGATACCGATAAAATCATTAAATATGCTAGAGAAAAAGGTATTGTTCCTGTTATCCCTCCCAAAAAAACAGAAAAATAAAGCGTGATTTTGACAAAAATCTATATAAATTCCGACATCTTGTTGAAAATATGTTTCTCAAAATTAAGCAATGGAGAGGAATCTCCACTAGGTATGCAAAAAACACAGCATCATTCTTGGCAGCTGTCCAATTTAGATGTATCCATCTATGGACTAACTTCTTATGACGAGACTATATAGGTCTTTAATGGTTTTGAAATCATTCATAAAGATAAAATCATATTTTATGCGTTCTAAAAAATCTTTCCATCTAATCTTATTTCTCACATTCCGCACCAAATTTTCCATTGGTTATGAGAATAATATAAAATTGCTTAATTTATAATTAATTTCTAGATAGCTGATTTTCAATGCAAAATTTTTACTCTATAACTAAAAATAAGAAAACATACCATTTTTTTTAAAAATCATAATTCTTATAAAACATTATTAATCAATAGAAAATAATTAAATAAGTAAATATTTTCTGGTGCGGAATGTGAGTTATTTCTTCCCATTTGATTTATTTTAATTTAACGAAATCAATACCTGCAAGAAAAAAACTACTTTTTTGTCCTATTTTTTCAGTCGACTATACTATGGGTATGACACAGTAAACCACTCATTAGATCAAAATACAACATAGGGGAGGTATTACTTGCTTTAAAAACATATGGATTTGATTTAAAAAAATCAATTTTTGTTTTTAAGATAGTTTTTGGAATATATGTCTTCAACTGACGATAAGCCAATGACTTTTTTTCAATCAACCCACCTACCAGTAACGTACACGAAGTACGCTCTAACTGCATAACTTGGACTACAGCTGATAGGTATCCTAACAAGTCATCAGATGTTTTATAAGAAAACAGATTACAATAGAGCAGTTTTCTTTTATTATGGACCACTATGTAGAAATAGTCCTCTGCCAACCAGACAAATAATTCTGCTTTATGTAAGCATTCTATTTGGAATCCCTCTATAATAGCATTAGCTTGGTGGATAATATGAAAATTGCTACCGGTATAACGTTTTCTAAACCAATCTAATACAGAAGCATTTTCTGAAAACACAACTGATATTTTTGCAAATGCATGGGTAAAAGAGATCACTTCATCATGCGGATCGACACCACAAGCAACGTGCATATAGGTAAACAAATCTTTCTTGCTTAGCAACAAATGAGGTATAAGGGTAAACTTTTGATTTGAAATGGATAAAGTAACAGAAACCCAATTTTTTTTAATTAGAAAAAAATCTTGATTATAAAATTGCTCTAAACTTTTGATATAACTCGGGTGGTTTTTATCCAGAGGGAGTGCATATACACCTAGCAATAGGCATGCTTGAGTAGTCTTTTCTATACAACATACCTTAATCAAACCATAACCTATATTAATAGATAAATGGTAGTTGATACTTTTATCGAAATTGAATTTGCTTGGATGAACAACAGAAAGAATTTTTCTTGGGAAAACTTCCATAATCAATCTTTATATGAGCTATTGTTACCTACATAAAAATAGGCCATAAAGTTCCTTGCAAAACCCATTTACCTCCTACCGAGTGGCTTTATATTTGACTTGTGATTTTAGTATATATTATCTGGCTATTAGAGAATAGACAGATTGCAGGATTGCTCCCCTATAGTACCCTAACTTTAGTTGCTATAATAGTTACTTTTTTCAAATGGCCACCTAAACGTAATGTATTTAATTTTTACTTTACACTTACCCAATATAGGAGTTTTTACTTAACTTTACATAAAGTGAATCACTTAAACGCGCTTATAGCATGAAAAAAATAACTTCTATTCTTTTCGCATTATTGCTATTGTACTGGATCCGTAATGCACCGTTCACAAGAGCTTCTACCATCCATCCATCTACGTCTATAGTCAATGAACTAGTTTTTGTAAATATGATAAGAGATCTCGAGTTGCTCAATAGTTGGTTACTAAATAGCTATTATCCTCAAGGAACCATATCCATATTACGTCTTGAAAACCAAGAAAAAATATTAGCACTATATAGGGTAGATGCACAATCTTTCAATCAAAGTATAAAATATTACCTAGAAGATTCTTCAGAAAGGGCACTTGAAGTTTATAGAAAAGTTTACCAGGCTTTAAAAGAACTTTCTATTTAGTTTTTAAATTCTTTATATATGTGCTCCAACATTGCAATTGGTAGCTATGTACGCATTAGAAATCAAGCTGCTATAGGTAAAGTAATAAGTATCAATCTACATAAGGTACTAATTGCTTTTGGGAAATTGCACTTTTATCTACCACTTCAATCTCTTGAAACAGTAACGTTTCCATCATCTATTCGAAAAAATAGACCTTTATCAAATGGTACGATACCTACATCATCTATGCGAGCTGATCCAATACTTGATCTACACGGCTTCAACAAAGCTCAAGCGCTATATACATTAGAAAAATTTCTAAATGATGCACTGCTATTAGGCCATTGTAGATTAAAAATCATCCATGGGCAAGGAAAGGGAATTTTGCGTAGTGCCGTACGGGATTACTTAAACGACCATCCTTTGGTAAAAGGAATAACCCTGCAAAGTCCTGTACACTGTATGGCCGGTATGACTATAGTTGAAATATAGTGTGTCTTTCGTTTAAACCTATTATCTTCGCATATAAATTTTTTATTTAAAATATTAAAACAGCTTTTAAAAATGACCCCTACGATTAATGACTATTCAGCAGACAATATCCAAGTGTTAGAAGGGCTAGAAGCTGTTCGCAAACGTCCTGCCATGTATATTGGGGATGTAGGCATAAAGGGATTACATCATCTTGTCTGGGAAGTAGTAGACAACTCTATTGACGAATCTTTAGCAGGTCATTGTACTAAAATTGGAATTATTATACACGAAAATAATGCCATTACTGTATGGGATGATGGTCGTGGCATTCCGACTGGCATGCATCTCAAAGAACAGAAATCAGCTTTGGAGGTGGTCATGACCATATTGCATGCAGGTGGTAAATTTGATAAAGGTACCTATAAAATTTCTGGAGGGTTGCATGGTGTAGGGGTGTCCTGTGTAAATGCACTATCTGCTCACTTAGAGGTTACCGTATACCGAAACGGAAAGATTTATAAACAAGAATATGCACAAGGCGTTCCATGTTACCCTGTTAAAGAAATAGGTACTACAGAACTACGGGGCACCACTGTTCATTTTAGGCCAGACAGTTCTATTTTTACCACTACGGTCTATAACCTACATACCATTATCAATAGACTGCAAGAATTGGTCTATTTAAATGTAGGGCTAAAGATGCAACTAGAGGATCGTCGTGAACAAGACGAACAAGGCAATCCTTTCCAACAAACTTTTTACTCTCAAGGAGGCCTTCTAGAATTTGTTTCCCATCTAGAGCGTACCAAAACTTCTATTATGCCCACGCCTATTCTCGTAGAAGGAGAAAAAAATAATATAGGCGTACAGGTTGCAATGACGTACAATACAGGCTATTCTGAAACGGTAGTTTCTTATGTAAATAACATTCATACGATTGAAGGAGGCATGCATGTAACTGGATTTAAAAGAGCCTTAACCCGCACTTTAAAGAACTATGCAGATAAATCTGGCTTATTGGAAAAAGCAAAAATAGAGATCATTGGAGATGACTTTCGGGAAGGACTGACTGCTGTAATTTCTGTAAAGGTAGCTGAACCTCAATTTGAAGGACAAACAAAAACCAAACTAGGAAATGCAGAAGTACAAAGTGCTGTAGAAAGCTGTGTAGCTGAAGTATTACATTACTACTTAGAAGAACATCCCAAGGAAGCAAAACTGATTGTTAACAAAGTCATTGTAGCCGCTCAAGCCCGCCAAGCTGCCCGCAAAGCACGTGAAATGGTACAACGCAAAAATGTATTAATGAGCAATAGCTTACCTGGTAAATTAGCAGATTGTTCTGAACGGGACCCTACGCTCTGTGAACTCTTTCTGGTAGAGGGTGACTCTGCTGGTGGTACTGCTAAAATGGGTAGAAACAGAAGATTCCAAGCCATTCTTCCTTTAAAAGGTAAAATTTTGAATGTGGAAAAAGCACAAGCATATAAAATATATGATAATGAGCAGGTCAGAAATATGATCACTGCACTGGGTGTAGCGATAGGTACAGATGGTAGTGAGCAAGCTATTAATCTAGATAAATTACGTTACCACAAAATTGTGATTATGACTGATGCAGATGTAGATGGTAGCCACATTCGTACCCTTATTTTAACTTTTTTTTTCCGCTACATGCGGGATATTATAGAACAAGGGCATCTCTATATTGCCTCTCCCCCACTCTATTTAGTGAAACGAGATAAAGAAGAGCACTATTGCTGGACAGAATCAGAAAAAGAAGAATGGGTCACACAATTTAGCCTTAAAGATGGAAAAGTTGATGCTGTATTTGTCCAACGTTATAAAGGTTTGGGCGAGATGAATGAAATCCAACTTTGGGATACTACTATGGATCCAACACGTCGAAACCTAAGACAGGTAACTATAGCCTCTGCATTGGCAGCAGAACATCTTTTCTCTATGTTAATGGGGGATGAAGTGCCCCCTCGTAGAGAATTTATAGAACGTTATGCCAAATATGCTAAATTGGATATTTAGATTTTGTTTTTGATCTTTATTATATGGATTATGTTTTTAGGGTATAATATTTTACCTTTTATAGGTTTATTAACTTAAAGTGTGTAAATTTAGTCTGGTGATTCAATTTTATTTAGTGTTTTAAACGTTTTAAATTTAAAGTAAATTATGATTAAAAATGTGTATTACCTATCATTAGGTGTCGTATTAGGTGCTATATTGGGTAGTTTAGTCTGCGATGATACAAAGAAAAAAATTACAAAAGCGATCCAAAGCAAGGCAAAAAAGTTATCCGGTTGCATTAAATCGTTGTCTGAAGAAACGGTTCATGCTATTAATGGATAAGCTTACATAAGTTTATAGTATATCATAGAAGCAACTAAAAAGTTACCCTTCTTTGCTTCTCTATTAACCTGAACTCTGGATTAGAATTATTGTAAACCAGTTGTATATATATTAGCTATAGCCGGTTTTTTCTCTTTTAGCCCATAAGCAGTAATACCAGCTATTAAATTGACAATAAAATTAGGTATGCTTCTGTGTCTAGAGTGTTCTATTTGGCTAATATTTTTAAGCTGATCGATGATGATTTCAATGATGGATCTCTTTCGAAGCATTAATTTATCCCATAATGGCATAAAAGCATTTTTCATATTTTTCTTGATATGGGTAATGAGCTCTATTCCTTTTTCCATAAGTTTTTCAAATAATTCTTTGCTGATATAGCCTTTATCCGAGAGTACTTTACCGATTAAATTTTTGCATAAACTTTTTGCAGGGAATCTATCCTTGACCCTACCTGGGGTAAGTGTAAAATTCATAATTTCACCTAAATCATTTACAATCAAATGTAACTTGAACCCAAAAAACCAGCCAGTCGTTGTTTTACCTTTAGTAGCTATTGATTTAAATACTTTGTTAGAACAAGCCCTTTGTACCTTACAAACTTTAATGGCTGTTGAATCCATAAAATAACAACCTGTTATTGTCTTAGAAAGACTATGCGTAAAGAAATACATAGGAACTAACGTTCTTTTTACTAGTGATATGAATCTATTATAGCTCACTAATGTTCTAAACTCACTTGAGTGAAATTGCTCTAAATGAAGATAATACAACTTAAAATTTCTAAAACCTATTAGATGAAAAGCAATTAGTATAGTCATTATTTCGCTTAAGTTAAGAGAACAAGTTCTAGTGGGTTTTCTTGTGGGCTCTGTTAACAGCTTTTTCTCCATATAAGGCATAAATTTTATTAAAAACTCATCTACCATATAATATATTTCTACTAATTTGTCTACATTCATAAGCGGCTCCTTTAGTTTTTAGAGGTAATTTTCAATTACCTAAATTTAAAACTCAAAGGAGCTTCTTTATAACGTGAGTTTCGGATTAGACTTATTGTAAACCAGTTGTATATATATTATCTATAGCCGGTTTTTTCTCTTTTAGTGAATAAGCTGTAATACCAGCTATTAAATTGACAATAAAATTAGGTATACTTCTATGCCTGGAGTGTTCTATCTGACTAATATTTTTAAGCTGATCGATAATGGTTTCAATGATAGATCTCTTTCGAAGCATTAGCCTATCCCAGATAGGCATGAAAGCATTTTTCATATTTTTTCTGATTTGAGTAATCAGTTCTATGCCTTTTCCCATAAGTTTTTCAAATAATTCTTTACTCAAGTAGCCTTTATCAGCAAATACTTTTCCGATCAAATTTTTACATAAGTTTTCTACTGGCCATCTATCATTGGACTTACCTGTAGTAAGAGAAAAATTCATAATTTCTCCTAAATCATTGACAATCAAGTTTAATTTGATTCCGTAAAACCATCCAGTAGTAGTTTTACCTTTACTAGCAATTGTCTTAAATACTTTATGAGCATAAGCTCTTTTTATATTACAAACCTTTATAGCGGTTGAATCCATAAAATAACAGCCTGTTCTCGTTTTAGAAAGACTTTGAAGAAAAAAGTAAAATGGAACTACTGTTCTTTGAACTAGGGATATAAATCTACTATAGCTTACTAACTTGCAAAAGTCATTAGAATGAAATTGTTGTAAATGAATATAATACAACTTAAAATTTCTAAAGCCAATTACATGAAAAGCAATTAATATTGTCATTATTTCGCTCAAAGTCAGTGAACATGTTCTAGTAGGTTTTCTATCTGAAGTAGGTAACAAATGTGATTCCATATAAGGCATAAATTTTATAAGAAATTCATCAACAGCGTAATATATTTCAACTAATTTTGATACATTCATATCCGGCTCCTTTGGTTTTTATGATTATTTTTCAATCCCACAAATTTAAAACACAAAGGAGCTTTTTATACTCTTTTCTTAATTTCTAATCCAAAACTGACGTTTATACGCAAATATGAAAATCTAATCCAGAGTTCAGGTTATTAGTTTACGATTCTTTTAATTTCTATACCTTATGTCTAAAAAGTTATCGTTATATTTGGGAACCATCTTAGGGGGACTTTTAGTATGGTGGGTTATCTCTAACAGACAAAAAACAAAACTTAAGGGAAACAGATATGACGGAACAAAAGGGGCTACTCTATCTATTGTAGCCAAACTATTACTGAAGCGTTGTGTAAAAAAAATAGCTCATATGGTATTACAATAGCTAAAAAACGATAAACAAACAAATTTTAAGAAAGCGTTCCATTATTGAAACCATTATCGATCAGCTTAAAAATATTCTAGAGTAAAGAAATGGTTCGACAACTTAAAATTAAGCATACCTGATGCTGTTGATTACTCATAATACCGCAACTGGTTAACTTTATTCTTCATTGTTTGTCCCTTCCCTTCTCATCCCACCGTACGTTCAGTTTTCCCGAATACGGGGCGGCCCGACAGTCTTCTTCATAAACCTTTTTAAGTTTTCTGCTGCATTGGACCTATTGTTGGACCTATTGTACCAAACTATATAAATGGATAGGTGTCTATCTGGGCTACAAAAGAGGCCAATGCTTTCGCCAAATATTTTAAAAACCCCCCTCCTATCGCGCCATCTATAATGCGATGATCATAAGTATGGGATAGAAACAATTCGTGGCGAATCGCTATGGTCTCTTTTCCCTTAACATGGACCACAGCAGGGCGTTTTTCAATAAGACCTAATGCAAGAATGGCTACCTGTGGTTGCAAAATAATAGGGGTTCCCATCAGATTATCAAAAGAACCAATATTAGAAATAGTGTAACTGGCACCTGTTAATGCATCTGGCATAATGGTACCGTTGCGTGCTTTATCAATCAAAGCATCGATTTGTTGCGCCAATGCAACCAAACCAAGCTGTTCTACTTGCTTCACTACAGGGACCAATAGATTTCCATCTGAGCGGGCTACGGCAAAACCTATATTAATATGTTTCCGTTTAATAATCTGATCGTTTACCACTACCGCATTCAGGAGTGGAAATAGTCGGAGCGCACGTGCAATTACTGCTATAAAAATAGGATTATAAGTCAATCTAACACCATATTTTGCTTCAAAAGAAGTTTTATGCTGTTGCCTCCAGGCAACAAGTTCTGTTACATCGGCACGTATAAAGGAGGTGACATGGGGGGCAATTTTCTTAGATTCCACCATACGATCTGCAATTAGCTTTCTAACGCGATCCATTTGTACCACTTCATCACCTGCTAAAGGGGTAAGCGTTTCACAAAATAGAGGGCCCTCCAAACTACTAGTATGAATGGGTAGACGTTTGTTTATATAGTTTAGAATGGCTTTTTTGGTAACCCGATGATCGCGAGCATATCCGGCTAATCTCTCTAGTTCATCTGCTTGCATGCCATTTGATTGAGCAATATGGCTGGCCAAAGGACTTAATTTGACCTTTTTAAAAGGGTGGATAGGCAGAACACTAGGCTCTAAATGGTGGAAGGCAGCTACTAACGAAGGCTTGGTATTTTCAAAAGATGGTTCATGCAAAACAAGTGGTATAGTTAAAGCATCTACTTCTAATAAAGCGATTGGTGTTCCAATAGCAACTACATCACCTTTTTTTACCAAAAATTTTTTAATTTTACCTGTATAAGTAGCAGGAATCTCTGCATCCACTTTATCTGTAGAAACCCCTAAAAGGGGTGCTCCTTCTATAACAGCTTCTCCCTCTTGTATACACCAATCCAATACCACAACTTCTATGACACTTTCCCCCATCTTAGGTAAGTAAAGCGTTATTAAAGACATATAAACCGTTCTTAAAAAGTTTAAACTTAACTCTCGTTTACTTTTAAGGCTATGATCGATAGTAGATCTTTATTACAGACTTTTTGTAGCCATTCAAACTATATGGTAACCTTAAAAACTACTAAACAACTGTTTTTTACATAAGGCTAAACATAACCAACTGGATTAATCACCCAATAGATTATAACATAATAAATCATAATACCCAATATTTCCACTGTGATATTAATCATAGGATTAGCTGCTACAGAAGGATCTCCATTAAAGTACTTAGCAGCCAATGGAAAAGCTGCTCCTATAAAAGCAGAACAAATAATTTGTACAACAATGCTTAAGGCCACTACAAACATTACCTGGAAAGACCTATTCGTATCGGAGTCTAGACTAGAAGTTAAAAATAACTTAATATAGGTAAGAAAAAATAACAAAGAAGCCAATGTGATGGCAATCCTTAATTCTTTTAAAATAATCCTAACCCAATCAGATAGTGACACCTGGCCACGATTTAAGGCTTGTAGTACTACGGAAGCAACTTGACTTCCTACATTTCCTCCAGTATCTGTAATCATACTCAAATAGAAAATCAAATTAAACTGGGTAAAGAAGGCACTTTTAGTATGCATAAAAGTATGGCCAACGATACTAGCCATAAATACCAATACAATCCATTTGATTCTTTTTTTAAGATGTTGTAAGGTGGAGACTTTTAGATAATTGGGTGCATCTTCTTCTGAAGTAATACCCATAAATCGATCCATATCCTCAACTTGCTCTGCTCTGATAATATCTATGGCATCATCATAACTTACAATACCTACAATTTGTCCTTCTTGATTTAGAATAGGAATGGCAACTAAATCATACTGTTCAATTTTTTTAGCCACTACTTCTTTATCTTCATCAACCGTGGCATATACAAAATTTACCTTAAGAATTGTCTCTATCTTTTCTTTTGGAACATGCATCACCAAATCTTTCAAGGAAACAAAACCCACTAGCCGCATTTTCTCATCTACTACATAGATGTAATAAAGCATTTTTTTAGAAGGTGCATCTTCACGAATTTTATCAATAGCTTCTTCTACAGTCATTGAATTTAAGACTGTAGCAAAATCCGTATTCATTATACCTCCTGCCGTATCTGGTAAATAGGCATTTAGCATAATCACATCTTCTCTAATCTTTCTATTTAGATAGGGAAGTAAATGGGCATGCTCTTTACTGCTCAGTCGTTGGTAAAAATCAACGCGCAAGTCAGAAGGCATACAAGAAAAAATTTTTGCAAAAGTGCTTTTAGGAATACTATAGTAGAGTTGCATTTGCAAGGCATTGTCGTTAAATAACGCAAATACTTCTCCTTGTCTTGTAATAGACAAATTGCTAAAAATTGTCCGTACCAAATCAAAAGCTTGTTTTTCTAAGAACTCAGCTACCTCTATAGGCGATGCATGTTCCAAACAATAGATCAGACGCTTCTCTTGCTGCTGTTTGAGTAACCGCATCCACTTAAAAAACTTATTTTCTCCTTTTAGTTTCATAATCTGAGTTTTTGGTTCCATATGGCACAACCATGTTTAACAATCCTAGATGAGAAAATAGATTGCTAAAAACCTTAAAAGCAGGAGAACAGCCAAAGCGTTTATACCATAAACAAAAAGATATAAACCTTAAACTAAAACATTAGGCTCCAGATATTTTAACCACAAGTAGCATCAAGAAGTAGATTTTAACGAAAGGTAAAGTTAGAGAATCTGAAGTAAATTGCCAATAAGTAGATTATAAATCTATAAAGGTCTTTTGAAAAGATTGTGTAAGTAATATTACTGATTTATTTTTTGGGATTCAAAGGTATTTTTATTTATATTTATTGATTATGAAAAATTTTACTAAATGGCTAGAGCCGTTTTCTAGATTTTCTAGATGGCTTTGTTGCTTTTTTATTGGTATATATCAGTATTGCATTGCCCCTTTGTTGCCTCCTATGTGCCGCTTTTACCCTAGTTGTTCTTGTTATGCAAAAGCGGCATTTGCTAAATATGGTCTTCGAAAAGGGGCCTTGCTTACCCTACGTAGGCTCCTCTCTTGTCATCCCTGGGGGAATAGTGGCTACGATCCATTAGATTGATTTTTTAGTTGAATAACCAAATTTTTTTAGCAACCATCGACTTTTACGCCAGTTTGGGGTAACTTTGATATGCAGTGCTAGAAATATCTGCTTCTGAAAAAACTTTTCTAATGCTTCTCTGGCTGCTGTGCCTAGCATTTTTAATGCATCTCCCTTTTGGCCTATTATAATCCCCTTTTGAGTAGGGCGTTCTACATGTATAATAGATTGAATTTTAATCAAGTTATCGGTTTCTTTAAAATGGTCTATTCCTACTTCTACACTGTAGGGTATTTCTTGGCGGTATTGGTCTAGAATTTTTTCACGTATGATTTCTTGTACAAAAAAACGCTCAGGCTTATCTGTGAGGGTTGCTTCTGGATAATAAGGAGGATGGTTGGGTAATTGTTCAATGATTTGTTGCACAAGCGGGTCTATGTTTTCTTTTTTTAGCGCTGATATAGGTAGAATGGGTACGCCTGGTTTATGGTTGCGCCAATAGGCCATTGCCACATTCAGCTGGTTGGCTGTAATTAAATCAACTTTATTGAGTACCAATATAATTGGTTTTCTAGTATAGTTTTCATCAACCGACGGAAGAAGGACTAGATCTTTTACATCTACCACCCAGATGATCAAGTCGGCATCTGCACGAGCAACTTTTACAGCCTCCATCATGGCAGTTTGTAGAGGATAGGCAGGTGTAATAACACCTGGCGTATCTATATAAATAATTTGAAGGTTTTTTTCAGAAACGATCCCATGGAGTTTATGACGGGTCGTTTGTGCTTTCGAATGGGTAACGGCCAAACGTTCACCTACTAGTAGGTTCATTAAAGTAGATTTTCCAGCATTAGGTTTCCCCATAATGGCTACAAAACCAGATTTATAATCGCTTTTGTCTGCATGCATAAGAATAATATATTTGCAATGTTACAAAAAAATATATAAACTTGTACTAGTTCAAGCAACTTAAGCTAGATTAGATCATTTTTATTGCTTAAATGCATAAAAATTTTATCGCGGGGTGGAGCAGTTGGTAGCTCGTCGGGCTCATAACCCGAAGGTCATAGGTTCGAGTCCTATCCCCGCTACTTTCCCTTCTTTACTTGTTTTTCTTTATTGTATAGATGCTGATTGGCAACCATTTCTAATCCAGTTGAATACTTATTGTCATAGTAGGCGTTATTGATAGACTGCTAAGGTCATAAAGACAAAGTTCAATCTAAATTAAAGTGTTGTATGGCTTCCTATGCGTAAGGTTATTAACTGCTCTTTAAAACCACAGTTATTATGCTTTCCTTTGCTAAAAATAAAAAAGCATCTACGACTCTATCAAGCTTTATTTTTGGCTGTAAAGCCGTTGTAGAGACCATACGTGCGGGCCGAACCATTGAAAAAGTTTTTTTCCAAAAAAATAAAATCAGATCCTCAAAGGAGGTATACAACCTTGTATGCAAATATGAAATTCCTTTTAGCTATGTGCCTATTCAAAAGTTAGACCGGATGGCGCGTGGCAACCATCAAGGTGTTGTAGCAGTTTTATCACCTGTTGGGTTCACCCCTTTAGATCAAGTGGTTCAGGCTACTTTTGAAAAAGGTAAAGCACCTTTAATCGTTGTACTCGATGGGGTAACAGATGTCCATAATATAGGTGCAATTGCCCGTACTGCGCTTTGTATGGGAGCGGATGCTTTGGTTTTACCTACGAAAGGTAGTGCCATGCTAGCAGGTGCCGCTATGAAAACCTCAGCAGGTGCATTGGCCACATTGGCCATCTGTCGGGTAACTGATTTGGGAAAGGCGCTGCGTTATTTACAAGAAAGTGGCTTAAATATATTGGCTTGTGATGCCCAAGCCAAGAAAGTACTTCATACAGTGGACTGTAAACTGCCTATTGCACTTATTTTAGGTGGAGAAGAGGTAGGTATAGGTAGAAAACATTTAAGTGAAGCTACCCATCATATTTGTATTCCCATGCAAGGCCCTATTGCTTCTTTTAATGTCTCGGTAGCAGCTGGTATAATTCTTTATGAAGTATTTCGGCAACGATTTTTATAATATATTGTGGGCAAATATAAGTTAATTACATTAATTTAAAAAATTTTTCGTTTAACCAGCTCATGGCGTTACCACTTAAAAAGAACAAAAAGACTCCTTTGAAAAGCTTCCGGGCAAGAAAGCCCTTCTGAATCTTTTAAGTAGACTACTATCAGTTGAAAGAGCTATTCTAAATGGCTTTAGTTTGTATTGTATATGCATTCATTCCAAATCTACTATGATGATTAGTCCATCAACCATTCAACTCGTCCAGCGTACCGCTTGTATTGAAGAAATAATTGCTGATTTTGTACCCCTTAAAAAAAAAGGACAAAATTTCTGGGCTTGTTGTCCTTTTCATCACGAACAGACTCCTTCTTTTTCAGTATCACCCATAAAAGGATTTTACAAATGTTTCGGATGTGATGCTGCAGGAGATGTTATAACGTTTATACAGCAGATAGAAGGAGTCTCCTTTATAGAAGCGCTTACTTATCTTGCCCAAAGGTATGGGATACCGATTACACCAAATTCAGATGATACAATTGGTATTCAGAATTATAAATCCAAAGAAAGTCTCTATATTTTATTGAATTTGGCTAGAGATTATTACACAGCATTGCTGTGGAACCATACAGAAGCTGCTAAAGTAGCCTTGCCCTATTTGGAACAACGGGCCATTTCATCTGTAATAGCAAAAAAATTTGCATTAGGCTACAGCCTTGATCGGTGGAACGGATTCTATACCTTTGCTATAGCGAAAGGAATCAGCCTAGAGTTATTGATTGGAGCAGGATTGGTAATCAAAAATGGAGACAAAATTTATGACCGTTTTCGGGGGAGATTGATGTTCCCAATTCACAATGGTGTTGGGCAAGTAGTGGCATTTGGTGCACGGCATATGGCTACTGCTGTAGATGGTCCTAAATATATCAATTCATCTGAAACCTGCGTATACCAAAAGAGTAGTTTATTATATGGTCTTTCTTTCGCCAAGCGCTCCATTAAACAAACCAACCACTGTTACCTAGTAGAAGGGTATACCGATGTATTAGCCTTTCATAAAGCAGGTGTAGAACAAGTAGTCGCTTCTGCTGGTACGGCCCTTACTGAAGGTCAGATAGAGGCTTTACGTCGGTTGACTACTAAGGTTACACTAATTTTTGATGGCGATCAAGCGGGTATTCAAGCTACTTTTCGTGGGATAGACAAATTATTAGCGCAGGGGTTAGACGTAAAAGTCATCTTGTTACCTGCAGGAGAAGATCCAGATAGTTACCTCCGAAAAGTAGGCACAGATGGCTTTAAGCATTATATCCATTGCACCGCTCAAGACTTTGTGACCTTTAAAGCTAATATCCTACTGAACCAGTCTACTGAACAAAATCCAGTGGAACAAGCAAAGGCTATACGCGCAGTAGTGCAAAGCATTGTAGCTATTCCAGATGAAATAACACGCACCCTATTTCTTAAAAAATGTAGCCAACTCTTTTCTATAGAAGAAGCAGTGCTTTTTAGCACGTATCATACATTACAGCATCAAAGTACTGAAGTACAGCCACAAAAAAACAAGCTTCCCAAACATCATAGTACCGCAAAAAATAAGCCATACGTAGACCGGAAAAACATTCCTTTTATCAGCAAACTCACAGCAAGTATTGAAGCATATGAGCGGGAAATTATACGTATTCTGCTGACCTATGGTAGCACTACTCTAGCGGAAGGGAAACCATTGTATGCATATATACTATTAGAATTAGAAGATGTAGTTTTTAGATCTAGCGATTGCAAAATTCTTTTTGATTATTGTCAAACTGTATTTAAGCAGGGCGGATGCGTGGATATGCAGTGTTGTTTGGATAGTACAGAATCATCCATTAGAAAAATAGCCATTGATGTAGCCGCTCCTCTCCATGACATTAGTGAAGCATGGATCAAAAAATATAGTATTTATACTACAGAAGAGGCTCAAAATGTATATCAAATGAGTTTAGAAGTTATCCTTAGGCTAAAAATTCGTTTGGTACAAGAACTTATTGAGCAAAATAGAGAAGCACTTAAAAAAGAATTATCGGCAGATGAAGAAACCCATCTATTACAAGTCCACCAATCACTTAAGGATACAGAGTGCCATATCGCCAAACAGTTGGGTACAGTGGTCGCACAATAAAAACGGACGCTTAAGACTATTATTTATTTTCTTAGATTTCATCCTTATTTTGCAAGCTTTTTATACAAAACAACCTAAAAACTGGTTATTAACCATATATAAATTTAACCATTTATTTGCTGATTAACAAATAATTATATGGTATTTCAGGGCCGACTAATTATATGGTATTTCAGGGCCGACTAATTACAGTTGTTAAGTCATTATACAGCTTAACCAAATACAATAAAACATTCCAAAAATTACAAAAAAAAGAAAATAAATAAACTCAACATTTTTCATGCGAAGAAAATTTTTATCTGGTGCGGAATGTGAGTTATATGAAGCTTTTATTATCAATCCGAGACCGTTGTTATAGATAGTTATTATAATTTTTGATAAGGTTGTAGTTGTATTTTTTGTAGTTTTTATGGTTAAGGATGCATAAATTTCATTATTTATTGATTTTCAAGTTAATATTTGTATATTTTAGATATACCATCCCCCTAAAAACCCTTTAAAATGATATTTGGAGCTCTATATAAATTATAGGCTATAGATTCCATAACATGTTGCTTATGGGTTTTATCAAGGCC
Organism: Cardinium endosymbiont cBtQ1 of Bemisia tabaci; assembly: GCF_000689375.1. Lineage (GTDB taxonomy): Bacteria > Bacteroidota > Bacteroidia > Cytophagales > Amoebophilaceae > Cardinium. The sequence goes on along the minus strand of NZ_CBQZ010000001.1, from coordinate 348,098 downwards.
TATATACCTAGCTCCTGAACTACGGAACCACCTCTTAATACTTCCAAATACTCTTTCTACTTTATAGCGCGTCTTAGATACAAATTTATTAAACCGTTTAGCAGCAGGTGATAAGGGATGATTTCTATTACCTTTCTTTTGAATAGCTGATTTTAATTTCTTGTTTTTTTAGTTAAAGTTTCGTTGGGCAAACCGCTATAGTCCTTTATCTCCATAGAGCCTGCTTCCTGCTTTTAGAGATACTTTATCCAATAATATAGGTAAATGGGCACCATCATGACTAGATGCTTTTGTAGTCGTGACTGCCAGAACTAAACCTTCTTTACTTTCTATAAGGACATGTCGTTTATACCCATAGTAAAGATTATGACCTTTTTTGGTCCAACTAGCTTCTGGATCTACCCCTTTTTGATAACTATGAGATATCGATATAGTACCATCCTCACGCAAATCATAGCTCTTTTTACCTTTGGGACGTCTAGGAGTAGGGGTGATAGAGGCGTCAATAACTGCACCATGCTGAACCAGAACACCATGGTTAGATAGTTGATCATTTATGTATTTTTAACAATCTATCTAAAGCTTTCTTTTCTGTAAGAGCAGTCCTAAATCTGCTTAATACACTATGATCTGGTACGGAATTATCCATCGATATACCACAAAACCTGCTAAAAGTAATACGATCATTTACTTCCTCTTCGACTTGGTAATCGCTCAACCCATACCACTGCTCAAGCAATAGCATTTTAAACAAAAGAAGGGGACTATAAGCAGGCTTGCCTGATAAACGTAAACCTTTAGGATAATAAATACGCAGTTCTTTTTCTACTAATGACCAGTTAATCAGATTATTGATTTGATCAAAAAAGTATGCTTGCATTTACGACGACTAGCTGATATATCTGATAAACTTAACTGACCGCTCACTTTGATTGACGTAATAATATCATAAAATTTTTATTACAAAACCTAAACAATAATTACAAGTTAAACTTTTAATAAAATTAACAATTACTTTTTTATACTAAAATCTAAAAACCTATTGCAACGGTCTCATTATGGTGAACTGAAAGAGTAGGACAAAAAAACTAGATTTGTTTTTTGATGGTATGATTTTATCAAATTAATATAAATAGATCTAATCCGAAGAAATAAGATTAGCAAGTTCAGTTCATTAGAAGGGTAGTGGACTGATTTTTAAGACAAATTTTTAGGAGTTTTTTGTCCTATTCTTTCAGTCCATTATACTTTTACGATAGCAAAACGTATTGCATAGATAGAATAGTTGGCCTTTACTATATGAAAAACAAATACATAGATTTATATTTGGAATTGTTTCTCTTGATGCCAAAAGGTAAAAGTAAAATTTGTTTGTGTGGCCAGGTCTTATTTCCTACGTATAGTTGTTTTGGTACCATTTATAATTAGTGGTTCATCTATTGTATCAAAAGCAACTGAATATTTCAATGCTGGACTCTATTTTAGTAATGCTTACAACAGTGGGTATAGCAGCTGGATGGTACCAAATAACTTGTTTTATACAAACAAACCATACACCATTTATAAAAAATGGAGCACCCCGCTTTTTTTGGACAAAAGCTATCCGTGGCTTTTCATGCCATCTTCTGTCCATATAGAAAAAGATAAGTCTTTGGGTATTGTCCATTATCAAGCGGAAGATTCAATTGTTTTCGATGCAAACAAGCGTATACTTTCTTTAATTGGCCCCAGTACGCTTACCTATGATTGTATGAAATTACAAGCAAGTTTAGTCGCTTTGCACTTACATAGCAACACGATTCATGCACAAGGGACCAATCTATATAATATATTAACAGGCAATCCTATTTTTACCTATAATGACGTAAAAAAAGATAAGTATGGCAAAGAGGGTTCTACCCAAACGCGGACTTTTTTTATGGATAAAATGCGCTATAATATAGATACCAAAAGGGCTTTAGTCACTACACTACTTACCAAACAAGATTCCTCTATTATAAAAAGCAATCAGATAAAAAAAGAGGATGAATCAACCTTTTATGCTGAAGATATAGTTTATACAACTTGTGGATTAGCGTATCCCCATTTTTACATACGTGCCAAACGGGCTAAAATGGTTCAAGATAAGCAAATTACTACTGGACCTTTTCGTTTTTACTTTGACCATGTGCCTACGCCATTGGGCTCTATTTTTGGCACCCTATTTCTCGAAGGAAAGCGTACACATGGTATTATTCCACCGGAAATAGGGGAGGGAGACAATGGGTTTTATCTCCGTAATGGTGGATATTATATAAACTTCAATGATTATGCAGACATTTCTTTTTTAGGTAGCATTTATTCCAGTGGTATTGTAGAACTTAAAAATGCACTCCGTTATAAAAAAAGATATTTATGTAGTGGAGAGCTGGATTATGCAATAAACACAACAGAAACAGATAAGGGGTGGTCTTTAAAATGGGAACATAAAACGCTTATACGTGGCCCTAGAAGCTTGAATACAAATGTACATCTTCACAACAGATCTTCTAAAACACTAGACGATGAAGATAAAAAAATTCCAAAAAAATTGGAAGATGAGTCTGGTTTTAGTCTATCTTACCGAGACCGATTGGTAGGCTTCCCCTATGCATTAACGTTACAAGTAAAATATAAAAATGATCTTCGGTATAATTTTAAACATTGGACCTTGCCAGAAGGTAGCCTAAGTACAAATACTTGGTATCCATTTAGAACAGATCGCTCTAAAAGTACCAACTATTGGTTCCATAATATTCAGTTAAAACATAATATTAATTTTGAAACGCACTTTCAGAATGCCCAGCAATCGCCTACAGAATCCACCCTTTCGTCCTACTCATCACGTCCGTCAGCGCACGCTGTTCCTGCAACCTGGCCATGGAATCATTATGTAGGAAATGGTATAAAACATAACATACCGGTTAGTATGCGATGCAAAATATTTGATTTTATCAATATAGAGCCCCATTTTACCTATAATGAAGTATGGTATTGGCTGAATAAGGATACAAAAGGACCTATACAGGTACCAGGATTTAATAGAATCTATACTTGTGATTTTGGTGCAGAAATAGGAACTACATTATACTACACCCATTATTTTGAAAGCGGAACATGCGTTCAAGGGTTTCGTATAAAGACAGAACCCAGTGCTAACTTTACCTATACACCTGATTTCTCCGAAAAATATTGCCGAGTGATAGAAAATAAAAAAGGACAAATAGAAAAAGAATATGCCTTTAAAGGACTACGGCCTTACATAAGTTTGCCTAATCGGGCCACCTCTATTCTAAAATTTAAGCTACACAATACAGTTGAGTTAAAAGTAAAAAAAGAAACAAATCCAGAAGAAAAACAAAAAAAACAAACCAGTCGTAAAATATATTTATTAAAAAATTTAGATTTTAAAACAAAATATGATTTTTCAGAAAAGGAATTCCATCTCATAGATGGTATTGATATGCATCTTGCTAGCGAAATACAAGTGGGTAAAATAGGCAAAATTGGCTTTGATTTAATAACAAATTTTGACCCTTATCAATTTATTCAATCGTCAGAAATGAATCGAAATCAAGGAAAAATAATAAACCAATTTGCATGGAACCATGGTCAGTATCTTGGCAAAGTGCAAGCAGCACAGTGCAAGGTAAATATAGATTTTGCACATCATTCCAGTGAGCAGAAAAAGAAACCTAAGGAACTATTAAATGGTGGTGATCAGTCGACTGATAAGCTTGAAAGAACAAAGATAGATTTTGAATCGCCTTGGAATTTTGGGTGGGAGTTTAATTGGATTTATAAAAGCCCATGGTATAAGGATAAGAAGGATAAGTGGAAGAAGGCGTGTCAAACATTATATCCGAATCAGGATGATAAAAAGCATACCAATACAGAAAAATATGTAACTTTTAACGGTAGTGTTACCTTGGTTAAAAAGTGGAAAGTAACGTTATCCACTACCTATAACTTTAAGAAAAATAAACTTGATCCATCTGCTACAGAAATTTCCATTCAAAGAGATTTACACTGCTGGCAGCTTAGTTATAAATGGCATCCACTAGGAGAATCGGGTAAATATGACTTTTCTTTGGGGGGTAAGGCGAATGTTTTAAAAGCATTGAAATTACCAAGAAAAAGAACTTATAATAAAATAACTGATTTAGGGTAAATATTAATCGGATTTATTTAAAGAACCGATTAGTAGGATCCAAATACTTGTATTGGCTCAAAAATTTTCTCAGCATTTTGTGTAGTGACGGATGCTACTTCTGCTAAGGTTACTTGTTTGACTACCGCAAGCTTTTCGGCTATGTAGTGTAAGTAGCTTGGCTCATTGGGTTTCCCTCGAAGAGGTGCTGGTGTTAAGTAAGGGCTATCGGTTTCTAAGACCAAATGGTTGAGATCTATAGCGGCCACTGTTGTCGCTAATCCGCTTTTAGCCATGGTAAGTATGCCGCCAATCCCCAGCGCAAAACCTAGGGCTATACATTTTTCTGCTTCTTGTAGATTACCTGTAAAGCAGTGGATAACCCCTTTTAGGTTGCCATCTTGTTCTTTTTCGAGTAGTTGAATGACTTCCTTAAAAGCATTTCTACAGTGAATAGAGACAGGAAGATGATAGCGTTTGGCCAATCCAAGTTGGATTCTAAATGCTTCCTGTTGTGCTTCTAACAAAGTAGTATCGTGGTATAGATCTATACCAATTTCACCGACTGCTATAAAACCACCTTTATCAAGCCATTCCTCGACTAAGTATAATGGTTTGGTAAAATCTTTGCTGATATAACAAGGATGGATGCCCATCATAGGTAAGCAAGGATATAATGCAGCCAGATCCATCATCCTTGCTATGGTTGTTGTATCTATATTGGGCATATAAATTTTTTTAATAAAGTTTTTTTGTGCCCTTTCTAAAACCAGTGGTAAGTCATTTTGCAGATCATATATATGTGCATGTGTGTCAATAAGTTGCATACTCCATCAGTGGTTAGTGGTAATTTACTAATGTGGCCCTTTTGCCCAATTCGATCACTTCTATATGGTTGATATTTTTATTATTTATTTCAAAACGCAATAGGGTACGCATGTAATGGGAACCATGACGTCCAGCAGCACCAGGATTAAGATAAAGCAGTGGGGGATGCTTTACATCATGCATCACCCGCAAGATATGTGAATGGCCACCCACTAAAATATCAGGTTGTGTTTGGCTTAATTTAGTGCGTATTGTTGGCGTATACAAAGGTGGATGACCCGTTATATGCATCAGCCATACATGCAATTGTTCGCATTGAAATGATTGAAATACTGGATATTTTTGTCTTATTATGTGGCCATCAATATTACCATGCACTGCTCTAAAATGGTTAAACTGATCAAATGCAGTTAGCAATGCTGCATCGCCAATATCGCCTGCATGCCATACCTCATCGCATTTTTTAAAGTGATCAAAAATTTTAGGATCTATCCATCCATGGGTATCTGAAAGCAAACCGATTTTCATGTCAGTATATAGGGCTATAAGATCAAAAAGTAAAACCTAAGATATAAGCAACCGATTACAACGTATAGGTGACTACTTGTGCCAATAGACTTAACCCTAAGGAAAGATAAATTGCGTCCAATCAATAGGTACCCTTGTGCAACTTACGTAGAGCGATATTTTCGTTTGAGCACTACCAGTATCAATGAACCAACGGTCAGTAATAAATTGGTGAGCAGCAATGGCTTATCATCAGTGAGTGCGCCGTAGAGGGTCCAGCTAACCGAGGCAACGGTTAGGTTCAATAACATCAACATGGAAACATCATCCACAGATTTTGTCTTGTATGACTGTATAATTTGGGGAAGAAGGGATATAACAGCTGTAAAAGAACCAATACATGCCACAACATCTAACAAAGAAATAGAAGAAAAGCCCATCGATACAATAAAAAAAGAACATTGGTACCAGGAGCGGGACTCGAACCCGCACGGCCAAAGGCCACAAGATTTTAAGTCTTGCGTGTATACCATTTCACCATCCTGGCAAAGTTAAATATCTGTGGAAATGGTTACATTAAAAATTAAGAATGCCATTGTAGGATATAGTTAACAGATGCTCTAAACAGATATGACGAGCGAGAAACGGGACTCGAACCCGCGACCCCGACCTTGGCAAGGTCGTGCTCTACCAACTGAGCTATTCTCGCTTATAAGCTAAACAATAAGTCTAATTTACTTAAAGATTCTTTTTTTTCAAAATAGTTACGGAATTTTATAGCTAATTATTAAATCTTTTAATCATGTTTTTGATCTGATTTAACTTTAATAAGGCTTCTATTGGAGTAAGCAGGTCAATATCCATACCATCTAAAAAAGCTTTCAAATCACTTAAGGTTTCGTCTGGACCAAAAAGCTTTAACTGGTATTGCTGCGCATTTTCCACTTGTGCATCGATTTTGCCACCTACTTGCGATAGGTGGGCCAATACCTCTCTAGCCCTTTCCAAAATTATAGAGGGCATACCAGCCATTTGTGCTACATGGATACCAAAACTATGCTGACTACCTCCCGGTACCAGTTTATGTAAAAATAAAATTTTTTGTTCTATTTCTTGGACTGCTACATTAAAATTTTTAACTCTAGGAAGCGATTTTGCCAATTCATTCAGTTCATGGTAATGGGTCGCAAAAAGCGTTTTAGCGCTATAACGTGGGTGATGATGCAAATACTCTACCAATGCCCAGGCGATAGAAATACCATCGTAGGTACTGGTACCACGTCCTATCTCATCCATCAATATCAAGCTACGTTCACTAAGATTGTGCATAATGCTGGCCGTTTCGGTCATCTCCATCATAAAAGTAGACTCCCCTTGGGCCAAGTTATCCGATGCACCGACCCTTGTAAATATTTTATCTACCACGCCAATTTGTGCAGAAGCAGCTGGTACAAAAGAACCCATTTGTGCCATTAATACCGTTAGGGCAACTTGACGCAATAAAGCTGATTTACCAGCCATATTAGGCCCTGTAATCACTATGATTTGTTGCGATGAAGGGTCTAAATAAATATCATTAGGTGTATAGGCTTTGTCTATGGGTAAGCGTTGTTCAATAACAGGATGTCGATTACCTTTCAAATCGAGCAAGGTTCCATCATCTACCATAGGCTTGCTATAATGGTATTCACAAGCCTGTTTGGCAAACGAAAGATAACAATCTAATTGTGCAATATACTTTGCATTTTCTTGAATTTGAGGAATATATTCTACGGCTTCTCCTACTAACGCTTGATAGAGTTGTTGCTCTAGAAGTTGCGCTTCTTCACCTGCATGTAGAATTTGGGATTCATACTGTTTTAAGGCTTCTGAGCTATACCGTTCTGCATGGGCTAAGGTTTGTTTTCGGATCCAATCCGTCGGAACTTTATTTTTATGCGCATTGGGTACTTCAAGGTAGTAGCCAAATATACGGTTATAAGCAACCTTTAAAGAAGGAATGTTGGTACGCTGGCTTTCCTTCTTCTGTAGTTCAACCAAGTAATCTTTACCCGTACGCATAATTTCATTTAAGGCATCCAATTGATCGTTGACATGGGGTTGAATAAGGCCGCCTTGATGGGTAAGAAGGGGAGGCTGCTCTTGTAGTGTTTGGTGGATACGGTCCACCAAAGCATGGCACCCATTAAGTTGGGTATTCATTTTTTGTAGCAAAGGAAATGGAATGGGTTGCAATGCTGTTTGTATGGATTGCACTTGCTGCAATGCCCTTTTTAAGGCTACCATCTCTCGAGGATTCACCCTTCCAACTGCTACTTTGGAAATTAGCCGCTCTAAGTCACCTATTTGTTTCAGATGGTTGGCTAATAAGGCGGCTAATGGCGCATCCTCTACCAGATATTCTACTATAGCCAGCCGCTCTTGAATCGAAACCACCTCCTTAAGCGGAAACAACAACCATTTTTTAAGCAATCGTGCCCCCATAGGGGTAACCGTTCGATCTAATATTGCAATCAGCGCTGTTCCCCCTAATTGCTGAGGAACCATTAGCTCTAAAGCCCTAACAGTAAATGGATCCAACCAAACATACTGATGGGCCTCTAGCCGGACCATTGAACGAATGTGTTTGATTGCTTTATGTTCCGTTTCTGATAAATAATGCAAAATAACACCCGCTGCTACAATACCTGCAGGATAATCTGAGATGCCGAAACCTTTTAAAGAATGGGTTCCAAAATGGTCGTTTAACAAACCATAGGCATAATCAAATTGAAAAATCCAATCTTCTAATCCATACGTATGAAAAAAATCTTGCGTAAAATTATTCCATAAAATTTGCTGTTTTTTGTTAAAAACAATTTCAGATGGCCCCAAATGATGCAATATTTTTTGCATGTAATCAGTCGTCCCTTGTGTGACAAAGAATTCTCCAGTAGAAAGATCTAAGAAAGCCATACCGAGCAATGTTTTGTCAAAAAAAATGGATGCTACGTAATTATTGGCTCTTGTATCTAAAACCGCTTCACTAAAAGAAAGACCAGGCGTAACCAGTTCAGTCACGCCTCTTTGTACAATACCCTTAGCCTGTTTGGCATCTTCTAATTGATCACAAATCGCTACACGATAGCCTGCTTTTACCAATTTAGGTAAATAAATATCTAAAGCATGATGGGGGAAACCTGCTAACGCCACACTAGCAGCTGATCCATTAGACCGTTTCGTAAGGGCAATATCTAGTACCTTACTGGCTTTAACCGCATCTTCCAAAAAGGTTTCGTAAAAATCGCCCACCCGAAAGAGCAACAATGCCCCGGGATACTTTTCTTTAATAGCCCAATACTGCCGCATTAATGGCGTTGAATCAACCAGTTTTGACATAACAATAAAATTATACCATCTAAATAGATTAAGAATCTTACATTAGGCAATTTCGTCTAAATCGATGTCCTACAAACCAAATTTACGATAATGATTTAATGATTTGTTTTAAAATGGTAAAATACGAGATGGCATCTAGTTTTTTACCGTTTGATTGCTTATAATAAAAAGTAAGTGATCATTTTAAGCAAAGGTAAAAGTTTTACTATAAGACATACCGAATCGTTATTCAAAGATTACTTGTTTCTAAAAATTTACGTGTAGTTTACAAAGAAAATGTATAATATTATGAATAACCAACTAAAAAAACAGATAAAAGAGCTTAATTTAAATACCAAACAGCGTTGTTTTTTTTCAAAAAGCATTGCGGTTTTATCCCTATCCTTTGTCTTGCAAGGTAGAAGCTGTCGCTCAGGTGGTGGCATACAGGGCCAAACGGTAAAAATGACAACTGTTGAGCAATTTTGTGAAGAAATAAATGACAGAAAAGATATTAGTCGTGCTCCAGATGGAGTAGGTGACAATTGGCTCTACAATGCAGTTATAAATAATAGCCCTAAAAAAGTAGCCCATGTGTTAAAGCGTATCGATAAAGACATTGCGTCTAAATATAATCTTAAATATAAGCATAAAGATTTTCCCAACACATATCATAACAAGAGCAAAAAAACAGCCCTTGGCCTAGCTATAGAAAAAAATTATATCGAAATCGTCAAACGGCTAGCTCAGAGTGAGCATATTGATATCAATAAAGCCAAAATGGGTTCCACTTCATTGTTAGAAGCACTCTCTCATAAAAAGAAAGAAATAGCCAATATTTTAGTACATCACCCTAAGATAGATATCTATACCAAAGATGCAGCTTCAGGTTCTTCCCCATTACATTTAGCGATTGAACAAAAATATGAAAATATAGCTCATTCAGTCATTTGTACACTCAATGAGCAAGGTTTAAGAGAAAAAAATAAGAAATCTGAAACACCACTCCATCTGGCAATAGAATATAATCTTGACCATCTAGTAGCATTACTGGTAAACAAACTTTCTGGTATAGCAGATTTATGTGCACAGGATAACAAAAAGAGGACTCCGCTACATATGGCAGTGCGTGGTAACCATAAAAATGCATTCCAAGTAGTGTTTCATAAAATAGAGGATTTGTGTAACGAAAAAAGTGCATCCATTGTTAAACTTTTTGAGAAAGATAACCAAGGCCGCTCTGTATTTGCACGTGCTTATTTGCCAAAGTATACTACACAAAGACGGATTCATATACCTCAAGATAATGAAGAAATGTTCAAATATGTTTTGTCCAATGTACAGCATAGTTTAGATCCAGAGCATTGGAAATGTATTACTAGTGAAATTAATAGCTTAAAGCAAAAAGGAACCATCAATGAAAAATATGCGAATCAATTACTCAAGACAGTGAATGGATATAGGCCTGCACAAAAGGAAACAGGTGTATAAAATCATAGGTAAAAAAAGCCTTTTCTTTTTGTAATAGCAGCAAAAGGAAAGGGCTCTCCCCCGTTTGTTTTAAACAAATATTATTACTGATTTTTATTGTCTGCCTTGTCCGAACTTTTCGGTCCACTATATGTCACTGGAAGAGCCTATTAAAGCAACTCTTCTACTGCGCGATATTCTGGAGCAAAGTTTATGACAAATTCTGATTTAGCCCTTTGCATCCATTTGTCAAGCACTGCTTTTCTTTTCTGTTCCAGGAAGTGAGCATGGATCTGTTCATAATCTTGAGTAAGATTCATAGGATGCGCTTCTACCTTTTGCTTAAGATAGTATAACCGCCAAGCTGATCTACCTAATGTGTCAATATACTTCTCTGGTTGACTAACTTCCCCTACATTAAGGCGCTCAATTGCAAAATAGACTTCTGGATGCAAATGTTCAAAAGGAATGCGTATACCTGCTGATAATAGTTCATCTTGTTGGTTATGCGTAATTAACCTTGCCTGAACGGCTATTTTTTTGTCTTCTGCATATTGCTGTACAACTGCTTCAAACTTTAATGTACCTGAAACTATTTGTACGCTAATTTTATTTAATTCAATCTCAACTAATTTAATTTCTTGTTCTGTTGGCTTAACTGCTTTAGGATAGACAATTAGTTCATATACCTCACCAGAGGTAGGATAGTAAGGAAGATGATCTGGTGGCAATGCATTGAAATAACTTTTCACCTCTGCTGGTGTAAGTGCTACATGTTGGGTAAGATGGCGATAGGTTGACATAATCAAATATTGTTCCTTTAATTGTTTTTTTAGCTTTTTCTTAATATGATAGATAGATTTGTCTTTAGACTCCTGTAAAAGCTTTTCTTCAGAGCCAAACTTCTCTATCCAACTGGCTATTTTAGCATCACATTCTCGTTCAAGATATGCTTTGGGAACCTTAAGATCGTCTAATTTAGCTTTTGCTAAAAGCATTTTATGTACAACCAGATCCCGTAATAGTCTTATTTTTTTAGATTCATCTACTACTTCTGAGTAGAATTGCTGCTTGTATGCTTCTTCTAAATCAGAATATAAAATTATCTCTTGATTTACAGTAGCAATTACTTTATCCAACAATAATTTATCGCTCGCCCTAGCGATAGGTAATCTAGCACAAATAGTTATGGCAACGCAACATACTAGCGTTTTAGTTAATCTGAATAACACAGGTATTATTTTTTTTAGCATCTTCTAGGAGTTTACATTTAATTTTATTTATAAGATCTAATTTCCTTTTATGTAAAATAATTGCCTTAACTCGATCTTCCACTGCTTCTAACGGCGCAATTTCTTGTGCTAGTTTATACTGATCTATTTTTAAAAAATAGGTATACTTTTGGCCCACTATATGAATAAATTTGTTGGTTTTTAACAGTCTAGTTGCATCTCCAACTGGACGATAGCCAGTTTTAACCAAAACTGTTTCCCAAGGCAACCATTTGTTTCTTTCTAAGATAGCGGCATGAGCATAAGATTTGCAATAGGATTGCAATTTTGCTCGATCTGCTGCTTTATTTGATAGTATAAGTGACCTTACAGAATTAATAGAAGCAGCTTTTGAAGGAAGCACCAAAAACAGCCCCCTTACGATATCATGAGGTAGTATAAAGTCACGCTGTTTGTATTTTTGATAGTAATCTGCTACTTCTTCTGATGATACATATGGATCCCATTCAGACTGAATTAGCCTTTCTAAAAAATGATAGGCCAATAGGTCATTTTTATAGTCATTTAACTTCGCTTCCATAGAAGGCTGGATAGATGGGTAATCCGCTTGCGCAATAAGGAGCTGCTTACATGCCCACTCTTCTACATATTTTTTAATAAAAAAATCTCGATCTGCAACATCAGTATGCAAAGGATCCATGGGTGCAAGATCCGATGGATATAAATATTGCTTACCAACAAAAGCAATAAAAGAATCTTTTTGGGAATTTTTTGTGCTTTTTTCAGCATTACAACTGCCCAATATCCAATAAATCAGGATTGACAGCAAGCCATAACCAAAAAATCTATTTAGATAAGATAGCCTCAAAATGAATCCACAAAAAATGATACTAAACTAGACTACAGATTAATAAAAACACCATTATAAGCTGTATAATACCCCCTCTTTATTGACTACCTAAAATAGGAAAGAGGGGGCTTTGGCTTATTTTTTCTTGACTGCTTTAGCCGAACGAGTAGATGGCTGAGCAGGAGTTTGTGTTTTCGGGCCTACTACAGGTGGTTCTATCTCTTTAGGCGCCATTGTTTTAAGTTTTTCCAATACAAGCTCAGAAAGATCAAATCCAGGCTGCGCAAAAAGTACTACAGGACCTGCCTCTGTATCTTTGGCTAATACAAAAGAATAACTTTGTTCTTTTGCAATTTTGTCAATGACCTGTTTTATTTTGTGATGGATGGGTTGTATAACTACCTTATATTTTTTTTCTATTTCAGCAGGCATTTGCTGCTCAAGGGTACGAAGACTTTGGTGCAATTCACTGAGCTCTGCCTGTTTCTGTTTTTGCTGAGCTTCCGTAAACGTATCCACCTGTTTTTGGTAATCGGAATACTTTTTTTCTAGCTCGCTCGCTTTCAATCCAAGGTTATTACTCAATTGCTTCTGGAAAGTTTGAAAGTCTTGATTATTTTTTATAGCCTCTGGTAGTTGCTCGAATATATAAGCCACATTTACATACCCAATCTTTAAACTAGGTGGTACCGCTTGCGACTGGTCATCCTCTTTAGGTGGATGTGCTTTTACCCCGGTATACATGGAGGCCATTAGCACCCATGCAAATAAAAATCTATAATTCATCACAGTATAATTTTTAATGTTTAATGATATCAATACAAAAGAAATATTACATATTTCTTACTTCTACCTATTACTGTGCCATCCCATAGATGCCAAACTGATGGCACTAGTGCTATTTAGTTAAGTAAATAGCTTTTGTTTGGTAAATTTAACTAAAAAAATAGACTTTTAAATCTTTTTCATCATCATCTATGCGGCATACCCTTATGGTTGGTTACAGATGTAGCTCCTTTTCAAATCTGCTTTCAACTAAATGAGCCTATTGTCTCCCTTAATGTGGGCTGCTTAGCAGCTTTTCTCCTTTGGCAATAGCTTGTTCAATATTCCCGACTAAGTTAAAAGCCATTTCAGGTAGATGGTCTACCGCTCCATCAATGATCATATTAAATCCTTTAATCGTATCTTCTATAGGTACACGCTCTCCTTGGATCCCTGTAAATCGCTCTGCTACATGAAAAGGCTGAGATAAAAACCGTTCTACTTTTCTAGCACGGTAAACCGTGCATATATCTTCTTCTGAAAGCTCATCCATACCCAAAATGGCTATAATATCTTGTAGTTCTTTATAACGTTGGAGGGTTCTTTTTACTTTTTGAGCCGTATCGTAATGCAAATCGCCTAATACTTCAGGATTTAATGCCCTAGAGGAAGAGGCCAAAGGATCTACAGCCGGATAAATACCCAGTGCCGCTATCCTTCTGGAAAGGACCGTAGTGGTATCCAGGTGGGTAAAAGTAGTAGCAGGAGCAGGATCTGTTAAGTCATCGGCTGGAACATAAACTGCTTGAACAGATGTAATAGAGCCATGCTTAACAGAAGTAATCCGTTCTTGCATGGCACCCATTTCTGTGGCCAAAGTAGGCTGATATCCTACAGCGGAAGGTATCCGCCCCAGTAATGCAGAAATTTCTGCACCGGCTTGTGTGAAACGGAAAATATTATCAATAAAAAAAAGAATATCTTTTCCTTCCTTCCCTTCACCATGATCACGAAAATACTCTGCAATAGAAAGTCCAGTCAGTGCTACCCGGGCCCTTGCACCGGGAGATTCATTCATTTGCCCAAATACCAGTGCAGCCTGGGATGTTTTCAATGCTTCATAATCTACCTTACTTAGATCCCAATCGCCTTGTGCCATGGCCTCCGTAAATGCTTCCCCATAATTGATCACACCTGCTTCAATCATTTCCCGTAAAAGATCATTGCCTTCACGGGTTCGTTCGCCTACACCAGCAAATACAGAAAGCCCATTATAAGACTTAGCAATGTTGTCAATCAGCTCCATAATCAAAACTGTTTTACCTACACCTGCACCCCCAAACAACCCAATCTTTCCCCCCTTCACATAAGGCGCAAGCAAATCAATTACCTTGATACCGGTATAGAGTATTTCTGTTGTGGAAGAAAGTTGGTCAAAAGGTGGCACTGGCCTATGAATCGGCAATTTCTGATCGGTTACTGGTTGTGCCATGCCATCTATAGCGCTTCCTATAACATTAAAAAGGCGCCCACGTACCCCATTTCCTACCGGTACCTGAATGGGGGCTCCTGTATCCATTACCTCTAGTCCTCGTGTTAATCCTTCTGTTCCTTCCATAGCAATGGCACGTACACAATGGTCACCCAAGTGTTGTTGACATTCTATGACAACCAGTTTCCCAGAAAGGGTTTTAACATACAATGCATTTAATATGCTAGGCAACTGAGCTTCTTCACTAAAACGGACGTCTATTACAGGACCTATGATTTGAATAACTTTTCCAGTATGAGACATTGCTTTTTAATCAAAATTTAAAGATATAATGCAAGCATTTTTTGCCTATCGATTGTACTAGATCTTCAAAAAAGATCCTACAAAAAAATTAAATACCTGCAGCTATATGCAAAAATTTGGGAAAAACACCAATAGTTCTAAGCAACAGAGCCGTATATAATAACATTAAAGACTGGAAGTAAAGTTATAAATGGACGTTCAATGGTTGAAACTATTTTACATGGTGTATAACCATTTCTAATACATTGCAATGCAGTATCTACATTGTTTCCTAAATTTATAAAAAAGGATTGAATTTGCTACTGTAAATGTAAAAGGATCGATCTCTCGCGTTTGGTCTGTTGCTACTTTATGTTTATTTTTCGATAATGTAACCACATTTGAACTAATATGACTATAAAGTATTTCGTATGGATTTTTTTTAATGGCATCATAGGATGCATGGAATCAAAAGCTACCTCTTCATCTAACTTGAAACAATTAAAAAAGGGGATCTATGAAGAAAATCTTGCTCCATACAGAATGGAATACTTTAAAAGCCCTAAAGCAATAAAAAAGGGGCCTTCCCTTCCATTGATATGTCCATTAGACCAAACGAGTTGTTTGATGGAGCGTTTAACACAGCGAAAGCTAGCTTATAAGCAAGCTAATTCGTTAAAAGGTTATACCATACAGCTCTATATGGGTAGTAGTAGAACAGCAGCGTTAAAGGCACAAGAATCAGTGGCTACCTTTGCTTATCCTGCTACGCTTCACTACAGGCAACCCCATTATACTGTTCAGTTAGGCTTTTTTGGGGATAGATTAGAGGCCTATTTTGTCTATCTTACCTTAGTAAAAAAAATACCATCTGTGATAATTCGACCTTCTATACGCTCTATAGTGGACTGAAACCTTTATAAAATAGGTTCTATTTCTTCGTTAAAAACGTTACTCGGATTTCTACTATAGTTAACTCACCCTGTATTGCAAATACAGGGCTTAAGATTACGGTATGAATGACTTAGCTACAACTAAAATCTAAAAATCTATTGCAACGGTCTCATTTTGGGAAAAGCATTTAAAGCATAGATAGAGTCTGCTTAATATATTGAATATCAGACTTAGATAAGCCAGTAAGGAGAGTAATATCTTCCATAGGGTATCCTTTTAAAAGCATAGCTCTAGCTATAGAAATGGCTTTATTTTTTTCTCCTTCTTGTCTCCCTTCTTGTCTCCCTTCTTGTCTCCCTTCTTGTCTCCCTTCTTGTCTCCCTTCTTGTCTCCCTTCTTGTCTCCCTTCTTGTCTCCCTTCTTGTCTCCCTTCTTGTCTCCCTTCTTGTCTCCCTTCTTGTCTAGCTTTTTTTTTCATATAGTCCTCTACAGCCTGATTATCCATAATACGCTTAATCTCTTTCTCATAGGTCCTTAATTCTTCTTCTGACCAGTTAAAACGATTTAAGACTTCATACGCACGTTGGATCACTAAATCTGAATCTATTATTTTACGTACGTCTGCTTCGTTAGTAGAGGAAGCATATTTAAAAAAGTAACACCACTTCTCTATCATCGTAGAGAGTGATTCGATAGATTTAATCTTGAATTTGGGTAATTCTATAAAGGTGAAAGAAAAATCTTTTAAATCTCTTTGATACGTTTTAGAGTCTAAAATAACATGATTAGATAAATAATCTTTTTTTTCAGGAAAAACAATATAATCCGTGATAGCTATAAAGATAACTGATTTGAGATCTTGATATCTAGCGCCTACTTCTTGACCTACGTTGAGTTGTCTGGAATAGGCTTTAGAGGCATAGTATTGCGCTCTTTTTTCAAATCCTTCTTGAGGAGCTACCTGCATTTCTACAATGATTTGCTTCCCATACTGGTCGGTGCATAATACATCTACGATACTCTCTTTTTTACAAGCGATATCTGGATCTTGAATAGTAGACAAAAAGGTAACCTTTTCTACCTTTTCTGAGCCTTTTAGACCCAACACATCATTGATAAAGTGAATAAGAATATCTTTATGTTTTTCACTACCAAATATTTTACGAAAGGCTACATCGTTCTTGGGATTTAGAAATTTTGAGGTCACCATAAGGATAGAGTAGAGCTATTAATAATAAGGTTCAATATAATGACTTTTTAGGTTCTGGCGAACCAATATGATGGCAATAGAATCCTATTTTTGACATATCTTCTCAAGAATACTAAAAATAATGAGTTTATAGTATTTTTTTTGAGACTGAAATATAATACAAATATACTTTGAATCTATAGCGCCAATGCCACTATATTAGTTAATAATAAGTTCTATACTTACTGGACTGCTCCATACAATTTTATTTTCATATTCTGCCCAATAGCTAATCTTTAAAGCTTGATTGCCTGCTGACTCATTTTTATATGCGTCATACATATTCCTTACTAAGTCCTGTTCCATTCCTCCCGTAAGCTCCTCTTGGAAGATCAAAAATGTACCATCATAAAATATGGGCCTATTTTTATTTTTAATAAAGTTGCGAATCACATCACTATGATTATCCATTTTTGAACCATTTAGCTGTGCAGCCTTAGCGATTAAAAAGCCTCCATGGGCAAGCTTATTTTTATCTAATTGTTTAGGTGTTAATGTAACTTTAGGGAGGTTATAGTCAATATAGGGTTCTGACCAAAGTTTCCAAGCAGGGGGTACAGTCAAAGTAATATGGGCATCCTTATTATCTAAGGTTATATCTATTGGCCGATGGGATTGCAGCCCATCTTTTTTAGGTAGTTGTGGTTTTTCTTTTTCTTGTATGGTTATGTTTTCTTTTTGTGTGCAAAATGTAAGCTTATGGTTTTCTGTAGAAAGCAAGCAGACAAAATATTCATAGTCTGTTGCACGGCTAAAAAAGTTTATACAAGATGCGTCTAGCAGTTTGCCTGAACCGGCTGCCAGACAAATGGTTCCATCGTCGCTTATACCAGCTTTTTGGTTCGATGTCTTCAATTTTTTAAACAAAGATTCAATGGTAGCGGTTCGCCAAAGGGTATTTTTTGGTAAAAAAAGCAAAAATGGCTTTAGATGAGCCGGTAATGATGTTTTTTGACCATTAAGAGCATAGTCAATTTTAAAATCAGACAAGGTAACCACTTGCTTTCCTTCTGATACTTCCTCACGGCAAAGGCTTACATTGGATACTTCTATACGATGGCTATCGTCGGTAAAGAGGATAGTAGCAGGAGCACTAGCATCTGATTTTGACCTACCATCAGAGATTATATGTTCCATTTGACTCAAATAGCAATGTTGATTTTGAATCCAATAACAAATTACCTTAAACTTACCACCTTGAATAGGGGCTTGGCTACTTAATAACTCACCTACTATAGGAGGATCTTTTTCCCTTAAACTACCTGGAATGATAACCATTTCATCATTAAAAGATGTAGGTAGCGTAGGCCATCCCTCTTTAGAAGCCATTACTTGCTGAACCAATGGATAAGGGTTAATTGCTTCTCTAACCAATATAAAACCCATTTTGGTACCATTTTTTAGGTCTGCATTTATCTTACCTTTTAAGAACCAACCTGTACTATTATTGATTTGTTCTTCAATAGGGTCTATGGCTTCTAAACCAATATTTTGATAATTGGGCAGCTGTTCATTTTTATCTTTAGCATTTATTTGAACTGAGTTAGTCGAAATAATATGATCCTCGGGAGAGGCACCATTGGGAAGGTATACCATATGCACTGCATATGTTTTTGACGTTAATTTTTTGTAATCCTGTTCTTTTATCTTAATAATCCATTCGTTTATACCTGTATCAGGTTTATGCCAATAGATAAAACCATCTTCGCCTTGCCATAGTAATATTTCAACTTTATCTTTAGCATCTATCGCACTTTTTACTATAGGTGATGCTTTATTAGGGGACCTAGCACCATCTACTATCCCTATAAAAGCCAATTGACCTTTTAATGGAAGGTTTATATTGGAAATGGTCCCTTTACATTGAAATAAAAAATCTGTTTTTGCACCTCCCATGCAACTGATGCTGCCTAGCTCCCTGTAAGAAGAAAGCGAAACGACAGGCGGCTTACCTGCTAATCTATGATTCTGTAGTATATCTTTATGGTCTGAAATCGATAAAATAGGTACTTGCTTACAGTTAGAAGAAACGAAGAGCAAACAGTAGGATAGTGACAAGATCAATTTATTTTTGTTGTAAAACATGATAAGGATCAATTAAATGGTTTATAGATAGATAAGTTCATAACTTATTTTAATAATCGCAAATATAAAATACATTTTTAATCAGCAGTATAGCTTGACAAGATCACTATATAGGTCTTTGTACTACTCAACCATCCAAAACAAAACAATGGCTTCTTGCATCCAAGGTAGCTTCAGGCGGGTCGTAGACCAAGGAGGCAGTAACTCGACTGTATCATATTCTTGATGCATAACGGTAAGATGCCAAAACGTGCTTTCAGAACCATCATGAATCTGCTGCCTAGTCAAAATCCCCATTCTGTTTAAAAAATAATCGTTCAATATATGTTGAAGTGTAACATCCTGATATAAGATTGTTTCTTTAAGTTTTTTTAAACTTTTCCACCGTTTTATTACTTTTTCAATAAGTAGTTCGGTATGAATGGCTATGGGTTCCAATGTGTCAGCGGCTATTAAGCTGTTGGAGGCTATTTTTTTTGTAGCGTCCTGTAAGGATTGCTTTTCTAGCTGAGCTACCATTTCTGATTGCAGTTGACCATAGGCATCATCATTTGCATCTATAGGGCTATAGGGTAGCAATACTGCATCATAGGCTAAGCCACAAAGTAGCTTCGGAAGGGTAAGTTGCCATTCTGGACTCTTTAGCTTTCCTGTAACTAAGTATTGCAAGAGATAAACTCCATTGTGGGCTGCTTGCTCACAAACAAATTGATTGCCTACCATTAGGTTATGGACCTTAAAAAAATCATAGAAAAAAGGCCATAGAAAAACCAATCCAGTATTTTTGGTATAGACCCGAACCTCTTCTGTTGCTATATTATCTTTCTTAGCTGTTTTTTTTTCTAGGGTTGCTGGTAACTGTTCTAATGGATTATTTACTACCATTGATGCGTCAATCCTATTTTGATTGATCTGGTTAATCAGTGGCTTAAGGTAGCTTATGATTTTATTTTTTTCTTGGTTGGTATCTTCGTTCGCTACGGTTGAAGTGATGACTTGGTAAACAATTTCTTTAGGATAACAGATAGTCAGTAACGTACGGTGTACAAACTCTGCTTCTTCAACTTGATTGTTTGTAATTAAATAATGCATAATAGAAATACAGAGTTCTTTTTTCCATCTAGATAGATGGTGGAGTGGTATAATAGTGTGTGGCAATGCATTGCTTAATAGATCCAGGTAGTGCGTTATAAATAGAGATTTTTCTTTTGCCAAACAGGTTATCATTTTTGTAGTAATTTCTTGGCTAAAGTAGTATACCATACGTCTGGCTGCCAATTCATGGTTATCCTGCTCTTTTAATAGCTTTGATAAAGCCAATGGTTGGTCCGCCATGGATTGCATCAATTCATTACCCAATGTAGCCATGGCTAGAGGATACTGTTGGGAAAAAAAAGATAAGCTTCCATTCAGCAATAGATACAGTTTGGTTAAAATAGGTGTTTTGTAGCCACGTTGTGCGGCTTGTTGTTGAATGCCTTCTCGATATTTTTCTTCTAGCCTGTGTAATGAAGTCGTTAGTTGTTCTACTTCTGGTATCCCTTTGGTATCCTGAATAAAGAGTTGAAAAGTTTCTAATAGTGTAGTGGGGGTGATTTGTAAAATATTACTCCATTCGGTAATGATCTCTGCAAGCCAATCGTCTTTGGTCATTAATGTTCTAGGTAGTGTTTTCAATACACTCTCCCAAAATAGATTTCTACTAATATTTTGTTGGTCTAATGAGCCTTCTGTAGCACACCACAATTGGTAGCTTCCTTGTATAAAGTTTGCCAATGTTTTGCCTATATCATTATGGTTTCGAACCAATAACATGAGTTGACCGGTCGTAAAATTTGCAATAAGGCGTCGTCGTACATGTATTTTATCTTGTGCTAAGGGAAAAGTAGGCAAATGTTCTATCACATCATTCCATAAAGCGGTAACATCTGTATATTGTTCTAATTGACCGGTATGTAAAAAAAGGTTCCATCTTTTTGCAACGCGTTGTTGCTTGCCTTGTAAGGAATCGGTAATTTGTTTGTAGAGCGCTGTGCCAATGGTTCTCTGTAAGGGTTTATCAATAGTTGACAGGTGTTGCGCAACCAGTTGGTCGATCACCGATTGGGATAAATTAGCTCCATCGAACTGTCGGACGCTATGTTTAATAGCTGGCAGCAGCTTACTATAGTAAATTGGAAACAAGGTTTGGTCTAAAGAAAATGTTTCATGTGTAAATAGAAACATAAGATCTACTTCATCTATCTTATTTAGGTTCAGTGGTGCTAGCTTTTTTTTGAGCAAAGAAAAAGTCTCTGCTAGATGGTAATCGTTTGTCTGTTTGGTACCATCAATCAGCTGATCACATAAAATAATTGGACTGAATGAAGTTTGTCTGCCAAGATGGTATAATATGCGTTCTATATACTGTTTTTCAGTAGTAGGTGGTATATGCATGATCGCTGCTTTAATAAAAATTTCTTTTATTAACCGGATATTAGTCAGCTGTTCTGTGCACTGCACTACTTTTGATTGGGCAATGACCTCCTCTAGTCTATCTAATATTTGATCGGAAAAAGGAACAAAGACCTGTAACAGTTTGTTTAATATTGGTTCTGTCGCATGTTGTATTAACTTTCTTAGGATAGTTGCTTCTTGGCATACAGGTGTAAGCTGATCTCGTATTTGTTGGTATGTCGCATGGCCCAACCGTTTGGCTATTAAATAAGCTGGCACCAACTGGTCTTTGGGCAATTCATTATAAAGCAAAAAATCTACTACATCAGATAAGCTACTTTCTAAGCTCGAAACAGAATCCCTATCCAAATAGGTAGCTCCAATACCTGTTAGTTTCGGATCGGTATGTAGGCTATTATTGTCATGCACCCTTATTTTTGGCCCATCTGATAGAAGAGACGTTTGAGAGATAGATACCAAAGGTTGCATGATGGCTTCTACTTCTGGATGATAGGTATGCGTGGCACATAGTATGGAGAGGCCTTGCTTGTTGATGAGGCCATTGGAAATATATTCCTTAAATAGGGACTGAATCGCTTTAAGATAGGCCCTTTTAGAATGCTCAAAGGCACAATAATCCAAACTATTCGCTTTAATAGCGCAGATAGGTGCGCTTGTAACAGTAGTAGCTGTTACAAGCGCTACAAAATCAGCGTATAGCGTTACTATATAAGGATCTATAGATTGCAAAAATCTAATAAACAGTGCATCAGATAAGCGTGTAATCAATTTTTTCCTGGTTGCTTTTTCTTTAAGCCAGTTTTTTACTAAAGAACGTATGCTAGGTTGGCCTATTGCTACCTTAATTTTACGAATAGCTTCCGATCGTTCATCAGCTGGTATAGTAGGGTGGATTATCGTTTCTAATGCTTTTAATAGACTAGATGATCCACCTTCTGAAATTGAAATAGGTGCGCTATTTAAATAGGCTGGCTGGGTAGAGACCAGTTGAGGATTATCTATACTGCCATCTGAATAGGTGGTTATTTTGGGTCCATTTGATAGAACGGAGGCTTGTGTTATGGATACCAAAGGTTGCATGATGGCTTCTACTTCTGGATGATAGGTATGCGTGGCACATAGTATGGAGAGGCCTTGCTTGTTGATGAGGCCATTGGAAATATATTCCTTAAATAGGGACTGAATCGCTTTAAGATAGGCCCTTTTAGAATGCTCAAAGGCACAATAATCCAAACTATTCGCTTTAATAGCGCAGATAGGTGCGCTTGTAACAGTAGTAGCTGTTACAAGCGCTACAAAATCAGCGTATAGCGTTACTATATAAGGATCTATAGATTGCAAAAATCTAATAAATAGCCCATCAGGTAGACGTTTAATGAAAATTTCCCTATTCTGCTTCTCTTTAAGCCAACGCTTTACTAAAGAACGTACACCAGGTTGGTCTATTGCTGCCTTAATGGTACCAATAGCTGCGGATAGTTGATAGGGGATAGTCGTAGGGCTACTTATTTTTTCTAATACTTTTAATACCTTTTCCTGGTTTTTAACCTCATTAAAATGTTCAAAGGCACAATAGGCTAAAGCATTGGCTTTTATGGTACCAATAGGCACGATTGTAGAAGTAGTATCCGTTGCGATCTTCTCAAAATCAGTGCATAAATTTACATAAGGATCTATAGATTGTAAGAATGCAACAAATAACGCATCAGGTAAGCGTTTGATCAATTTTTCCCTGTTTTTCTTTTCTTTAAGCCAGCTTTTTACTAAAGAACGTATACCCGGTTGACCTATTACTGCCTTAATGGTACCAATAGCTGCGGATAGTTGATAGGGGGCCATGGTATAATTTCCTATTTTATCCAATTCTTTTAGTACTTTTTGCTGATTGTTATGGTCTTGATACCAGTATTTTGGTGGCATTGCAACCATATCTCTCAACTGAAATATGCATGCTTTAACAGTTGGGTTATATAAATATTTTTTTTCATTTTCTTCATAATAAGCGTGTAATTTTTCTAGAATTTTTTCGTAGCTGGTAGAAGTTTGAATAGCTGCTTGTTGGAGGAGCATTTGCAAAAAACCGATCCGGTCTACTTTATGCTTTTGCTGGTTAATGGTGGCCAATAGGGCTATTCCATGCAGTTGCTGCTCCAGTGTGTATGGCCTATTAATCAAAATCCCTGTTTGGTGTAACAGTAGTCCTATTTCGGCTAATATAGGTGTAAAGTAGGGTATAGGCTGCTTTAATAAATAGGCAAGCGTATTGGCCAGAGTAGTTTGGGAAAAAAGTCCCATACAACGTTGAACAGCTTTTTCTTTTTTCGTTAAATTACACCAAAGTTGTGCTATGCGCAAAGGGGTATGGTGAAGCAATTCTAAATATATTTTTTCAATTTGTTTTTCAGAACGTTCGACCATCCACCAGGCAAAGTTACCTTCTGATAGATAGTGTGCTATAGCCTGCATTTTTGCATCAGGTAGTGGAATGATTTGGTCTATAGTAGGGTTATGTATTACCTTATTAATCTCTTCTTTTAATTTAAGCATTAAGATCCGTTCGACCTGATAAGGTAGTTGTTTGCCAAGGGTAGATAGATTTAAATCACCAATATCTATTACAAGTTTATCTAAATGAATAACTGCATCATCGGGAACGTATTGAGAAAATAATTTTGATAAGATAGGCATAATATGCCGCTGGACCACTTTATGAAAGGTATGTTGGAGTATGTTATTTTGATGATGTTGATCAAGCGTAATCTCGATCCGACTACGTAGAATAACATGATGGATTTTTGTAGACATAACCAATTAAGTTAGATATAGCGGGTTTAAAGACTGCTTTCCTATTTCTGTAAAATTCAGAATTGACGTAGATAAAATGTTATTGAGGCCTTCTTGGCCTAATCATTTTTAAGATTATTTATTTCATCTTTATATACGCCCACAACTTTGCATGGATCAAAGGCTAATGAAGGATTTTCCAAAAATTGACGTTCCCAATTTTGGATCGTCTTACCACCTACTCCATACTTTGATGATAATTGAGACAACGTTAATTGTTCTCTATATAGTCTCGTCATAAGAAGTTAGTCCATAGATGGATACATCTAAATTGGACAGCTGCCAAGAATGATGCTGTGTTTTTTGCATACCTAGTGGAGATTCCTCTCCATTGCTTAATTTTGAGAAACATATTTTCAACAAGATGTCGGAATTTATATAGATTTTTGTCAAAATCACGCTTTATTTTTCTGTTTTTTTGGGAGGGATAACAGGAACAATACCTTTTTCTCTAGCATATTTAATGATTTTATCGGTATCATAGGCGCGGTCTGCTAACAAATGCTTTGGAGTTATCCCTTCAATAAGATATGTAGATTGGCTACAATCAGCTCTGGTACCTTCTGTGATAATAGCTCTGACCGGCATACCAGACGCATCCACGGCCAAATGTAGCTTCGTATTAAGCCCCCTTTTGTTCGACTCATAGATTGGTTTCCTCCTTTCGCACCCGTTCCATGCATATGTACTTTTATATAAGTAGAATCAATCATAAGCCATTTAAAATCAGGATTATTAATTAGTCTCTCTAAGATCCTTTCCCATATACCATTATCTCTCCAGCGAGAAAATCTACGATGGGTGTTTTTCCAATCCCCATAGCTAGATGGAAGATCACGCCAAGGAGATCCTGTACGTAAAATCCAAAATACTGCATTAATAAACAGCCTATTATCTTTGGCAACAGCTCCCCAACCTCCTTGTTGACCTGGAAGTAGAGGTGATAAAATAGACCATACTTTGTCTGAAATATCATGACGGTGAATCCATTTAGACATCTTAGGAATATAATTGATCTTATTAATCTAAAAATATAATACGAACTACAAACCTAATATACAAAATATTTCATGACGACACTATCTAACTTAGAGCTAATACTATTTTAGTCTTTTCTGATGCATTAAACTTTCTAATCTTATTTCTTCCCATTTGATTTATTCATATTAATTTGATGGAATCATACTTGCGAGAAACAAATCTAGTTTTTTTCTGTTCTAATTTTTCCGGCCATTATAGTTAAAATATTCCTTTATGACGTAAGTAAATATTTATTGTATTTGCTTTTTGATAAAAAGTTTATGAATTTTGCAAAAGTATGTTTTTGGTTGATAACCATTTTTTATTTATATAGCCTTTATGAAAAACTATTTTTTTGTTTTACCTCTTATCGCATCTTGTAGTGGTTTGATGAATAAGTCTAACAGGATCAATAATGAGTCACAAGTTTTATACAATGGTGTACAGATTACGTATGACACGGTTGCTGTGAATAGAGATAGCCTAGCCTTGTCGATAGGTCGACATGGGGATACTAACCTTCATGTTCTAGCCTCATATAATAATACAAATTTTTTCAAAGATTATATTGAATCTAATAAGCTATCCGGACACGATTTTTTAATGGAAGTATTCAAAATAAAAAATCAATCAGGGAATAATCTATTCCATATTGCAGCTAAAAATGGTCATATAGATATATTGACCACGATCTTAGATGGCTTATCTAGTTTAGATTCCATACAAGGTACTTCTTCTATAGAATCATTGACAAATGAAATTTTAACGATAAAACATGGTAATAGTGCTGATGGTTTAACTTTTATTGATTTATTAATTGAGAATGGACATATAGGTGCGCTTCAACGCTTATTAGATGATTCATCAAATAAAGGATTTTATATTGAAGCATATATGCTAATGCCTTCTAGGAATTATGCAAAAAGTTGTGCAGAAAATAATCAAAATATTGAATCTAATAAATTCGTGATTAAAATAATGGATAATTATATAGATAAATCAGTGATTGAAATAATAGATGATTCTATAGATCAAAGCAATCAATTGTCCGAATTTTCAAAAGAGTTCGAAAACTACAAAAGTTTTAGAGATCTTGAAAGTTTAAAAAATTTGGGCGGTTCGGAACAAGTCGAATCTTTAGAAGATATCGATTTATCTTGTTTGGATATACGATTCAATCACAATGGTATACAAAACTCTATACAAAATTTACATAACCTTATAACCCACGCAAGCGTTTATACAATCGAGAAACCTTATACATGTCAAATATGTGAAAAAAAATTTAGACGTAAAGCTACCCTTCAAATGCACCAAAGGACATGTGAAGGAGAGGGTGCTCATGAATGCGATAGATGTAAAAAGCGTTTTAAACGGCGAGGTGACCTTACAAAGCATGAAAGAATACATGACAGATAAAAGCCGACACTTTATCAATATTATTATGTAATAAAAGTTTTATCTTGCATCAGTAAGCTGCGTGATTCATAGAAGTTGCTACACTGAATATATAGAATTAAAAATCAACTTGAATGTATATCATGCCTATTCAAGTTTTAATTTAATAAGTAGTCGGCCCTGAAATATTTTTTTTGAATAAATTTATTGAATGGATCTTTTTTTACAATATTTATGGTTTAGCAGGCGCTCTATTTTTCCTACCCAAGATATAGGTATAACTGGTTTTGGATTAAGAATTTTAATTATATAGGTTTTAATTTATGTGATTGTGAGTGTGTTAAGAATAACTTTCTTGTAATCAGTCGTAGGTTATGAGCAATAGCACATAAAATAACGTTAAGTTTATCTCCTAGAATACCTTTCAAATAGTTAACAGATAATTTACCATCGGATTTCATATGACCAATATGCGGTTCAATAGAAGATCTTCTTTTTATAGCTTTTTTTAGAGCAGGCGTTATTCCCCTTTTAGAACCACTTATAAATATATTACATTCACTAACAGGTATATTATTACCCCGGTAGGCTTTATCTACAAAAGCATACTTTACTTTGGTACCAGATAATTGCTCGGCTTGTAATAAACTCTTCTGCAAAGTATGGCCATCGTAAGCATTAGGATGTATTGCTTCTGTTGAAACAATTAAACCTTTTTTATGCGTTACTGTAAATTGTACCTTGCAACCAAACTCATAAGGATGTTTAGACTTACCTTTACTTACACAGTAGACGGATGGTTCATGGATGCTATAAATTTTATCTTTACTTTTTTTGTATTGGTTTATAAGTTTTTTACTTATAGATAGTAGATTGGTAAATTGATTCCGTATTAGATCATCAGAGGATTGTATAGAACGTTCTACATCTCTGACTACTCTACCAAGATAGGTTTTTAATGTTTTAATGCCTTTAGATAAACGTTTATACTGTTTAGCATGAGCATAGCAATCAACTTTACGTTTGTATAGATAGACCTAAACGCTTGATAAGTTTGACGCAGTTTAATACCTGTTTTCTTGGCTATACTGACCAATTTTTCTCTGGATTTATTAAGCAAAGAAGAGTCAGTTGGGTAACGGATATTTTTCTCCATTACAGTAGTATCAGCTATAACTTTTTCAAGTTCTTTTCGGGTCAGTACTTTTTTTTTAGCGCTAAGTCTATAGTCATAGATAAAATCTTATTGAGACCTTCTTGACCTAATCTATGGCGCCAACGGGTCAATGAACTGGGGTTACAAGGCATCTTAAACTGAAAATAATCATATCCACAAAAGTATTGCCAATAAGGGTTTTCTACCCATCTAACCACTACTTGTTCATCAGAAATATTATACATATGACTGATAATGAGAAGACCTATAATTAAACGAATAGGCAAAGGAGGTTGACCAGGTCCATAGCTAAAACCGCGGTCTAAATCTGATGATAAGGAGTGAAAAGGAATCGAATCAGATAACTGGAATAATGGATGTTTCGGGTTGAGAAAACTAGATAAGCGTTGCTCAAACAAACGCTCAAGGCTATTATTTATTTTCTTAGATTTCATCCTTATTTTGCAAGCTTTTTATACAAAACAACCTAAAAACTGGTTATTAACCATATATAAATTTAACCATTTATTTGCTGATTAACAAATAATTATATGGTATTTCAGGGCCGACTAAGTATGGTTGTAGAACCCAAAAATAGAAAAGTTATTAGGTTTAAGTTTAATCGAACAACATAGGTGTAACAACCTCTACGCATCACGCAGCTTTTATGTATTGCCTACAATTGGGACATCTTGTTATCTTATTTGAAAGACTAGCGATCCATTTTTTAAGGCAGTGTTTATGAAAAGAATGGCAACAGAGCGTTATATATAATATATCATGGGATATACGATCAAGACATATAGAACAAAATGGGTCATATTTTGTTCTGTTATCATTTAGTAATAATTTAACTATTTCCGTGTGACCATTCTGCAATGCTATATAAAGAGCTGTTTCTCCATGATAGTTCTTTAAATTAACCAAGATCTTAGCAGAAGATAGCAATACTTTAGCCACTTCTGTATAACCTTTAATCGATACTACATGAAGGGGCGTATTGCCATATTTACTTGCTTGATTTACATCTGCATGGCCATGATTCAGTAAAAAAGCTACTGATTCTACTTTATTGTGTTCAGATGCCCAATAAGTTGGTGTTTTCCCATCTTTATCTCGTTCATTGATATTAGATTTGTTTTTTAATAAAAATTCCATAAGGGATATATCCCCCATTTGGCTTATGGTATGTAATAGGGTACGACCTTGTGCATCTTTTTTATCAAGTTTTTTCATTTGCACAGCATTTTGTATACAATGACGTGCAATAGTACTCAACTTTTTCGGTCTATATGTTTTTCCCTTATTGCTACCAGACGTAGCAATCACATTCATACCAAATCTACCAACCACTTTACCACAACCAGTCAATACTGGAAATGAAAATAAAATTGATCTAGCCATCAATTTAAAATTTAAACCGACGATTTTACGGCTTTTATATAGGCTATCCATAGGGCTCTGTCTGGTTTGTTAAAAAATGCTCGTATTAAATTTTTTCTTCAGCACAAGTAATTTTGCTATTGCCTATATGAAATGCTCTTTTTGCTTTGACCTATAGAGATCTAAGACCATATGGTCTCATATTATTTTGTCTTTCGTAACAAAACGTGATACACTTTTTGACCTAAAAGTAGTGGCGATAAAAAGAAGATAGAAGAAATTTTGTTTGAAATATCCTCAGAGTAAAGTTTATTTAAACATCTAATGATGTAATCATCTAATCTTTTTAAGATATAAAAATTATATGTTAAAAGCAACATAAGAATTTAAAAACAAATGTACAAAATATTTTATATCTATAGTTTTTAGTTCAGTATAGGAGGGGGTAGATCAGTAGGATAGGTGGCGCTTTCTGAAGTACGCATTAAATAAGAAAGCCCTTTTTTCAATGGAAGTTCCTCAAAAAGGATCCGATAGATCAGTGCGGTAATAGGTGCTTCTACGCTATAAAATTGCATAAGTTGATGGATGACTTTAACCGTTTGGACCCCCTCGAAAACCTCTTTTGCGCTATGCAAAATGGCGTTTAGCTTTTCACCTTTTGCCAAACGATAGCCAAGCATATAATTTCTACTAGCCGTACTGCCACAAGTAGCTACAAGATCCCCTAGACCAGCTGGTCCGAACAAAGCAGTTGTGCCGATGCCCATAGTGGTCATCACATAATGCATTTCTGAAATGGACATGGTAAGGAAAAAGCCATAGGTATTGCATTGGTACCCCATGCCTTGTAACATACCCGCACCAATGGCAAAGATATTTTTAAGCACACTACACATTTCTACACTAACGAGATCATGACTTGTATAGACACGGAACCAATTTTGGCTTAAAAGCTGTTTCCCTATAGATAAAACCTTTTCAGAACCACTGGCAACGACGGTAACCGCTGGATCTTTTTTAACTAAATCTCCAGACAAATTGGGGCCAGCCAGACAACCAACCTGTCGAATGGTTGTTTCTTGCATGATGACTTCACTCATAGTAGCCAAGTGGCTTCTGGTCAATACGCCATCATATTCGACCAAATCTAATCCCTTGGTGCCATGTATGCATATGTGGTCTGGTCTAAGATGTGCAGCAATTTCTTGGATTAATCGACGAAATTTAGCCGCAGGCACTATTGGAAAAATAACGGGACAAGAACGCAAAACCGTTACCAAATCATCTGTGACCACAATATTAGCTGCCAATGGTTGCGCTGCCATGGTGCGGCTTATTTGTCCAGCAGCAGCACGTGTTGTTTTATGCGTATAAAGCAATACTTGGTCTACATTAGCAGCGATTAAGTTTGCAATAGCTGTACCAAATTTCCCAGCCCCTAAAACGGCTACTGGATTACTAAGAGAAAACTGCTTGAAGTCCATAACCAGTAAGTCTATTGTGATAATAAAATAATGTTAAAAGGTCTTGAATAAGTAAATTCCCTTCTTTTGTTGCCACCAATGGTCGTTGGCCATGGTAAATCCCCAATTTAGCCAATCCATCTTTGGCAATGGCATCTAATTGATCATTCCGTAAGATAGGGGTAAAATCTATTTTTTTTTCTGTATAAAGCCGTTGTAATGCTTGATAGGTATGGCCAAATGCTACCATAAAATCGCCATACTGGATTACAATATGGGTCAGATCTATGGCAAACTTTTGGCTTTTTTGAGCCAATTCATAGGCTACAAAAGCTACTAGATGACTACTTAAGACCGTATTCATACTGTAGTACGTTGCTACGATTTTATGGCGCACCAATTTAACATAGTCATCTGATCGCTTTCTAAAAGCCGTTTTGATGGGAAGATCTAGAAACTGTTGATATAAATCTATTGCTTGTCCTTGATCATCGTAACTATCTCCTTTTATATCTACCCTGTTTCCCATTACATCTAGTGGTGCGCCTATATTAACGAATATTTCTGACCCTTTAAATAGTATATTTTTACTGAACAACAGATTGGTACAACAATCATTTTGCGGACGCATAGAGGGCTCAATCTCTTTAATTTGAACCGACTCACGTATCAATTGGCAGGCTTCTAAGACACAATGGTAATTAAGTACTATAGGAAAAATAAAAACTTTCTTGGCGTTTGCGCCTTTATTTTGGAAGTTGCGTTCCTGTGCCTCAAAAGGAGTACCTAATAACCCTAATTTTAAATCGGATTCTATTGCCCCTAAGCGACTACGGGTTCCACCCGGATAAAATAGGGTATGACAGCCCCATTCAAGTATGAGTGAGGCATAATCTTTCTGTACTTGTAAGTAGGGTATGGTCTTTTTACGCCGATCTACCTTATAGGTACCTAGTTTATTAAAAATATAACGAAACCCTTTATGATTAAATAAATTCAATCCTGCTCCCCAGGTCAGAGGAGGTAGTCCCAATTGTTTCATGGCCAATCCTATCACAACAGAATCCCAATTGCTGACATGGGTAGGTACTAAAACAATAGTCCCTATTTGGGCCAACGCCCGAATGGTATCCGTTTGGCCCATCAAATGAAATTTATCTTGCAACCTTTTGTGTGGAAAGGTCCAACGTTTTGTTCCAAAGCGCAAACAATGGGGTTTAAGCAGATAAACAAAGGTATGGTGCACACCTTTGGCTATGCACTCATAATGACCGACACTAAAATAGCTGCAAATTTCCCTTACATAACGTTCTATAACACTTTTTAAAAGCTTCGTTGCTTCGATTTTGTTTGCAATGGCAGCTGCCATTGCTTCCCAAAAAGAGCGATCATCTTTAGGATCACAATGCCATGGATCTGATTCGATTCTGGCTAACTCTCTAGAGGTTGTTTGCGTCAATATCCGGTAAACGACTGTGTCCATTGGATAACGTGCAGACAAAGAGGTAAGACTTTTATCGACTACTTCCTTTAAAAAGGTTTTTTGGTTTTTATGGAGTATGGTAATGGGCCAACGATTGGATTTAGGCTCAACAGCCACAAACTGATCTTGTGTAGACATCCTATATCTTTTTAAGAGAATAAGTCGTAATTTAGGGCCCAACTGGCTGGACTAAAAGTTTACTTGATCGTTCCGCTTAGCAAGATAATAAGATCAAAATGAATATTTATTATTTTTCAGAAGAAATTAGGTTTAGATTACGACAGAAAAAAAAAATTTCTGCTTGGCTGCAAATGGTTATCCAACAAGAAGGCTACACCCTCATCCAGCTTAACTTTATTTTTTGTGCAGATAGCTATTTGCATGCTAAAAATATCACCTATCTGAGCCATGACACTTTAACAGATGTGATCACATTTAACTATGCCACTGATGAAAAAACCATTTTTGGAGATGTCTACATAAGCATTGAACGGGTCAGGGAAAATGCTAAGGCCTATAAACGCCAAATGGCAGCCGAGCTTTATATGGTCATGGTCCATGGTCTATTGCATTTATTGTCTTATAATGATCAAAAAACAGAAGAACAATTGATTATAAGAGAAAAAGAAACTTTTTACCTTACGCAACTATGGCCGAATTTGGCCTTATAATGCTCTATACAGACTACTGTCTAAAGTATAGAATCTAGCGTAAAGTCTAGTAATCTGATTTTTTATCCTAGCATTTAAAAGTTTCAGGGAACAATTTTCTTATTTTTTGTTCTATTTTTTCAGTCCACTATAGAATGTCCAACGTGCAAAGAGGAATGCATGATATGCGTAGGTGAACTTGGTCCAGACGGTTGCTATGCAACTACCTGTTGTAAGCAAATGCCTTTGCATATAGATTGTATAGCAGATTCTGCCATTGCTTCATACAATAGCATGGCAGGAAAAGACCCTAATCCTCAATATAAATGTCCTTTTTGTAGCAGATCTTTATTCTAAAGAATTTATATAACTCTAAAGAATTTACATAACCTGAATTCAGGTTATGTGATACGTAAAGTAGAAAGATCCGATGTAAGTGGATGCATACTCACCTCCAGCTCTTCCATTTCATTTGTATCAAACGAAAAAAACTTTCTCCTGCCATGATTAAACCCATTTTAGACTTGCCTCGTACTCTATTGATAAAGGTAATAGGCAGCTCTACCATATTGGCCCCATATTGATAAGCGAGAAATTTTATTTCTACTTGAAAGCTATATCCTACAGAAGCTATGTTTAAAATATGTTTGAGTAGGGTCCGCCGATAACAGATAAATCCAGCAGTTGTATCTCTAATAGGTATGCTTGTAATAGACCGAGCAAACCAGTTGGCCATGTAGGACAATACCCTTCTCATCAGTGGCCAATTGACCACACGCCCACCTGCAACGTACCGCGAGCCAATCACCATATCAATGGTAGGGTGGGCGCATATGGTTAAAAGTCGAGGCAAATCAGTAGGCGCATGGGAAAAATCCCCATCCATGGTGCAAATATAGTCATAAGGATAAGCCAGTGCCCAAGCAAATCCGGCTAAATAGGCACGTCCTAACCCCTCTTTTTTAGATCTATTTAAAAGATGTAATGCGTCCGGGTAATGGGATTGTAGCCGTATGACCACCTCTGCTGTACCATCAGGGGAGTGGTCATCTACCACTAGAACATGTAACCCTATGTTTAAGCCAAAAATAGCTGCCAACAACTGTTCAATATTTTCTTGTTCATTGTAAGTAGGTATGACTACTACCGCACGCAGTAAGGCTGCCATTTATAAAATATTTGAGCTATTTTTAGCTAGATTGGCTTGGTCTAAAAAATAGTCATGCAATCGTTTCGCTTTTGATGGCCCAATTATGCCAGCTAAGGTTGATAAAGAACTGGATTGAATCGTTTTGGGGCTACCCAATTTTTCTAATAGTGCGGCTAATGTCTTGGGCCCAATACCGGGAATAGCCTTCCATGTAGACTGGAATGTACTTTTGCTACGTTGTTTTCTATGAAAGGTAATGGCAAAACGATGGGCTTCATTTCTAAGCTGTTGGAGCAGTTTCAGGGCAGGAGATTGTTTGTTCAAATATAAGGGAAAAGGATCATTGGGAAAGTAAAGTTCTTCTAATCGCTTGGCAATGCTGATAATGGCTACTTTGCCATATATACCTAATTCCTGTAGCGCCAGAATAGCAGCATTAAGCTGCCCTTTTCCACCATCTATTACAATAAGATTGGGTAATACGGATGGCTCTTTTGGTTGATAACGGCGCTTGACAATTTCATACATAGAGGCAAAATCATTGGGCCCTACTACCGTTTTAATATGATAGTGCCGATAGTCTTTTTTAGAAGGTTTGCCATCCTTAAAACAAACCATGGCCGCTACTGGATGGGCGCCTTGAATATTGGAATTGTCAAAACATTCTATCCAATAAGGTATCTCTTTTAACTTTAAATCCTCTTGTAATTTTACAAGTGTTAGATTGGGTTTTTCTTGAAAATTAGATTTTTGATATAAAAAGTCTTTTTTGCATAATAATGCATTGTGAAGTGCCAAATCTACCAGTTTGCGCTTGTCACCCATTTTGGGCATCGTGATGGCAAAGGGGCCTATCGTTAGGTTTAGAGGTAAATTTACTAAAACTTCTGGGGCATTACTATGGCTGCAAGAACGGAGTGTACAGATGACCAAAGGCAATAGATCTTCCATCTCCTCTTCTAATTTTTTGGTTAGCACACGATGTTGGGTAAAAGAAATGGCACCTTGCTTAATATGCAAGTAACCTACAAAAGCATGGGTCTCATTTGAAAGAATAGCCACTACATCTAAGTCTCCCACTAGTGGATTGATCACTAAAGACTTCGCTTGGTATTGATCCAATACCATTAATTTTTCCTTAAACCGTTGGGCTTGTTTATAATCAAGTAGGTCCGCAGCTGCGCCCATTTGTTCTTTAAACGACTTCTTTACAGAAGCAAAATTGTTTTTAAGTAAGGCCTCTATTTGCTCTATTTCTTTTTGATAATGAACTTCATCTTGAAAATTCTGGCAAGGTCCTTTGCAGTGGTCTAAATGGTAATCCAAACAAACTTTAAATTTATTTTTGGTTATGTTTGCTTGGGAAAGGTTATAGTTACAGGTACGAAAAGTAAATAATTTTTTTATGACCTCTAAGGTTTGTTTAATGGTGTAGGAGCTGGTAAAGGGGCCGTAGTATTTTCCCAAAGGGGGGACCGTTTTACGGGTGACCATCAGTTTAGGAAAGCGATCGTTTGTAATACATAAGTAAGGATACGTTTTTCCATCTTTTAGCAAAATATTATACCGTGGTTGTAGCGCTTTGATCAGGTTGTTTTCTAAAAGTAGCGCTTCATACTCGGAATTTAAAGCTGTATAGGCAATAGAAGCAATATGGCCCACCATCCGCTCTGTTTTTAAGTTATGTACCTTGCTAGCCGCAAAATAATCACCCACCCTTTTTTTTATATTTTTTGCTTTGCCTACATAAATAACCTCTTCTTTTTGGTTATAGAATAGATAAACGCCCGGCAAGTTGGGTAAATGTTGTATATCATTTGGGGTATAGCGTGGCGTTTCCATACTGTAAAACTACAAAATCCTTTTATTGCTCTACAAGATTTAATTGGTCTATTAAAGCAGTCACACGTGCACCTTGTCCAACTGAATCATCGAGTATAAACTTTAAATGGGGTATTTTATATATTTTACCAGCCATCCTTTTGCCCAATAATCTTTTAATGGTATGCTTATGGGCATTTATCTTTTTTAACAACCCTTCCTGATCCTCATTAAGGGAAAAGCTTAGGTAAACTTTTGCCAGACTCAAATCGCCGCTTACGTTGACCGTTGTAACCGATATAAACATATGACCCAACCATCTTCTGGCTTCTGTTAAAAAGAGCATACCTAGCTCTTTTTGCACCATCTTAGCGATTTGCTGTACTCTAATTACAGTTTGTTCCATTTTTTTGTTCAAGTAATACAGTAACGATTTTTATAAAATCATCTACCCGCAGAGAAGCGCCCCCGATAAGGCCACCCGCTACATTGGGGCAGTTAAATATTGCTTTGGCGTTTTGGGGATTACAGCTGCCACCATATAGAATTGGGACATTTTTACTGCCATATTGGTGCCATAAAATTTCTTTTATAAAGCTATGCATTGCTTCAATTACTTCTAAGCAGGCCACTTCTCCTGTACCAATCGCCCAAACAGGTTCGTATGCAATAGCTACTTTTTCTATTTCCGTAATCCCATCTAAACTTTCCTCTATCTGTTGTTGCACCACTGCTTTATGTCTGCCATTTCTACGGTCCTCCAAACTTTCTCCACAGCAAAGAAAGGGTTGCATTCCCATTTCCAACACCCTTTTAACTTTTTTAGCCAAAAGTAGATGATCTTCTTTCTGGTACATTCTTCGTTCACTATGGCCAATTAGCACGCCACCTACCCCTATATCCGCCAGCATGGTGGCAGATATTTCTCCGGTAAAAGCACCTTCTGGCTCGTGGTGGCAATTTTGGGCGGCCAATTCAATAAAGGTTGAACCATTTAGCAACGCTCCTATAGCTGGTAAGTGTACAAAAGCAGGCGCAATAAATAATTTCAATGAACCGCTCTCTATGGCTTCTAATTGAGGCAACAAATGCCGCATAAAGGAAGTGGCTTCTTGTATGGTTTTGTGCATTTTCCAATTGCCTATAAGGTATTTTTTGTCCATTACGTTAAATATAAAACTTGCTTTAGTGCTGCCACTGTTTTGGCTACATTGGGTAAAATTGCCTCTATTAGTGTAGGTGCATAGGGCAACGGTACATCCAGACTATTTACTTTTTGAATAGGTGCATCTAAATAGTCAAAAGCATGCTTTTGTACCTGGTAAGCTATTTCAGAGGCAATAGAGGCCAGTGGCCAGGCTTCTTCTAAAACTACCAAGCGATTGGTTTTTTTTACGGACTGAATAATAGTAGATAAGTCCAATGGGCGGACGGTACGTAAATCAATTAATTCTACTGATATACCTTGCCTTTTCATCACAGTTGTGGCTTCATTGGCTACTTTTATCATTTTACCAAAAGAGACCAAAGTTACATCCTTGCCCATTTCTATCAGATGCGCTTTACCGATTGGCAGCAAATAGGTTTCTGTAGGCAACGCTCCTAAGTCACCATACATTAACTCTGATTCCATGAATATAACTGGATCATCATCTCTAATCGCACTTTTAAGCAACCCTTTTGCATCGTAAGGATTAGATGGCACTACTACTTTTAGTCCTGGACAGTTTGCATACCAATTTTCAAAATTTTGAGAATGTTGCACACTTAACATACCCGCATTACCAGTTGGTCCTCTGAATACAATCGGCACATGGTATTGACCACCAGACATAGCATACATCTTAGCAGCCCCGTTTACAATCTGATCTATAGCTACTAATGAAAAATTAAAAGTCATAAATTCTATAATGGGACGCAAACCATTCATAGCTGCACCAATACCTAGTCCTGTAAACCCTAATTCGCTAATAGGGGTATCTATAACCCTTGTGGGGCCAAAATGGTCCAACATACCTTGGCTGACTTTATAGGCGCCATTATATGAGGCTACTTCTTCACCCATTAAAAAGACCATTTCATCTCTTTGCATTTCTTCTATCATTGCTTCTCGCAATGCTTCTCTAAATTGTATGGTCCGCATCTCCTGGTATTTTATATAAATCAAGTTATCTTTATCAAAGATAGGCCGCCTCTAGTAAAAACAGTACCTCTTTGATCTGTATCAAAAATTTTAATCCTTACTGATATAATCCTTTAGGGTACTTCTAATTTCTTGAGCAGATAGGTTGTTTTCCATTGTGCCCTTTCTAGCTATGGATATTTGACCTGATTCTTCTGAAACGATTAAAACCAATGCGTCTGTGATTTCACTAAGACCAACGGCTGCTTTATGGCGCAATCCAAAACAAGCAGCAATATTTCCATTTTCACTCACAGGTAAAATGCACCTTGCTGCTACAATCTTATTGCTATGAATAATAACCGCGCCATCATGCAATGGACTTTCTTTGTTGAAAATCGCAATCAATAATCGAGCAGAAACTACGGCGTTAATCAAATCTCCAGACTCTTCATAGTATCTAAGGTCTCCATCTTTTGTAAAAACGATTAGCGCACCTGTGTTGCTTCCACCTAATGTTTGAACCGCTTTTACCACTGGTGTTACATCCACTTCTGTCTTTTTATCCGTCCACCACGGAATCATTTGCATGACCACGGCTTTGCTACCTAAGAGACTTTTTCCCATACTAAATAAAAAATGGCGAATTTCTCTTTGAAATAAAATAATCGGAACAATGGGGCTTGTAAATATGCTTAAAATAGATGCCAACAGTTTAATATGCAGTGTTTCAGCCAAATGGTAAAAAAGATGTACCATACATAAGCCTATTATACTCTTTTCCCCTACACTACCCTTAAAAAATGTATATACCCAATAGATGAAGCAACCCATTAGTACCATGTCCATGACAAGGGTAAAACCGATCTCCTTGATTTCAAAATATAATGGGTTAAGTAGCATGCCTTAAGTATTTTTTAGATTCAAAGTCAAAATAATTTACATAGAATGGACTTATAGAAATATACAAACCAGTATGATTTGTATGATTTGTATGTTTTTTTAACTAAACTTTATACTAAAAAGATATATTTTTTACTTTAAACGCAAACTTAAAATAAACTAAAAACATATAAAAAATACATTAATGATACATTGTTGGCCTAGATGTTGGAACCCTTTGTGGTCTATATAGGTTTAGTTCTGTTACTTTTATTTTACTGGATTTGTAACCGCTATTGTTTTCTAGCATCCAATCCCCAATACAACTTTTCACGCAATACATCAAAAATAGTTGTATCGCTAAATTGCACTACTTTTAATAAAAAGGGGGCTTTTTTAACCACAAGTTCTTCTTGCATAGCGATTGGAATAGTCCTTCCATCTATGGCCACCAGTATATCTTTATTATGGCGTTTCACCACGAAACTTAATAGAGCAGTATCAGCCACAACCAATGGCCGTAGGGCCAAATTATGAGGGTTGATAGGTGTAATCACCAAGCTATTTGAGTTAGTCAATACAATAGGGCCTGAGCAACTCAACGAATAGGCGGTAGAGCCTGTAGGGGTAGCAATAATCAACCCATCTGCTCGATACGTAGTAATAAATTGTCCATCTATATAGCCATCAATGGTTAGTAAATTAACTTTATCTCGTTTTACCAGTGCTACTTCATTCAATGCAAAAGCAATGGGCACATCTGAACCATATAAGGCCAAAAGTATCCGCTCTTCTAGGCTATAATCCCCTTTAAAGAAAGCTACTAATCCAGCGATGGCTTCTGCTTGGGTAGCCCTAGTTAAAAACCCTAAATTACCTGTATGAATACCCAATAAAGGAATGGCATGGTCTTTAAGATAATGGGTCGTTTCTAGAAAAGTGCCATCTCCTCCTAAGCTTATGATCAATTCTAAATCTAGTTGTAGATTCAATTGCGTTAAATCGAAACGGGGTAGTTGCGAAACCATAGACGCATCTAACAATTCAGCTAAAGTGCTAGAAATCATTACCCGTTTTTGGTACAGTTCTGCTAAAGTGACCAGTTGCTTTAAAAAATCTAGGCCAACTGGACAAATTTTTCTGCTATGTATGGCAATTGACATGAAGCTATCATACAAGATTTAAATGTTATCAAAAACAGCTAAAAAATTTAGCTATTGGTTTCCTTACCTCTATGCTGGTATAATAATGTATAAGTCTTCTTTTTCCCGTTTCATATAATATTTTTCACGAGCAAGCTGCTCTAAAAAATCAGGATTAGAGGCAAGCTCTTTTTTTTCTTTTTTAATCTTTTGAATCTGAAAAGCGTAGTCAATCGCATCTGTTTGCAATTTTTTCCAACGTTTGTACAAGCTATATTGTACAAATATATTTTGATAATCAAAAAAAAACATCCATATTGTGAAAAATAGGATCGAAATAAAATAAAAATTTAACCCTACTTTTTTAGTGGGGCGTATTGTATGTTTATAATTCATAATAAGTCCTTAAAATAAGTCAATTATTTTGGAATAATGGGAAACATGATTACTAAGTTTTAAATGCGAAAACCAGCCCAATATTTTCTTTAACACAAAGGTAACATGACCCATTTAACTACTACGGTTTAGAGAGGTGGTCTCCTTATTTTTTAGTTCTCTTTGGCTCTATCTATCAGTTTTTGATCTAAGACTTTGCTGGTGCGTGCGCCTAATTGTTTCATTTTTTCTGCTCTAGATACCAAACTTCCCTTTCCATCATATAGTTTTTTAGTCGCTTCTAGGAAGTTTTTTTGTGTTAAATCTAATTGTCGACCTATGTTTTTTATATCTTCTACAAAGGCAACAAATTTATCGTATAAGGCACCGCCTTGGGTGGCAATTTCTAAGGCATTTTGATTTTGATGGGCTTGCCTCCATAAATTTGCAATGGTACGTAGGGTGGCTATTAAATTCGATGGTGATACAATAACAATATTGCGTTCATAGGCTTCATTAAATAGCATCACTTCTTCTTGAACGGCTAGTGCAAATGCTGGCTCGATGGGTATAAACATTAAAACAAAGTCTAATCCTTGAAGGTTGTAAAGTGATTGATAGCGCTTCTCGCTTAGTGTTTTAATATGGCGCCTAATAGAGTGAATGTGTTGTTTAAGATGAAAAGCTTGTTCCGAGGAATGCGGATTGTTAAAAAACGCTTCATAATGGTTTAAAGATACTTTTGCATCAATGACAATATTTCGATCTTCTGGTAGATTAATGATTACATCTGGCTGCAATCTTTGTCCATCTTCTGTAGTAATAGAGGGTTGTATTACATATTCTCTATTTTTAACCAGTCCAGATTGGGCAAGAATATTTTCCAAAATAAATTCACCCCATCCTCCTTGTAATTTTGTATTTCCTTTCAGTGCCTTGGTGAGCCCTTCTGCTTCTTTTGTGATTTTTAGATTGAGGTCATGGAGCTGTTTTAGCTCTGTTCGTAAAGCTACATTTCTTTCCAAACTTTCTTGGTTGTACTGCGTTACCTGCTGGGAAAAGCGCTGAACTTTTTCGCTAAGTGGTGTTAATAACTGTTCCATTTGGCGTTGACTATGCTCTGAAAATTTTTTACTTTTTTCTTCTAATAGTTCATGTGCTAAGTTTTTAAAATGGATGGTTAGCTGCCTTTGAAGTTGTTCTACAGATTGTCCTTGTTCAGCTATTTTTTCCTCTAAGTGGTGGATATGGGCATGTGAAGTTGCTAATTCTTTACTAATATGCAGATATTTTTCTTGTAATGTGTTAGATTGATATTGGCATTCTTCTAAATGCTTTTCCAGATTAGCAATTGTATTTTGCAAAGTTGAAATGGTTGCTTTGCTCAGAATCTTTGCTATCCACCACCCGATGGTTAACCCAATAAGCCCTGTGGCAATAAAGTAGATTAAGAACGACATAGCGACCAAAAAATAGAAAAAATAAAACCATACTATAAAAATTTGTAAAAAGCCCATTCTCAAAATAGTAAAATAGCACCTAATCTAGAACTTTTATGTAGCTGATTTACCCTTTACTTTTAAGAATGGCTTTTTAACAAAGCTTTTTCTAAAGTAGATTTTTACTTCTTATGGAAGATAGCCAAATGGGGATATATACAAATGACCCATCTATAAAAGTAGCTTTTTTATATAAAGCTAATGGTTGTTTTATGGCAGTTTTAAACTTTAATTTCAACCTCTACACCACTAGGTAGTTCCAGTTTGGTCAATGCATCTACTGCTTTTGAACTACTAGAGTAAATATCTATCAATCTTTTATGGGTACAAAGTTGAAATTGTTCACGCGACTTTTTATTCACATGTGGCGATCGCAATACAGTATATATTTCTTTTTTACCTGGAAGTGGAATAGGACCATTCACTACTGTTTTAGTAGCTTTCACAGCTTTCACGATGCTATCTGCTGATTTATCTAAGAGCACAGCATCGAATGATTTAAGTTTGATTCGAATTTTTTGATTCATATGATTGGTGCTTATGCTACTATACCGTTATGCCTTTTGCTTTATTAATAACCGATTCTGCTAAATTTTTAGGAATAGGTTCATAATGGGAGAAAGTTAATGAAGCAGATGCCCTGCCTGAAGTAATGGTTCTCAGATCCGTAACATAACCAAATAGTTCTGCCAATGGTACGTCTGCTTTAATAATTTGTGTGCCTCCTTTACTATCCATTCCTTTCATAATGCCCCTTCTTCTATTAAGATCTCCCGTTACAGAACCTGTAAATTCATTAGGTGTAGCTACTTCTACAGACATGATAGGCTCTAAAATTACAGGAGAAGCTTTCTGTGCAGCGGCTCTGAATCCAGCCCTAGCAGCTAATTCAAAAGATAAAGCATCTGAGTCCACATCATGATAAGAGCCATGAAAGATTTTAACCCGCATGGATTCTACCGGATAGTTTGCCAATGGACCATTCTCCATAGCTGCTGTAAACCCTTTTTGAATAGCTGGAATAAATTCTTTAGGAATAACCCCTCCAATAATTTTATTTACAAATTCTAACCCCGGCTTAATAGATTCCCCTTCAACTACTTCTCTAGGCCCTATCTCAAAAACGATATCTGCAAATTTACCTCTACCACCTGTTTGTTTTTTATAAACTTCTTTATGCTCTACGGTAGCAGTAAGTGCTTCTTTGTAGGCCACTTGTGGGGCACCTTGGTTGATTTCAAGTTTAAATTCACGCTTAAGCCGATCAATAATAATTTCCAAGTGCAACTCACCCATTCCTTTCAAAATGGTTTGGCCTGTTTCACGATTGGTTTCCATCCGTAAGGTTGGATCCTCTTCCATTAGCTTGGCAATGGATAGGGTCAATTTATCCTGGTCTGCCTGTTTTTTAGGTTCAATAGAATAACCAATTACCGGTTCTGGGAAGGTGATCGCTTCCAATATAGCTTTATCTTTTTCACTTGTTAGGGTATCTCCTGTTTTAATTTCTTTAAAGCCCACTACTGCACAAATGTCTCCTGCTTGTACCCTATTGATCGGATTTTGTTTATTGGCATGCATTTGCATGAGACGCGCAATCCGTTCTTTTTTACCTGTTCTATTGTTTTGAACATAGGATCCTGCATCTAGGGTACCAGAATAGACCCGTAAAAAAGCAAGCCTACCCACAAAAGGATCAGTGGCGATTTTAAAAGCCAATGCTGTAAATGGCTCACTATTCTCTGCCTTTCTAACCATTACTTCTCCTGTGTCTGGATGGGTGCAGGCTACTGGAGGCAAATCTAGT
The DNA here is from genome assembly GCF_000689375.1 of Cardinium endosymbiont cBtQ1 of Bemisia tabaci. Taxonomy (GTDB): domain Bacteria; phylum Bacteroidota; class Bacteroidia; order Cytophagales; family Amoebophilaceae; genus Cardinium. The sequence goes on along the minus strand of NZ_CBQZ010000001.1, from coordinate 304,264 downwards.
GGAGACGGCAAATAGGCACATGCTGCATCCAATAGTGCCTGGACCCCCTTATTCTTAAAGGCAGAACCACAGAGCACAGGGGAAAAAGAGAGGTCAATAACAGCTTTTCGAATGGCTGCCCTGATTTCATCTGGTGTAATGGCATCTGGATGGTCAAAGAATTTTTCCATTAATGGTTCATCATAACTAGCTACACTTTCAATCAGCTTTTGACGCCATTCCTCAACCGTCTCTACCAAATCATCTGGAATAGGTATAAGCTGATAGGTCATACCCAAATCATCTTCATTCCAGACGATTGCTTCATTGGTAATCAAATCTACTATCCCTTTAAAGGATGCTTCACTGCCAATAGGAATTTGCAAAGGAACAGGATTGGCTCCTAGTTTTTCCTTGATTTCATTCAAGGCATTAAAAAAGTTTGCACCGGCTCTATCCATTTTGTTTATAAAACAAACACGGGGCACCTTATATTTGTCTGCTTGATGCCAAACCGTTTCAGATTGGGGTTCTACACCAGATACGGCACAAAATAAAGCAACAGCGCCATCTAAAACGCGCAAAGAACGCTCTACTTCTACTGTGAAATCTACGTGACCAGGCGTGTCAATGATGTTTACCTTGTAAGTTTGGGTCTTATCAGTTGTTTTACCCTGTATCGTAGGATATTTCCAAAATGTAGTGGTAGCAGCAGAGGTAATGGTAATGCCACGCTCTTGTTCTTGGGCCATCCAATCCATCACAGCCCCTCCATCATGTACTTCACCTATTTTATGGGTTAGCCCTGTGTAATATAAAATACGTTCTGTAGTAGTCGTTTTACCCGCATCAATATGGGCCATGATGCCTATATTTCTTAAAAAAGTTAGTTCGCTAGCCATTTATCTCAGGTTAAAGTGTGAGTAGGCTCTACTGGAACTTGCCATTTTATGGGTATCTACCTTACGCTTGAAAGCAGAACCTTCTTCCTTAGCAGCTGCAATGATTTCATTGGTAAGTTTTTCTTTCATAGTCTTTTCTCCACGGGATCTTGCATAAGTAATCAACCATTTCATACCTAAAAACACCCTTCTATCTGGCCTTATTTCAATAGGAACTTGAAGCGTAGCCCCACCAACACGTCGACGTTTGACTTCTAAAGTGGGCGTTACGTTTTGGAGCGCCTTGCGCCAAATTTCTAATCCTTCTTCTTTTGTTTTTTGAGAGACTGCTTCAATGGTATCATAAAAAATGCTAAAAGCTAGACTTTTTTTACCTCGTTCCATTAATCCGTTTACAAACCTAGTCACAAGCGGATCACCATATTTATAGTCGGGTGCTAATATTCTTTTTGTAGCTTGTTTTCTTCTCATATTATTTCTTTCACTGAAATTAATCTTTTTCTAGAGCTATTTAAATATCACCCTGTTACTTTTTTTTCGATTTTTTAGCACCATACACAGACCTACCTTGACACCTTCCACTTACACCTGAGGTATCCAACACACCACGAATAATAGAGTAGCTGACACCTGATAAATCTTTTACGCCTCCTCCTCTGATCAGAACAATAGAGTGTTCTTGCAAGTTATGACCTTCCCCAGGAATATAAGTGTTCACTTCTTTACCGGTTGTAAGACGTACTCTAGCTACTTTCTTCATAGAAGAGTTTGGTTTTCTTGGCTTCATAGTATACACTTTTATGCATACACCCCTTCGCTGCGGACATGATGCAAGTGCTGGGGACTTGGATGCAGAAGGAATTTTTTTTCTCCCTTTTCTTACGAGCTGTTGTATGGTTAACATGTACTATATTTAATTATTTATAATTTTTGTTTTAAACCTAAAGGTGTGCAAATTTAAGAAAATTATAAGCCTATATCAAAATCTTAAGAAGGCTAACAAAAAGGCCAAAAAATTGCCTATGAAAACTGACCAGCTGAATATACGTATTAATATTGACTATTTCTAATTAAGTGGCCTACTTAAGGTTCTTTGCATGGGTAAAATGTTTGGTGCTACTGAATGTCTCTATCGCAAATGATCCTTCGGTAGGGGCTAGGAAAGGTGTGCTATATCTAATAACATGGTAAGGCAATGTTTTTTTGAACAATCTTTTATCTCTTAGGTGTAGGGGTAATGGCTAAAATATACAATAAGTTTTTGTAAATTCAGTAGTCTAACTAAAATGTATTGTAAGCCTTAGCATGGTATTATTTTTTATACTAAATCTAAATCTAAATCTAAATAGAAAAACCCAGTAGATGTGGTAAGTAGTTTCCAGATGGCCTGTATTAAAATGGTCTTTGATTCTGGTGGTTTTTGTTAATTTCTAGTGGTTATGCATATGGTTTACCTCTATTTTCGCAATCAGTTTAAAGCGTCTAAGAATGGGTTGAGGCAACTGATTTTAATACATATTTTCAGTTTTCTATTGCTTTTTTTATTTGAGACTGGCTGTTATATCTGCGGTTGTAAAGATTACTTTTTGTGGCTTTATAGACAATTAACCTTTCCTTCTCTCTATCCATTGTTACTACAGCGGCCATGGACTATTATTACCTACTCTTTCATCCATAAAGGTTTTATAGATTTGTTTTGGGATATTTTTATATTATATATCTTTGCACAGAAAATACCTGCCATTACACGTTCAAAACATATCCTTCGCCTCTATGGTTTGGGACAAATAGTAGGTGCAATTGTTTTTGGTATGCTATATCACTTTTCGCCACCTTTTAAGGGCATGGCTACTGATCTTACTGGTCCTTCAGCGGCCATTTATGCTATTATGGTGGCTGTTTGTGTATCGATGCCTAATTTAAGGTTATATTGCTTCTTTTTCTCGTTGCCATTAAGATATATTGCACTTGCTTTGCTGTTGATTGCGCTTATCCATCTTCCTACGCAATATGCAGGTGCTTACTTAGCCCAGTTGGGTGGTGCGCTGGTTGGATATGTCTATGGCAAGCTTTGTAAAAATGATATGCAGAACCAGTCCTTTTTTAGTACAAATGCGCATGGTATACATAGGACCTATATGTCTGTTAAGGTTACTAAGCAGTAGGATAACTGCCATATGGAATAGCCTATATCCTTAGCCATGGAAAATCTATTCAACCAAAGTTAACTTTTGTATTTATCTCACTTTAGCAGAATGTTTTTTAGAATTGTAAAAATAGTAAGTAAGCTACTTGGAATGGCTTGTATCCTGGAACTAGTAAGAGAAAAGTTAGCTGTATTAATTTATACATTCCAGCATAGCCTGAAAAAAAAGGCCAAAAAAGTAGGCTGGATCTTGTTGATCTTTTCCACAGCTTTTATCCTATTTGGTTTAGGATTGCGGTTCTTATTACTTGGACTGGCCTGCTGGTTGAATCAAATCTTTGAGAGTAACTACATTGGGTTTTTAATGGTAGCACTTTTTTGCTTTTTAATGGTAGCAGCTGTGTTGCTTATGTTGCGCAGCCATATTAATGACCAAGTAGCTGATCAGGAAAAAATTACGGATGGCTAATGGATAACTGCTCTTGCCTCTGTAGTTGATTTTGTACAGCCCTATCCCTTATCCGAATTTTTCGGTTTGCTATAACACAATCTTGGCAACTACGATACACTATAACTTTTACTGTCTATAAAGTATCAAATTTTGACTTTTTATACATTATATGAGTGCCTTTCGTAACCTAGCAACTGGTAGATGCAATTGCTTTCTGTACTTAGTTACGGTACGGCGTGCCACATTATATCCCTCAGCTGCCAATAACCCTACAATACGCTCATCCGAGTAAGGATTTTCTTTATGCTCACTATTAATTAACTCTAAAATTCTGTTTTTAACAACTTTATTGCTAATATCTTCTCCAGTAGATCTGTTGATGGCTTCAGAGAAAAAAAACTTTAAAGGATATACACCAAATCTACCTTGTACTGACTTTTGGTTGACAATTCTTGAAATAGTAGAAGCATCCATACCAACTTTATCGGCTACATGTTGCAAAACCATCGGCTTTAATTTATCCATTTCTTCCTCTTCTGAAAAGAAAGCATATTGCAGTTGTAAAATTGCTTCCATGGTCTTTAAAAGTGTTTGACTCCGTTGACTTAGTGCTTCCATAAACCATTTGGCATGCTCTAGATTTTTTCTTAAAAAGGCAATCATCTCCTGACTTTCTATATCTTGTTTGCCCTTTTTTTCATAGGTTTCCAGTATGTTAAGATATCTTTTATTAAAGCGTGGCTTATAAACAGGGTAGTGCACCAGTTCAACGCTAAGCTTGCCTTGATTTTCTAAAATTATAAAGTCTGGAGTAAGATAATCGTTGGTATAGGTTATTCCATTATTATATTCGCCTGGTCTGGGATTAAGTCGAGCAATATGCGCCAGTGCTTTCTTCAAAAGATTTGTATCATCAAGTCCTAATTTTTTAACTATGATGTCATAGTGCTTCTTCCTAAAAGCTTCAAAACAACTACTTACCACACGCTGTGACAACTGAACGAGGGGATCTTTTTGATTTTGAACTTTCAGTTGAATTAATAAACACTCTTGTAGATTTCTGGCTCCAATACCAGGTGGATCTAAATGCTGAATAGCACTTAATACTTCTTCAACTTCTTCTAGAGAAAGTTCTAAATAATGTATTACATGAAGATCTTGTACAACTGTTTCCAAATCACATGAAAGGTAGCCATTTTGATCTAAACTACCAATTAGGTGTTCGCCTATTATATACCCTACTTTGTTTAAGTGAAGCAAATGGAGTTGTTCTCTTAACTTTTCTTGTAGTGAAACAATAGATGGCGTCCAAAGGTCACGAGTGGGTTGACCCTCTGTTTTGTATATTTTTTTATTTAAATCAATTGAACGATAATCAGAAAAATTCTGAGCAAGTTGTTCGGATATGCAAAATACTTCTTCACTTTCTACCTCTTTTGCCTCATCTAATAAAGGATTCGTGGCGACCTCTTTTGAGATGTAGTCGTTAAGTGCTATAGTAGGTACTTGCAATAACTTAACAAATTGAATTTGTTGTCCAGATAATCTTTGCGTTAGCCGTTGTTCTAATTGTAACTTCTGCATCTTACCATTCAGTTGGATTAAATAAAAACTATTTATAGATTAGATTTTACTGGGTATCTTGTATAGGTACACCGAGAAAATATGAATTTTTTTATACTATTCCTATACTAATAAAGAGAATACATTGTATCGCAAAATTAAAGAACTTTTACAATTTGGCACAGTTGGTAGTGCAATTGAAGCAAAAGGTTGGATTCGTACCAAGCGTATCAATAAGCAAGTTATATTTCTTACGATAAATGATGGCTCTTGCCAACAAAACCTACAGGTCGTTATGGCGCCATCTGCACTTCCCAAGGCACTCCTGAATCAACTGATTACAGGTGCTAGTATTGCAGTATCTGGCAATCTTGTGGCTTCAAAAGGCAGCAATCAATTGGTGGAATTACATGGTTGCCAACTCACCCTATTAGGTGATGCTCCAGGCTACCCCTTACAACCCAAAGCCCATTCGTTAGAATTTCTACGCACATGGCCACATCTTCGTTTTCGGACCAATACTTTTGGTGCTGTCTTTCGCATTAGACATGCCGTTAGTTATGCCATTCACCATTTTTTTCACGAGCGTGGTTTTTTTTACCTGCACACGCCTATTATTACTGCAGCTGATGCAGAAGGTGCAGGAGAATTATTCCGTGTAACCAGTCTGGATATTGCCCGCTTACCTAAAAATCTAGATGGTAGTATTGATTTTAGAGAAGATTTCTTTAATCACCCTACCAATTTAACCGTCTCTGGACAACTTGCTGCAGAAGCAGCTGCAATGGGACTAGGAGCAGTCTATACTTTTGGTCCTACTTTTAGGGCAGAAAATTCTAATACAACTAGACACTTAGCAGAATTTTGGATGGTTGAACCAGAGGTAGCTTTTAATAATCTGGAAGATACTATTTCCCTTGCAGAAGCGTTGTTAAAATTCGTATTAGACTATGTACTAAAACACTGTCCCACAGAACTAGATTTTTTGAACCAACGTTTGCTTAGCCATAGAAATGAACAAAGTCCAACTGAGCTACCCCTATTAGAACGGTTGCGATTCGTATTGGCAGCGCCTTTCGCTTGTATTACCTATACAGAAGCCATTGCCCTTTTAAAGGAATCTGAATCAAACAAGCATGGTAAATTTGTCTATCCTGTTACCGATTGGGGTATGGATCTTCAATCAGAACATGAACGTTATTTGGTAGAACATTATTTTAAAAGACCTGTAGTAGTAACCGATTATCCAAAAAATATTAAAGCATTTTACATGCGACAAAATGATGATGGCAAAACAGTAGCAGCTATGGATGTGCTTTTCCCTGGTATAGGAGAAATTATTGGGGGGTCCCAAAGAGAAGAGCGCATAGACTATTTACAAAAATCAATGACGGGTATCTCTATTCAAGATTTAAACTGGTATTTGGATACTAGACGTTTTGGTACCATACCCCATAGCGGATTTGGGTTAGGGCTTGACCGGTTGATATTGTTTATAACCGGTATGGAAAACATACGTGATGTTATTCCATTTCCACGTACACCAGGCCATGTACCCTGTTAAGTGGCTTTAGTACATCTATATTGGCTCTGTCGGGTCTGTGGTTGATTTTTTCTAGTTCTCTCTTTTGTCTTAAAATTAGGGTATTGTGCGGCCATAATTTTAGCAAAGTTCCCAAAAGTAGATACCTGTTTTTTAGATCCGATTATTTGTCCTTATACCTGAAAATTTAGAAACACTACTCACTTTATATTTAGATGAAGATCCTTTTTGTTTAACTAATTCATGGCAAGTAGCTCCACTCAAAGACATAAGACCAAACAACACTATACTTGAATAATTTGCACCTTGCATATAATATTTATTATTTAATTAGTCGGCCCTGAAATACCATATAATTATTTGTTAATCAGCAAATAAATGGTTAAATTTATATATGGTTAATAACCTAGTTTTTAGGTTGTTTTGTATAAAAAGCTTGCAAAATAAGGATGAAATCTAAGAAAATAAATAATAGCCTTGAGCGTTTGTTTGAGCAACGCTTATCTAGTTTTCTCAACCCGAAACATCCATTATTCCAGTTATCTGATTCGATTCCTTTTCACTCCTTAGCATCAGATTTAGACCGCGGTTTTAGCTATGGACCTGGTCAACCTCCTTTGCCTATTCGTTTAATTATAGGTCTTCTCATTATCAGTCATATGTATAATATTTCTGATGAACAAGTAGTGGTTAGATGGGTAGAAAACCCTTATTGGCAATACTTTTGTGGATATGATTATTTTCAGTTTAAGATGCCTTGTAACCCCAGTTCATTGACCCGTTGGCGCCATAGATTAGGTCAAGAAGGTCTCAATAAGATTTTATCTATGACTATATACTTAGCGCTAAAAAAAAAAGTAGTGACCCGAAAAGAACTTGAAAAAGTTATAGCTGATACTACTGTAATGGAGAAAAATATCTGTTACCCAACTGACTCTTCTTTGCTTAATAAATCCAGAGAAAAATTGGTCAGTATAGCCAAGAAAACAGGTATTAAACTGCGTCAAACTTATCAGCGTTTAGGTCTATCTATCAAACGTAAAGTTGATTGCTATGCTCATGCTAAACAGTATAAACGTTTATCTAAAGGCATTAAAACATTAAAAACCTATCTTGGTAGAGTAGTCAGAGATGTAGAACGTTCTATACAATCCTCTGATGATCTAATACGGAATCAATTTACCAATCTACTATCTATAAGTAAAAAACTTATAAACCAATCAAAAAAAGTAAAGATAAAATTTATAGCATCCATGAACCATCCGTCTACTGTGTAAGTAAAGGTAAGTCTAAACATCCTTATGAGTTTGGTTGCAAGGTACAATTTACAGTAACGCAATTAAAAAAAGGTTTAATTGTTTCAACAGAAGCAATACATCCTAATGCTTACGATGGCCATACTTTGCAGAAGTAGTTTATTACAAGCCGAGCAATTATCTGGTACCTAAAGTAAAGTATGGCTTTTGTAGATAAAGCCTACCGGGGTAATAATATACCTGTTAGTGAATGTAATATATTTATAAGTGGTTCTAAAAGGGGAATAACGCCTGCTCTAAAAAAAGCTATAAAAAGAAGATCTTCTATTGAACCGCATATTGGTCATATGAAATCCGATGGTAAATTATCTGTTAACTATTTGAAAGGTATTCTAGGAGATAAACTTAACGTTATTTTATGTGCTATTGCTCATAACCTACGACTGATTACAAGAAAGTTATTCTTAACACACTCACAATCACATAAATTAAAACCTATATAATTAAAATTCTTAATCCAAAACCAGTTATACCTATATCTTGGGTAGGAAAAATAGAGCGCCTGCTAAACCATAAATATTGTAAAAAAAGATCCATTCAATAAATTTATTCAAAAATAATATTTCAGGGCCGACTAAATAATCGTGGTATTAAGGATATTTTTATTGCTTGTGTTGATGGATTAACAGGATTTCCAGATGCTATTAATACAGTATTTCCAAAAACGAAAATTCAGTTATGTATTGTTCATCGCGTGCCAAGTATGGCACAGACAAAGGAGATGAAAGGTTCTCCTACCAATAAAACCTTTAAGTTGGATAGCCTGAGACAGATGCTAGCGGCGTAAGCTGCTGGTATGAAGCATGTCTGACAATGCATGACCAACACCCACTTTGGGTCAGCGGGCAAATCAATAGGTCGTAATGAAAATGAACGTAATTAGTAGCGTCGTAATTACATATCTAGCAGGTATTAGTGGGAGAGCTAGAAGAAAGAAGTGCTGATCGCCTCTGATGTACGGGTAAAGGCAGCAAGATTAGTGGAAATAAAGGTGATACCACTAGTCTACTTCTCCGCGTCAAAACGGCGACATATTGAGAATGTTTGTGCAGTAACTTGGGAGATCCTTAGGTGCACATGGATTGTAATATTTATAATGTACTGGTTATAAGGTAAAAAAAATATGAAATACTAAGTACTGCATTTAAGGAAGTCGGAGGGGGCCATAATACTGATGATAGTAAGGACAACATAACCTTACAGGAAGGAAGGGCCCCTACTTTGATCAAAATTTATTAAGTATGGAGGAATTGGTGACTGCAGAGGATAAAACCTTTGCTCAAAGCGCCCTAGAAAAAGTTCGGGTACTACAAAATAAATTACATCAAGCAGCCAAGAAGGATCAAAAGAGAACATTTGGCATTCTATATGATAAGGTTTGTGAAATAGAAGTATTATGGGTTTCATGGCTTCGGGTACAAAAGAATAAAGGTGCTCCTGGGGTGGATGGCAGGACTATACTTGCAATCAAGGAATATGGTGTAATAAAATTCTTACAAGAGATTCAAAAAGAACTTCTTAGTAAGCAATATAAACCTAGCTCAGTGAAACGAGTATATATCCGAAAAAGCAATGGTAAACTTAGACCACTTGGTATACCTATTGTAAAAGATAGAGTAATACAAGGAGCGGTCAATTTGATAATAGAACCAATATTCGAATCTAACTTTCTAGAAGGATCTTATGGATTTAGGCCAAAACGCAATTGTCAAGATGCTATAAAAGCAGTAAGGAAGTGGGTAACCTATGGATATAGGACAGTAATAGACGCTGATATATCGTCTTATTTTGACACTATCAATCACGAAATTCTATTGAAGTTAATACAACGCAGAATTAGAGATAAGTGGATTATAAGAATCATTAAAGGATGGCTCGTTCATTCTGTATTCAAGCAAGATAAAACTTCTTTATCTGATAAAGGTACCCCACAAGGATCAGTTATATCACCGCTACTTGCTAATATATACCTACATAGTCTAGATAAATACTGGCGTCAGCAACATAATGAATGGGATACTCAAATAGTGAGGTACTGTGATGATTTTATAATTCTGATCAGAGATAAAGACCCATTTCCGTATATGGAATCATTAAAGCAAATGCTAAGTAAATTACGATTAACTCTTTCAGAAGAAAAGACAGAAATTACGGAAGCTGAAAAAGGGTTTAATTTTTTAGGCGTAAGGATGGTATTGAACAAAAGCAGAAGGTCTTCTGATAAACAATTTTGTTACGGTTTTCCTACAAGAAAATCCATGTCAGCATTAAGAAATAAGATCAGAAAAGAAATTGGTAGAGACTATCAACCATCCCTGGCTCATAAAATCAACTACCTAAATCCAATATTGCGAGGATGGGCTAATTATTATAATTGGCTTAATAGCGCAATACAATTTAGAAAGATAGACCGATATGTTGTTAGAAAGCTAAATCTCTGGAACCGAGTCAAACATATGGCAAAGAAAAGAAAGTATGAATGGCTATCAACCAATGAGCTACATACCCAAGGACTATACAAAGTCAGTGGTCATCTTAGCTATAGTTGGTAAGGCTTCGCATGCTGCGTGTATGTTGACATTCGCGTTGATCATCGGAAAGCCGTATGAAGGAAAACTTCACGTACGGTTTGATGAGGAGGTAGGGGAAACCGGGAAACTAGGCGCCTCTTCCTTACTCTACTTAGTCGGCCCTGAAATATTTTTTTTGAATAAATTTATTGAATGGATCTTTTTTTACAATATTTATGGTTTAGCAGGCGCTCTATTTTTCCTACCCAAGATATAGGTATAACTGGTTTTGGATTAAGAATTTTAATTATATAGGTTTTAATTTATGTGATTGTGAGTGTGTTAAGAATAACTTTCTTGTAATCAGTCGTAGGTTATGAGCAATAGCACATAAAATAACGTTAAGTTTATCTCCTAGAATACCTTTCAAATAGTTAACAGATAATTTACCATCGGATTTCATATGACCAATATGCGGTTCAATAGAAGATCTTCTTTTTATAGCTTTTTTTAGAGCAGGCGTTATTCCCCTTTTAGAACCACTTATAAATATATTACATTCACTAACAGGTATATTATTACCCCGGTAGGCTTTATCTACAAAAGCATACTTTACTTTGGTACCAGATAATTGCTCGGCTTGTAATAAACTCTTCTAGCAAAGTATGGCCATCGTAAGTCATTAGGATGTTATTGCTTCTGTTGAAACAATTAAACCTTTTTTATTGCGTTACTGTAAATTGTACCTTGCAACCAAACTCATAAGGATGTTTAGACTTACCTTTACTTACACAGTAGACGGATGGTTCATGGATGCTATAAATTTTATCTTTACTTTTTTTGTATTGGTTTATAAGTTTTTTACTTATAGATAGTAGATTGGTAAATTGATTCCGTATTAGATCATCAGAGGATTGTATAGAACGTTCTACATCTCTGACTACTCTACCAAGATAGGTTTTTAATGTTTTAATGCCTTTAGATAAACGTTTATACTGTTTAGCATGAGCATAGCAATCAACTTTACGTTTGATAGATAGACCTAAACGCTGATAAGTTTGACGCAGTTTAATACCTGTTTTCTTGGCTATACTGACCAATTTTTCTCTGGATTTATTAAGCAAAGAAGAGTCAGTTGGGTAACGGATATTTTTCTCCATTACAGTAGTATCAGCTATAACTTTTTCAAGTTCTTTTCGGGTCAGTACTTTTTTTTTAGCGCTTAAGTCTATAGTCATAGATAAAATCTTATTGAGACCTTCTTGACCTAATCTATGGCGCCAACGGGTCAATGAACTGGGGTTACAAGGCATCTTAAACTGAAAATAATCATATCCACAAAAGTATTGCCAATAAGGGTTTTCTACCCATCTAACCACTACTTGTTCATCAGAAATATTATACATATGACTGATAATGAGAAGACCTATAATTAAACGAATAGGCAAAGGAGGTTGACCAGGTCCATAGCTAAAACCGCGGTCTAAATCTGATGATAAGGAGTGAAAAGGAATCGAATCAGATAACTGGAATAATGGATGTTTCGGGTTGAGAAAACTAGATAAGCGTTGCTCAAACAAACGCTCAAGGCTATTATTTATTTTCTTAGATTTCATCCTTATTTTGCAAGCTTTTTATACAAAACAACCTAAAAACTGGTTATTAACCATATATAAATTTAACCATTTATTTGCTGATTAACAAATAATTATATGGTATTTCAGGGCCGACTACTTATTCGTAATTCGTTACGCTATGTACCCTATAAGGACATGAAGTCCGTTGCATCGGATCTTAAAGTTATTTATCGCGCTATTTCTCTTGATCAAGCCGAAGAAGCACTTCTTATTTTTAGTGACAAATGGGATAAAAAATATCCAGCAATTAGTCGTGCATGGCATAAAAATTGGAGTAACATTATAACTATTTTTGACTATCCTGACGAAATACGAAAAATCATTTATACGACTAATGCCATAGAATCACTCAATAGTGTTATTAGAAAATCAATCAATAACCGTAAGATTTTTCCTAATGACCAATCTGCATTAAAAGTAGTATATTTAGCCATACAAAAGGCATCACAAAAGTGGACTATGGCTTTACATGATTGGAGAGCGGCTATGAATCGATTCGCTATAGAATTTGATGAACGATTCTACTAAAAACGGCACTTACACAAAATCATTTACAGGCTCTCATAGTAACTACGCATACATTTTCAATACCTAATTTGGTATCAACAGGAACTATCTTATTTTGATCAAAAGTCGTACCTTCAGCCTGATAGGTTGATTTGGATCGAGTATTCGGCTCTCCATTACTCTCTATAATATTGAGTATGATACCTGCTTTTCTACCCTTTTGCTTCAGTATAATAGTGGTTACTTTATCATTAATAAATTGAGATGTATATGTAAATACATGGCTTGTGTCTACTAAGTCAGCATTTAGTGTAATAACTTCTCCTAATAATACATTACGTAAAAAATGATGCTCTGTACTCTTAATAGATGAGTAATACAAATGCTTGATATTTTTTTTGATATTAGTTTTGATTTCATCATTTGACTTATTATCCTTAATATCAACTACTAAATCAGCTATTAAACTTCTTTCAAAAGTATCTATACACCTTGTTTCTACTTTTACATCACTAATTTTCTGATCGTTGCTATGATCTGCTGTTTTATCATTTTTATCATTTTTATTAAAGTCTACGCCTACTATCACTGCATCTTCGGCATTGGTTCTAATATTTGGTAAATTATATATGTAACCTACTTGATTGATCTGTTCTATTGCTTGATCTGCTCCCCCTCCTGACTTTATTTCAACAATTATTGGAATAGATCGCTTTTCCTTATTACTTGGAATATTTTTATCGTCTGCTGCCTCATCTGATTTACGCGATAATAATATTAAATCAGCATACCCCTTGCCTGCTATCCGCTCTACATAACAATCCAGTGCATATTTATATTTAGCGTTGGATCGAAAAAAACCATATATAAATCCATGATACGCTGCCTCTGATTGGCCTAATACTTTCGTATAATCTTTATGCGTATATATATTTCCAAGGAGTTTAAAAATACCTTCTGTACCCTTTTTTACATTTTTTACATCACTCGAGCTTAGTTTATCCAGATTTTCACCAAAATCTGATTCATCAAAGTGCTTTTTAACTTTTGTAAAAGTGGGTTCAGAGCTACTACTACCTTGAAAAGATTGTGGATTAAATCGTTGAATACCTTCTTCTGGTAATATGCTTAATTTAAATCCTTTATCTGTTTTATATTTAGGCTTATCAATATACAATATATGACCATATTGGTTTTTTGTATCTCCATTCCAATCCCCGTTTGTTGATAATAGACGATAAATTTCCTTTATTTCTTCATTAGTAAATCTAATATTATCTGACTGATCTCCACGATTAATTATTATAAACTTTGCTTTATAATTATCTTTCCCGTTTATGTTCTCCCGTATGCTGAATACCAGTTTAAGCCACTTAGAATCTTTCGGATTATCTAATTTAAAGTATATATCTTGTACATCTAATTCAGCCATTAACTTAGTATAAGGTAATGTCAGTGCAGCACCAAGGAAGAAATGGACCAAAAACTCTGGCTTTTGTGCTGAATGTATGACTGGTATCTCCGAAAGTAATAAAGCCAATGATTGACTAAAACCTTCTGGGTTTGACCTATTGGGTACCTCTACATAATTACCTTGACTAGTAAATGATATATCAGGATCAGTAAGTAATCGTTCTATTAACTCTTTTTTAATCTTTTGTGGCATATTGATGGCATTTATTTGTTCAATGATATTACGCCCATCGGGCTAATATATTCATTTAGCCGGATGGGATAGAAGTATCCTTTAAACTGAACTTGATATTAGCTTGTTAAAAAACGGATTAAAACGGATTGAAAAAGATCCTTTGGGTTTTGAATTGAGTAATTCAAATTGTAGAACAAATCACTAAAGGAATCAATTATAAATATATGAAAATTAGTAGAAATATATTAGTCGCCTAGACGAATTATATCGAGCCTTACAAAGTAAAAAGTTAATTCGATTGATTAACTTACTGGACTTAAGACTTAACGCAGGGAAACAGAGGGGTGGATGTATTTTTTAAATATAAAAAAGACAACAGAACCAATAAGTGTTTTTATCATTTAGCTTGCATAGCATTTTCTAGAATAGCTATGCAAGCCACATGTCCATTTTTTGATGCAATATGTAGTGGGGTATCTCCTTTATTATTTATTGATTGAATATCAATTAATCCTTCCTGAAGTAATGCACCAATGGTACTTACACGATTATATATTGCTGCATAATGCAATGGAGTATCTCCTTCATCATCTTTGGCATTGACATCAGCATCCGCTGACAGCAAAACGCTTACAATCGCTTCATGACCATATTGTATAGCACGATGCAACGGAGTACTACCATACCTATCTTTTGCATTAATGAGCATACCTATATCTTTATTTTCTAGTAGCGTGTTAAATAAACCTACATGGCCATTACATGCTGCATGATGCAGCGGAGTAGCATTATCATTATCTTTTACATTGACATCAATACCTGCTAACAGTAGCATACTGACAACCTATACTGTATGGCACGATGTAGTGGAGTACTACCATACCTATCTTTTGGATTGATGAGCACACCTATACCTTTGTTTTCTAGTAGCGTGTTAAATACACCTACATGACCATTACATGCTGCATGATGCAATGGAGTAGCATTATCATTATTTTTTGCGTTTAAATTAGCACCAGATGAAAGTAGTGTTCTAACCACTTCTACATGACCGTTTTTTGCTGCATCATGAAGCGGCGTATCTGCATTGTTACCTTTTGCATCTACCTCAATACCTGGAAACGCCAGTAGCACTTTGACGACTTCTTCATAGCCATTTTCTGCTGCAAGATGTAGTGGCGTATCTGCATTAATATTTTTTCCATGTACCTCAATACCTGGGAATGCCAGTAGCGCCATAACTACTTCTACACGGCCATTTTTTGCTGCAGTATGAAGGGGGGTATTCCGATTAGCACCTATTGGATTAACCAAAATGGCCTCAGCCTTTAGTAGTACTCTAACGATTTCTATATGACCATGTTGTGCGGCAATGTGCAGTGGCGTATCTCCATTAATGTTTTTTGCATTTATTTTAATACCCAAAAGTTTCCTTTCCAGTAGAATTTCTACTACGTTTAGATTATTGTTGCGTACTGCATAATGAAGAGGGGTATTGCCAATTTCAGTACCTTCATTGACGTCAATACCTGGCACTTCCAGTAGCGCTTTAACCACTTGTTCATGACCATTTTGTGCTGCCAAATGAAGAGGGGTACTTCCAGAATGACTTTTTTTATTGACCTGAATTCCTTGAACTTTTAGTAAATTCCTTACTTCTCTTTCATTACCACTTTGCGCTGCAATATGAAGAGGAGTGTTACCATACCTATTTCCTTTATTCACTGGAATATCTTCAGCCTCATGCACCCCCTCATGGATAGACTGCATACCATATCTGGTTAACTGATTACAAGAAGTACACCATACAATAAAGCAAGATATTACCGATAGGGCATGAGAAAATTTTTTATACAATTGCAATATACCTATGTTGTGTATGGTCGTTTATTTGTAATAAATGAATGCTTCAATTTTATAAAAATAAAATCGTAAAGTCAATAGATTAACGCTAATCTAAGACGAATTATAGTGGACCGAAAAATTCTAATCTGTCATTCAAATATACAAATGAGCCTTACGTACAAAAAATAGCATTTTGATTTTGATTTTGACTAAAAGTAGCGTAAATTTGTGAGCTAAGTAATTTTTTAGTTATTCAGCCAATTAAACTCTTTTCTTTTAAGCAGTCGTAAAAGTATGGGTATAGTAGATACGAACAGTCATAAAGATTTTTTATTTACGCTGTTAGATGGCACTTCTTTTCATCTTTGTAGTGGCATTCGCCAGGTAGTTTTGGTGGTGAATACGGCTTCGCGCTGTGGATTTGCCCGTCAATTTGATGGCTTACAAAAGCTGCATGACCGGTACCATGTCGATGGTTTTACAGTGCTTGGGGTATCTTCTCAAAGTTTTGGCAAGCAAGAATTTGAAAAGCCTTGTGATATAGGAAGTGCTATACAAAAAGAATGGGGTCCCCTTACTTTTCCGATTACCCAGCTAACAGCTGTTCGTGGGAAATCCATTCATCCATTCTACGCATGGGCCGCTACACAAGTTTCTTGGTGCGGACGGCCAAAATGGAACTTTCATAAATATTTGATAGGAAAAGAAGGCCAATGCATTACGTGGTTTGCCTCTGCAACGGATCCTGTAGCCCCAAAAGTCATAGAAGCAGTAGAGGCTGCACTAAGTGCCGCGTAGCTTGCAACTTTCTTTAAGCCATTTACCTGATTATCCGTTTTCTAAATGTTAAATATATATTTTAATGGACTCTTTGAGCCATATCTTTAAATAGGAATGCAACCATTGTATTATTTATTTAATGTAGGCAAAACAAAAAACTTGGAGTTTTAAATAAAAAAACATATTGTTCTTTTATAGTCTAATTATATAGTCAAGTAATCATTAAAAAATTACTAAAAGTAAAAAAATATGAACGATATGCATCTACAAACCGATAAGACCAGTCTAGACAGCACTAAAACTACTTTTTTTCGTGGTATTTTTGCTTACTTTTTCCCTCAAAAACTTTTTTCTACTTCTTTTTTAATAGGACTGTGCAGCAGTTGCTTACTGTTTAGCACAGGATTTGGATGCAGCAGAAAAAATAGAAATGCACCTAAGTTAGAAAAAGTTTTTCCCAAATCCAATACAAGCAACCACTTTTCTGACCCATTACCATTAAGATTAAGAAGGGAAGTAGACCCGCTATGGGCACCGCTATTACCCTCACAAAGCGTTAAGCGATTACATGTGAAGGACGCACTTACTAAGCAGGAGCCTAGTGGTACCAAACCTACTAGTATAGCATTGGCGCAACCAAACCTATTGGAAAATAGGCTGCAAAAAGCACCATTACCCTCTAAAGATAGTTCAACTAGCTTACCCGTACCTCCATTATCCCTAGAGCAGAAAGATAACCTAATAGTCCTGTTGGCCTTAGAAGAAACTCTATCATCACCTGAGACAGGTGTAGTTGCTAAAGATGATATTAGGACTATTAAGCCAGAGAATACAAACTTACTATCACAGATAAAACCAGGAGGGACTTGTCCTAATATTACTAGTCAAGCTTTGGATGTATATAATATATCCTATACTGATATAGCACTTCACGAGGATATATCAAAAATCGTTAAGTATATAGAAAATTTTATAAGCAATCAAAAAGTCATAGAAAAAATGGAAGAAAACATCTTAGCTCCATTACTACATAGACAAAAAATTGATATAATCCCAATTTCTAAAAATTCACTACAAAAGGAATTCCTGTCAAAGTTGTCAACGTTAACATTGAAAGAAATAAAAGCATTGAAATCAGCATTAAAATTAGAAAGAAGTTATCAGAAAGGCAATGCAGATAAGCCAAATCATGATCTTACTACGCTGACTAAACAAAGCTATTGAATATATTGAATATTTGGGCCGTACCATACAAGAAAATATAGATTGTCAAGAACAAAAACAAAATTGTATCAAATTTATAGAGTGTACCAGAGAACAGGTATCGATTAGTGAGTATATAAAATTAAACAATATAAAAAGAACGTTCTTGGACTTAAAGTCTAAAGCAAGTCACGAACTAAATCTGATGAAAGAATTTAAGACACAATGCATAAACAACAAAAAATTCTTGATAGATATCTTAATGAACATAGAGAAAATAGATAGTCGGTTTAATAATATTAAATCTCAGATGAATCAAGTAAATTTCATGATTGATTTTAATACATTGAAAAATATGATAGCTAATAAGGGCCTCTATCGAAAGGATTGTAAATTTGAACCCAAAACAGAAGAGGAACTCAATCAGGAAGTCGATAAGATTAATTCCTTAATAAACAAGTGTATAACTTGTTTAAAAGAATTAGAGGAAAAAACCATAAACGATATTACACGGACTCATTTGGATAATCGTACAGCAACCAATAGTCTAGAAATGCGATTAAACACTCAAGCAGCGATGACAGAGAGATATAAAAACAACATACTACATTCAAGAAAGAGGATTTCCCAGAAAACAGAAGACTATAAAGAAGAATTAAAAAAGATGGATCCATTAGGAGATGAATAAGCGTAGCCTTAACAAGGCAATTTAGGTACAGTAGTTTAAATGTAATCCTAAAATTGGTAAATTTGTACAAATAAAAATAAAGACTATTATAAACCTACACCAAAAAATAATAAAACCGAAATTAGGATTGTTGGAGTTAGCCAAAATGTTAGGCAATATATCATGGGCCTGTTAAAACATCCAGAATTGAGGGTACTATATAAACAGTATTAAACAAACAGATCATAACCAAGCGGAATTGTATCATACATCGCCTACAACAATTCAAATGTATCATTTAATCCATTGGCTTTGCTCGAGCGAATGACAAACTGTTCCGGTTGACCAGTAGAAGGAGGCATATCCGCATCCATAAATTTCATGTATCGGCCCATAAATTGCAGATGAACCTGATCTAATGCACCATTCCGATGTTTGGCGATAATAACCTCTGCCAAACCCTGTGTAGGATTGCCTAACTCATCCTCTGTTAATCCATAATACTCTGGTCTATATAAAAACAAAACCAGATCTGCATCCTGTTCAATCGAACCAGATTCACGTAAATCAGATAATTGAGGCCGTTTGCTGCCTCCACGGGTTTCTACCGCTCGACTTAATTGTGAAAGTGCCACCACCGCAATATCCAATTCTTTGGCTATGCTTTTAAGGGCACGTGAAATTGAAGCAATCTCTTGCTCACGATTGCCTCCCCCCCTATGGGCATCGCCAGACATGAGCTGTAAGTAGTCAATAACCACTAGCTGAATATTATGCTTGGCCTTAAGTCTTCTGCACTTGGTACGCAATTCAAAAACGGATAGTGCAGGCGTATCATCTACATAAATCGGGGCATTGGAAAGTGCAGCGGTCTTATGCAGCAATTGTTCCCACTCATGATCCATTAACTTACCTTGTTTTATTTTTTCACCCGCTAGCTCTGCCTCAGATGAGATCAATCGATTTACCAATTGTAATGCCCCCATCTCTAAAGAAAAAATAGCTACAGGGGTCTTATAGTCTATAGCTGCATTGCGTAAAGCAGAAAGTACAAAAGCAGTTTTACCCATACCAGGCCTAGCGGCAATAATAATTAAATCAAACTTTTGCCAACCAGAGGTAACACGATCTAAAGCAGTAAACCCAGTGGGGATACCGGTAAGTCCATTGGCAGATGTACGACGATTGGACAAACTATCAAAAGCTTCTACCAATAATGAACGCATTTCTAGATAGCGTTTGCGAATATTTCCATCAGAAACCTCAAATAGTGCCTGTTCGGTACGATCTAATGTATTGAACACATCCATCGTAGGATCGTAGGCATACTTCTGAACCATAATAGAAATTTCTATTAACCTTCTGCGCATGGCATATTCTAAAATAGCTCTAGCATGAAATTCGATATTGGCCGAAGAACTAATACGTGTGGTTAGGTAACTTACATAATAGCTCCCCCCTACTGCAGCTAATTTACCATCTTTACGCAATTGATTGACTACTGTAAGCATATCTACCGGTTCTGAGTCATTAAACAGTCGTACGATGGCTCGATAGATTTCTTGATGAGATTCTTTATAGAAACTCTCAGGTCGTAAAAGATCAATAACACTGACTAGGGACTCTTTTTCCAGCATCAACGCACCTAATACGCCTTCTTCTAAATCTAAAGCGTGGGGAGGATATTTTGCATTGACCGCGACTGTGTCAGGGGTAGAAAGACTAGATGGTTCTACTTCTAAGTTTTTAGTATACGTGGTCATAATAGATGATACTTAAACCAGCCCAAAACTAGGCATGACAGATGATTGGATTATTTGCTAAAGCTCTTATTTTCACGGTTTTAATCATATGTGCCAACCCACTGGCACGCTGAAATCCGATCAATGCATTTATCCCAATTGCTTCTATAAAATAGAGATCTGCCTCTATAATATCTTGCAGAAATTGGCCAGATAATACCTTCAATAACAAACTAATTAACCCTTTTGTAATAGCCGTATTGCTATCGGCTTGAAAAAATAGTCGTTCTGCGATAAGTTTATCGGCTACCCATACCTTAGACATACAGCCTTGTACCAAATAGTGGTCTGTCTTATACAAGGGATCCATAGGGGCCAATGTATCGCCTAAATCAATAAGATAGTCTAGCATAGCGACTCTATCACCGGAGAAAGTGCTAAAGGCATCTATGATTTGGTCTTGATGTTGACGAATGGTCTTACCTACTATTTTTACCATATGAACGGTTTCCTTTATGAATAATTTGTTGCAATATCTCTAAAAATAGGTCAATTTCTTCAATGGTATTATAGACCGCAAAAGAAATTCGGACTAGACCGTCTATCCCAAATCTTTGCATAAGTGGCTGCGTACAACAATGGCCTGTACGAACCGCAATACCTTCGGCATCTAAAAATAGACCTACATCTAAATGGTGCATATTGGTCAAATTAAAGGCAATAATAGCTACTTTATGGCTAGCCGTCCCCACCAATCTTACTTCTGGCATACGCGCCAAAGCAGCCAATGCGTAGGCAAGCAAGCTTTCTTCATGGACAGCTAGTTTGGCATAGCCTATACTTGAAATAAACTTGAGGGCTTCTGAAAAAGAGATAATCGAAGCCAATGGTGGTGTCCCTGTTTCAAATTTATAAGGAGGATCATGATAGCGCACTTCTGTTAGGCTAACTTGTTGGACCATCCCGCCACCTGTTTGATAGGGCGGCATCTTTTCTAACCACTTTTTTTTCCCATATAGAATGCCTAACCCAGTTAGACCATAGACCTTATGGGCAGAAAAGACAAAAAAGTCACAATCTAGGTCGGTAACATTAATGGGCATATGGGCCACGGCCTGTGCACCATCAATGACGACAATGGCACCTTCTTGATGTGCTTGGTCTATAATGGTTTTAATGGGATTAATGGTGCCCAACGTATTGGACACATAGGTTAGTGCAACGATTTTGGTCCGGGGGGAAAAGGTACAATGGGTTAGATCCAATTGTCCTGTATCATCTATAGGAATCACCTTTAAAGTAGCTTTTTGCCGTTTGCAAAGCAATTGCCAAGGAATAAGGTTGGCATGATGCTCCATTTCAGAAATGACTACTTCATCGCCTTCACCCACTGCCATCGTTCCATAAGTGGATGCAATTAAGTTGATACCTTCTGTAGTACCTGAAGTAAAAACAATATTTTCTACCTCAGGGGCATGTACAAATTTTTGCACCGCAGATCGGGTTTGCTCTAAAGCGGTAGTGGCGCGAGCAGCTAAGGCATGCATCCCACGGTGGATATTGGCATTATACTCCTGATAAAAACGGCAGGCAGTATCTATAACTAAAAAAGGCTTATGAACGGTAGCAGCATTGTCAAAATAGACCAGGGGTTTGTTATAAACTTGCTGATTTAGAATAGGGAAAAAAGCCCTAATTTGATCTATATCTAAGGGACGAGCAGCAAACATCGGGAGCAATTTAGTAGGTTAATAGGCAAAATATACTACAATTTTACAAGCTTTGCTACGAGCTTACCGTATACATAATCTTGTAATATGGGTAAAGAAACAGAACCAATGATGGTGCTACCAAACGCTTCCAATAATAATCTTTTGGCTAAAGGAGCTGCTATGCCACGTGATTGCAAATAGAATAGTTGTGCAGGATCCAATTGTCCAGTCGTTGCACCATGGGAACATTTCACATCATCTGCATAGATTTCCAATTGTGGTTTGGCGTAATGGCGGGCCGCATCGGATAGAATAAGGGCATTATTGGTTTGATAAGCATTGGTTTGCTGTGCGGCAGGTGTGAGGTAAATTTTACCACTGAAACTGCCTGTTGACTGACCAGCTAAGATGGATTTATAATGTTGTTGGCTAAAGCTATGGGGTTCACTATGAATCACTTGGATTTGGTGCGCTACTTTTTCTTTTACACCAAGCGTTGATAAACCATATAGCATAGTACGGGCATGACTGCCATTGATCTGCGCTTTAAGGTGCATGCGCAACATACCAGTATCAAAGGCAAATGTATGATGGGTAAAGGTGGTATGGGCTTTTTGATTGCAATAGAGGCTATTGACTTGATAACAAGATGGGGAATCTGTATAAAGGGTATGATACGATAGATGGGCCCTTTCTTCTAATAAAATATGGGTAAAATGGTTGACCAAAGCATAGGGATTATGCGATAAGGTATACCAATTTTCTATTATAGTTGCTTTACTGGCTTGGCTTAAGCTAATCATCAGCTGAGGTACTACATGGCGGGCAGAATCGGTCACAATATGTTGCAGGACAATCACTTTTTGTATATCTTCTGTAACCTCCAGTAGATAGCTTTCTTGAGACAACATTCTATTCAATAGGACAAATAGATCATCACTGGACCGAATATCATCCATATAGGCCGTCAGTACCTCTTTCTGTTTTAGCAGTGGCAGATCTAGTAACTTGTGCAACTCCACGCCCTGAGGGAGGCCATGCAAATCCGCGTATATTCCATCTACAAAAGTCAGGGTTACGGTTTGAATTACATCAGTATATCCACCCACTTCCACTGGGGAACAAGCTTGCTTAGATATAGGATACCCGTAGGGCTGATGGATGCATAACTCAACGATTTCACCCAGGTTGTTATAATGTTCTCTTTGGCTGGCTATAAAATCAGGCTGATTGAGCCTATGAAATGCCCATAGTCTTTCTGAATAGAAAGGATCGGTAAGAGAAAATTTTTTAAAAATATCTGTCAACCAATTTGTAAATGCCTTCATAGATGGTAATTAGGTGAGTTGTGCAATCCAGCTATATCCTTCTTTCTCCAATCGTTTGGCAAGTGTACAATCACCGGATTGTATAATGGTTCCATCATAGAAAATATGGACAAAATCTGGAACCACATGATCCAATAGCCTTTGGTAATGGGTAATCAAGACCATCGCATTGGTTGGACTACGCAACTGATTAATGGCTTCTGATACAATGGTTAACGCATCAATATCTAGACCAGAATCAGTCTCATCCAGGATAGCCAAAGAAGGCGCTAAGAGCGCCATTTGCAACATTTCATTTCTTTTTTTTTCGCCTCCTGAAAAACCTTCATTGAGTGAACGCTGTACCAAGGTATCATCCATACGGAGTAGTTTCCGCTTCTCTTTTAAAAGTTCTAGAAAAGCAACGGCATCTAAAGGGGGTAAGGCGTTCTGTTTCCTTATTTGATTGATGGCTGTTTTTAAAAAATTAGTAGTCGTTACACCGGGAATTTCAACCGGATATTGGAAAGCTAAAAAAAGACCAAGTGCCGCTCTGGCTTCTGGCGTTAGCTGCAATAGATCCTGACCATGTAGCAGTATACTGCCTTGTGTAACTTCATACCCAGCTTTACCAGCTAAAACAGCTGCTAAGGTACTTTTACCTGCACCATTAGGTCCCATAATAGCATGTATCTGACCTGCGCTTACTTGAAGGTTTACGCCATTTAGTACTTTTTTACCCTCTATGTTTACATGTAAATTTGCTATGGTGAGCATGGTCTATTATCCTACTGGTTTAAAAGTAAATGGTATGGTCGCTTCCTAGACTTAACTTAAAGCTACCATCTAGGGAATCTATAAAAGATTTAGCCAATTTGATTATAAATAGTCGGCCCTGAAATATTATTTTTGAATAAATTTATTGAATGGATCTTTTTTTACAATATTTATGGTTTAGCAGGCGCTCTATTTTTCCTACCCAAGATATAGGTATAACTGGTTTTGGATTAAGAATTTTAATTATATAGGTTTTAATTTATGTGATTGTGAGTGTGTTAAGAATAACTTTCTTGTAATCAGTCGTAGGTTATGAGCAATAGCACATAAAATAACGTTAAGTTTATCTCCTAGAATACCTTTCAAATAGTTAACAGATAATTTACCATCGGATTTCATATGACCAATATGCGGTTCAATAGAAGAATCTTCTTTTTATTAGCTTTTTTTTAGTGCAGGCGTTATTCCCCTTTTAGAACCACTTATAAATATATTACATTCACTAACAGGTATATTATTACCCCGGTAGGCTTTATCTACAAAAGCATACTTTACTTTGGTACCAGATAATTGCTCGGCTTGTAATAAACTCTTCTGCAAAGTATGGCCATCGTAAGCATTAGGATGTATTGCTTCTGTTGAAACAATTAAACCTTTTTTATGCGTTACTGTAAATTGTACCTTGCAACCAAACTCATAAGGATGTTTAGACTTACCTTTACTTACACAGTAGACGGATGGTTCATGGATGCTATAAATTTTATCTTTACTTTTTTTGTATTGGTTTATAAGTTTTTTACTTATAGATAGTAGATTGGTAAATTGATTCCGTATTAGATCATCAGAGGATTGTATAGAACGTTCTACATCTCTGACTACTCTACCAAGATAGGTTTTTAATGTTTTAATGCCTTTAGATAAACGTTTATACTGTTTAGCATGAGCATAGCAATCAACTTTACGTTTGATAGATAGACCTAAACGCTGATAAGTTTGACGCAGTTTAATACCTGTTTTCTTGGCTATACTGACCAATTTTTCTCTGGATTTATTAAGCAAAGAAGAGTCAGTTGGGTAACGGATATTTTTCTCCATTACAGTAGTATCAGCTATAACTTTTTCAAGTTCTTTTCGGGTCAGTACTTTTTTTTTAGCGCTAAGTCTATAGTCATAGATAAAATCTTATTGAGACCTTCTTGACCTAATCTATGGCGCCAACGGGTCAATGAACTGGGGTTACAAGGCATCTTAAACTGAAAATAATCATATCCACAAAAGTATTGCCAATAAGGGTTTTCTACCCATCTAACCACTACTTGTTCATCAGAAATATTATACATATGACTGATAATGAGAAGACCTATAATTAAACGAATAGGCAAAGGAGGTTGACCAGGTCCATAGCTAAAACCGCGGTCTAAATCTGATGATAAGGAGTGAAAAGGAATCGAATCAGATAACTGGAATAATGGATGTTTCGGGTTGAGAAAACTAGATAAGCGTTGCTCAAACAAACGCTCAAGGCTATTATTTATTTTCTTAGATTTCATCCTTATTTTGCAAGCTTTTTATACAAAACAACCTAAAAACTGGTTATTAACCATATATAAATTTAACCATTTATTTGCTGATTAACAAATAATTATATGGTATTTCAGGGCCGACTAAATAGTATATAGATTGAAATGACGCAAAATAGTTATGAAAAAATAGCAACCAAGCTACAGGAGCGATTGCGCTAGACCATGCACTTTGCGTTCATTCATTACACAGCCATCAGATCTGCTTCTTTTATGGTTAAAAGATGATTGATTTTATCAATGTAGCCATCTGTAAGATCTTGTAATTTTTTTTCTGCCCTTTTTATAGCATCTTCTGGTATACCATCCTTTTGGGTAGCTTTTAATATTTCTTTATAATCACGGCGAAGATTTCTAATCACTACTCTTCCTTTTTCTGCTTCACTTTTAATGAGTTTTACCAAGGTCTTGCGTCTTTCTTCAGAAGGAGGTGGCAAGGTAACCATTACCATACGTCCATCATTTCTGGTAGAAAATCCAAGTTGACTTTCTGCAATCGCTTTTTCTATATGGGGAATCGTACTTTGTTCCCATGGTTGAACAGTCAAAGTACGCGGATCAATGGTAGCAATCGAAGCCAATTGGTGCAATAAGGTTGGCTGGCCATGATAGCTTACCATCAAATGGTGTAACATAGTAGGAAGTGCGCGTCCAGCATTAATTTTTGCAAAAGCATCTTGTGCATGTATATAAGCTTTATCCATATTACACGCAGCTTGATCTAAATGTTTTTGAATCATTTCCATAAATTAGTAATATATATAAGAAAAATTACCTGGATAGGCCATTGAACCTGTTACCTTACGACTAGCCATTTATTTGAATAAGAACAACAAGGTTATACTATTTTTGTTATAGGATGTAACCATTTAAA
Source organism: Cardinium endosymbiont cBtQ1 of Bemisia tabaci (assembly GCF_000689375.1). Classification (GTDB taxonomy): domain Bacteria; phylum Bacteroidota; class Bacteroidia; order Cytophagales; family Amoebophilaceae; genus Cardinium. Next base: position 277,575 of record NZ_CBQZ010000001.1, on the reverse strand, counting down.
TGCTACATCTCATCTACATCCATCCCTTCTTCATTTTCTCGTAGATCTATTATTTCTAAGTCTCCATGGCCAACCATATCAAATGTAAAGTAAGCATCTGGTAAGGGAATATTCACAGAAAAACTACAAACTGTACAAATATACCTTGTTTCTTCGTTTTGTACTACTTCCCATCTATGAATTTGTGTGGTAGTACGATCGATCTCCAATGTAATACTTTTACAGCTGCTATCTTCATGAAGAGGCGTTAACTGGACTATGTCTCGCATGATATTTTTGGCTTTATGTACGATACGTTCCCCGACATAAACAGATAAATAGCCTTCTTGATAGAGATTATATAATTCAGCAAAATTCAGATCAGAATCTGTTTTAGTATATTCGCTAATGGTGACTTCTTTTAACGCTTTATCGTATACCCAGACCGTCTCTCCATCTGTTATAGTTTCTTTTTGTTCATAGGATAATCTATATTGTGGCCCTCGAGCAGTGATGCACATTTTAGCATGGCTAATCGTCTCCTCTTCTGGATACTGAATGGTCAAATTATAGGTTGCACTAAAGTTCTCTAGGCTTTGGTAGTAAGCAGAAGTTTTACTTAGAATTTCAAGTGCTTTTTCATCTACTGCTGGAAAAATAGGGAGTATTGAGATAAACCAACCTAACAGCGAGCTAAATAGCTTTACTACTAGAAAGTGACAACGCTTAATGATTTGCATAACCATTCATATAATATATTACTTTAATAAGTATACTAAAAAAGAATAGATCACGAAAAATTAAATAGATTATACTATGCTCTACACGATCCTGCGGAATATTCCAATGGGAAGTCCCTAATTGGCTCTGGCATAAGCGTCTTGAAGGTACTTGGGCACCTCCAACAAGCGCCCAATAGTTGTCTTGCTAAAATTAGTTTATGTAGAGATCTTAATAAAGATAAGCCACTATGTAATAGATCCATACTACTTCATCATAGGATGGAGGAGTATCTAACAATGATATGGACTCTCTTAAGCAATTGCCCAAAATAGATACCAAACAAGTGAAAGATAAAAGCAATGGATATAAAGATTAATGCTAAACGCTAAGTTATAGAAATATTTTAAGTGATTTAAACGCCAATCAACAGATTGCTCATTTTAAAAATTTTGCTTGTCTTCTGACGCAGAAGTGCGTAACTTATACAGAAAATTCTATAGAAGGAACCAAATGATTATTATAATTCTTTTTGATGGATGGCGCTATATAATACCTCATAACATTCAGGATGACTGTTCCAGTTAGCCGCATCAAACGGGGTTCTTCCATATTTATTTTTGACCATGATCTGAATACCTTCACTGGCTACCAATAGTTCAACGAGCTTTAAATGACCTTTAGATGCTGCATAATATAATGGCGTATTGCCATGATGGTTTGTGATGTTGATATTAATGCTTTTATTTGCTAGCAATGCATTAAGTACTTCTAAATGGCCCTCAAATGCAGCATAATGCAATGGCGTATTTTCATATTTATCTTTGATATTCACATCAATATTTATATGTTTTAGCAATAGCTCTGCCATCTCTAAACAGCCGTTGCATGATGCATAATGAAGGGGAGCATAGCTATCTTTATCTATTACATTTACATCAATAGTGGTTGATTCTTCTAACAATACTTTAATCAACGCTACATGCTCCTCAGAAACGGCATAATGTATAGCAGTGTCATAATGGTTATTTTTTGCATTTACATCCATTTTTTTATTCTGCAACAATAGTCTAACCTGTTGCACATCACCTTTAAAAACTGCCAAATGAAGTGGCGTGTTTCCATGGCCATCTCTTTTATTTATATCAATATTTAAATTTTGTTTCGCCATTTGCTCTCGCATATATTTTTGATTTAAAGAAGTTTTGCCAGTATAGTAACCTGGTTGAGCCATTTAAAACATGTTAAAAGCAACCAACTAAAACTGCGTCCATTTTACTGAATTGGAAAAAACAATTTTATTTGCTGGATGGCTTTAAATTTAATAAATTTTTGTAAATTCTAATTTAGATGTGATTCCATTGCCCCTTTAGATGTGATTCCATTCCCCCTATCAAGGGGGTACCTATCTAGCCGTTTTACGGTAATAGGTCTTCAATGCTTGTTGGGCTGCAGTAGTTAATGCCTCTGCTATTTCAGAACCCAAATACTTATTTGCCAGCTTAACATCCACAATAAGGGTTTCCTGAGCCATATACTTTACTTCTTCCAGCATAATATAACCTTCCGAGTGACGTAAGTCATAGAGCCGTTCGGCTAATTTGATAAAAAGAACAGAAAGCTGTATATGATCTTTTTTAATAGCTTCTTTTAAATGATTCTGAACATAAAACAACGAAGGATGGTCTAAATCTTTCCGTTTATCTACGCTTAAAACATTTAATACAAAAGCATAAACACCTAAGTTGTATGATCCTTGATATAAGAAAGTGGTACACAGGTATGGCGGACCAATTCATATAACAAAGAAGCATAAATCACTTTAGGTGAATGGAAAACCCATTCTACTACCAATTTGGCAATACCTACTACACGTACATAAAACAATTGACCTGAGAAATGGCGTTTAAAGCCGAAAGACTGCCTGAGTAATAAAAGTAGATTTGAAATTGTTTTAGCATCAATAGGGTCTACTTCATGGGCAAATTTGCAGACATAGTCATGGAACTGCATTAATACCATCATAGAATCAGCCTGCTCTTTAGAGGTAACAGGCGTCTCTGAGGTGAGGCAATCTATAGGCAGCTTGACCATCATCTTATCACGAATTGCTGCTCCATCAATAGGAAGTACCAACAGCATGGCTTGTTGCTTCCTATTAAAAGGATATTCCAAATAGCCATAATGCGCACGAATCATACTGGATATGGTTTCTTGTTGTAGATCTATAGATATTGGTACTTCTTGGTGATTTTCATAGCTCATTACACCCATTCTATCATCATACAAAGGCTTGACCTTGGGAAGTATATCAGAAGTGATTGCACCATTACGAATGACTAGTCCAATAGCCTGAAAAAGCATAGAGGTAGGATGGCCATCGCCTATAGGATCTGATTGCTTAAACTGCAAAGCAGTCGCATGCAGTTGTATGCCAACCATGGGTGCACTGACACCATCTAACTTTCCACTCACCCGTAAGACAGCCTGCACCAATGAGTAGATAACTTGATGAATATCACATATAATATAAGAAAATGGTGCGCTATTTCTCCCTTTTATTTGCTCTACAAACATGGTAGGTGGATCATCAACCTCTTGGCACAACACAAATTCTACTTGATCAATCAATTTATCTAAGCTAATTTTAGTAAGCTTCAAAAGCGCATGGTCCTTAGCCTTTTCTCTTTTATTGAAATAGGCCACCCAGCCATAAAGTTTATTTATAATACTCTGAAAATCTTGCTTATAAAGAGGCATATTGCTATCTAAAAAGGAGATAGACTCCTCCATTTTACGCACTGCTTTTCCTAAAATAGAACCATAGCCTTTAGGCGCACTACAACTTGTAAAGGGAACCATAGCTGCGTCATAAAGTGCTTCCTTAAGTTTTTGAGCAGTTCGCATTTTTTCTCTATCCTTGAGATAGTCTACCTGTTGAAAAGAGGTATGCATTTTAACTTTAAGGTTAATAAAAATGGCGAAAATAAGTAATCCTAATCCCAAACAGAGCAACAGTAGCCACGCAACGGCTAATGGAGATAGGACCAGCACTAATGGCTGGGTAGGATAGAAAATACTCAAGTAGATAGCTATGCATAACGTGACTGTTAGAACAGTCAGACCAAGATATAGTGGAAGAACGAATAAGGTTACCACCAAATGGGCCAAAAATAAACCTAAATTTAAGAGTAAAGTGGTTTTATGCCACCAATGCCAAAGCACATTGATAGGCAAACAAAAAGATAACCCGATTAGCCAAAATAGCGCAACCATCCAACCTGGAATAGGTGTTATTTTTTTAGAGAGAAACGTACTATACCCTAAAAAGCAAGCACCTACTAATAGTTGTGGTATCAGCCAACAGCTATGGTCGGTAATAGAGGCTATAAAGTAAGCCAGCAAATTAGTAATGACTACATAAATCCCCATCCATGTGAGGGTTGCATGGCTAGGTTGAAGCTTAGCTAAAGTATCTTTCATATGCATGAACCCATTTTTAATCGCTTCTTTTCGTGCTGCCTTTTTACGCATATGCACTTGTTGCATTTGCTTAGATGCATCATCCGTCAGTGGCTGAACCCAGCCTGCACCATCTGGTTGTTTGAATAGATAATGCGCAGCCATCATAGCTATACCATTGGCTAACATGCAAATAAAAGAACCATTGATACCCGTTGTGGGTTCAATCCATTGGTTCCAAGCCAAAATAGATAGTATACCTGTTACCATACCGATCAAAGCCGTACGAGATGTCCCCCGAAAGCCCAAAACAGCTAATACAAAAGGAGCAGTTGCTATAGGAAGCGAGAAGTCTAAACTTAATTTGAGCAAATTCAATAGATCATTACAATAAAAAGTCAACAACATGGCCAATAGACCAATTATTACACTGGTCCATGTAGCCAATCGGAGCTGGTGAGTATAAGGCGGTTGCTTGGGACCGCGTATACTTTGCAGCATATCATGGCTAATCATAATAGCGCAGGCATTGAGTTTAGAATCAGCTGTAGACATAGCCATGGCTAGTAAACTGATGAAAACCATTCCTTTAAAAATAGGTGGTACATTAGCCATGATATGTCCCCAAATAGCTGGTACTGATAATTCTGGTGCACTTACAAAGACAAATAGACCAATTAGAATAATAAAAATGGTGATAATAAAACTGAAAAGAGTAGAATAGAAAAAAACTTTTCTAGCCTGAATCGAGTTGGCAGACATATAGATGCGCTGCATAGTTGGAGGTTCTATATAACCCATTAAAAAACTGAGCAAAAGACATCCCATAGCTACTAAATTTGTATCAAAATGAAATAATCTACTAAATTGAAATTTTTCCTGGCTTTGTAAAAAAGGAATGATTTCTAGAATTGATTTACCTGTGCTTTTAAAAATAAACCATGCTAAAATAGGAATGATGACGGTAAAAGTTATGAATTGCAATAAGTCTGTAAAAACAACTGCACGAATACCGCCGAAACTAGAATAAAGGATAAGGATTAGGGAAACTACAATGGTAATCGCTTTAGGAGACACGCCATCTAAACACATATTGATGGACAAAGACATGGCACTGATTTGCGCAGCAATCATAGCAATCGCATCGCAAATGCCAGATAATGCTGTAATCATGCGTGGATATTTTCCATATACGCTACCCATCGTTTCTGGCATAGAAAGGTGATACATAAACCGACCCATATATAAGGCCAACCTACTGATAATATAAAGATCAAATCCAGCCAAAAGCGTCAAGATGATCCAGTAAAGGCCAAGATTGTGGACTTGCTGTACAGAACGTATCAAACCGCCCCCTCAATAAGCAGTAGCTAATACAGTAGCCACTAAAGTAGCGGTGGCAAATTGTTTATCACCTATAGCATATTGCCGAAAAGAGGTAATTTTTCGACTAAAGTAAATACCTACTACTAAAGTTAGTATAAACGTCAGTTTTGGATTAGAAATTAAGAAAAGAGTATAAAAAGCTCCTTTGTGTTTTAAATTTGTGGGATTGAAAAATAATCATAAAAACCAAAGGAGCCGGATATGAATGTATCAAAATTAGTTGAAATATATTACGCTGTTGATGAATTTCTTATAAAATTTATGCCTTATATGGAATCACATTTGTTACCTACTTCAGATAGAAAACCTACTAGAACATGTTCACTGACTTTGAGCGAAATAATGACAATATTAATTGCTTTTCATGTAATTGGCTTTAGAAATTTTAAGTTGTATTATATTCATTTACAACAATTTCATTCTAATGACTTTTGCAAGTTAGTAAGCTATAGTAGATTTATATCCCTAGTTCAAAGAACAGTAGTTCCATTTTACTTTTTTTCTCAAAGTCTTTCTAAAACGAGAACAGGCTGTTATTTTATGGATTCAACCGCTATAAAGGTTTGTAATATAAAAAGAGCTTATGCTCATAAGTATTAGACAATTGCTAGTAAAGGTAAAACTACTACTGGATGGTTTTACGGAATCAAATTAAACTTGATTGTCAATGATTTAGGAGAAATTATGAATTTTTCTCTTACTACAGGTAAGTCCAATGATAGATGGCCAGTAGAAAACTTATGTAAAAATTTGATCGGAAAAGTATTTGCTGATAAAGGCTACTTGAGTAAAGAATTATTTGAAAAACTTATGGGAAAAGGCATAGAACTGATTACTCAAATCAGAAAAAATATGAAAAATGCTTTCATGCCTATCTGGGATAAGCTAATGCTTCGAAAGAGATCTATCATTGAAACCATTATCGATCAGCTTAAAAATATTAGTCAGATAGAACACTCCAGGCATAGAAGTATACCTAATTTTATTGTCAATTTAATAGCTGGTATTACAGCTTATTCACTAAAAGAGAAAAAACCGGCTATAGCTAATATATATACAACTGGTTTACAATAAGTCTAATCCGAAACTGACGTTATAAGAAAAGAAACCACCATGTAAAATGGTATGTTTAGAAATGGTGCCATATCTCAATTGATTACAAATTAGTACTATAAAACATATTTTATACGAATTATAAATACCAATTTGTATATATACAATACGTTGTTCATTTTTGATAAAAAATAGACCTAAATAAGACATTTTTGTTATTATTTTATATTCCTAGAGATAAAATTATTTTTAACAGGCCAATGTTTCATCGGGCCTGAAATACCATATAATTATTTGTTAACCAATAAAAAATTATTAAATTTGTATTGATTAATCACCAAGTTTTGAGTTGTTTTATATAAAAATTTTGCAAAATAATGCAGTCAATCAACCACTCAATAAAACTGTTTTATTTTTCTGATATAAAAAAAACTCTATTTTTATAGAAGGAATTATTTGGAGTGGTGGCCGAGTGGCTTAAGGTGCCCGCCTGGAAAGTGGGTGTACCCCTAAAAGGGTACCGGGGGTTCGAATCCCCCCTACTCCACCCCTGTATTACAACCTTTATTAGCCGCTATGAAAATAATCGAACAAAGTTCTTCCAGCTATATCAATTACATAAATGACACCACCCATTTTTCACAAAAAGGACACGAACAAGTGGTCTATTTTCAAGACCAAGCAACCGGTTTGCAAGCAATTGTTGCGGTACATGATACTACATTAGGACCTGCTGTTGGAGGAGTACGTTTTTTTGAATACCAAGATGAAAAGGAGGCCCTCAAGGATGTACTCCGTCTTTCCCGGGGCATGACCTACAAAGCATCTATAGCTGGGTTAGACGTCGGTGGTGGTAAAACAGTACTGATGAAGCAAAAAGGGACTGAATTAACTGAACCATTGCTCCGTAAATATGGCGATTTTATCGATCGGCTAGGTGGCCATTACATTACTGCACCTGACTACAATACCACCATGGAACATATGGTATATATTGCCAAATCAACCCGCCACGTTGTAGGCCTTCCACTCGCATTAGGTGGTAGTGGTGATCCTTCAGAACATACCGCCTATGGCGTCTATATTGCCATGAAAGCAGCTGCAAAAAAAATTTTTGGTACAGATAGCTTAGCTGGGAAAAAAATTGGTATAGCGGGGGTAGGTAAGGTTGGCCATTGCTTGGCACAATTATTATGCCAAGCGCAAGCGGTTCTCTATGTAGCTGATATCTGCCCTAATCGGCTTCAAGCGATAGCAGCAGCCTGTAAGGTAGAAGTAGTAGCTATTGAACGTTTGCACAACTGGCCTTTAGACATATATGCCCCATGTGCCTTAGGCGCAGTTTTAAATAGTGAAACCATTCCAATGCTGAATTGTGCCGCTGTGGTCGGTGGAGCCAATAATCAACTAGCTAATCAAGAGAGAGATGGAAAATGGTTGCTTGAAAAAGGTATTGTATATGTACCAGATTTCTTGGCCAATGCAGGTGGATTAATTAACGCGGTTACGGAATTAAAAACAACTTCTCCAGATTTGGTCAAGCAACGTATAGAGCAGCTTTATACCATCTGCCTTGATGTATTAAATCAAGCTGCAGAAACCACACGTCCTACACAAGAAATCGCACAAGAGATGGCTATAGCACGCATCGAAAAGATAAAGAACGCCCAACTGTGTCGATAAAGCAGCTGAATTACAATGGAAAATTTTCTTATTCCTAGACGCTTTGTTCGTATAAAAGCATTACAAAATCTTTATGCATATACGATTGCAAAACAAGTCCATGAAAAAGAGGCTATAGAACAGATAAAAAAAGATTTTGTATGGGATTGCTTTCTAGATGAGCCTAGTCGAAAGGAACAGTTAACCAAAGCAGCAACCAGAGCAGTTGGCCTTTTTCAAGCAGCAATAGCCACTGCGTTACCTACCCATACTTTTGTCTATAAAGAGAATAAAGAAATTGCCGAATCGGTATATAAGCAGCTTTCTTACTATGTAGAAGCATTAAAAAAAGACCAAACTTTTTTACAGCATGGATTTAACCAGTCAAAGGAATACATCTACCTAATTCTTCTCTATACTTTGTTATTACTGGTAGAATGGTACAAATTGGCCAAAGTCGTACATCCTTCATCCGAAGAAGCCGATCATTCACTTAAAAAGCAACTGGCACAAAATTCTTTGTTAGAAGAGTTGTATCACAACAGCAAATGGATCAAGATAATCTATAAAAATGGCATCAGCTGGGCTCAGGATCAAGATCAAGTACAAAATTGGTATAGACAATTTATTCAATCCGAAGAAGCACCAAAAACCTATCTATTACATCCAAATAATAGTATAAAAATTTTGGAGTACGTTGTCCAGCATATTATATTTAGGGAAGGGCCAATAAACGATTTTTTGGCTATGAAAGACCTCTACTGGGACGAGCATAAGGGGATAGTAAAGAAAATTTTAATCCATATCTTTAAAATGCTTTCTACAAAAGACTTTGCTGCGTTTACGCTGTTTTGGGATAATCTAGAAGAGAAATGGGCAACAGAATCAGAATTTTACAGCCGTATTTTGACCATCGTCATAGAGAACCACATCCGTTATGAAGAGATGATTGGTGCCCAAACTCAAAAGTGGGATAAGGACCGTATCCTATTAACAGATAAGTTGATACTCAAATTGGCCTTAGCAGAACTGATTGAATGTAAAGAAATACCTTTTAAGGTATCTATAAATGAGTATATTGAGATAGCTAAATGGTACGGCAGTGCTAAAAGTGGTGCTTTTATAAATGGTGTATTAGAAGGTATTTTAAAAAAAAACCATAATTAAAAATAAAATATTCAACCATTTAAATGATCCAGTCATGGTAAAAAGAACTGAAAATTTAGTCATCCTTGGCTTAGGTTTTTGCTTAGGTGCTTTTGTAGGCATTCTTTCTGCACCTACAAAAGGATCAGTAGCTAGGGACGGTATGATATACAACTTAAAATCATGCAAAAGAAAGTTGCAAGCTTTTATTCTAAAGGTCGTAAGGGATAAAAATGATATAGCTAACAAAGCTAAAACCAGTGGCAAAGAAGTGATTACGGATGTAGTTACTGCTGCCCAAGAGATTTTAAAAGAATTGGACTTGCTTGCAACGGAACTAGAACAAAAAAACCAGTAGCAACCAGGTAAGATGGCTGTTGATCTGGAGGGACGATTCGGAAAGCAAAAGTCCTTATATTGGGTATAGTTAAGAAAATTTATTGGCTTCAGTTTGGCTAACCTCCTGAAGGTAAGGCCATATGCGTTATGGCCCACTATAAATTTTTAGACCAGGTTAAAGCTTTTTTACTACCTGGCTTTAGAAAAATAAATGGTATATCTAATTTTTTGATCTTTGGGTAGTAACGCAATGGATTGGCTTGTTTGGTATAGATGACCAAGTTTTTAACACGCCATACTTTAAGTATAATGGCCATATTATGAAGTAGGTTTTCATCTATCAATAGGTAGTCTACGTCCAGCTTAGCCCCACGCCATCCGTGCCAATCAGACGGAATGGTATGAAGGGTAAGGATTACTTTTTTGTACCAAGTAGCTATGATACCCGCAGTATAATGCTGTAATATACTGTTGTTGGATGGTGGCTCATCATGGCGTAACGATCTGATCCCATCTTTTAAAGTAAAAGATAGTTGATGATTGTTGTAGCAAGTTATCTTACATTTTTTTTGGGCTGCTATAATTGTTTTGATATGGTATACACTATATAATGTTGCGCAAAGGCTGGTTATAATAAGATATATAAGATTTTTATATTGAAAGAAAAGCCAAATCGAAAGCAGCACAATATACAGTAGGCAAACAGTCCGCCTATTTGTATAGCAGAATGTAAGCGTACCCATGGGCCATTTTGCCAACCAATAGACCAGTGCATTGGTTGTAAAAATTAATTTTTCAAGGGTAAAACCAAGTAATGTATTAAGGATAGGGCAATGACTACTTACTAAAAATGCCAAACCAACCATTAGAATGGCAAAAATAGCAGGTACGACCAGCCAATTGGCAATAATAAAATAAAGCGGAAACTGCTTAAAGTAATATAGAATCAGTGGTAATGTACTCACTTGTGCCGTAATAGATAAGGTAGTAGCCGTCCATATTTGCCGTAGGCAATAATGTTCAAGTATTATAAGGCGATGGAGCAGAGGCTGGAGATACAGTATGCCTATCGTTGCCAAGTAGGAAAGTTGAAATGCGCAGTTGAATAATAAAGATGGATCCCATAATAATAAGACAAAAGCAGAAGCAAATAATCCATTGTAACGATTAGATCCTCTACCGCTTAGTAAGCCTATTCTAGCAATAGTAATCATAATCGTTGCACGCAGTATGGGTGGTGCAAAATGACAAAGCCAACTATATAGCCAAAGCAAGAGAAGTGTACAAAGATCTGGTAGGATAAAAAAGCTTACATACCTACATATATATTTAAAAATAATTTTTAGCAGCATGTACAACATACCTACATGCAACCCAGAAATGGCCAATACATGAATGGTACCTGTATCGGCATAGGCTTTTTGTAATCCTGGATCTAAAGTTTCTTTTGCACCCCATAGAAGCGCGGAGATGAGTGCGATGGCTTGATCGTCTTGTAGTTGCTCGTGGAGTCTTTTACTACACCATTCTATGATCATAGCCCTCCAGTTACCATCTTGATTGAATACCTCGGTAGTTAGTACCTTAAAATCTCGATCGATCTGTTTTAAAATATGACGATGTCTAAAAGGATGATAGAAGGCGCTATCATCCTTTTCTAGTTGGATGCGATCAAGTAATAGAATCCGATCGGGTCTCCCATGAATTAGTAACTTATCTCTTTGTTTAGGAATATAATCAGATGATTTAGAAAAATACAATTGTATAGATCCCCTACTATTGTGCCAACCGGAATGGTCTTTTATATGGGTTATAAAGGCTTTACATCTAAATGGAGCATACACTTTTTTAATACAAACGGTATACCCTTCTATCTCTTGGTGAACCTCCATCCACCGCATTGCTTTTCTTTGTTGTGCGGTCTGTAACAATAGATTGCTATAGCCTACTAAAAAAATAAGCAGTAGTCCTATAAAGTTTAACCATTTAAAAGTAGTGACACGAACATGTAGCGCAGCCATCCAATATAGTACACCCAGTGTCAGCAAAAGCAAAAGTGTAGTAAATAAGTCTGTTGGGTAATAGATAGCCAATATAATGCCACCTATATAAAAACATATGAGGCGGAAGAGTGGTAACACAGTAGCGGTTAACATGTATTGATTAATATGTAGAACGCAAGATTTAATCTAAACTAACCTCAACTCGGGATTAGCTTATGAAAAAATATGTTTAAAAAGCTCCTTTGTCTTTTAAATTTTAAGTTGAAAATAAAAACCAAATTAACAAAGGAACTAATGTTGATGTTAAATTAGTCGGCCCTGAAATATTATTTTTGAATAAATTTATTGAATGGATCTTTTTTTACAATATTTATGGTTTAGCAGGCGCTCTATTTTTCCTACCCAAGATATAGGTATAACTGGTTTTGGATTAAGAATTTTAATTATATAGGTTTTAATTTATGTGATTGTGAGTGTGTTAAGAATAACTTTCTTGTAATCAGTCGTAGGTTATGAGCAATAGCACATAAAATAACGTTAAGTTTATCTCCTATATAGTGTCGTCATAAGAAGTTAGCCCATAGATGGATACATCTAATTTGGACAGCTGCCAAGAATGATGCTGTGTTTTTTGCATACCTAGTGGAGATTCCTCTCCATTGCTTAATTTTGAGAAACATATTTTCAACAAGATGTCGGAATTTATATAGATTTTTGTCAAAATCACGCTTTATTTTTCTGTTTTTTTTGGGAGGGATAACAGGAACAATACCTTTTTCTCTAGCATATTTAATGATTTTATCGGTATCATAGGCTCGGTCTGCTAACAAATGCTTTGGAGTTATCCCTTCAATAAGATATGTAGATTGGCTACAATCAGCTCTGGTACCTTCTGTGATAATAGCTCTGACCGGCATACCAGACGCATCCACGGCCAAATGTAGCTTCGTATTAAGCCCCCTTTTGTTCGACTCATAAATTGGTTTCCTCCTTTCGCACCCGTTCCATGCATATGTACTTTTATATAAGTAGAATCAATCATAAGCCATTTAAAATCAGGATTATTAATTAGTCTCTCTAAGATCCTTTCCCATATACCATTATCTCTCCAGCGAGAAAATCTACGATGGGTGTTTTTCCAATCCCCATAGCTAGATGGAAGATCACGCCAAGGAGATCCTGTACGTAAAATCCAAAATACTGCATTAATAAACAGCCTATTATCTTTGGCAACAGCTCCCCAACCTCCTTGTTGACCTGGAAGTAGAGGTGATAAAATAGACCATACTTTGTCTGAAATATCATGACGGTGAATCCATTTAGACATCTTAGGAATATAATTGATCTTATTAATCTAAAAATATAATAAACGTGAGTTTCGGATTAGACTTATTGTAAACCAGTTGTATATATATTATCTATAGCCGGTTTTTTCTCTTTTAGTGAATAAGCTGTAATACCAGCTATTAAATTGACAATAAAATTAGGTATACTTCTATGCCTGGAGTGTTCTATCTGACTAATATTTTTAAGCTGATCGATAATGGTTTCAATGATAGATCTCTTTCGAAGCATTAGCCTATCCCAGATAGGCATGAAAGCATTTTTCATATTTTTTCTGATTTGAGTAATCAGTTCTATGCCTTTTCCCATAAGTTTTTCAAATAATTCTTTACTCAAGTAGCCTTTATCAGCAAATACTTTTCCGATCAAATTTTTACATAAGTTTTCTACTGGCCATCTATCATTGGACTTACCTGTAGTAAGAGAAAAATTCATAATTTCTCCTAAATCATTGACAATCAAGTTTAATTTGATTCCGTAAAACCATCCAGTAGTAGTTTTACCTTTACTAGCAATTGTCTTAAATACTTTATGAGCATAAGCTCTTTTTATATTACAAACCTTTATAGCGGTTGAATCCATAAAATAACAGCCTGTTCTCGTTTTAGAAAGACTTTGAAGAAAAAAAGTAAAATGGAACTACTGTTCTTTGAACTAGGGATATAAATCTACTATAGCTTACTAACTTGACAAAAGTCATTAGAATGAAATTGTTGTAAATGAATATAATACAACTTAAAATTTCTAAAGCCAATTACATGAAAAGCAATTAATATTGTCATTATTTCGCTCAAAATCAGTGAACATGTTCTAGTAGGTTTTCTATCTGAAGTAGGTAACAAATGTGATTCCATATAAGGCATAAATTTTATAAGAAATTCATCAACAGCGTAATATATTTCAACTAATTTTGATACATTCATATCCGGCTCCTTTGGTTTTTATGATTATTTTTCAATCCCACAAATTTAAAACACAAAGGAGCTTTTTATACTCTTTTCTTAATTTCTAATCCAAAACTGACGTTAATACGAACTACAAACCTAATATACAAAATATTTCATGACGACACTATCTAGAATACCTTTCAAATAGTTAACAGATAATTTACCATCGGATTTCATATGACCAATATGCGGTTCAATAGAAGATCTTCTTTTTATTAGCTTTTTTTAGTAGCAGGCGTTATTCCCCTTTTAGAACCACTTATAAATATATTACATTCACTAACAGGTATATTATTACCCCGGTAGGCTTTATCTACAAAAGCATACTTTACTTTGGTACCAGATAATTGCTCGGCTTGTAATAAACTCTTCTGCAAAGTATGGCCATCGTAAGCATTAGGATGTATTGCTTCTGTTGAAACAATTAAACCTTTTTTATGCGTTACTGTAAATTGTACCTTGCAACCAAACTCATAAGGATGTTTAGACTTACCTTTACTTACACAGTAGACGGATGGTTCATGGATGCTATAAATTTTATCTTTACTTTTTTTGTATTGGTTTATAAGTTTTTTACTTATAGATAGTAGATTGGTAAATTGATTCCGTATTAGATCATCAGAGGATTGTATAGAACGTTCTACATCTCTGACTACTCTACCAAGATAGGTTTTTAATGTTTTAATGCCTTTAGATAAACGTTTATACTGTTTAGCATGAGCATAGCAATCAACTTTACGTTTGATAGATAGACCTAAACGCTGATAAGTTTGACGCAGTTTAATACCTGTTTTCTTGGCTATACTGACCAATTTTTCTCTGGATTTATTAAGCAAAGAAGAGTCAGTTGGGTAACGGATATTTTTCTCCATTACAGTAGTATCAGCTATAACTTTTTCAAGTTCTTTTCGGGTCAGTACTTTTTTTTTAGCGCTAAGTCTATAGTCATAGATAAAATCTTATTGAGACCTTCTTGACCTAATCTATGGCGCCAACGGGTCAATGAACTGGGGTTACAAGGCATCTTAAACTGAAAATAATCATATCCACAAAAGTATTGCCAATAAGGGTTTTCTACCCATCTAACCACTACTTGTTCATCAGAAATATTATACATATGACTGATAATGAGAAGACCTATAATTAAACGAATAGGCAAAGGAGGTTGACCAGGTCCATAGCTAAAACCGCGGTCTAAATCTGATGATAAGGAGTGAAAAGGAATCGAATCAGATAACTGGAATAATGGATGTTTCGGGTTGAGAAAACTAGATAAGCGTTGCTCAAACAAACGCTCAAGGCTATTATTTATTTTCTTAGATTTCATCCTTATTTTGCAAGCTTTTTATACAAAACAACCTAAAAACTGGTTATTAACCATATATAAATTTAACCATTTATTTGCTGATTAACAAATAATTATATGGTATTTCAGGGCCGACTAGATAAGCGTTGCTCAAACAGATGAGCAAGACTATTATTTATTATAGCCTATCTTATTGTCTATAATTTATACAATAGATTGAATATCAGAGTTAGATAAGCCAGTAAGAATCGTAATCTCTTCCATAGAGTAGCCTTTTAGAAGCATAGCCCTAGCTATAGAAAGAGCTTTCTCTTTTTCTCCCTCTTGTCTACCTTTTTGTTCACCTTCTCTTCTATATTTTTCTACTGTATTGGCTTCTATTCTCAACCATTTCAAGTGATCTTCATAAGCCATTCTTTCTTCATCCGTCAAGTTTAGCGTATCTAAAACGTGTAATGCTTTTTTCAGGGTATGGATGGCCAACGGTCCTGGTAAGTTATCCTTATTCAGCAAATCATGACGCGTAAGAAAGGCAGTCCAAATATCTAAAGAAGTTTTGATCTTTTTCAATAAACTATTTAGATCTTCCTCTGGATCTTTACTGAACTTGGTTAGCTCTATAGTATGTAACTCTAAATCCCTCAAATAGGGTAATCCCTTCTCTTGTTCTGTAATACGGAATATATTATGATACTTTGGATTATCTGTTATAGATACAAAGTTAAGTATATGAATACCTATCGCTTTATTTAACGTAGAATAATCCTGAGAAACCTTTAATTGATCTGTATACAACTTAGCCCAATAATACAAAGCTCGTTTATCATAATCTGCTTCATCAGTAATTTGGATTTCTATATTAAACCTTTTTCCTGTTTCACTAATTGCTTTAATATCTAGGATAGATAGTTTATCTGTTCTAAAGTTTTTTGGGTTATAAGGGTTTAATAGCGTAACATCTACTACTTGATCTTCTTTTGAAACCGTTGCGTTTATCAAAGCAATCAATAGATCTTTATTTTCCTCTACTCCAAATATTTTTTTAAAGGCTAAATCTACTTTGGGCGTAATCTTTTCCATAAATCACTTTTATCTATTGGTTAATCAGCATAGCTATATACTATATTATGCTGCTTTATCTTTAAGTTGTTCGCATGATGGATTAAACATTTCTTCTAATCCATAACTTGCTAAATTTCTATAGATAAAATAAAAACCTATACGAATCACAGAAATAATAAAATAAATATATTTATATTTGTTTTGCTACTCAAGGGGCTTATTTATTTTCATCATATCCATCAGTTTATTGATATCTTGTATGATGTTTGATGTCGATAACGCATTATTTTCACTTTTTGCTTCGTTTAAATATGATTCTAAATCACGTTGCCCTATTTTCCCACTTGTGTTGTTTATATCATCGTTGATTTGCTTATAAAACTGAATAACCCTCCAGCATGAACCGTGTTCCTTCTTTACTATAACTTTTAGGTCCCTTAATTTTTCTTTTTGTTCATCTGTCAACTGACCATCATTATCTTTTTTACGTATGTCTATTATCATATTTATACGATCTTCTATTGTCTTTAGCATCTTGTCAATACCCAATTTTTTTATATCGGGTATATGTTTATGTACATTCGCTACATTTGATTGAAAATCTAACGTAAACAATTTTATAGGTTCTATAGCCTCTCTTTTTGAGCTTGGCCTGATATTTGGTATTTGTTTTGCTTCTGTTTTCTCAAGAATGATTGATCTACTTGAACATTGAACCGCTTCACCATTATCTGCATGATGCTTAGCCATTGTCGATGTACTATGTGATTCCACTCTCTTTTCTCTATGATCTAATGATCCTAGTTTGGTGAGGCATTCTTTCAAACAGGCTTCCATTTCAAACGCCTCTTGCATCGTTATATCTATAGTTTTTAAGATAGCTTGGTCTTTTAATTTATTTTGCTGGCATGCTTGGTGGTTATTTAATATGCGATCACTATGCATTGGTTTTTTAGTACTTTTAAATTTAGAGGGGATCGTTTCTTTACATGAACGTCCTGTTAAAAGTAGTGTAGCACAACAAAAGAGGGCCTTCCTTAATAAACATTTCATTATAGTTTTTATTTTGTTTTTAGTATACTAACTCGTTCGCTTCTTTTCCCCATTACAATTCTGTAGTCTGCTCTTCATTTATCTCTGCATAGATATGTTCTTCAGGCTGCTCTTTACCTATGGTTGCATAGGAATGATCTTGCATATGCCTATCTTTATTTATCTGGTTATCTTTTATATTTGCATCAATAGGCTCTGCATAGATCGCTTCCTTTTTGTTGTTGTCCGATGGTACTGCATCGATAGGATTGTTATAGGTTCCATCAAATGGTGGATTTGGTATAGATGACATCCCTTGGGATAATAGCCTTCGTACTGCTTGAGAATTACTTTCTAGTTTCTTAAAGGCATCTTCTAGCGCAGCGAGTTTCTCAATCGTTTCTTGTTTTTTTTCTGGGCTAGATATAATGGAGCTATACGCGCTATCTGGTTGTAGTGCTTTTTGATGAGATGACGATAGAGTCTTCGATGTACACGCATTGCCATTTAGTATTAGCACGGAGCTACTGGTTAGCAACCATTTTACCGTATGGGTTGTTTTGTTTTTTATGAATTGCATATGGGTGTTTTTTTTATTTCTAGGTAATTGCTGTTAATTTGATTAATTAATCGGATTAAGATTAAGTGTTGTGGTATTGAAAATGGTACGCAAATTCTGATTTATATCCAAATATATGATAGGGCTTATTTCTATTTTTTTCTAGATCGGTTTATTGTATTTCATGAGGATAGCATAGAGGAGTAACTACAGCCATTTGGGATATCACTGAAAATGTTTTTTTTTCCATCTTCTATGTGACCAAAGCCAACAGTCTGGATTTCGCAGAATATCTGCTTCGAGCTTTTTAGTATAACGTTCTGCAATCTCTTGAACCGGTAGTTGGGCAGGTGTTTCTGCTAATAATATAGGTCTTACTCGATATTTTCCCCGTTTGCTTCGCTCTGTTTGAATGTAAAAAATGGGATGGTTATACTTTTGGGCCAATTTGGCAGCAGTTAAGGTAACAGTGGTCGGTTGGGCTAAGAAGGTAGTATTGCAACTGTTTCGTTTATGAAGTGGAGCTTGGTCTATTAAAAGTGTAGTAGCCTGAGGAGGTCCTTTGTAGGTAGTCAGATGTCTGAATAGGGAAACCATAGGCATGGCTTTTCGTTGAAAACGGCTTCTTATATGCAGTGCCATACGATCTATGCCTTTATGGTGCAAGGGTTGATAGCCTGCATGTATGGTATAAGATGTCTGTAATGCAAGGAGGTTTGCAGCCCATTCCCAATTGCCAAAATGACCCGAAACCAATATAATCGATCGATTTCGCTTATAGAATTGTTCTATAGCTTCTATATCCTCAAGGGTAATGTGTTGTAAAAGCTGTTGAGACGTTATCGTGCAAGCTTTTATTTGTTCTAATAGTAGATCACATAGAGATCGGTAAAATCGTTTTTCTATTTGTTTACGTTCATGAACCGTTTTAGTAGGAAAGGCATGCATTAAATTTTGTACGACTACTTTTTTTCTATAACGGATCAGGTAGTAGACTATTATATAGCATAAATCTGATAAACAATACAATAGAGAAAGCGGTAAAAAAGAAAGTAGATAACATAAAGCGTATACAATAGACATGCCCAAAGGGAAAATTTTGGAAAGTAATTATCCGTTAATCAAATAACCTCAATTCTGGATAGGGGTTAGCAATTAAAAAAATTTAAATTTTTTTGTGTTTTAAATTTGAAAATGAAAAGAATAAACAAATTACCGAGGAAACTGATCATGAATATATCAAAATTAGTTAAAATATACGGTATTTCAATTTCATATAGACAAATAGCAGAATTATGTCTGCTGATGAACAAAATGGATTAAAGAGTTAAATTATAGGATAATGCATAGAAGCAAATTATATTTATCATATTTTTAATGCTTAAACCTTTTTTCAACCAAAAACCAATGACGATACCTTCCTTACCTAAGGATTACAATTTTTTAGAACGAGAAAAACATTGGCAGCGCTTTTGGGAAGCAAAAGCCTTATATAGCTGGGACCCCACATTACCTCGTGCAGATACTTTTGTCGTAGACACTCCCCCCCCTACTATTTCTGGGCAACTGCACATAGGCCATATTTGTAGCTATACACAAGCAGATTTTATGGTCCGATTTCAACGCATGTTGGGTAAAAATATTTTTTATCCCATGGGATTTGATGACAACGGTTTACCTACGGAACGATTGGTAGAAAAACAAAAAGGGGTCCGTGCAGCCCATATGGATAGAGCTACTTTTATAAAATTATGTGAGGAAGTAGTCGTTGAGGAGGAAGAAAAGTTTAGACGTATTTTTAAATCCATAGCCCTTTCTGTTGACTGGAGCTTAGAATATCAGACCATTAGTCCACTTTCTCGTAAGCTTGCACAGCTTTCTTTTTTAGCACTTTTTGAAAAAGGTGCGCTATACCGTAGGGCACAGCCTATGTGGTGGGATCCAGTAGATGGTACCGCTTTGGCACAAGCTGATATGGAAGACAAAACGCGCATGGCCTATATGAATGACATTCTATTTGTTCATGAAACAACTCAAACACCTCTTCCTATTGCTACTACTCGACCAGAATTGTTGCCAGCTTGCGTCGCTGTATTTTACCATCCGGATGACTTGCGTTACCAACATTTAGCCCATACCTATGCGATTACGCCTATATTTAATATCAGGGTCCCTATTTTATCAGATGAACTGGTACAACCCAATAAGGGAACAGGTTTGGTAATGTGCTGCACCTTTGGAGACCAAACAGATGTAGTATGGTGGAAAAAACATCAACTCCCTACTGCCATTATTTTGAATAAACAAGGTAGGATAACCCATGCTGGTCCATTAGAAGGGTTAAAAGTAACAACAGCGCGTGAAAAAATTATTCAAATCTTAAAAGAACAGGCACTTTTGGTCAAACAAACTGCCATACATCAATCTGTAAAATGCGCAGAACGTTCTGGTGCGCCTTTAGAAATCCTTACTACCCCCCAATGGTTTGTACGAACCATTGAGCATAAAGCAGCCCTTTTAGCTAAGATCAATCAACTAAAATGGCATCCTGCTGCGATGCAGCATAGACTGGAAGAGTGGATCAATGGTATTGCTTGGGATTGGTGCATTAGCCGTCAACGTTATTTTGGCGTTCCTTTTCCTGTTTGGTATTCTAAAAGATCTGGTGAAGAAGGGAAAATATTGCTACCCAGATTAGACGAATTACCTGTAGATCCACTTGAGAATCTACCCATGCGCTATACAAGGGAAGAGGTAGAACCAGACTATGATGTAATGGATACTTGGGCAACCAGTAGTATTTCGCCACAGCTTTCTTCCCATGCGATTCATAAAGACTTCAGTGTAGACTATAAGAGGCATCAGCAGTTGTTTCCAATGGATTTGCGGCCTCAAGCCCATGAAATTATACGTACTTGGGCTTTTTATACTTTACTCAAGTCTCATTTGCATGAAGACAGTCTTCCTTGGAAAAACATTATGATCAATGGATGGTGCCTGGCGCCAGACAAACAAAAAATGTCTAAATCTAAAGGCAATGTGCTCCTTCCTGAAAAGTTGTTGGAAACATATGGGGCTGATGTAACCCGCTATTGGGCCGCCAATGCCCGTTTGGGAGTAGATACTTGCTACTCTGACCATGTGATGAAAAATGGGAAACGGCTGGTTACTAAATTGTGGAATGCTGGTAAGTTCCTCTTGAGCCATTTTGATAAAGTAGATGCATTACATCAGCCACTGTCGTTTAATCTATTAAAAATTACCCATACCTTAGATCAATGGCTCTTGCAATCACTAGCCGCCTTGACTGAAAAGGTCTATCTACATTGGCTGGCCTATCGGTATGCAGAGGCTATAGAGTGCGTAGAAAAATTCTTTTGGTCTGTTTTTTGTGATGATTATATCGAAATTAGTAAAACTAGGGTCTACGATACCACGGAGCAAGATAATCAAGGTCAGATTAGTGCCATTATAACCCTTTACCATGTCTTTTATGGTCTATTACAACTTTTTGCACCTATTTTGCCCCACATTACGGAAGAACTTTCCCATGGACTTTATCCACACAAAGGCTCTATACACCAAAGAGGCAATTGGCCTAAATGGCCATTAGAGCTTTCTTTAAGTCAAATGCAGCTGGATCAAGTAGCGCACCTTAGAGAAATCATTAGATTGGTACGCAAAGCCAAAGCAGATGGTAAGCTTTCTATAAAAGCGCCAATCCAGTTACTAACCATTCGGGGTATGGCTTTAGAAGAAGATTTAAAGAAAGAGCTAAAAGCCGTTACAACTGCTACAGACATAGTATTTAGTGATGCAATATTGGATCATACGGGCCTACAAGTAGTAGGCAAACAATGTATGATATGGATCATCTGGAGCTAACCAATCTATAGCTGATTCCTCTATGTCACCTCAAGGTTTATATGTACCGCAACCAACCTATACCATTGATCTCAATACAAGAAAACAGTCATGCAGCCATCTATCTGCATATTCCATTTTGTAAACAAGCATGCCACTATTGTGCCTTTCATTTTAGCACAAATTTAAAGCTTAAATCATTGGTAATAACAAGTATGCTTAAAGAAATTAAGCTGCGTCAGAATGATTTACAAGGTATGCCCATTACCAGCATTTATTTTGGGGGAGGTACGCCTTCTTTATTGTCCCTTCCAGAAATAGACCAACTATTGAATCAACTGGTACTATATTTTCCTATAGCGCCATCAGCAGAGGTTACTTTAGAGGCAAATCCTGATGACATCACTTTAGAAAAATTGCAAGGATGGCACCATATGGGTATCAATAGACTTAGTATAGGGATACAGTCTTTTAATGATACTGTATTGCGTTATATGAATAGAGCTCATACGGGTGCAATGGCACAAAGAAGTATAGCATGGGCACGTGCTGCTGGTTTTAATAATTTAAACATAGACCTTATGTATGGGCTTTCTGTTACTACTACACAGGATTGGTCTGCCGACTTAAGGCAAGTCCTACTGCTGGAACCAGAGCATATTTCTGCCTATTGTTTAACCATTAAACCCAAAACCGTATTAGGTTATTGGCATCAAAAAGGCATTATGGTTGAAGCAGATGAAACACTAACGGTAGAACAGTTTGAGTGGACAGTAGAAACTTTATGTAAACAGGGATATCTGCACTATGAAATTTCTAATTTCTGCAAGCCGGAAAGATATTCTAGACACAATACTAACTACTGGAAATCAGGTCCATATATAGGTATAGGACCTGGTGCACATAGCTATAATCGGTTACAAAGACAATCGAATATTGACCATAATGCACTTTATGTTAAGGCGATTGAATATGGAAAGCTTCCCTATACCGAAGAAATATTAACAATTGCTAATCATGTAAATGAATACATTATGACCAATATTAGAACCTGCTGGGGATGTGATTTTGATTGGATTTATAAAAAATATGCTATTGACTTGATGTATATACAAAAAGATTATTTAAAAAAAATTATACTACGTGGATTGGGCTATATGAACGACCATACACTTTATTTAACAAATAGTGGTAAATTGCTAGCGGATCAAATAGCTAGTGATCTTTTTGTGGAGGATTGATGGTTGAGATGGCATCATCAATCTAATTTTTATCGTTAGATCAATAAGGGTAATATTCATTTTCAATGCGCACTTATTCTAGAATTTTAGATTACGCAGGGCCTTGGAGAAGATGCGCTTTGTATTATTTTTTTGCCATCCTGCTGTCCATTTTTTTTGGATTAGCTACCTATGGTTTAGTGATTCCTTTGCTTAAAATACTATTTAACCAAGAAGAGTTAAACCGTTTATTGCTGGATCAGCAATGTTTCCCAAAACCATACCTCGATATACATTATTTAACCAAATTATTTAATTATTGCTTTATAAGCATCATTATACATCAAGGTAAAATACATGCACTTTTTTGGTTGGCATTTTTATTTATGTTGTCTAACGCAATTAGTGGGTTTTTCAGGTATATAGCAGATGTTACCATGGCTAAAATACGGATAAATCTGGTGCATAATTTACGTTTGGCACTCTTTAAACACATCTTAGTCCTGCCTACACAATACTTTACCCATCAAAAGAAAGGAGATCTAATAGCACGTATTACTGTTGATATTCAGGAAATAGAACATGTAATATCAGATACTTTACGGGTATTTTTAAAAGAACCGACTCAACTCTTTTGCTACATAGCTGTGCTATTTTACATATCGCCAAAACTTAGTCTATTTACCCTACTCTTTTTACCGATTGCTGGATGGGCCATAGCTGAAATTATACAATCCTTGCGTAAATGGACCGATCAAACCCAAAAATCACTGGGCAACTTAATGAATGTAACTGAAGAGACGATAAGCGGTATGCAGGTTATAAAAAATTTTGGGGCCCAGAAATATGCTGTTGATCAGTTTAAGAAAGAAGCGAAGTGGTATGTCGGTACCCATATAGGAGTAGCTAAAAAAAGCTATATGATTGTGCCTATATCTGCATCATTGAGTGTGGGAGCAGTTTCCATTATACTTGCCTACGGTGGCCATTTGCTTCTTTTAGATCGTAGCATGCTTACACCCAGTACCTTTATTGCATACATTATTATTTGTTCCCAAACACTTATACCTATTAAAATGCTTGCAAGATGTATCGGCCATATTCAAAGAGGTATGGCTGCTGGAAGACGTATTTTCGATTTACTAGATGAAAAATCTGAGTCGAAAAAAAATTTAAGAACCCATCCCGCTACTACATTCAAAAGTACGATCACTTTTAAGGATGTTTCTTTTGCTTATAAGGATGCAAAAAAGGTTTTACATCGGGTCAACTTTACGATTCAAAAAGGTGAAACAGTTGCATTGGTTGGTGCTTCTGGATCTGGGAAATCCACTCTTTTATCCCTGCTATCGGGCCTTTATCAGCCAAATCAAGGAGCTATTGAAATAGACGATCTACCTATTTCCCATATTAATGAACCATCGTTACATCGTTTAATAGGCATTGTTGCGCAAGAATCTATTTTATTTCACGATACAATCTTTAATAATATTACCCTCAATAGACCAGGATTTAGCAAGACAGAGGTGATAGAAGCGGCTCGAATAGCTTGTGCACACCATTTTATTATGAGTTTACCCCAAGCATATGATACCATTATTGGAGAAAATGGAAACAAACTCTCTGGTGGTCAAAAACAATGTATTTGTATTGCAAGAGCCATATTAGGCCATCCACCTATCTTAGTTTTAGATGAAGCAACTTCAGCTTTAGATACTGCTTCTGAACGAAGGCTACAACAAAGTCTTGAATTATTTATTAAAAATAAAACCTCTATTGTGGTAGCCCATAGGTTAAGTACCATTTGTCATGCTGATAAAATTATTGTATTAGAGCAAGGCGAAATAGTAGAAGAGGGTACTCCTGCAACGTTATTAACACAAGAAGGACTTTGTAAAAAATTATTTTTAGGGCAAAAACATTAAATAACCTAAACTCTGGATTATAGTTGTTGTAAACCAGTCGTCTATATTAGTTATAGAAGGTTTTCTCTCTTTTAGCCCATAAGCTGTAATACCAGCTATTAAATTGAGACCGTTGCAATAGGTTTTTAGATTTTAGTATAAAAAAGTAATTGTTAATTTTATTAAAAGTTTAACTTGTAATTATTGTTTAGGTTTTGTAATAAAAATTTTATGATATTATTATGTCAATCAAAGTGAGCGGTCAGTTAAGTTTATCAGATATATCAGCTAGTCGTCGTAAATGCAAGCATACCTTTTTTGATCAAATCAATAATCTGATTAACTGGTCATTAGTAGAAAAAGAACTGCGTATTTATTATCCTAAAGGTTTACGTTTATCAGGCAAGCCTGCTTATAGTCCCCTTCTTTTGTTTAAAATGCTATTGCTTGAGCAGTGGTATGGGTTGAGCGATTACCAAGTCGAAGAGGAAGTAAATGATCGTATTACTTTTAGCAGGTTTTGTGGTATATCGATGGATAATTCCGTACCAGATCATAGTGTATTAAGCAGATTTAGGACTGCTCTTACAGAAAAGAAAGCTTTAGATAGATTGTTGAAAATCATAAATGATCAACTATCTAACCATGGTGTTCTGGTTCAGCATGGTGCAGTTATTGACGCCTCTATCACCCCTACTCCTAGACGTCCCAAAGGTAAAAAGAGCTATGATTTGCGTGAGGATGGTACTATATCGGTATCCCATAGTTATCAAAAAGGGGTAGATCAAGAAGCTAGTTGGACCA
This sequence comes from Cardinium endosymbiont cBtQ1 of Bemisia tabaci, assembly GCF_000689375.1. Lineage (GTDB taxonomy): Bacteria > Bacteroidota > Bacteroidia > Cytophagales > Amoebophilaceae > Cardinium. The sequence continues at coordinate 251,783 of NZ_CBQZ010000001.1, read as the reverse complement.
AAAAAGGTCATGATCTTTACTATGGCTATAAACGCCATGTCCTTGTAGAAAGTAAAGAAGGTTTAGTGCTGGCAGTCACGACTACAAAAGCATCTAGTCATGATGGTGCCCATTTACCTATATTATTGGATAAAGTATCTCTAAAAGACAGGAAGCAGGCTCTATGGAGATAAAGGCTATAGCGGTTTGCCCAACGAAACTTTACTAAAAAACAAGAAATTAAAATCAGCTATTCAAAAGAAAGGTAATAGAAATCATCCCTTATCACCTGCTGCTAAACGGTTTAATAAATTTGTATCTAAGACGCGCTATAAAGTAGAAAGAGTATTTGGAAGTATTAAGAGGTGGTTCCGTAGTTCAGGAGCTAGGTATATAGGCCTTGATAAAACCCATAAGCAACATGTTATGGAATCTATAGCCTATAATTTATATAGAGCTCCAAATATCATTTTAAAGGGTTTTTAGGGGGATGGTATATCTAAAATATACAAATATTAACTTGAAAATCAATAAATAATGAAATTTATGCATCCTTAACCATAAAAACTACAAAAAATACAACTACAACCTTATCAAAAATTATAATAACTATCTATAACAACGGTCTCATAATGCTACTGTTCCTAATCAACTCAAGAAACCAACACAAAAGCCAACTATGATATGGGTATCTCGTCTATTTTATGGTATTCATGAACTGCACCTGAAATTTAAAAGGTATATAAAAAAGTATGTAATTAACTTAAAGAAGGTAACTAAACAGATTATAAACGTCAGTTTTGGATTAGAAATTAAGAAAAGAGTATAAAAAGCTCCTTTGTGTTTTAAATTTGTGGGATTGAAAAATAATCATAAAAACCAAAGGAGCCGGATATGAATGTATCAAAATTAGTTGAAATATATTACGCTGTTGATGAATTTCTTATAAAATTTATGCCTTATATGGAATCATATTTGTTACCTACTTCAGATAGAAAACCTACTAGAACATGTTCACTGACTTTGAGCGAAATAATGACAATATTAATTGCTTTTCATGTAATTGGCTTTAGAAATTTTAAGTTGTATTATATTCATTTACAACAATTTCATTCTAATGACTTTTGCAAGTTAGTAAGCTATAGTAGATTTATATCCCTAGTTCAAAGAACAGTAGTTCCATTTTACTTTTTTTCTCAAAGTCTTTCTAAAACGAGAACAGGCTGTTATTTTATGGATTCAACCGCTATAAAGGTTTGTAATATAAAAAGAGCTTATGCTCATAAAGTATTTAAGACAATTGCTAGTAAAGGTAAAACTACTACTGGATGGTTTTACGGAATCAAATTAAACTTGATTGTCAAATGATTTAGGAGAAATTATGAATTTTTCTCTTACTACAGGTAAGTCCAATGATAGATGGCCAGTAGAAAACTTATGTAAAAATTTGATCGGAAAAGTATTTGCTGATAAAGGCTACTTGAGTAAAGAATTATTTGAAAAACTTATGGGAAAAGGCATAGAACTGATTACTCAAATCAGAAAAAATATGAAAAATGCTTTCATGCCTATCTGGGATAGGCTAATGCTTCGAAAGAGATCTATCATTGAAACCATTATCGATCAGCTTAAAAATATTAGTCAGATAGAACACTCCAGGCATAGAAGTATACCTAATTTTATTGTCAATTTAATAGCTGGTATTACAGCTTATTCACTAAAAGAGAAAAAACCGGCTATAGATAATATATATACAACTGGTTTACAATAAGTCTAATCCGAAACTCACGTTATAACTACATTATCAATACTTCTTCCTTTGCCATTCATAGGGATCTCTATTTAAAAAAGTATTTGTAGATTTGCATGAGGCATCATATATACAGCATGGATATTTTACTTTGCAACCCAACCGTAGCAGTCTAAGAAATTTTGAATAGCTCATATACAACAGCTATTTTACATTCATTAATTTTTATTTTAATCTTGCAGATCAACGATTTTATAGCACTATACCAAAAACAAAAAGTAGTTACCAAACTTACAGACTACCTAAAAGAAGATCCAAAAGATAAAGCCCTCCATCTATATGGCATACAAGGCAGCTTGGATGCTGTATTAATTGCCGCGCTGCACCAAAGTTCTGCCCATTTACAATTAGTGGTAGTTGAAGATAAAGAAGAAGCACTGGCTATGTATGGAGACTTAAAAAACTTATTGCCCAGCTGCTCTGTGCTGCGCTTACCCAGTTTAGAAGAACATAAGGATAAGTATAAAACGATTCAACAGAAACGATCGGCCATCATAGATGCTATAAACGAAAGCAAATTTGCACCATTGATCGTCACACATATCGCCGCACTGCTGGAAAAGATCTTAGACCCATCTCTAGTAGCCACTATGTCTTACAAGATAGCAGTAAATCAAACGCTGTCGATGCAAAGCTTGGAAAGCATGCTTAAACAAAAAGGATTTATAAAGGTAGATTTTGTATACCACACAGGTCAATTTGCCATACGTGGTGGCATTATTGATATATATACGGTCAACCAATCATTCCCTTATCGAATAGAACTATGGGGAGATCAAGTTTCCACCATCCGTATTTTTGATCCCAAAGACCAAAAATCTTTTAAACAAACCAATGTGGCAACGATTGTATCCAACCCAGAAACGAGAACGGAAAAACCATTGCGCTACACTTCTTTTGCAGCTTGTTTACCAACAGGTAGCTCCATTTGGCTAAAAAACAAAGCAAAAATACTGGCACAGCCATCTGGCCCAGATATTCCATCAGGCCCTTCCCATAGTCTAGAAACAATAGAAAGTTTTACAGCATCTATGCTACCCTTTCATCAAATTTTATTTGGATCGGTCACATCTGTTATAGGAGATAACGATCTTACACTACACTACAATACTGAAAAACAACCTCATTTTCAAAAAAAATTTAACCTTCTAGCAGCTGACCTCAATAAAAGAAATCAGCAAAACTACCATGTATGTATTACAGCTGCTTCTGAAGGGCAACTTGCACGACTGAAAACTATTTTAGCAGACACCTCTCCTACAACAACTTTTACACCATTGTTGGTCAGTTTACGGGAAGGGTACATAGATCATACAGGCAAAATAGTCTGCTATAGTGATCATGAAATTTTTAATAGATACTATAGGTACCAACCACCCAAATCCCATGCTACAACAGAAGCTTTACTAGCCGATGCATGCAGGAAACTAGAAATTGGTGATTATGTGGTGCATAGTGACTATGGCATTGGCCGATTTTCTGGCTTACATGCCTTAAACATCCATACACAGAAGCAAGAAGCCATCCGACTGATTTATAAAAACAATGATATAGTCTACGTAAACGTACACGAACTATACAAGATCAGCAAATATACTAGCAAGGATGGCACAACACCTCATATGCATACATTAGGGACCGCTGCCTGGCAACGTAAAAAAAACAGTGTTAAAAAACAGATCAAAGACATTGCCAAGGAACTCATTACACTCTATGCAGAACGAAAAAAAACGAAAGGGTTTGCTTTTGGCAAAAATAGTGTACTAGATGGTGCACTAGCGGCTTCTTTCTGCTATGAAGAAACGCCCGATCAAGCTATAGCCATTGATGCAGTAAAGGAAGACATGGAACGCCCCACCCCTATGGATCGACTGGTGTGTGGCGATGTAGGATTTGGGAAAACAGAAATAGCCATTCGTGCAGCTTTTAAAGCAGCAGCAGATGGCAAGCAAGTGGCTGTACTGGTGCCCACTACTATTTTAGCACTACAACACTATAACGCTTTTATCAACAGACTCGCTGATTTACCCGTTCACGTTGGCTACATCAACCGGTTTAAAACCAAACAAGAAATTCAGCAAACGCTTGCCGATACGGCTTCTGGCAAGGTGGATATTCTTATTGGTACACACAAACTGCTGACGAATAGTGTACAATTTAAAGATTTAGGGTTGTTGATTATTGACGAGGAACAAAAATTTGGTGTAAGTGCGAAAGAAAAATTGAAAAAAATTCGTTTGAATGTAGACACACTCACCTTAACGGCTACACCTATTCCACGCACCCTTCATTTTTCACTGATGGGCGCTAGAGATTTAAGTATACTGCGTACCCCTCCTAACCATAGACTGGCTATCCAAACAAAGGTGCACCGCTTCGATTTTAAAATCATCCAAGCAGCCATAGAAGATGAAATGGCCCGTGGAGGACAAATTTTTTTTGTACACAATAGGGTAAGCAATATCGAGACTATAGCACAAAATTTATCAGACTTATTGCCAACCGCACGCATCTGTATAGCCCATGGTCAAATGGCCGGATCTATGCTAGAGGAAAAAATACTACAGTTTATGGTAGGCCGGTACGACATACTAGTAGCCACCAATATTATAGAATCTGGAATGGATATACCTAATGTAAATACCATTATCATCAATGATAGCCATCTTTTTGGCCTTGCTGATTTACATCAAATGCGTGGAAGAGTAGGTCGTTCTAATGTGCAAGCTTTTTGCTATTTATTGATTCCTGAAGATACAACCCTTAGGCCAGAAGCAAAATTACGACTAGCTGCATTAGAAGAATGTTCTGCATTAGGAGATGGCTTTAAACTGGCTATGAGGGATCTAGACATACGTGGCGCAGGGGATCTACTAGGTGCAGCACAAAGTGGCTTTATATCAGATATTGGTTTTGATACGTATTGTAAAATACTAGAAGAAACAGTAGAAGAGGTAAAACATACTGATTTTCAAACATTGTTTCCCCAAGAAACCAAAAGGGTATACAACGAATGCTCCGTTGAAACAGACTGTGAAGCACTTTTACCACCTGAATATGTGGCTAGTACAACGCAACGGATCACACTTTACACCAGGCTTAATGGGCTTAAAAACATCGATCAATTAACTGAATTTAAAGAAGAGTTAATCGATAGATTTGGTCCATTACCTAGCGCTACAGAAACTTTATTGGAAACCGTACAACTGCGATGGGAAGCAGAACGAATTGGATTTCAAAAAATTTCATTTAAAGGCCAATGCCTATATTGCTACTTAGGAGCTGATTTTCATAAAATGAATTTGAATATGTGGGAAAATATTATGGACTATATGCAACAACATCCAGCTTATTGCCAGCTAAAAAAAATGGGTCAAAACTTGATACTGACGCTTACTGCAGATTTGGATAGTGTCCTTTCAGCAAGAAATCTACTGGCCACTATAGCCATTCCTTAAAATTATAGTAGACTGAAAAAGATAAAAATCAATCATTCTATTGCCCCTATAATTTGGATTGTCTACTTTACACATGGATAGAAGAATTTTTAAAGCATGAAAAGCCCTACAACTGATTCAAAAGCAGTCTACCTTCCTTCTGATGCCATTCAAAGAAGAGCCTACATTGCATCATTGGATGAATATCTAAAAATATATAACGCCTCCGTTAAGGATCCAGCGAAGTTTTGGGAAAAAGTAGCTACAGCGTTTTTTTGGAAAACGAAACCAGCGGGTCCATTTCTTAACTATAATTTTGACCCAAACGAGGGAAATATTTTTATAAAATGGATGGAAGGTGCTACCACCAACATTTGCTATAACCTAGTAGACAAACCCATTCAGGATGGCTATGGAGATAAGATCGCCTATTATTGGGAAGGAAATGAGCCAGGTGAACAAAAGCAAATCACCTATCAAGCCCTGCTAAAGGCTATTTGTAAATGTGCCAATGTTTTAAAGGATCGGGGGATAAAAAAAGGAGACCGGGTAGCCATTTATATGCCGAATACGATAGAGGCCATAGTAGCTATGTTAAGTTGTGCGCGGATTGGTGCGGTCCATGTTGTTGTTTTTGCAGGATTCTCAGCAAACGCACTAGCAGAACGAATCATAGCGGCACAAGCAAAACTCTTGATAACCGCTGATGGAACATTTCGGGGCACAAAGTTTATTGCCCTCAAATCAATTGCAACCCAAGCATTGATACAATGTAAGGCAGCTGCTCACCCACTGAACCATTGTATCGTGTTGAATCGCTTGCAAACTACCCAACACATACCTGAGATTCCTTGGGATGACGCTATAGATTGCGCTTGGGAGAAATTGATGGCTGCTGCCTCAGAAGTATGTACACCTGAATGGGTGGATGGCGAAGATCCCCTATTTATACTTTATACAAGTGGTTCCACTGGCAAACCAAAAGGGATACTCCATACAACAGCCGGATACCTGTTATATACTGCAACGGTATTTAAATATGCCTTTGACTACCATCCAGAAGATATATTTTTCTGTTCTGGAGATTTAGGCTGGATTACAGGTCATACTTTTAATGTTTATGGTGCACTGGCCTGTAAAAGCACTTCTGTTGTATTTGACGGTATTCCAACTTATCCAGACGGAGGGCGCTTCTGGGATTTGATTGATCGGTATAAGGTAACGACATTTTATACAGCTCCTACAGCGATTCGAACCCTTATGCAACTGCCCGTTTCATATGTAACAAAATATAATAGAGCCTCCTTGCGCATACTGGGTTCAGTGGGTGAACCGATTGATCCTTCATCCTGGCGCTGGTTTTACGAAGTAGTGGGATCAAGTCGCTGTCCCATCATTGATACCTTTTGGCAGACAGAAACAGGCGCACCCATTATTTGCCCACTTCCTGGGTCTACACCATTGAAGCCTGGCTCTGCTACACTCCCTTTTTGGGGCATTGTGCCCACCATCGTTGATGAAGATGGTATTGAAATTATAGGTAGAGGAAAAGGCCATCTGGTGATCAAAAATCCCTGGCCAGGAATGGCACGGACCATTGATGGGGATCATCAGCGGTTTCAAGCCACCTATTTTGAGCCATACCATGGGTATTACTATACAGGCGATGGTGCAGAACGTGATGCAGATGGCTATTTTTGGATAACAGGTAGAACAGATGATATGCTGAATTGCTCCGGTCACTTGATATCAACCGCTGAAATTGAATCTGTATTGATGCAACATCCCTCAATAGCAGAAGTGGCTGCCGTCTCTGCCCTTCATGCTATAAAAGGTGAATCCATCCATTGTTTTATTGTCTTAAAACAGGAACAGCTATACAATCATGTAATGGAATCTGAGATCAAAGCCATCATTCGAAAGCAAATAGGGGCCTTTGCCGTTCCGGATCTGGTACAACCTGTACCGGCACTTCCTAAAGTGGGTTCTGGCAAAATAATGCGTCGACTGCTCAGAAAAATAGTACGAGAAGAAGTGCATTTAGGAGATACTTCCACACTAGTAGACCCCAATATTATTGATCAGATACGCGCACTTATTTTACATAAGGCCAAGACGCTGTAACGACCCCATAGGGGCAATCCTATCTATTTTGTATTTTTGTATAGCTTTTAGCAAATTTTCATCTATCCTACTCAAAAGACTTGGATAGATTATTATATAGCAACATGACCCTATACAGATGGAACAAAACACATTTATCTCTAAAAATTATTCTGCTGAAAAAAGCCTACCTAAACCGCTTGGTACGCACAATTCTCAGTTGCCTAGAAAGCTATATATAGAAAGCTACGGCTGTCAAATGAACTTTTCTGATAGTGAAATCGTGGCTTCTATTATGGCCCAACAAGGCTTTATTTTTACAAATCAGCATCATGAAGCAGACCTTATTCTGATCAACACATGTGCCATTCGGGATAAAGCAGAACAAACCATCCGCAATAGGCTATTGCTTTTTAACCAACAAAAAATAAACCAACCAGATCTTATTGTAGGTATATTAGGGTGTATGGCAGAACGGCTTAAAACGCAATTACTAGAAGAAGAAAAAGTAGTTGATTTGGTAGTAGGTCCAGATGGCTACAGAGATCTTCCCCGACTTATTAGTCAAGTAGATCAAGGGTATAAAGCAGTCAATACTTTTCTATCTAAAGAAGAAACCTATGCCGATATTGCCCCTATTCGCTTACACTCCAGTGGGGTAACCGCTTTTATCTCTATTATGAGAGGGTGCAACAATATGTGCTCTTTTTGTATTGTTCCCTTTACCCGAGGGCGCGAAAGAAGTAGAGATCCCTATTCTATAGTCCAAGAAGCCAAAAAATTATTTGAAATAGGCTATAAGGAGATTACGCTTCTAGGACAAAATGTAGACTCCTATAGCTGGCATCCATCTCTCGCATCAGCTACTGACCCACTATTGAATAGAACCAACGATCAGGTGATCCACTTTTCCCAATTACTAGCTATGGTGGCTGAAATTGACCCCACCTTAAGGGTACGTTTTTCTACCTCTCATCCCAAGGATATGAGCGATGAAGTGTTGTATACCATGAAACGTTATCCCAATATCTGTAAGCACATTCACCTTCCTGTGCAAAGTGGCAATAGCCGCATCTTAGCGCTCATGAACCGCACCTATGATCGAACATGGTATCTTGAAAGAATTCAGGCCATTAGAACTATTTTAGGTCCATCTTGTGCCATTTCCTCTGATATGATTGCAGGATTTTGCTCCGAAACAGAAGAAGAACATAACGATACACTCTCTTTAATGGATGAGGTTCAATATGACTTTTCTTTTATGTTTTATTATTCCCAGCGTCCAGGTACATTGGCGGCTAGAAAATACCCAGACGATGTATCAGAAACCATCAAAAAGCGTAGATTAAGTGAAATTATAGCCAAGCAACGTGCACAGGCCTTAATGCACAATCAAAAAAGTATAGATCAAGTTTACGAAGTGTTGATTGAAAAACGTTCCAAGAAATCGGAAGCATTTTTGCAAGGTAGAACCAGTCAAAATAAGATTGTTGTCTTCCCTACAGGGAACTATACAATAGGTAATTATGTAAATGTACAGATTACAAATTGCAATGCAGCTACTTTATTTGGCACAGTAGTATCTCTATAAGATTATGAAAGAAGATCTTCAATACATCAAGCAACGGTTTAATATTATTGGCAATGCACCATTGTTGAATAGAGCGGTTGAGGTAGCCATACAGGTAGCTTCTACTGACTTATCTGTTTTAATTATGGGTGAAAGTGGTACTGGAAAAGAATCTTTTTCAAAAATTATTCATGGACTCAGTCCCTTCCGACATGGTAAATTTATAGCTATTAACTGTGGAGCCATTCCAGAAGGCACAATAGACGCTGAACTTTTTGGCCATGAAAAAGGTTCCTTTACAGGTGCATTAGAAAGCCGAAAAGGCTACTTTGAAGAAGCCAATGGGGGTACCATCTTTCTAGATGAAATAGGTGAAATGCCTTTGGGGACCCAAACCAGACTTTTACGGGTATTAGAATATGGAGAATATATAAAAGTAGGTGGCGCTAGTGTACAAAAAACCAAAGTGCGTGTAGTGGCTGCTACCCATGTAGACTTAGTCCATGCCATTCAACAGCGTAAATTTCGAGAAGACTTGTATTACAGACTCAATACTGTTCCCATTACCATACCCCCTCTCCGTGAACGAGGTGCAGATATTATACAATTGTTTCACAAATTTTCTAGTGATTTTGCTATCAAGTATCGCACTAAACCAATAGAAATCAGTACAGAAGCAAAAGATATTTTATGTACCTACCCATTTCCAGGTAATATCCGTCAATTAAAAAATATTGTAGAACAAATGGCACTTCTTGAAGAAGTAGTAATGGTCACACCAGAGGTATTGGCAAAGTATTTACCAAAAGTACAAAACCATACCTTACCGGTACTTTATAAAAAATGGAACAATAATGAGCTACTTGAAAAAGAATATATTTATCCTATTTTATTTGATTTGAAAAGAGATATCGCAGAATTAAAAGCGTTACTATTTAATTTAATGGGGTCTGGTGCTATAAATCACCCTATTATAAAAGAAGACACACGCCTATTCAGCACCCATAGTGACGCAAAAAATATAGCCAAACAGATCCATCTATTAGAAATAGCACAATCTTTTAAAGAAGATCGCCTAAATTGCACAGACGCATCCCATAAAACAGAAAACCTATCCATTGAAGCCCAAGAACAGGCTTTAATTCGTAGATCCCTGCAAAAAAACCATGGAAATCGTAAAAATGCAGCTGATGATTTAGGGATTTCTGAAAGAACGCTTTATCGAAAAATTAAACAATATGAGATTGAAGAGTTCAATGTTAAACCGTAACCTATACTTTCTATTTAGCCTATTTTGGCTGCATGGTTGTGGTCTTTTTACTTTCTCAGGGGTTTCACTCCCTGGTGATATACAAACTTTTTCTATTCAGGAGTTTTATACAGAGACATCAGATGGACCAACAGATTTACCAAAAAAGCTTACTGAAGCACTTGAATCAAAGATATTACGGCTAACGTCCTTAACCAAACAAGATAAAGATGGTGACATCCAGTACGAAGGGGTGATTAAGTCCTTTTCATATCGTACAACTTTCAGTACCAAAAGCGAGGATAAAGATAATCCTAAAGAAATACAACGCCTAACCATAACCGTAGAAGTTTCCTTCATCAATCCTTCTGATGAAACATCCTCTTTTAATAAAAAATCATTTTCAGCCAGTGCTGATATGCTTTCTACTGAAAATCATAATGAAAAAGAAAATCAATTGATTAAAGAAATCTTCCGTCAACTAGTGGATGATATTTGTAACAAATCCATAGATAATTGGTAAACTTTAAACTGTTTTTACCATGCAAGTTCAAAGACTATTAAAATTACTGAGGCATCCTGCAACATTTTCGCCAGCAGATATACGCGATTTAGAAGCCCTCATCCAAAGCTACCCTTACTTTTACTTAGCCTATGCATTGCTTGCCAAAGCAAGTTATAGACAAGAGAAAGATGTAGAAAAGTATGTGGTTCAGAGGGCTGCTACCTATGCGATTGATCGTACACAATTGCGCAAATGGTTAGAAAACAAACTTTCTATACCTCCAATAGCCAGGAACGCCAATGATAAGGCTATGCAACAAACTGCCACTACTGCTAATAACTATTTAGCAATAATTGCTAAAAAATCCCTTAAAAAGGGTACAAATGAAAATAGCATTAAGCAGTTCAATGTTATTGATACTATTTTAAATAAAAATTTACAGTTTGACCCCTTTCTAGAAGTCACACCATTAAAAGAGGAAGGCTGTATAGATCTTTGTGCACAAGCCACTACTTTAGATGATCGTTTTGCAACTGAAACATTAGCTAAAATAATGGTCCAACAAAAAAAATATAAACGTGCCATTGAAATTTATAACCATTTAATGGCAAAGCATCCTGAAAAAAAATCGTATATTGAGGATATCATTTCTAGCTTAAAAAATGATCTTTAGCTATGTCTATATTCAATCTGCTTACTATATTTATTATTATCGTAGCCATCCTATTGATTGGTGTTATTTTACTGCAAGAGCCTAAAGAACGGATCACACCTTCAGGTGGAAGCGCAGCTTCTATACACCGCATTGGAATCAATCAAAAAGCAGATTTTTTAGAAAAATCTACTTGGGTACTAGTAGGCCTATTGCTTTTTTTAACGCTATTATCTTCTATTTTTCTCAAAAATGCACCACTATCGAACAAGAGTCCTAATTTAGCCAAAGCACAGAGCAAAGAAGCATCAAATAGCGCTATTGCGCCAAGTAGTACGGATGAAGTAGCTACGGCCCATGTAGATCAGCAATCTGGATGCAAGGAAAGAGCTTCCTCTCCTTAGCGCTAATGGTAAAGGTATAAAAGTGGGTATTGTTTTTCACAGTAAAAATAGTTACGCAACTAAAAGCAATGAAGATAAGAAAATCCATATTGGCCTTTTTTTTTCTAGCCTATACATCGGTGGCATATCCATCAAGCGCTGTTGGGTTGGCTACAGGGCCATCTTTGGGTATAGCTGGATTTTATACCACCTTCAAAGAAAAAAATTTAAAAATTTCTATAGACAATCTAGCACTGCAGATAGGATGGTTTGCACAGTTAGATCTTTGGCTTTTATATGCTAAATTAGATGGATTGTTTGTATTAGATTGGTATAGATTGCCGAATACAGAAGATTCTAATTGCTTCAAATATATTCAGGCACCTTTAACAATTGGCATGCCTGTTTTTAATGTATTCCGTCCTCATATTGGTCTTATTTTTCGAATACCTTTAGGCGAGCTATACAAGAATGAGAAATTTAAAGCTAATAAGCTTATAGAAAGCTATAAGAAAAAGATCAATGGCTATACATTAGGCATAGGGATAGCTTTAGGCGATTTTTTAATAGATATTGATTTTGAATTGGGACAATCAAGACTAGACAAAAAGTCTATAAGTTCTAGACTAGCTGATCGAGATAGAGGTTATAGACCTAAGCAACTTGCATTAAAGATACATTACAACTTACTGGGCTAATAAAAAAATCGCCATCTAACATATACCTTTACAAGCCTGGAGCGCCTGGTTGGCTGCTTCTACTAATTCTTCTACGATGTTTGCATTTAAATACTTTTTCCCAAGTTCAACATCTATTGTAAGCGTTTCTTGAGCCATATGCTTTACTTCTTCTAAAGAAGTATAGTCTTTAGCATGACGTAAATCATAAAGTCGTTCAGCAAATTTAATACAAGGTATAAAAAGTTGTTCTCTGTTGATGATCCGTTTAAGGCGACTACCTATATAAAGTCCACATGGCTCCATATCTTGGCGCTTATTGACAGAGATAATATTTTCTATAAAGGAATAAACGTCTATACTATAATTGGCTTTAACATAAGGAAGTGGTAAGCCTCCATAACGTACCAAGCCATAAAGTAAACTAAAATAAACTGGTTTAGGTTGATAAGGTACCCACTTTGCTACTAATTCAGCAATACCTAATGCACGGACATAGAATAATTGTCCTGACGCATGACGCCTAAAACCATAACAACGCCTTATCAATAAAAAAAGTTCATCTAATACAGTCGGACGCATATCAGCCAGTGTGCAAAGACTGTTATAAGCCTTCTTTAAAACGATCATAGATATCTTGAGTTCCTTAGAGCCAATAAAAGTACTTGAAGGTATTATAGCAGCAATCATTTTATCCCGCACAGCAGCTACGTTACAAGGAAGTACTACAAGCATAGGTTTTTTAGGAGAAGTTGGAAACTGTAAATAACCATAATGGGTACGAACAATCTGCTGTATATTACGCTTTTCTATGTTAGCCCATTCTGATTCTTTTTGAACTACACTATGCCAATTGAATTGACTATCTCCCGCAATATTTTGATAACAATTTTTAATTTTAGGTAACGCTTCTTCAGGAATAGCCCCATGACCAATTACTAGGGCTATAGCAGGAAACCGCACATCTGTAGTAGATTTATCTTCAGAAAATCGTGCCAACTCATATTCTAAATAAGTAGTATAGCATTGAATGCTTACAAACCCATTTGAAGTATCTAAACTAGCCATGCTTAGTAGAACAGATGTCAATAAGGAAACTACCTGGTTTACATCACATATAATTTTTTCAGGCAGTTTATCATCTTTAGACCCTATCATGAACTTCGGAATAGTATGCTGCTTACATTCCAATTCTAATCCAACCTCTAGTTTTTGAATTAGCTCATCAAAGCTAACTTTACTTGGTATCAAGATAACATTATTTCTAGATCTAGCTCGTTGCTTTAAAAAAATGTCCCAAATAACAAAATTATTTATAATAAGATTTAAATCTTCCTTATAAATTGGCCTATTGTCTAAATAGGCAATAAATTTTGTTATCCCTTTCATCATCTGATCTATAACAACATCCGCTTCTTTTGGATCATCACGAATGGTTTCTAGATTGGAGTTTAAAGAAAATTCAGTTTGGTTTATTTCCTGTTCTTTAATTTGTTTTTCTTTTAAATAATTTGAATAATCTGTATAGTTAGCTAATTTGTGTTTTTGATAAACGATAATGAAAAAAAGTATTAAGCTTAAGCCCACCAAACATATTAAAAAATTAGACGATTTCAATAATAGATCCGTACCTCTACAATATATGGCGTAAACAATCACCAATAACATAAAGGCTACAAGCTGTCCACTTATACGCAAGGGTAAGATAAATAAAGTTACAGCCAAATGGGCTATAGATAAGGCCAATATAAAGGCTAATGAACCGTGGAGTGTCCCTGACCAATGCCAAAGCACATTTACAGGAAAACAAAAAAGTACACTTAGCAACCAAACTAGCGCCATTTTGGCGGATAATTTTTTTTTGTAGGAATTATTTGTAGGAATTAATTGCATAACCTATGAGCGAAAGACCTGTAACAAATTGAAGTAGATACCAATAGACAGGACCGACATGTATATACGTTAATATAGTAGTCAATATAACATAACATCCTGTAAATCCTATGATCGCGTTATTTGGCTTAATTTTTACCAATTCTTCTTTCTTAAAAAAAGAAGAATTCAATAATAAAAACATGCATACCAAAATAAAAGATAGAGTACGAAAGAACATTTCTAATCTTTTAGCTATAAAAAAACCATCTAAAACGAAAGCATTATACTAAATTGCTCGGATAACAGAAAAAACTTTGAAAATGGTGGGTTAAATACCCAATAGAACTAAAGACGCTAAGAACTATGAAACAATCGATTAGGTAATGGTTAATTATCAGATTATCAGATTTACACACTAGTTAAAAAAATATTAATTACTGATGCTAAAATATACCACTTTTTATTCGCTTATTCAAATTTATTGGGCATAAAAAGGCCATATACCATACAGAAAGATATAAAATACAAACAACTATAACAAGCGGATACTTGTTTACTTTTAAAAAATATATTTCATATATTTGTAGGTGCACATCACACACCTACTGTCCGGTAGTGTAATGGTAACACGTCTGGTTTTGGTCCAGAAGACTCTAGGTTCGAGTCCTAGCCGGACAGCTTTTAAAACAATCATTTACAAACTTAAAAAATAACTTTAAGATGTTTGGTTTGAAGTATCATTGTGGATTAATAAGATTAGGGGTTTCTTTTTTTATATTATTAACGTATTGTAATATAGCGGTAGCAGATAAGACAAAAAGTAAAAAGAAAGAAGTAGCGGTTGTATCTCCTACCATACAAAAAAAACCTAACACAAATGGCACTAATACCATTAGCAAAACTAAGTTGCAACATGAGCTAGAAGCAGAAAATGCACTTGAGCGGGCACGCTTAGAAAAACAACTTTCAGCTATTATTGCTCAAATTGAACAGCTACGTCTTAAGAAGGAGCATCAACGGCTAAACAAGGAAATAGAAAATGAAAATGTGCGCTGCGCACATGATAAAGCTATGCTTTTGTTAAATATGGAGCAAGAAAGGCTTACTATTGAGCTAGGATTGGCGCAAGCTAGGTGTATGAAAGAAATGGAACCGTATCATACCCAGTTAACTGAAATAGATAAAAAAATACAATTAGAAAAAGGCCAAGCACAGCTGCTGCAAGAGACCAGCCATCGGTTAAAAGCAGAAATAGAGGTTTTAGAAGCGACAAATACTCGGCATAAATACATTCAAAAAAAACCTATTTACTTAAAAGACCCATTTATCAAGCAAAGCAATACTTTAGTGCTTTCTGATCGATGTATTGAGTTAAATGGTACCATTACACCTTGGAAAGCAAACTATATTGTAGATCAAATTCATTATTTTAATAACCAAAACAAAGAATATCCTATATTTCTTGTTATTGGCTACTCTCCAGGAGGATATGTAACTGCAGGCTACAATATTTTACAAGCTATAGAGTATAGTAAAGCACCTGTTTACGTAGTCGTAAAATCATTGGCTGCTTCTATGGCAGCTATAATTACTACACTAGCTACTAAGTCTTATGCTTATCCAAATGCTACTATTTTACATCATCAACCTGGTATTTTATTCATGCATCCTCATAGTAATCTCAGAGCAGCAAAAGAAACTTATATGGATTTACATGAAACATGGAAGCGTTTAGGAGGCAGGGTAGCTAAAAAAATGGGGATATCTCTTGAAGCATTCAATAAAAAGCTCTATGAAAAATCTATGTATGGAGATTGGGAAGAGCATGGTGACCGCGCCAAAAAGCTTAAATGGGTGGATTATGTAATCAATGGCATCCAAAATAGTGCCATTAGCAGTTTACCTGATTCATCTGACTATACTTTTGAACAATTCATAAAACACTTTTATAATTCTAATGCAACAAAAGGAATAGAGCCCTCTCCAGAAGAGATCGCATACAATAGACTCGCTCCTCACGATCTAAACTATTCCTACAGACCTGATCACAAAGCTCAGATAATGGATAAATAATACGTTTTATCCATATAGGTGGTATGGCTATTTTTTAGCAGCTAGTCTGCCATAAGTAAATGCCTGTTGGCGTTTATCCTCTCTGGCCAATGTAAAAACTAAATTTAATAAACTAAAACTATAAACGATCAAATAACTAAAGTTCGAAATGATATTATTTGTATATCTATCCTTTCATTCAAATAATTCTAAGTGCATATAATATTCGAATTTTACTGTCGTAGCTACTTGTATATTCTTTCTATAGTTTATTTTGTATATTATACTAGTTCCTTTAGCAATTTATTCCACATGCACAATGCCATTTTATGCATTTTTTCTTATAGCATTATCCTTTTTGCTATTCGTTTTAGTAATTGCTTTCTATTTGAATCTACCTGCTAGTTCATTAGAGGAAGATGACGTAGATAACACGCAATTTCTACATGAAATTAAAGCGATTGAACAATCTATCAAAAGTAAACAAGCATACATAAAAAATATATTAAAGTTTATTTCTATAAAAGAAAAATTAGCTAAACTGATACCAAGTGATGCAGTAATTGGATTTACAGGATGTTATATTATACTTACCACCGTATTAGATTGTATCAATGAGCAGACTATTATTTACTGGTATATATTACAGTTTCTTGTAGGTACCGCTCTTGTAACCTATGCAATAGCGCCAAAAAGTAAAAAACCAGGTTGGAAAATTGGTCTGTTTTGGCTAGTATCCTCTGTTTTTTGTCTTCCTATAAATGTATTATGGCATTGGACAAAGTTGCAAGACCCCCAATTTGCACTAACTCTATCTATAGCACATTTATCCACAACCTTATTTGTATTGCCCCTTTATATAAGCATAAAGCTAGTAGCTGGTGTATTGTGCATCATTTTCTATGCAATGTATAACATAGGCTTAAATACCCTATTGTCATTAAATGATTCTTTATTATATCTACTACTGTTTGGCCTAATCGTTTTTTATATTATCATTTACCATAAGCGCCAAATAACTTCTTATAAAATTTACAACCGTTACGTTAAAAACTACCTAATTCGAGAAGAAAAAAGGCAAGATGAAACTATAAACCCTAATCTAAATGTAGACTCAGCAGCTATTCCTAAAAACAGAAAAAAGTTTGGATCTTTTGTAGAAAAAGGGATGCAAGATGCTACCGAACTTATTTCATACCTAGACAATCGACCCTTTTACAAGCAAGACCTTGAAAGCATTATCAACAATTTTATGACTTTTACTGCTTTTTTAAAACAACGTGCCAGATATATAGAGCACATATTATTAACGCCAAATGAAATTGCTATAGATGAATTGATTGCTAAACTAGAGGCTGTGCTAGAAACTAAAGGACCACCAACTCCAAAGCTAGCTATAGAAATAAAAGACAATACCATTCCTAAAAGAATTACATGTGATATCAATCATATGATTCAATCATTAGTTCCCACTATTTTACACACTGCTAACCTTGATGGTTCAAAAAGTGAACGCATAAGAATGCAATTATATACCACTCAATTAAAATATACGCAAAAGAATACACGAACAGGCACATCCCACTCAGAAATGAACTTTCCAGCTATAGCATTGGTAATCAGCAACGCTACTACTCCTTTAATGATGTTACCCAAAATTAAAAATCATTATGAAGATATTACAGAAGGTAGAGACCTGAAGTGGCACAATAGTCATACAAATGCAGAACATATACATGTAGAAAAACGTGTAATAGAACGAGCCATTCGTGCGCACTACGGCTACCTACGCTTTCCCATTGCTAGGAAAAGACCTATGCTAATGGTAGTGCCTCATAATGTAGTAAATGTTAGAGATGCAATGATTTCTAATATAGGCCCTTTAAATGCACCGATAACCCAAAAAGAAATTGATCAATCCATAGAGGTATTTGTTAAATCGTACAATCAAATATTAGAAATATCTGAAGCACGTAGAGCAGTAATTGATGAAATAGTCCTATTAACAAGGCGGTGCTATGGTTTTCAGCGCCATTCATCTGGGCAATTATTGTATGTCCGTTCGATAGGCATTGCACAGTTGGTTGCAGAATGGATCCGGTTCTATCCAGAACCTGTTTATGTTACTTTACTATATGGTTTAGTCCATTATGCAGATTTACCTCTTTCTTATATTAAAGCCAATTATGATCTGAACATATACTCTTTCGTAGAGAACGTTTTAGCAGTAAATGATCGACAAAGTATGGAACCATGTGGACTTTATATCAAGAATTCGTTTAAACAAGTAATCAACCGAGAACAACTTTTTATACTTTGTATTAAACTGGCTGAACGGCTTTATGACCTACGACATGCTAAAAGCTATATGTATTTAGATGAGTTAAAATGCATGGCTCAAGAAACGCTTACCATAGATATTGAACTAGCAAAGAAATATTTAAATGCTAAAATTGTAGAAGCATTAACAATCGCAGCAGAACAGGCCATAGAGATTTGCAAAGAAAATAATGGTTAACTACTTTATTATCAATAACTTTCCTAAAAGGATACTTTTAATCAGCTCAAATATCAATTTTATTGAATACAATCGCGGATAAGATCCTGAATCCCGACTTGCAATTGAATAGTTGGTTTCCAACCTAGTGTTTCTTTAATTTTTCTCGCATCAAGTGCATAACGTCTATCTTGCCCTATTCTTTCAGAAGTAAAATAAATAAGGGAAGTATAAGATTTTCCATATAATGGTTTTAATTGATCCAGTATTTGGCAAATCATAGATGCGATTTGAAGATTAGTTTGCTCTTCATGGCCACCAATATTATATGATTGGCCACTTTGCCCTTTATGAAAAAGGCAATCAATAGCTCTACAATGGTCTTCCACATGTAGCCAATCTCGAATGCTACTTCCATCTCCATGCAATGGAATAGACTGCTTTTGTAATGCATTTTTCAATACCATGGGAATCAATTTTTCTGGATGTTGATACCGTCCATAATTATTGGTTGATCGGGTAATAACTGTACGGAGCCCATAAGTATGGTTATAAGACTTTACCAAACATTCTGCTGCTGCCTTACTAGCACTATAGGGATTACTTGGTGCGAGCATAGCGGACTCTGTAAACGGTTTATTATGTGCATCTAATGAACCATACACTTCATCTGTAGAAACATATACAAACTGATGATTAGGATTTTGTGACTGATTTGGTCCTTTAAACCAATGGTTATAAGCTGCATGCAACAGCACACCCGTTCCTTCTATATTGGTCTTTATAAAAAGAAAAGGATCGAGAATCGATCTATCTACATGTGATTCAGCAGCGAAGTGAATCACACCATCGAAGTTAAATTTTTGAAACAAGGCTTCAACCAATAAAAAATTGGCAATATCTCCTTCCACAAAATAATAATTTGGTTTTTCTTCAAGTGCAAAAGACCTACGGGCTGAGTAGGTCAACTTATCTAGGTTAACAATATAATAATTAGGGTATTTTGCCAAAAACAATTGAATACAGTGTGCACCTATAAAACCAGCTCCACCCGTTATTAATAACTTTTGCATAGATATAGGTACTTTCAAGGTAATACAAATACCTACCATACCCATATAAAACTATGCTTTAAAGGGCATAGATAGGAATAGAAAAACGATTTATTAGGTAAACGTTACACCAAATAGTGGCGGATTTATATACTTAAGCCAGAAGCGGAGTAGGAGGGATTCGAACCCCCGGTACCTCACGATACATCCGTTTTCGAGACGGATACCTTAAACCACTCAGACACTACTCCAAAAACCATACGCATAAAGTAATGAAAGGATGTTTTGGCTTATTTACTTAACTATGGTTTTAGCGAATTGTATCACTGCATGCAAAACAGCAGGGTGTTCAAGCATGGATTTATACTTTGGAACCGGTATCTTCAAAACATGGGTACTATGAAAAGCGTCTTTGATCAAAACTCTTTTGAAATTGCACTTGGCCTTAGGGAGCATATTAAACGCATGTTGGCTATAAAGGGGAATTTGCATATCATGGTACTGGTTAAGGTGTTTTTTACCCACTACAAAAAAAGTATACATATCATTTAAAGCCTTAAAACGATAGCGTTTTCGACTGGTTAGCAACGCACTAAAATCAGTTTGCCCACCTCCTATGGCCAGTATAGGAATAGGTACATTGGGAAGTGATTTTTTGACCTCACGTAAAAAAGCACTACCCTCTATCAAATCTTTACCACCAGGGAAAAGACATACTGATTGATTGTCTTGTACATTTAAGATAAGTTGCTTTTCAAGATCGGTTTGAGCATAACCAAGATCAAGCGAGAGTTCACGTAGATCATTCAAAACAGGAACTGTCAAATGGTGTGCAAGCATTTCCGCATCTACCCTAGCTCCAGGAACGCCTTCCCATGGCGTAGCTAAGGCCACCAGCCCTTTTATATTAAGGTGTTCATATTTTCTCAGGAAAGCATATGCACGGAGACCACCTTGACTATGACCTATCAAGATAATAGACTTTTGCGCTAAATCTTCTACCTTAGTAGAAAGCTCTTCAAAATTAATTGCACTTTGTTCTTCTATAGAAAGGCTTATACTCTTCATACCTTCCACACTGCTCAAAGCCACGACAGAAACAGCAGGAAAAGCTTGTTCAAGCTTCTCTTTCATCGTATTAAAAGAGGCCGCATGATTGCCCAATCCATGAAATAAGATGATCAATGTATTCGACTGCCTTTTATCCAATTTTCCTTGAACAAAATTTGGAAATAAGAATAAAAAAAAGAGAACTAACGGAAATCTATAAAAGATGTAAGACATAGGTTGATCAACATTAATTTACAAACGTCAGATTATCGCAATAAAAATAAATTTAAAAAATAATAGGCATAATCAATAACAGCAAATGTTCTTGCTTATTTTGTGATTTAGGAAATATTAAAACTGCTTTATTAGCCCCCCAGAAAAAGAATTCCACTTCCTCTGTGAGGATACTAGCGAGCATATCTAATAAAAGCTTTGCATTAAATCCTATTTCTAGCGGCAAGCCTTCGTATATACAAATAAGATTTTCTTTTGCTTCATTAGAGAAATCCAAATCCTCTGCTGAAATAGTCAATTCATTGGTAGTAAGGATCAATTTTACTTGATGGGTAGCTTTATTGGCATAAATAGCAACCCGCTTAAGGGCACTTACCAATGCAGGTTTATTTACAGTAAGTTTACTAGTATGCTCCTTAGGTATCACGTTTTCATAGTCTGGGTATCTTTCATCGACTAACCTAGTGACCACACTAATATTATCGATACTAAATTGGATTTTATGCCGATCAAAAGTAAAGCCTACCTGCTTATCTCTACTACTTATTAGGCCATTTAAAAGCATCAATGCCTTTTTGGGTACAATAATTGGACTTTGTGCAGATACGGTCAGATCTTCACGAAGATAACGAACCAACCGATGACCATCGGTGGCCACAAAAGTAGCCATAGCCTGCGTAAATTCCATATATACACCTGACATAGCAGGTTTTAATTCATCATTACTAGTTGCAAATAGAGTTTTTTGCAAAATGTTTTTCAATACATCCACTTCTACATCTAAAACTATACCATCCTCTAAACCAGCTAGTTGAGGAAAATCATTCGCACTCTCTCCTGCCAATTTATAGTGGCCATTATCTGATTGAATAGAAACTGTATAAGACTTGGGATTAATTTCTAACTTAATAGGCTGTTCTGGCAGGTTCTTAACCGTATCGAGCAACATACGAGCAGGTATGGCTACGCTTACTTGTGCATCCGATTGAATCGTTAAAGCAGCACTAATAGAAGTTTGCAAATCTGATGCTGTAACAACTAAATGATTATGCGTTATCTGAAAAAGAAAATTTTCTAAGATTGGAACAACTGGATTACGGGTGATAACCCCACTAATGGCCGTTAGCTGCTGTGAAAGCAAAGCTGATGATACCGTGAACTCCATAATTACTTTTTTATTTTTCTGATTTAAACGTGGGAATGATACTGGTACCTAAAGAGACGTTTACACATTTTTTAAACATTTTATCTGTTTGCCCAATAGCCAAATCCACGTGGATATCTAAAATTATAGAGAAAGCTTCTATTTCTGTATTTCAGAAATATTATTATAATGTTATTTTAGCTAGATTAAAGTTAAACCTATGCAATTTAATAAAAAAACTTAAAAAGATTTATCGTTTCTCTGCCTTTTCTAATAGAATAAATTCATAATCATAAGGGTTTTTATGATCTGCTTTAAAAGAACTGATGATACGTTGAACCCATTCCTCCCCTATCAAAGGGAAATAGGTATCTCCTGATACCATCAGATGGATTTTTGTTAGGTAAATTTTATGGGCTAAAGGCAAGGTTTGTTCGTAAATTTTTCCCCCTCCTATGACAAATAATTCCAACGCACCTTGCCCTTTTGCTAAGCTTATTGCTTCCTGAATACTACGTACTACATGATAACCCACAACAGACCGATCCATTTTTGTACTAACTACTATACTAATCCGACCGGGTAAAATACGACCAATAGAGTGAAAAGTATGGCTACCCATTAGCAAGTGATGTCCTAATGTTTTTTTTTTAAACTCTTTTAAATCAGCAGGAAGATGCCAAGGAAGGCTATTTTGATTGCCAATAACCCTATTTAAAGACATCGCCACAATAATAGATATAATCATAATGTATCACAAAGAAATATACTTCAATAAAAAAAGGGATTTATTTTGACTTATTCAATAAATACCACTATATTTGTGTAGAAAATAGATTGTATATAATACAATGGGGGATTAGCTCAGCTGGCTAGAGCACTTGCTTTGCAAGCAAGGGGTCATCGGTTCGAATCCGATATTCTCCACTTATAAGGACTGGTACATATTTTATCAGTTTACAAAAAATGCTAAATTATGCACTGAAAGTGCTATTTAGCACTACGCTGCTATAAAAAATCTATTCATTAATCAACACAATAAAGCTTTAAAGTAATTTTGCATTAAGTGTGGCACACAATTTGACGCTGGCCTCTAGTCATGCTATATGATAAAAGTACGATCGCATATTGAACGGAAGCTATTGCAACAGGCAGGCCATATTGTGGCACTTTGTCATGATGTTTTAAAAAATACCATCCAACCAGGTGTTAGTAGCCTAGCCTTAGACGCCATAGTAGAGAAAATCATTCGAAGCAACGGTGCAGATCCTGTATTCAAAGGGTACCTTGGCTTTCCGAATGCTACTTGTATCTCTGTTAACAATAGCGTAGTACATGGTATACCCAACAATCAACTATTGGAGGAGGGCGACATTGTTTCCATCGACATAGGTGTAAAGTATAAAGGGTACATTGGAGACAGTGCTTGGACCTACCCTGTAGGAAATATTTCTGATAAGAAAAAATTTTTATTGGTCCACACTGAAAAAGCTTTATGGGAAGGATTACGCGTCATTAAAGCAGGTACTCATCTATCTACTATTTCTCATGCCATAGGTCAATATGCTACACAACATAAACTAAGCATTGTAAAAGAATTGGGTGGACATGGCGTAGGCACCAGGCTTCACGAACCACCTAAAATTCCAAACTATGGGCAACCTAACCAGGGACCTATTTTAAAAGCTGGTATGGTATTGGCTATAGAACCTATATGCAATTTGGGCCATTCAGCCATTAAAACTTTACAAGATGGTTGGACCATTGTTACCAAAGATGGAAAAGATTCAGCCCACTTTGAACATACCATTGCTGTTGAAGAAGAAGGATATACTATTTTAACTACTTTAATGCAAGACTCCGTTTAACACGGGTACAAATTTTAAGATAAATCATCAAACTTTCACCCTTACGGATCGGATATATCCAACTAGTTGACCCAATATTAGTCCATCAATTGAGCCATCCTTCCGAATGGTTCCTTAACCGTTTTCTATATTAAGCATTATACGCACTAAATAAAATCATGAGGCAGAAGCGCAAACGTTTCGAGGCAAACAAATGGTTGAAACATCTTATAGAGCCAAGACATCCGATTTATAATACTATTAAAGGAAAATGGAATGATTTATATTTTCAAAACAAGCATCCTATTACTGTAGAAATAGGTTGTGGCCATGGTGCCTATACCATAGGACTGGCTAAAATATTTCCAGAAAGAAATTTTATAGGGATTGACATTAAAGGAGACCGGCTGTGGAAAGGTGGAGAAGAGGCCAAAACATATGGCTTAAAAAACGTTGCCTTTCTACGTACACAGGTAACCCACCTTTTGGATTTTTTTGCAGAAAATGAAGTGGCTGAGATTTGGATTACGTTTCCAGATCCTAGACCTAAAACTAGGGATATAAAACGTAGACTAACCAGTATTCGTTTTTTAAACCTATATAAAGCCATACTTATACAAAATGGACCTATTCACCTAAAAACAGATAGCAACTTACTGTTTAACCATACATTAGATTTACTCCAAGAAAAGGGGATAGAACCCCTTAACTATACGACAAATCTATATCGTTCTTCATTAATAGATCACCATTTTGGTATTCAAACTACTTATGAAAAGCGATTCATAGCACAAGGGATGCAGATCTATTATCTATGTTTTATGTTAAAATAACGTCAATTAGGGATTAACTTCTTAGTGGGACTAAACATCTAGTGAGCATTAACTGTAGATAAAAGAGATCTATGAAAAGTATGTATATTGTATCATATAATTATATTATATGGCTGTGATTAGAAATCAATAGATATAAATTATATATGGAAAGGATTACGCCTAAAGTAGATCTAGCGTTCAAGAAAATATTTGGAGTAGAGGAAAACAAAGATCTATTGATTGCGTTAATAAACGCAACGGTTTCAAAAGAAGATCAAGTAGTAGATGTTACGCTATTAAACCCTTATAACCCAAAAAACTTTAGAACAGATAAACTATCCATCCTAGATATTAAAGCAATTAGTGAAAAAGGTAAAAGGTTTAATATAGAAATCCAAATTACTGATGAAGCAGATTATGATAAACGTGCTTTATATTATTGGGCTAAGTTGTATACAGATCAATTAAAGGTTTCTCAGGATTATTCTACATTAAATAAAGCGATAGGTATTCATATACTTAACTTTGTATCTATAACAGATAATCAGAAGTATCATAATGTGTTTCGTATAACAGAACAAG
Source organism: Cardinium endosymbiont cBtQ1 of Bemisia tabaci (assembly GCF_000689375.1). GTDB lineage: Bacteria > Bacteroidota > Bacteroidia > Cytophagales > Amoebophilaceae > Cardinium. The sequence continues at coordinate 226,270 of NZ_CBQZ010000001.1, read as the reverse complement.
AAAGCGGGTTACCCTATTTTAGGGATTTAGAATTACATACTATAGAGCTAACCAAGTTCAGTAAAGATCCAGAGGAAGATCTAAATAGTTTATTGAAAAAGATTAAAACCTCTTTAGACATTTGGACGGCCTTTCTTACGCGTCATGATTTGCTGAATAAGGATAACCTACCAGGACCGTTGGCCATCCATACCCTGAAAAAGGCATTGCACATTTTAGATACGCTAAACTTGACCGATGAAGAAAGAATGGCTTATGAAGATCACTTGAAATAGTTGAGAATAGAAGCCAATACAGTAGAAAAATATAGAAGAGAAGGTGAACAAAAAGGTAGATTAGAAGGAGAGCAAAAAGGGAGACAAGAAGGGATCCGAATAGGACAAGAAAAAGGAATTTTAATAGGACAAGAAAAAGGTAAGATAGAGGGAAAGATGGAAATCGCTAAATCTATGCTTTTACAAGGTTACTCCATTGAAGATATCGTGCTTATTACTGGTTACTGATATTCAAAATATTAAATAAAACAAACAGAGTTGTATTTCATGGTTCTACAATCTTTTCATTTGATAATGAAAAGATTGATTACTCTATTTTTTTATTAATTTTGTTCCTAATAACCTGAACTCTGGATTAGATTTTCATATTTGCGTATAAAGAAGCTCCTTTGAGTTTTAAATTTAGGTGATTGAAAATTACCTCTAAAAACTAAAGGAGCCAATTATGAATGTAGACAAATTAGTAGAAATATATTATATGGTAGATGAGTTTTTAATAAAATTTATGCCTTATATGGAGAAAAAGCTGTTAACAGAGCCCACAAGAAAACCCACTAGAACTTGTTCTCTTAACTTAAGCGAAATAATGACTATACTAATTGCTTTTCATCTAATAGGTTTTAGAAATTTTAAGATGTATTATATTCATTTAGAGCAATTTCACTCAAGTGAGTTTAGAACATTAGTGAGCTATAATAGATTCATATCACTAGTAAAAAGAACGTTAGTTCCTATGTATTTCTTTACGCATAGTCTTTCTAAGACAAGAACAGGTTGTTATTTTATAGATTCAACAGCCATTAAAGTTTGTAAGGTACAAAGGGCTTGTTCTAACAAAGTATTTAAATCAATAGCTACTAAAGGTAAAACAACGACTGGCTGGTTTTTTGGGTTCAAGTTACATTTGATTGTAAATGATTTAGGTGAAATTATGAATTTTACACTTACCCCAGGTAGGGTCAACGATAGATTCCCTGCAAAAAGTTTATGCAAAAATTTAATCGGTAAAGTATTCTCGGATAAAGGCTATATCAGCAAAGAATTATTTGAAAAACTTATGGAAAAAGGAATAGAGCTCATTACCCATATCAAGAAAAATATGAAAAATGCTTTTATGACATTATGGGATAAATTAATGCTTCGAAAGAGATCCATCATTGAAACCATCATCGATCAGCTTAAAAATATTAGCCAAATAGAACACTCTAGACACAGAAGCATACCTAATTTTATTGTCAATTTAATAGCTGGTATTACTGCTTATGGGCTAAAAGAGAAAAAACCGGCTATAGCTAATATATATACAACTGGTTTACAATAATTCTAATCCAGAGTTCAGGTTACTAACGTTAATTCTTCTTTCAATAAATCTAAAACTATCTTAGTCTTCTCTACTGAGCTAAATTTTCTGACCTTTTTTTTCCCCATTTGATAAAATCCATTTTGAAATAATAAAACTACTAAACTAGGAAACATTTTAAGTCATTTCTTGTCCAGTTTTTTCGGTCCACTATACTACATAAGAGGTAATCCTGTTATTTGTATAGATAAAACCTTGTTTTGTGCTGTGCTATAAAATATAGAAAAAAATTGTATAGGGATTCAAAATGGCATTATCAATGCTAAAAATTTTTATATATACTTGAAATAAATAATCTGAGACCGTTGCAATAGACTTTTAAGATTTGTATTAAACAAGTACTTTTATATTTATGAAATAGTTAATTTTTAGTTTTTATATGAAAGTTTTTATTTAGTTTTTTGATGATATAGTTATGGCAATAAAAACAAGTAGCCAGTTATCTTTTGGAGATATATCAGCTAGTCTCCGTAAATGCAAGCATACTTTTTTTAATCAAATAAATAATCTAATTAATTGGTCATCAGTAGAAAAAGAGCTTTGTATTTATTATCCGAAAGGCTTACGTTTGTCAGGCAAACCTGCCTATAGTCCCCTTCTTTTATTTAAAATGCTTTTGCTTGAACAGTGGTATGGATTAAGTGACTACCAAGTCGAAGAAGAGGTAAATGATCGTATTACATTTAGCAGGTTTTGTGGTATATCGATGGATAATTCAGTTCCAGATCATAGTGTATTAAGCAGATTTAGGACTGCTCTTACGGAAAAGAAGGCTTTAGATAGGTTATTAACAATAATTAATAATCAGTTATCGAGTCATGGTGTACTGGTTCAACATGGTGCAGTTATTGACGCCTCTATAACGCCTACTTCTAGAGGTCCCAAAGGTAAAAAAAGCTATAATTTGCATGAAGATGGTACTATATCGGTATCCCATAGTTATCAAAAAGGGGTAGATCAAGAAGCTAGTTGGACCAAAAAAGGTCATGATCTTTACTATGGCTATAAACGCCATGTCCTTGTAGAAAGTAAAGAAGGTTTAGTGCTGGCAGTCAGTACCACAAAGGCATCTAATCATGATGGTGCCCATTTACCCATATTATTGGATAAAGTATCCTTAAAAGCAGGCAGCAGGCTCTATGGAGATAAAGGCTATAGCGGGTTACCGAACGAAACTTTATTAAAGAAAAAAAGCTTAAAATCAGCTATTCAAAAGAAAGCTACTAAAAACCATCCCTTATCACCTACTGCTAAACGTTTCAATAAATTGGTATCCAAGACGCGCTATAAAGTAGAGCGGGTATTTGGTAATATTAAGCGTTGGTTCCGTAGTGCAGGAGCTCGTTATATAGGACTGGAAAAAACCCATACGCAACATGTTATGGAAGCTATAGCCTATAATTTATATAGGGCCCCAAATATCATTTTAAAGGGTTTTTAGGGGGATGGTATATCTAAAATGAACAAAAATTAACTTGAAAATCAATAAATAATGATTTTTATGCATCCTTAACCATAAAAACCACAAAAAATAACACTAGAAACTTATCAAAAATTACAATAACTATCTATTGCAACGGTCTCAATCTATGGGTGGAAAAATTATTATAGGACTAGATCCTGGAAGTCTGATTATGGGCTTTGGTATTATTCAAGAATCAGCAATAGGTAGCGCTATAAAACTAATAGACTATGGTATTTTGGAGTTAAAAAAATACAAAGGACATATGTTACGAATGCGTCATATCTATTTACACATGGTAGGATTGTTCCAAAAACATACGCCAGATGCAGTAGCTATTGAGTCAATTTTTTATGGATCGAATGTACAATCTATGCTTAAGTTAGGAAGGGCACAAGGAGTAGCGATTGCAGCAGCTTTAGCTTGTGACATGCCTATTACAGAATATGCGCCACGTAAGGTAAAACAAGCGGTTACAGGAAACGGTAATGCGTCTAAGGAACAAGTCGCTGCTATGGTGGGCCATCTCCTTAACTTACCCATTCCATCTACTTTTTTAGATGCTTCAGATGCACTAGCAGTAGCTTTATGCCATAGCCAACAACGTCTATCTTCTACTGCTAAGCCCAAAACCTGGTCTCAATTTATAACCGCACATCCCAATCGCAAGTTATCTGTTTGTTGAGTGTTAACTGGCTGTCCATGCAATATTTTTATTTGATTGATATAGGAAACAAAATTTATAAAAATTTGTTTGATTTTTAGGTCCACTATAAAAAAACAGTACTAATTTTTCAGTACACTATACTGAACCAACTTTTTAGCAACACTATAAAAATTCCCTTAGCGTGCTTTATTTTCCGTTTCCTGACATGACCCCATTTATATTACTATTTCTTTTTTTGTATTTACCTGATTTATAATATTGTTACAAATTGTTTTCATTTCATCAACTACTTGATTTACAACACGTATTTTAAGTATTTCCCCTAATGGAATATAAAAATCTAATGTTTCTTGAGCTATTTTTTTTTGCTTATCAAATGATTGAAATTCAATAGTTTGTAGGTTATGTAACCGGTCAGCTAGTTTTACCATAACTACTCTTATATCTTTATAATCAGATATTTTATCTTTATTTTCTTTTTCTGTAAGCTTTATTTTTTTCGATGATATACAATCCATATTTGTAACCTTGTCAACTATATAAGCTACTTCTTTCCCATATTGATAAGCTATTTGATATAAACAGAATGGTGTGTCTTCTATCGTATCATGGAGTAAAGCTGCAATGATAGCATCCGGATCATTAGTCATCTTTAATAAAATGGTAGCCACTACCAATGGATGTGTGTAAAACAATTCACCTGATTTTCTAAACTGACCTTTATGTATTTTCTTAATTTGTTGTATAGTATTTTGAACAAAAGTTACATCTAAATTCGTTTTTTCTTCTAGTTGAGATAAAAAATACTTTTCTAAAACTAGAGATGATTCAGTTTCTAATGGACCTTCCAATAAAGATAAAGTATCTATTATTTTAGGGCGAATAGATTGTAAATCTATTGGTATTATATACACCACCTGGATATCTGATTCAGTGGTTATGGTTGTGCAATAGCCATAGTGCGCATGTATTATGCGTTGATTTTTATATTCAATTAGCTGAGTTATATCTTTAGGAATGCTAATTTCTAATATATTTCTATCTACCGTATAAGTAGGTTTTATCTTTACAAGATTTTGTGTTGTAGAAAGTATAAAGCCAATTGCCGGAACTATTTTTTTATAGTTTCGGTTGGTTACTACATGTAATGGATAACACAATGTAGTTTCTTGCAAAGATAACGTAAGTAAAAAACCTTTCGATTCTTTTTGTAAATCATTTAGTTTATTTAGAAGTAATTGAATAATTTGCTCACTATCACAATATATAGACTCATATTTTGTTCTGATGTAAACTTGTATTTTTTCTTCTAATCCTAGTGGTTTAAGTGATGCAGCTAGTTTAGTAAACAGTTGATTAATTTCTATAGAGCTTACACTAAGCCGTAAATAGTCTATATTGCTATAGACCTGATTTTTATAGTAGGAAGTAAAAGAATCTAGTTGCTCAATAGATTTCTGTATATAAGGATTTTCTTGAATCGATTGTCTTGATATGTTATTGATAACATTCTTTACACAGTTAAAATAATCTATTGGACTAAAAAAATACTTTTCCTGTAATAGTTGATGTTGTATATTATGTAAATAGTCTAATTCATTTAATCTACAGGTATGGTTTATTTGCTGTTGTTGCGCATATAGTTTTACTATTTTCTTTCGTTTCCTGTAAGAAAAATTAAAAGCAACAAGTAACGACATCGTAAATTGATAACCAACTAGATAATACGAATTATTATAAATATTCCATTGCATAGTACCAAAATGACCCTTAAATATCAACCATCCAACTATAATACTCAACGGCATTAGCCATATCATATTTAAATAATCTATCAATGAGATAAAAAAGATAAGAGAGAGTAGCATCTGTATAACCCATATTATATTTCCTTTAGTAGCTAACACCATGATTGTATTAAAAAATGGTAAACAGTAAGAAACGGTAAAAAGAAAAAATAGTGAAAGATATTTATCTTGAATATTTTGAGGCCACTTATCTTTTATGATTAAAAAGAAGCAAAAAATAATACCTGAAGATAGTAAACTAAGCAAGAGCGTTTGATTAGATGTTATAGCTTGTTGATCAATAAAATTGGGTATAAGAAGATTGCATCCACACAATATTCCAGATAATACATAAGGGGATCCATATTTTTGCACATTATGCTTTATATAAAATAGAATCGTATAAAAATTAAGTATATCTTTGGTTAGTATTTGAAATAAACCAACACTAGTTGGTTTAAACTTTATTATAAATGTATTTACAAAACGGTCCATTACTTCCCATCTTTTGTATGTACACAAGTGAACTAAAAAGAAAATAAATCCGCTACTCAAAGTAGTGATGGGTATAGAGAGTATATTGTATATAGTAGGCAGTAGACTGTTAGAAAATATAAAAATTAATACTGAAGTAATTAGGGAAGCTATAAAAGCTTTTTTATTGGCTTTAAGACCCATAATAGCTGATATAAATGGTACCAGGAGCATTGGTGCTATTAGTTCCAATGCTTTAAATCCCAAATAAGGAATATGAATCATTTTTAATGCTATAAATATTGCTAAAAACCCTGTTAGTAAGGTAGTATATCTTACCCAATAACATTCATTAAAAGTTGTTAATCTTTTTTTACATAAAGGGCTAATTACGTCATGTATCAAAGTTACTCCTGCTATATGAATATAAGAGTCAGCACTGGACATTATAATAGCTAATAAACCAGCTATAGCTAATCCTTTTATCCCTGCTGGTAATAATTCTTGAATGATATGTGGTACAACTATATTGGGTTTTATGGAAGGGTATAAAACGAGTCCTCCTAACCCAATAAGCATAACCAGGAAGCGGAAAGTAGGATCAAACAAGGCAACAATCATATACTTTCTACACAATTGAAGTTTGCTTTTAGCCATAAGCATCCTTTGCACCACCGCAGGATCTACCATACCTATTTGCAATAACCATATCATAAAATAGATTGTGTAACGATAAAATCTTTCATGCCCTAAGATCAAAAATTTTTCTGATGGTACTTTTGTAAATAGTGCTTCTATACTTCCTACATGATATACTACATGATAAGTAATAAGAGGAACAGCAACGATAAATATGAAAAACTGTACCATATCTGTTATGGTAACTGCTTTAATACCCCCTATTGATGTATATAATATTGTAATAAAACCTCCTATTAAAATAGACCAAGTAGAATGTATACCTAGTAAAGGTTCACTAGATAGTGTCGTCATGAAATATTTTATATATTAGGTTTGTAGTTCGTATTATATTTTTAGATTAATAAGATCAATTATATTCCTAAGATGTCTAAATGGATTCACCGTCATGATATTTCAGACAAAGTATGGTCTATTTTATCACCTCTACTTCCAGGTCAACAAGGAGGTTGGGGAGCTGTTGCCAAAGATAATAGGCTGTTTATTAATGCAGTATTTTGGATTTTACGTACAGGATCTCCTTGGCGTGATCTTCCATCTAGCTATGGGGATTGGAAAAACACCCATCGTAGATTTTCTCGCTGGAGAGATAATGGTATATGGGAAAGGATCTTAGAGAGACTAATTAATAATCCTGATTTTAAATGGCTTATGATTGATTCTACTTATATAAAAGTACATATGCATGGAACGGGTGCGAAAGGAGGAAACCAATCTATGAGTCGAACAAAAGGGGGCTTAATACGAAGCTACATTTGGCCGTGGATGCGTCTGGTATGCCGGTCAGAGCTATTATCACAGAAGGTACCAGAGCTGATTGTAGCCAATCTACATATCTTATTGAAGGGATAACTCCAAAGCATTTGTTAGCAGACCGCGCCTATGATACCGATAAAATCATTAAATATGCTAGAGAAAAAGGTATTGTTCCTGTTATCCCTCCCAAAAAAAACAGAAAAATAAAGCGTGATTTTGACAAAAATCTATATAAATTCCGACATCTTGTTGAAAATATGTTTCTCAAAATTAAGCAATGGAGAGGAATCTCCACTAGGTATGCAAAAAACACAGCATCATTCTTGGCAGCTGTCCAAATTAGATGTATCCATCTATGGGCTAACTTCTTATGACGACACTATATAATTATCCCGATAGCTGTTAACTGGATACTGGTATGTATAATCGAGTTCAAAATACTTAAAACCCCGCTAATGATTCTAGCGAATCTACCATAAATCCCCATAATTTCTGCAAAGGTCAAATATTTATCAAAGTAGACCATTTTAGGCACAATAAAGACTGCCCTGATTATATACGCTATGGGAAGAGAAGCTATAGAAATATTAACGATAATACCCTTATTGAATACAGCTGAAGCATCGCTCAATATGCTTCCTGCACCTATATCAGTAGCTAAATAAGTAGCAACTAGTGGAATAAGACCATACATTTTATGTGCAATAGTATATTCTTCTATAGTTTTAGAATTTTTTCCTGCAAAGAGTCCTATTAAAAAAGTAACCAATAAAAAAATATATATGATACTGTGATCTAAATCTATGTAATTCATATTGGTTCATTTTAGTTTTTATACTTAATATTTAATAACCATATATAAATAATATCATCATTAAAAAATTTGGAAAAATATTAATATAAATATCTATAAATCAATAATAATTGAAATGATTTTTATCTCATACTTTATGTTTAATTTAAATAAACTTAATTAGTATTATATTAGTATAATTAATTTTTATAAAAAAACAATATAATTCGTATGGCTCTTTTATATACTATTAATGGAATATCAGGTACTCCTAGACAAGAAGTAACAGATTGTATAGCGCAATATTTTGAGAAAAAGGGTAAACAAATAACGCTTATATCTGATCCGAAGGGGTCTAACTATGGAAAACTAATTAACAACATAGTTCTTCATCATAATATTTTTTTATCTTCTTTTACAGAAGCTTTACTTTATCTTACTTGTAGCAAAGAAATATTTGATAAAGTTGATTGGAGTAAAGATTCCATAGTAGTTTCTAAAGGTTATTTTTTAGAAACATTTGGTTATCAAAATCAAATATCTGATTGGGATCTGGAAGATGCTAGGAAGTTCTTTTTTCTATTCGCTAAACATATGCTAAACATATAAGGTATACTTATCCCTTGGTTTCTATTATACTTACGGAAGATTACACAGCAGCGGAAAAACGCGCTGAAACCAAATTTGAATACAAGAATAATCCAGAAAAATACTTAAATGATTCAAATCGATTTTTGCGCATTAAACAACATCCTATTATTCAAGAAATAGGTATCGAAGTGGTTAATGTAAAAATAAAAAGTAGAGATCCAAGGAAAGTTTTTCAAGAAGAAATAGAACCTATTTTATAGGGCTCTATCGGATCTTTCGCGTCTATAGTTGATTTTGTATATTCCTCCCCCTTATCCGAAATTTTGGTATTATGCGACCATAAGTTTATAAAAGTTCTTAAAAGTATAGGCCTGTTTTTTAGATGGACCAGCGGGAGAAAATGAACAAAAAATTAGGGTTTCACTCACATTCCGCACCAGATAAAAATATTCTTCGCATGAAAAATGTTGAGTTCATTTATTTTCTTTTTTTTGTAATTTTTGGAATGTTTTATTGTATTTGGTTAAGCTGTATAATGACTTAACAACTGTATTTATTGATTGTAAACCAATATTTTTATCTTTTTTTCCAAAAAGGACAGACTTCTCCCCTAAAAAACTACACATTTGTTTTTAATCCATAAATAGCCATGGCTTTTGGTCCAAAATAGCTTATAATCTGTTTAGTTACCTTCTTTAAGTTAATTACATACTTTTTTATATACCCTTTAAATTTCAGGTGCAGTTCATGAATACCATAAAATAGACGAGATACCCATATCATAGTTGGCTTTTGTGTTGGTTTCTTGAGTTGATTAGGAACAGTAGCATTATGCTGTACCAAAGATTGATGTAACCAAAGCTCACTAAAGCTGTAGACCATTAGACATAGCGTCATAACCATCATTAAGGCTTGTATACGACTTGCTTTTTTTAGAAAAACAGAAGATACCTCAAATGCATTTCCTTTAATAAACCTAAATCCTTGTTCTGTTTTGTACTGATCTTTATACTCTAGTAATATGTCATGATCTGTTAAAACTTTGTTATCCAGTTCATTGGTAGCTAAAATAAATCTTCCCTGTTGGGCTTTTAATAGATCTATTTTGGATCTATTGGGTACCATTTCAATAGACAAATTATAGCCTATGATGGTAGGTTGAGCACCTTGCTTAGGCCTGCCTTGGCCATTATATTTAGTAATTTCTTTCACTTGAGTGATGAGCAATTCATGATATTTAATCGATTTACTGATAAAAGTAAGTGCTTTTTCTCCATCAGGTTTACATGAAAATAATTGATTTTCAAATTTATCAATAACTTTACGCATACTATCGTATTCATTATCAATCTTACGCTCCAATGTAGCTACTTCTTTATTATAAGATTGTTCTGAGTATACTAATAACCAGCGTTGGTCTACACCCTTGTATACTTGTCTAAAGGAGCTAATTTTGTATCCGTTCTCCAATATTTGCCACGTGATATCTTTGTCACTTTTTTGTAGATAGACTTTAGATTGGTTAATACTACCAGGAACCCTTGAAAGCCAATGGATAGCTGGATTTTCTATAACACACTTTTCATACATAGCACTATCTGATACAAATAAAAAAGCAGGAGCTGCTTTGAGTTGTTTACAAAATGCGCTCATCCGTTTAGCTGATTGTTGTAAAATAATTTTATCAGAAGCGTTCCCTTTGTGGGCTTCCATCCAAATAGGAAAAGATTTTGCCCCTGTAGTAGCTATATTAAGCACCATTTGTTTTAAATCTGGCCTTCCATCTTTGGAATAACCATGGCTAATTTTAAATTCATTAGTTTGATTATCACTTTTTGAATCTAATGTTGGATGGTCATATTCTCCAAAAACAGTTAAGGTAGTTGTATCTAAACGGGCGGTTTTACCCAATAAGTTAAATGCTGTACCAATCTCAAAAGCTACTTCTGAAAAAAGATTAGTGGGACCATAATCTGAAATAGCATCTAAACATCGACCTAAAGCATGGTCATTAAACATATCTGATCTAACATCAGGTCGAAATAACTTATCAACTGGTTTATTGGATAAGAATTCGGGGAACATATAAAGACGATCGTCCATAAAGCCTAAGCCATTTAGTATCATTGCAGATACACGCTCACCCATAGTTAGCTTAGCTCCTTTTTCTTGGGAGACTGGAAGACGTGCATCTATTTTTGACATCAAGCCAATTTTATCTATTACACTGGAAATGATACCTAAATGATCTAGTACTAAGCTCCCTACAATTTGATCTTCTTGTAACATTACTAAATACTCCTAAAATAAACAAAAGAAGTTTAAACCTAATATCTTACAAAATTTTAATCTAATCTAAAATACAATACTGGTGCGGAATGTGAGTGATTAAGTCCTTCTTGATCTAATCTATGTCGCCAACGGGTCAATGAGCTAGGGTTACAAGGTACCTTAAACTGAAAATAATCATATCCACAAAAGTATTGCCAATAAGGATTTTCTACCCATCTAATCACTACTTGTTCATCAGAAATGTTATACATATGACTGATAATGAGAAGACCTATAATTAAACGAATAGGCAAAGGAGGCTGACCAGGACCATAGCTAAAATCCCGGTCTAAATCTGATGCTAAGGCGTGCCAAGGAATCGAATCAGACAACTGGAATAAAGAATGTTTGGAGTTAAGAAAACTAGATAAGCGCTGCTCAAACAGACGAGCAAGACTATTATTTATTTTCTTAGATTTCATCCTTATTTTGCAAGTTTTTTATACAAAACAACTCTAAAACTGGTGATTAACTAATACAAATTTAGAAACTTATTTGCTGATTAACAAATAATTATATAGTATTTCAGGGACGACTATTTACTCCTCCTTATGGTGTGCCTTTTGTTCTTTCAACTAATCTTCCATCAGGAAATTGTATGGGAGCTTTTAGCCATCTTTCTATATATAATATTACCCATTTCGTATTTGTATGCTTCCTAACCGCCTTAATGATAAGTTCATGATCAATATTATCAAATAAACCTTTGATATCAAATTCTAGTACAAAATTATATTTCCAGCATCTACTACGTGTTATTCCAACTGCGTCAAGTGCTGACTTGTTTGGTCTGTAACTATACGAATTCTCATAAAAATGAGGTTCCAATTCTGGTTCAAATACTAACTTGACTACCATCTGAGCAATTCTATCACTTACAGTCGGAACACCTAGGATTCTTTCACCTCCATCTTTCTTTAATATAGGTACTGCTTTTACTGCTGCAGGATAATAACTACCAGAGGATAGTCTGTTCCATATCTTGTATAAATTGTTCTTTAAATTATTATCAAATTCTCTTATTGTTTGACTATCAATGCTGCTAGAACCAGCATTTGATTTAACTAGTTTATAAGCTTGTAGCACTAAGTGCTTGTTAATAGTAAACGGTTTTTTCTTTACCAAAATTTCCTCCTCTTACGAGTTGTTTAATGTTAATGACTGCTTAAGCTCAATCCATTCGCTCCATTCCCATTACAGAAACTTCTTCACTACTACGGATTGATCCGACCCAGTTTCTTGCATCGGTACTCTGTCCCTTATAGTGTTTGCTATTTGGGGGGCTCCATTAGCATCAAGATGACTGGTTCTCGCAGTTCCTCATATAACCCAAAATTAGAATCATGCTCTCTTTATGCCGGATACCGTCTATACCAGTAATCAGGTAACTTATAGACTTATCATGGAACCGCATTCTATTCCATTTTTGATATCTTGTATGTTCTTCTCGACACGTCAACAAGAGTTCAGTTTCATTCATCTTTCTAATCCACACCTGCTGAATTTATTTCCAGCTTTTCCTTTTGCGCTCAGCACCATCACTCTTAATGACAGCCGACTAAGGTGGTTTGAGACCTGATCCTGAAATCCGATCTCGAAGGGCCTTCCTTCATCTTATATGAAGCTTTTATTATCACTTACTTTTTTTTTCATGTAATACTTATCTACGACACACAATGCGACAGAACCTCTATGATTTAGGCAATCGCTTATAAAATGCGAAACATCCAGAACTTTTTATATAAGTAATATCTAGATAATTTTTTAACATAGCGCTGTCTTTTTTATATAAAATAAAAAAACAAGGCTTATCAATAGGACCTTCTAATAGCCAATTTATATCGACTACCCGCAAGCTTTTCGGTAAGTCAGCATAGAAAAGAGGGGCGGCTGATTTAAAACCAACGGTGGCAAGATATAAACTTTTTCCTTTACAGGCTTTACAAAAATCAACCATTGGTTTTTGGGTATAAGCTTCTACTTTAGGTGCTATACGGATCAAGAATAATGCCAATGTGCAAATATTGACTAACGCAAAGTTACTTATAAAGGGAATAAAACGGAATTGTACAAGAAAATAGTAGGCGGTCCCTATACCTATGGTATAGATAATACCTGGGATACTATCCCAGTAGTTCCATATAACCGATAGCTGTAGTGCGTCTTTTATAGTTTGATTTTGTACAAGACTGATCCATAAGGTTTTATGTAACATCATCCATGGTATAAGCGCTAAAACGCTCCCTATGATTACTCCAATCACTAAAAAAGCCATACCTGAATGGCTATATTGCCTATTGTATATCTGTTGGTGCAAAAACTCAGTTGCAAAAAATATTATGGGGAAATAGGACATAGCACTATAATGCACAATTTTTGTACCAACTAAGGTAAAAATAAGTAACACAACGGCTAATAAAGCTTGCATATTGGCTGCAAAATAACTGTCTTGAATCAATCGTTTTTGTTTTAAAATAAATATCGCAAATAGAGCACTTGGAAAACATCCAAAAAAAAGTACTAAATAATGATAGTACCAAGGTTGGTCATGGGTATCAACCGGTTGATGATAGAGCAATAGATGGTAATCCCAAAATTCTTTAATAAACGTGCATCCATTAGAGCAAATCTCTGGAATAAGCCAACAGGACAGAACCATTGTAGCAATCAATAGCGCTACAACCAATGATTTGAAGGAAACCATACTTCTCTTAAACCAAGTGTAAGATAATCCTAGCGTGGCCAATGGTATGATCAGAGCCATAGGTCCTTTGGTTAATAGTGCACAACCTATAGCTAAACCCGAACCGCCATACAACCATGGATTAGATGGCATCATGCTATGAGATAAAAAATAGATGGCGAGTAGCAAAAAGTAATTAAAAAAAGGATCTATAATAGCTGATTTAAAATAAAAGTGAGGCAAAAAAGAAGTTGCGTACAAGCACATCCATAGAAAGCCAAACCATTGATCTTTGTATTGCTTACCTATATAGTATAGGGTTACAAGGGTTAATAGTCCACAGACCAAATTAGGGAAACGGGCTCCTAGCTCATTAATACCCCAAAAATGCATAGAAACTGCTTGTAACCAAAAGAAAAAAGGTGGTTTTTCATAGAGTGGCTCAAAATTAAAAGTCACTTGACCATAGTGCCCCGTACGTATCATTTCTCTGGTAATTTCGGCAAAATAGAGTTCATCTAAATCAAATAGATGGACCTCCCTTATACCGAGTGCAAAAATGCATCCAAAGCCAATTAGAAAATAAAAAACGATACTATTTTTTAATTGGAAACCTTTTCCCATGGGGGTACAACAAAAAATAGATAGAACGGTCCAACCAACTTGGCCCATTATAATCCATAACATAGATGCATGTCACTACAGCAGCAATCGTACCAATCCAAGCACCTACATAAACATCTGTATAAAAATGTTGACAAAGATAAATTCTTGAATAGACAACCATTAGGGCTATTCCTAACAAAATTAGACTATAAAAAAAATTTTTGCTACTAGACAATAGTTGTAGTACAGATATCAAGGAAAAGATGGTAGCAGCATGACCTGAAGGAAAACTAAAATCTGTTGGTAGCGATACCCCATCTACTAAGTGTAGTGATACATCTACAGGAAGCAAAGCGATAGGTCTTAATTGATCTCTAAAAAAAAGACGTTTTAATAGTTGTACCACTATAGTCATCATGACAAAACTTCCTCCTATAACCATAGTCTTTCTACAAGTTGCATGTAATAAAGTTACTATACATAGCAAAGATAGATAGGTAATTCCATCACCCAACCAAGTAAAATAAGGCGCTATACAATCTAGCATAGGATGATGCCACTGTTTAAGCAAAATAAAAAAAGCAACTTTATCCCATACAAAAAGTGGAAAAACACCGATAACCAATAAAGCAGTAATCAGGTAAAAAAATAAGCTATTTTCATACCAAATTATTTTAATGATTTTTATTTTTTCCATGCCATTTTTTTTGAAACGGTAGCAGTAAAATTAGGTAAAAACCTAAATGAAAAATAAGCTGTAAAAGTAACAGAATAGTATACTACTGATGATGCCAATCTAACGCTTACCTTTGATTTTAATAGTTTTTTACAGCTTGTTGTCTGGCATATTGCATCTAACTAATTACTCATAGAAACTAAAAACTCTTCATTATTACGTGTACCCCTCATTTTCTTAAGTAAGAAATCCATAGCTTCTGTAGAACTCATATCTGCCATAATGTTGCGCAATATCCAAATTCGTGCCAATTCCTCTTTACCTATTAACAACTCTTCATGTCTTGTTCCAGAAGCAGGTACATCAATAGCTGGATAGATACGTTTATTGACTAATTTTCGATCCAGTTGTAGTTCCATATTACCCGTACCCTTGAACTCTTCAAAAATTACCTCATCCATTTTAGATCCTGTATCAATAAGTGCTGTAGCCAAAATGGTCAACGAACCGCCATGCTCTACATTACGAGCTGCACCAAAAAATCGCTGGGGTTTATGCAGTGCATTGGCATCAATACCACCAGAAAGTACTTTACCAGAAGAAGGACTAACCGTATTATGTGCCCGAGCCAATCGGGTAATAGAATCCAAGAGAATAACTACATCACGACCACATTCTACCATCCTCTTTGCTTTTTCTAAAACAATATTAGAAACTTTTACATGCCGTTCAGCTTGTTCATCAAAAGTCGAAGCGATCACTTCTGCTTGCACATTTCTGGACATATCTGTCACTTCTTCAGGACGTTCACCAATTAAAAGAACAATTAAATAAACTTCTGGATGATTGGATGCAATTGCATTGGCAATTTCTTTTAATAGTACTGTCTTACCCGTTTTAGGCTGGGCTACAATCATACCACGTTGCCCCTTACCAATAGGTGAGAATAAGTCCATAATGCGGGTTGAATACTGGCTAGCCCCGTTGGAAATATGTAACTTATTATGTGGAAAAAGTGGAGTAAGGTGTTCAAAGGGGATACGATTGCGTCCCTCTTCCGTGGTCACGCCATTCATATATATTACCTTTAAAAGTGCAAAATATTTTTCTCCTTCTTTCGGTGGGCGTATTTTTCCACGAATGGTATCACCTGTTTTTAGGTTAAACACCTTGATTTGAGAAGGAGATACATAGACATCATCTGGACTAGCTAAATAATGATAATCAGATGAACGCAAAAACCCATAGCCATCTTGCATAATCTCCAGTACACCTTCTCCTTCAATCGTAGTATCTAAATTGTGCTGCGCAACTGTCTCTTTTTTACCTTTTTCAGATGAGGAGATAGCCTCCTTTGGCTCTTTTATAGTAGAAACAGCAGCGTATTCAATAGCTACTGATTTGGCTGACTCGGTAGCACTAATTTCACTATTTTTATCTTCTATATTAGTGTCAATTTGTATTTCTACTGCCTTAGATTTTGTATAACTTTTCTTGGACGACAAAGGTGGGGATACCTCTTTTGGTTGCAGAGGTGCAATAGCCATTGGAGTGTTCTTTTTTTGAGTAATTTCCCTTACAGGTAGTAGTGCTTGCTGGTCTAATATTTTATAAATAAGTTCTTCCTTCGAAAGCGTTTTATAGCTTTTAATTTTAAATTTTTCTGCTAATTCGCGTAACTCAGAAATAAGCTTTTGATTGAGTTCTCCGATATTGTACATGATTGAGTTAGGTGTAAGTTAAATAAATCCTATTAAAATAATAGGCATCATCTTAACTATTTTAACAAATGTGCTTAAAATAGTAGTAGCTTATATTACTGTAGTAGCTATGTAAACGAAGTGTGTGAACATGAATGGAGCAAATACGATCTGCCCGTTGATGATTCATTCATAAAAATATCTTTACATAAAATGCTTCAATAGCACTAAGTAAAATCATTTTAATAATTTATGGTTTTAAACACGTGAAAATTAGCTATTTTTAACTACTAAACAAAAGTAGCATCTATAATTCAAATAAGATATTACCTGCTTATTTAGTCTGATTTTGCTTTTTAAATCTAGTAAGAATGGTCAAAAACAAAGACATTTTTATACCTATATAGAATATATAATATTATAGATGTAATGCGGAAACTTATACTAAAAATCAAACCAAAAGAATGAATACTAACTCAGGACTCTGAATGCAGCCCTGTGACAAAGCAATATGAGCAATAATACAACTATAATTTTAAAAAATCAAACAAAGTATTTTTTTTGTAAAAAAGACAGACTAAGCCTTTAAATTTACTATGATTTTAGGTTAAAAACTTAAATTATAGGGCATCAACATAAATAGTATGATTGAGTTACATCGTATAAGAACAGACAAAAAAGCAATAATAGATGGCTTGCATAAGCGAGGTTTATCTAATGCAGAAGGGCTTATTCAAGCCATATACAACCTGGACATAGAAAAACGGGCTATACAACTTCAATTAGACAACTTATCCGCTACACTGAATAAACTAAATCAGGAAATAGCAGACGTGTTGCGCAAAAAGGATCCAGCAGCTACTTTAGAAGCTAAAAAGGAAGAAAGCAACCAATTAAAAAAAAAGATTAAGCAATTGGCAGAAAAATTTAAAGCACATGGATCAGATCTGTTGGCGCAGCTTTATACGCTTCCAAACTTGCCCCATGAAAGCGTACCAGCGGGGAGCCATGCTGATGATAATGTTATTATCTATCAAACACCACGAATGGTTGTAAAAGGGGGTTCGGCCCACTGGGATTTAGTTAAAAAATATGACTTAGTCGACTTTGAGTTAGGCAATAAAATTACCGGAGCTGGTTTCCCAGTATATAAGGGAAAAGGTGCTAAGCTACAACGTGCTTTAATAAACTTTTTTTTGGATCAAGCATTAAAAGCAGGCTATACCGAAATTCAACCTCCTATTTTGGTAAATGAAGCATCTGCGTATGCAACGGGTCAGCTGCCTGACAAAGAAGGTCAGATGTATCAAATTGCATCAACGCCATTCTATCTAATACCTACTGCAGAAGTCTCGATCACCAACATCTATCGTGATGCGATTATAGCAGAAAGTGCTCTACCAGTTAAACATGTAGGTTATACACCTTGCTTTAGAAGAGAAGCAGGCTCTTGGGGAGCTGATGTACGTGGACTAAATAGGCTGCATCAATTTGATAAGGTAGAATTGGTTCAGATTGCTCATCCGGACTATTCTTATGCAAAGTTAGAAGAAATGTTAACCTATGTACAAGGATTGGTGGAACAACTAGCGCTACCTTACCGTGTTCTAAAGCTTTGTGATGGAGATTTAGGGTTTTGTGCTGCTATGACCTATGACATAGAGGTATATGCTATAGCTCAAGATAAATGGCTAGAAGTGAGCTCAATCAGCAATTTTGAGACCTTCCAATCCAATAGGTTGTCCTTAAGATATAAGGACAAAACAAAAAAAACTTGTCTTTTACATACTTTAAATGGAAGTGGGCTGGCTCTTCCACGTGTACTAGCTGCATTATTAGAATTGAATCAAACCCCAGAAGGGATCCATATTCCAAAGGTCTTACAACCTTATACAGGATTTGATATAATTGACTAAATTTTTCTTACTACAACTTTTTTAAAGGGCCTTTTGCGCTTCTCAAAATGTAGTATGAACATGGCTGTTAACTACCTATGGGAATTTTTTTGGAAGCGCTTTAAGAGGATTGTGTAATCTAAAACCTTAATGGACCTATGATAGGCCTCTTTTTTATCATATACCCAGATTAGCATAACCAAAAATTAATATGTCGTTTATCTAAATCGCAATTTTTGACTTTTACCTTTACGATATCTCCTAATCGGTAACATTTTTTAGACAATTTTCCAACTACTTGAAAGTGCTTCTCCTCAAAAGCATAGACATCATCGGTAAGGTCTGATAGACGCACCATCCCTTCACAACCATTTGATAAGATTTCTATATATATATTCCATTCGGTTATGCCACTGATGATTCCCTCAAATATTTGTTCCTTTAGATTTTGTATAAATTCTACTTGTTTGTATTTGATAGAGGCCCTTTCTGCATTTGCAGCGAGGTATTCTTTTTCTACAGCATATTGGCATTTTTTTTCATAGGATGCTACATCATAGATGTGTGCACCTTTTAAATATTGCTTCAAAAAACGGTGTACCAATAGATCTGGGTACCTTCTGATCGGAGAAGTAAAATGGGTATAATGTGCAAAGGCCAATGCAAAATGTGGATCAGGTTTTGTAGTGTAAAGGGCTTTGGCCATAGATCGGATGGCCATCGATTGGATAATGGGTGCTTCTTTTTTGCCTTGAATAGACTTTTCTAGATCATGCATGGCTTTATATATAGATGTTTTGGATCCATTTATTTTATATCCTAGCTGGTTCACAAATAGAAAAAATTCATTTAACTTGTCCGGGTCTGGATGGCCATGCGTTCTATATATAAAAGTAGGCCCTAATTTTTCCTGTTTTGATTTTAGGTTTGCTGCATAGGTAGCTACTTCCTGATTGGCCAGTAGCATAAACTCCTCAACAAGTTTGTGGGCATCTGTGCGGCACTTTGACGTCACTTTAAGTGGCTTACCATTGGTATCCAAATCAAATACCAACGACCGGGTCTCAAAATTAATCGCTCCTTTCTGCGAGCGCTTTGCATGAAGCTGTTTGGCTAAGTGATTCAATACCGTAAGCGCTTGGTAAAAATCACCTCTTTGACAATCTATGGTCATTTGGGCTTCTTCATAAGAAAACCTTTTATCGGAATAAATAATGGTTTCTCCCAACCATTTATCATAAACTTTTCCTTGTGCATCCAATTCAAAAATAGCTGAAAAGGTTAATTTAGTTTCCTTTGGACGCAAGGAGCATAACCCATTAGAAAGTATTTCCGGTAACATCGGAATACAACGATGTACTAAATATACAGAGGTATTGCGTGCATATGCTTCTTTATCCAGCAAGCTATCTGGTATAACGTAATGACTTACATCTGCAATATGAATACCTACTTGATGGTGGCCATTGGGCAAAGGCTGATAAGAGAGGGCATCATCAAAATCTTTAGCATCTACTGGATCTATGGTAAAAGTAGGTATAGCGCGAAAATCTTTTCTTGTGGTTATTTCTTTTTCGGTAATAACTGTAGGTATATTTTTAATGCTTTCAACTACATGGTCAGGGAAGGTCTCTTTTAAGCCAAACTCAGCCATAATTGCATGCATCTCTACTTCATGTAGGACAGCTTGGCCAAGATGCTGCACCACGGTACCTGTTAATTGCTTATGCGTATTGGGAAAAGAAGTTAATGCAATGACTACCTTGTCATTTTCTTGTAGGATGTCGTTATGTTTTCCCTCTAATGGAACAGTATATGTAGTGCGTTTTTGTTCAAAAATGGCTTGAGGTTGCTTTCCAAAAAGGGTAATGCGCCCAATGATGGGTGCAGTATTGCGCTCAATAATTTCTACTACCACACCCTCTGGTCGTTTACGGCGTTTTCCTGGAAACAAGCAAACTTTAACTAAGTCTTTATCTAGTGCATATAGTAAATTTTTTTGATGCACTAATATATCTATAGATTGATCAGGTACGATAATATAAGCATATTCCTTACGGACATAATCTACTCGACCTATTACATAAATAGGCGCACTGGCATATGCATAACGCCCTCTCTTTAGCTTTTTAATTTTACCTTGTTGCACAAGATTTAATAACGCTTTTTTTAATTTGGTTTTATCTGATTTTGAATTGATCTGTAATATTATACAGAGTTGTTGTATGGTATATGGGTGATGTAGATCTTCTTGTAAGGTCTTACAAATAATCGTAGTATAATTTTGCACTGCTTTTGTCTTATAAAAATCAATATTTTATCTTACAGATACGTATAGAGCAAGGATTCCATCTGTCATTTCAGTTTAATGTGTCAGTTGTATCTTTAAGGTACAAGATATGATTATTTTTTTCAATTGTTTTTATTATAAGATATGTCGCATGTGCAAGGATGAAATCTAAGAAAATAAATAATAGTTGCGATAGACTTTTTGAACGGCTCTGTCGAATTTGTTTCAAAGAAAGGCCTAAATTAGTGTTTTCGTTTAAAACTTAGCCAAGATGTTTGGCATTATAAAAAATTATTGCGATATTTTAGAGGATTTTGTGGTTCAGCAGAGGTAATTTTATTATTTGTGTACATCCAATGTCGTTTTTCTTTAAGGTATAGAGGCTTGGAACTGGCTAAACTTATGGCGCCATAATACGTAAATTTTAAGACAACGGACAGGAGATTAGGCAAAATAAATGTAGATGCGGGAGAACCATTTTAAGTATTTACACAATCTTTTAGAAAGACCCTTTTTATGTCATTTGAAACACCTTTACTCCTAATAGCATTTTTTTTATTGGTTACCCTAGTCATAGGACTATCTTCTATTAAAATACGTATGACGTTTCAAGAATATGCTATAGGGAAAAAAGCATTTTCTACCACTACATTGGTCATTACCTTACTCGCTTCTTATTATGGGGGAGGGATTCTCATCCTAAACGTCACTACATTTTCTTCTAGTAACTTTTTCTGGATAATTTGGAAATTTCTTATAAATGGGCTTCTCTTATTGACCATTAGTTGGTTAGCAGGGTATATGGGTAAGTTTATGTATCATATGTCTATGCCAGAAACAATGGGGCGGATGTATGGAAAATATACACGAATGATTACTGCTTTACTTAGCATCCCTTATCTGATTACTTTTGTTACCATACAAATTAAAGTCATGTCTCAGGCTATAAACATGTGTATTGCTTCGAATTCATATATAGTTACTATAGTTGCTACTACCATTCTTTGTCTATATACAATGTTTGGTGGTATTCATTCAGTTACTATTACCGATGTATGGCAGTTTATAGTTTTTTTTAGCATCATACTTATACTAACGTGGCTCACCTTTAAGCATCTAAATCAACCAATGGTTGAAACCATTTCTTTTTTGAAAATGCAAAAAAAATTTGAATTAAGTATCTCTAATATATTTTTCCCATTTCAAAATAAGTTATTACCTATTCTTTACTATCTATCCGTTATAGCTAATATAGAACCTTCTATTATGCAGGTGGTTTATATGTCTGCTAGCCCTTCCCAAGCCAAAATCGTATTTAGATATGCTGCTTTTGTTTCCTGTATTATTATGGCCTGCATATTATTAATAGGTTTATTTGTGTTTATAAAGATGTCAGATTTACCTAGTATATCGGTTTGGGACTATATTCTAACGACCACCTCTCCCAATATTAGGGCACTGATTTGTGTTTGTTTGTTGGCTATGGCTATGTCCACGGCGGACTCTAAGCTACATACTTCTGCTATTTTGATTGTTTATGATCTATTTGGTAGTATAGTTCGTACCAAAATGGATTCTGTCAAACAGATTTTACTGACGCGCATGACTATCGTGGTAGTATCTATATTTGCTATGCTATTATCGTTCCATGAGCAATTTTTTCCCAATTTGCTTAGTTTGCTTGTTTCAACTACTTGTATATATGCGGTTATAGTAATGGCTCCTTTTATTTTAGCTGTCTTAGGGTTCCGTATTGCGACTCCTATTGCTTTCATGGGCATGGTTACAGGTATATCTACTCTATATGCTTGGCAAAAATGGGTCAGCCCTATGGTAGGACCAACCAGTGGTACTTTTATTTCTATATTGGCAAATGCTTTATTCATGCTGGTGGGGCACTATATTAGAGCGAAAAAATTAGAGAAAATCGTATATTTTAATAAACATTTGTATAAATATTAATAAAACAAGTAATTTTTATGGTGCTAAAAATTTGCAAAAATCTTATTGATTATTAAAAATTTACTCTAATAGAAAATTATAATAAATTTATGGTATTGTTATAATCAGATAAAAAACGAGTACAACAACTGAAAAAAATATAACAGATCATTCAAACTCCTGATACTTTCTAACTAAGTCTATAATCATGTGCATTAAAATCTATCAGAAATACTATAATCTCGTATTAAGGATTAATATAATTTTATCTTTTACTACAGTTTCTTGTAGTACGGGAAATACTGTTTTTTCTGTCAACAAACCCTTACAGAGTATTAATAAATATTTGTTATCTGGTGGCAAATGTTACGAGGCGATTTCGAAGAATTATCCAGATGTAAACCCTAATCTGTTATCTGGAGGAGAATATAAAGTCTATAAGAAGAATGATCAAGATTTAGAGATTGACCAAAAAGTTACTTCTGACCATTCTATAGAGCATATTAAGGAATTAGAACGTACTAATATGTTAAAATGTATTAAAAATTTGGAAAATTCGCTAAGATTGTATAAATCAGATCAAATCGAAATATTTAATAGCCATAGAAAAGAAGATAAAGAACTATTGAATCAGCTCACTTCTATCATACAACAGATCGTGCATATGGATGAAAAAGCGTACTTCTTAGGTCTATCCATAGGATTGGAAAATCGTTGTGTACCAGCTGTTAGATTACTAATAGAAGAGTTTCCTAAAAAATTATATAGTGACCAGAATTTTTTTGAAATTTTATCCACAACAGCCCGTAATATAAAGGAAGATCTACAAAAGACAGATAATGATTATAATATCTTATTTGATTGGGAGATATTGCCTCTACTGTTAGATAGTGGAAAAATAAATCCATCTGTAAGAGATCTTCAAACCGGTAATAATATACTAGATATATTGATTCATAATAATGATATTAATGGAGCCTATCGGCTAATAAAATCTCTTATATCAAAAGGTTCTATTTTTCTTCTAAAATTACTGCAGGATATAGGTTATACTTTAGAAAATCAGTATAGGTTCTATGATTTAAAAGAAATTCCTCGTAACCTAATCAAATTTCTAGAATTAATAGAAGAAGTTCTACCTGACAAAGAATGCACTTATAATTGTTTGCAAAAATATCCCAACAATAAAGATCCTATAACTTGTAAGTATAAAAGGTGTTATATTATTAAGTTTTTAGAAAAACTAAAGTCACATGAGCAAACGAAAAATAAAGCACAGCATAGAACATTCTAGACATAGAAACATACCTAATTTCTTTGTCAATTTAATTGTTGTAATTACAGCTTATTGGACTAAAAGAGAACAAACCTTCTATATCTAATATATATAACTGGTTTAGAATAACTATAATCTAAAATTGAGGTTAGTAACGTATTCTAGATTTTCTTCCATGTATCTAAAATGGTTGCCATTAGAATTGGATTTAAGTAAAACACAACTAGATGTTTGCCTTAGTAAAATCAAAGTGGGAACAGAAGTAATTAAAAAATTTATCAGAAAAAAGTTGTTTTTTAACATAATTCGTTAAGAATAACTATATTTGTTTTTCTGTGTCCTTAAAAGCTATCATGAAGCCAGCGGTCTCTTTATGACTTATCATGATAATGCATCCAAAATTTTTATTTGTTGTATATGGTTCTAGATAAAAATAAAATTGTTCGATTGTTTTTGATATCAACAGGTTTACTTATTTATTTTTATTTCTTTAACCCTAAATCGGAAATGCAACGCGTTGTATCTCCTGCTACTACAGATCAAACAATAGTTCCATTAAGTAAAACAAATGAAGCCAATCGGCTGGCCTCTACTCCTTTTAGGGTGGCACTTCAGGGAGAAGAAAAGGATATCACAGTTGAAAATGAGTTGCTGAAAGTAGTGCTGAGTACAAAAGGTGGTACCATAAAAAAGGTTGTACTAAAGCAGTATAAGGATAAAAACGGGGAAGCGTTGGTCTTATTGGATGAGCAGAGCAGTCATATGGGCATTTCTTTTCCCTATGAGAATTTAAGTATAAATACCAAAGACTTATATTTTCAAACCCAATCCAGACCTGTTTATAAGCTGAAAGAAGCTGAACAAGCTAAAATAGTTTTTCGGCTGGAGTTAAATGGCGCTCAATACTTGGAGCAATCATTTACCTTTTCTGGAAGGAGCTATCAAATCAACTATGACTGGCATGCTGTTGGCATGGAGCCCTATCTTAATTCAACTACTCAGGCTAATTTCCATTGGAATATGGCTATGAAAAGTTTAGAAACGGATACAAAAGCAGATGCTTCTAGAAGTACCGTGCAGTATTATTTACTGGATGAGACTTTTGATAAGTTAAAAGAATCCTCAACAGAAGTTGAAAAAAAGCATATAGCAGTACCCATCAAATGGATGAGTCTTAAGCAACGTTTTTTCTCATCTGCTATTGTTGCTGATGATTCTTTTAAACTAGGAGACCTGTGTATGGAACCATCGGTATCGTCAAATGTTACGAAGTCTGTTGCTTTATCCCTTGCCTTGTCTGACAAAGATAAAGCGGCAGGTCATGGTCAATTCGTCTTGTTCTTTGGGCCCAATGATTATAAAATTC
This sequence comes from Cardinium endosymbiont cBtQ1 of Bemisia tabaci, assembly GCF_000689375.1. Lineage (GTDB taxonomy): Bacteria > Bacteroidota > Bacteroidia > Cytophagales > Amoebophilaceae > Cardinium. The sequence continues at coordinate 200,642 of NZ_CBQZ010000001.1, read as the reverse complement.
TGAAAAAGGTTACAAAAGGATTTGAGCAAAATATACCTTTGGGGTGGGCTATTGTCAGATGGGTCAATAAAGGGCTGATTATTCCACTTTTTTATTTTTTGGAAAAATATTTTTCTAATTATGGATTAATCATTTTCTTATTGGTTTTTATCATTAAGTTATTATTAGCCCCTCTTGCTTATAGTTCTTTTATCTCTATGGCTAAAATGAAAGTTCTAAAGCCGGAATTGGATAAGATAAAAGAGAAATACAAATATGATGTACAACAAGAACGAATTCAGCAAGCTGCTTTTTGTAAGGAATTGGGTATTAATCCATTAAGTGGTTGTATACCTGCTCTGCTTCAAATGCCTATTCTGTTGGCTATGTTTAATTTTTTCCCTCATGCCATTGCACTGCGGCAAGCTTCTTTTTGGTGGGTAAATGATTTATCAACTTATGATAGCATTATGACCCTGCCTTTTACCATACCATTCTATGGCAATCATGTAAGTTTGTTTACATTACTAATGGCGTTATCAACCATTTTTAGCAACCAAAGTGGTCCAAAAGAGGGACCTATGAAAGTACTATCTTATACAATGCCTTTTGTTTTTATGATTGTCCTGAATACATTTCCTGCTGGATTAAGTTTTTACTATTGCATCTCTAATCTTATGACCTTTTTACAACAAAGATTTATAAATTACTGGGTGGATACAGATGGTATCAAGGAAAAATTGATGGCTAGACAACAAAACGCAAAACAAGGTGGTGCTAAGCTTTCTTTTCAGTCTAGGGTTGCTTCGGCTATTCAAGCCAATAATAAGAAAAAAAATAGATCGTAATGGTATTGCATCGATCTATGATTTTTTTGTACTATTAAGTACTAGATCGAAGTAATCTTCTAGTATTACCTCTATGATTGCACAACTTATAGGACAATTATTATATAAGGAACCTACTTATGTCATTTTAAATGTAGGGGGAGTAGGCTATGGTTTACATATTTCTTTACATACTTTTGACCAAATAAAAAGCTTAGATAGCTGTACTTTATTGACGGTTATGCAAGTAAAAAACGAAGCTGCTACTTTATATGGGTTTTATACACTAGAAGAAAAATCATGGTGGTTGCAACTTATCTCTGTTGGTAGCATTGGTCCTAAGATTGCCCTGACGATCTTATCTTCTCTCAATCCAGCTGTTTTACATAAAGCTATTTTACGTAAGGATGAACGTTTGCTTACCTCCATTAAAGGGGTTGGCGCAAAAGCTGCGCAACGATTGATACTAGAACTCTCGGATAAAGCGCAAAAGTTGCATGATATGCAAGATATATCGGTACTACAACCGACCGAAAGCAAGATAGATCAAGACGCCATAATGGCTTTAATTAAATTGGGCCTTACCCCAAAAATTGCAGAAAAAGCCATTGCAACGGTGCGGGCAGAGACACTTACCCCGCTTACGCTCGAAGCGCTTATTAAAAAAGCCTTACAGCCACATGCGTTCAAATAAAAAACAACTACATGGATGGCTAGCGGTTATTATTTTTTTATATAGATGCAACAAAATCAAACCAGTTAGGATAGCCCATACCGTTTACCAACCATTAACATATAATCAAATGCTTCTTGGTAGCTGTTTTTAATTTTACCTTCTAATATAGCCTCCTTAACTGCCTGCTTAATAAGGCCTACCTGAGGGGATGGTTTTAATCCAAATGTTTGGATAATAATTTCACCCGTAATAACAGGTTGAAAATTTCTAATTTTATCACGTGCTTCGACCTGCCAGACCCGGTGCTGTACCCTATCAAAGTTGGCCAAATATTGTTGCACTTTAACCTCGTTTTTAGAGGTTATATCAGCTCTACACAACAAAAACAAATCCTCTAAATCATCCCCAACTTCATACAAAAGACGCCGTATAGCTGCATCTGTGACCTCCTTGGCCAAAGCTATAGGACGTAGATGCAATCTAACCAATTTTTGTACATAGCCCAATACTTCTTTAGTGATAGGGAAGCGCATTCTTTTAAAAAGCTTAGGCAACATTTTGGCACCCTGCTCTTCGTGTCCATGAAAAGAAAAACCATGTATGGGATCAAATCTTTTAGTCAATGGTTTGGCGATATCATGCAAAACAGCTGCCCAGCGAAGCCATAATTTACTAGAATGATGGGCTAGATTGTCCAAAACTTCAAGGGTATGAAAAAAATTATCTTTATGAGAATGGCATCCAACTTGTTCTTTCCCTGCAAGGTGGTATAATTCTGGTAGTACAACGGATAATAGATTTGCATCAAATAAAAGTTTAAACCCATAAGAAGGCCGATCGGTCATTATTATTTTATGGAGCTCTTCTGATATACGCTCCTGAGCTACAATACCCAATCGATCCCGAACCGCTTTTATGGCGACCCATGTTTCTGGTACTATGGTAAAATAGAGCTGTGTCGACAAGCGTATGGCACGCATGATTCGCAATGGGTCATCTGAAAAGGTTTGATAGGGATTACAAGGGGTTCTAATCAAACCATGGATCAAATCGCTCTGGCCGTTGAATGGATCTATGAATCGTCCATAATCTTCTTTATTTAAAGAGGCCGCCATTGCATTAATGGTAAAGTCTCGACGCATTTGATCATCAGCGAGTGTTCCTGTTGATACACTTGGATGACGAGAAGTCAGCACATAGGATTCTTTCCTGGCGCTTATAAACTCTAAGGCCCACTCATCCCATTGCAACACAGCGGTACCAAAACGTTTAAAAAACGTAACTGGAACACCTTTGTATTGTGCTACAGCTTGTGCAAGTACCATACTATCTCCTACGCACACAATATCAATATCTTTGGCAATACGGCCTAAAAACAAATCGCGCACAAATCCTCCCACCACATAGGTTTCTAATGAAAGGCTATCAGCAATGGCCCCAATTTGACGTAAGATGGGATGATCCAGCATCCCATCCAAGGAAACGATAGACTTTTTAATTTTTACACTATCCAAGATTTTATCGTTTAAATGATCTCTTTTGTTCTATACCTAGCTAAGCAGCAGAAGAACATGATTGTGGGGGTTCCATAGATACTTCCTCTTTGTTTTCGTAAAAAGTAGCTTTTATAGACTCCACTACTCTTTGTATAACCTCCCTATTATTGAGCTCCGAAATGCCTTTTTTTACGGTAACACCTACTTTATTGCCATGACAGGCACCATATACTTTTATACGTTTAAAATTTGATTTAGTACATCCTTCTGCATGTTGTGTATCAACAGGAAGCAACATATCATGTTCAGAATTTTTCTTACAACCAATCAAACCTGCATAAGTAGCATTGAGTTTATCCAACTCCTCTTTATTAATAGAGGGAAACCGATCAAAAAGACTAGAAAAATCAGTTAAAACACCTGCAATAGCAGTAATGGGCAAATCCATTGTCTGAAGTGCTGTAGAAACCTCACGTATAAAATCACTCTGTGGATCTAATGCCTCGGCGCCTGGACATTTTGATTTGATAAAGTAGGAGACTGCTAGTTGGTACAAACTAGGCCATGCTTGGGCTAATTCGGGCATAAATTTAAAAAAATATTTGATTACGGCTTTAGCATAATTTTTTTCTACTCTATCCAAAGTAGATTCTATTTCATTAAATTTTTCCTGGAACTGTTTGATATTTTTCATATGTTCCATTACGGGTGCACCTTTCCATGGTGTACCTATAGTGATTAAATGATTAATATGGATATCTTCTCCTTTTAAATCAGCCACATGGTTTTTAATCAGGGCAAACCCCCGCAATCCCCCTTGACTATGGCCAACAATTACGATATGCCTACCGGGAAGCTTTGCTTTTATTTCTTCATATACTGATTTAGCTTGGTCTGTTATACAACGTGAGGTAGTAGGCGAGACAAAGGACATTAGTCCGCCTTTGCCAGTAGAATCTTTATTCAGACTTGTTGAAGCCAATATGGTAGCATGTGGAAATTCTTCTTTTAAAACTACCTCCATAGTAGCAAAGTCATAAGAGAGCCTATGCAATCCATGCAATAATACAATAGCTTGTTTTTTCTCTTCTACTTTAGCGATTCTTTTCAATTTATTTATTTTGTTTGGATATAGATTAGGATTATCTGACAAACAAAACGTTTCTGTATCAGTTTTTTTTAGTTTATCGGCTGCTGGAATGGCATCACTTTTCCCTAATGAAGCTTTTGAAGTCAATAGTGTTTGGGTATTTAGTGGAAGTGGTACTTTACCTTTGTCATGCTTGCGTACACAATTTTTACTGCTACAACTAACGGCTAGGGCCAAAGAAACCATCAAACTAGATCGACCAATCGAAACAAGGGCCTTAGAAATCCCTATGATGTAGCACATACTGGTAAATTGCCATAAAAACAGTGGCGAAATAAATGGTTAAACGATTTCCTGAATAATTAAATATAGCATTTTTGATCTGTTTTAAAAAAGATGGACCCGATTAGGATGGTACAGGCAATTCCTTGCTTGGCCTTTATCTAACTATTTATTAAATTGCTTCACCCATTTATCAACGCACAAATGTAATCCCTATGAAAAGTTTAAACTATGAAAGCACACCTGCTTAGATTCTAGGTAATATAAAAGTAAAATGGCCATCACAATCAAACCTGTTATAGAAGCATCCTATCTTTCTGGACTTAATGAGATGCAAAAAAAAGCAGTTACCCATACCGAAGGTCCCTCTATTGTGGTAGCAGGTGCTGGCTCTGGTAAAACCAAGGTATTAACCGCCAGAATAGCCCATCTCCTTAAACAAAACAAAGCAGCAGCTGATGAAATTCTTGCTTTAACCTTTACGAACAAAGCGGCTGCTGAAATGCGTGACCGCATCACCCAGGTAGTGGGCAATGGAACTAAAGCAATATGGCTAGGAACTTTTCATAGTGTATTTATGAAACTATTGCGATATGAAGCCAATAGTTTGGGATATCCTTCCAATTTTAGTATTTATGATACAGACGACAGTAAGTCACTTATCAAACAAATTATTAAAGGAATAGACCTTGATGAGAAGGTATACAAACCAAGTGTTATACTAGCACGTATCTCCCATGCCAAAAATAGATTGATTGGCCCAAAGGAGTATGCTGCAGACCCAACCTATCAAAAAGAGGATGCCTATATGCGTATGGCTAGATTCAGTGAAATTTTTATAAAATATACCCATTACTGCTTGCAAGCTGGTGCAATGGATTTTGATGATCTATTGGTACAGACCCACAAGTTGCTATATGATTATCCTGCATTAAGTGAAAAGTATCAACAACAATTTCGCTATATATTTATTGATGAGTTTCAAGATACCAACTTGGTTCAATACCGTATTGCTAAAAAACTAGCTGCCTACCACCAGAATATTTGCGTAGTGGGAGATGATGCACAAAGTATTTATGCATTTAGAGGTGCCGATATTCAAAATATCTTGCATTTTACCCATGACTATCCGGATCATCAAATGATCAAGCTGGAACAAAATTACCGCTCTACCCAACATATTGTGGATGCAGCCAACCGTATCATTAGCTACAATGAAAGACAATTAAAGAAAAAGGTTTGGACCTCCAATCCGATGGGTGCCCCCATTCAGGTACTAAGGACACTGTCAGATATGGAAGAAAGTCGGTTGATCGCAGATAATATTTTAGCAGAAAAATTGAACCACCAACTGCTTTATCGCGATTTTGCTATCTTGTATCGTACCAATAATCAATCCCGAAATTTTGAGGAAGCATTGCGTAAGAAGAATATTCCTTACCGCATCATAGGGGGACTTTCTTTTTACCAACGCAAAGAAATAAAGGATCTTTTAGCCTATTTGCGTTTGGTAGTAAACCATAATGATACGGAAGCTTTTAGAAGGATTATTAACTTCCCTAGAAGGGGAATAGGCACTACTACTATTAATAAAATTTTTTCTATTTCAGCCGAAAAAATGGTCCCCCTCTGGACCGTACTGGGTAATGCAAGTGATTTTTTAAGTGGTACGACTGCAGCGGCTGTAGCCCGTTTTGTAACATTGATTCATACCGCTACCTTAAAGCTAGAAAAAGAAAATGCATATGCTATAGCAGACTATATGGCCAAAGCATCTGGTTTACTTAAGGAACTACATGAAGATAAAACAGTAGAGGGATTAACCCGCTATGAACATATCCAAGAACTGTTAAATAGCATCAAACAGTTTGTAGACCACTCTGACCACCATGATCCAAGCCTAGGCAGTTTTTTACAAGAAGTGTCACTGATTACCAGTGAAGATAAAGAAACTACAAAAGAGGATTCGATTACACTAATGACCATTCATGCTGCTAAAGGGCTAGAATTCAAGTGCGTATATCTGGTAGGCATGGAAGAAGAGCTCTTTCCTTCTTCTATGATGTTGGGCAGCAAAGCAGACTTAGAAGAAGAAAGACGCCTTTTTTACGTAGCTGTTACCCGTGCCCAGCTAAAATTAACCTTATCTTATGCATTAAGCAGATACCGATTTGGTAAATTAGCCAATGTTCAGCCAAGTCGTTTTTTAAAAGAGATGGGTTGGGACAATACAGCAACCAAAGCTATCGCTAAAAGCATAGCGACTGATTCTTCCCGTACTGGTAAGCCTATGGCTACCCAAAAGCAGTCAAACAAAGCGCGCACTATTGGCCCCATATTGGCACCTGCCACACTACGCATTCGGTCTAGTACTGATGCGACTGCTATACAGGTTGGTCATACGGTCCAACATCTTCATTTTGGTGTAGGAAAAGTCTTACAGTTGGTGGAATCTTCAGCCATGCGTAAAGCTGTTATTCTTTTTCATAAATTCGGGGAAAAGACTTTATTGTTAAATTATGCAAAACTAGAAATACTGCCTTCCACCTAAAAAGCCTATTGAATATTATTTATTATAACCCAATAACCCATAATGTACGACTATAATACAACTCGATCGCCTTTAATCCTTAAAGAGTATGGTAGAAACATACAAAAGCTTATGGAGCACATTGCAGCGATTAAGGATAAAACAGTTCGCACGCAAAAGGCCCATAGTATTGTAAATCTGATGGAAGTGGTCAATCCTAAGGCAGGATCCCTTGAAAAACGTTGGGGTGATCTTTTTATTTTATTAGATTACAAGTTAGATATCGACGGCCCCAATCCCAAACCTATTAAACGAGAAAGTAGTCAGCCCCATTATGCCCATATGGCCTTGGTTAAACGAATCAGGTACAAATATTATGGGCGGCATATGGAATCACTCCTGAAAAAGATCATTACCTTGCCCACGCTTAAAGAACAACAGCAAATGGTTATAGCAGTTGGCAAACTTATGCGCCGTTTTAGTAGCACATGGAACAATGATTACATTAGTAATGAAAAAATGATAGAGGATATCAAACGGATGATACCAGATGGTACAACACTTGATGTAGAAATAATACGCACGCTACCAGATGAAGGTGCAAACGGTCAAAAGTTTAGAAGCAAATATCAGGTAAAAACTAGTACGGCTAAAAAGTAGCTGGAGCCCATATTTATAGACTGGTATAAAATTAAAGGAATGGGGAAATTTATTATCCATGGAGGGCGCCAGTTGTCTGGCACCATCAAGCCACAAGGGTCAAAAAATGAAGCACTGCAGGTGATATGTGCCACCTTATTGACTGACCAAGTGGTAACTTTATATAATATTCCCAACATTACAGATGTACAACATGTAATGAAGCTACTGGCCCTACTGGGGGTTAAAATTACGCCATTAGAGGATGGAGGGCATCAGTTTTGTGCGGTGGACCTGGATAAAGAGGTTATCTATACAACAGTATTCCAGCAAACGTACACTAAAGTAAGGGGCTCTATTATGTTACTGGCGCCACTCTTAATCCGTCTTAAAGAAGTAACTATAACAAAACCTGGAGGAGACCGGATTGGACGCAGAGGACTACATGCGCATTTTAAAGGACTTGCACCATTAGGTGTTTCTTTTTACTACGATGGTGCTAAAGCAACTTGGGAAGCCAAATGCGATGCATTGAAGGGTGCTGATGTACTGATGCCAGAAGCATCGGTAACAGGGACCGCGAATTTGATCATGGCTGCCAGCATGGCCAAAGGCAAAACCATTATTTATCCTGCGGCTTGTGAGCCCCATATACAGCAACTTTGCCATATGCTGGTAGCCATGGGTGGGCGCATTACAGGTATTGGCTCTAATTTATTAACGATAGAGGGGGTACCAGCACTCAAAGGGACTGCCCATACCATTTTACCAGATCTATTGGAAATTGGGAGCTTTATTGGATTGGCTGCAGTTACCCAATCCGCACTAACCATTACAGATGTGCCCATTAAGCTTTTTGCACCGGTTTGGTATTGTTTTAAACAATTAGGCATTGTAATAGAAAAGCAGGATAATAGATTGCATATTCCGGTGCAACCCTGCCATGCTATTAAAACAGAAATGGATGGGAACTTAGTAACCCTCTATGATGCCATTTGGCCAGGTATACCTGCTGATTTAATCAGTATTGCGGTTGTAGCTGCAGTACACGCACAAGGTCATATCTTAATCCACCAAAAAATGTTTGAAAGCAGGCTGTTTTTTGTAGATCACTTGATTGAAATGGGTGCACGGCTAGTTTTATGCGATCCACATAGGGTCCATATAGTAGGCTTAGGCCCTGACCATAGGCTGCAGGGTACCCATATGAGTTCAAGTGATATTAGAGCTGGCATTGCTTTATTAATTGCGGCACTAGCTGCAGAAGGCACAAGCACGATTGAAAATATTGGCCAAATTGATCGAGGATATGAATACATTGACCAACGCCTCAATAGCTTAGGCGCATCAATTGAAAGGGTTTAATAGATAAAAAATCTGGTTCTGTCGCGTTTGTAAAATATGTCAACAAGATCTTCAAAAATGCTCATTCCTTCAGCCATTTTAAGCCCCTGCAACAAACCGATGACTAACTGTTTTTAGCTGCTTCTAGTTTATGGAGTTGTTGATCAATATTGCCAGCTGCGCGGTACCACATAATAGTGGTGATCAACAAAAAAACCAATAATATACCTGAAAGGGGTTGCATGCTGCTGGTATGTAGCAATTCCAGTAATCCAATTTGAATCCAAGAAGAACCTGCTTTTCCTAGGCGAGACCCCAATAGATCTACAGCTGCTTTTCCTTTAATTTTTGCCTCTGGATCAAGTGGAATATAAGCCATCTGGGTTGTTTTATCAAAAAACGCATACTTGATAGATTTTGCCATTATATTATGAATGCCACCAAAGACCACAATGTATAAAACCAGCTTAGACCCCATCCAATTCGTTAAACAAGGTGCATGATTTTTACTATAACTCATTAAAAAAAAGAGAGAGCCCATTATCCCAATCATTACAGGTGCAATCTGTGCAGTTCTTTTCCACCCAAATTTTCTCAAAATACCCCCACTAAAAAAAAGAGAGAGCAGCAGCGCAACGATCCCGGTCCAAAAATTTAGTTTTGATATAAAAGTTTGATAATCTACCGCCTTTGGGAAGGCTTCTTTCAGATAGGATTTCCAGGTTCCTTCTACTATATTAATAGATAGTCCACAGGCAACCACTATAATGGCTACATTACCTAAATAGGGCGAAACAGCCACATGTTTCAGACTCTTCCAGAGCGATAAACGTAATTTTTGATCAGGCGCATTACGGCTTACATTTATAAGATTTGGTTTCACCATACGATTGGTAAACCAGTAGGTCAATAAAATGGCTGCGCAACCATAAGCTACATACTTTATTAAGGCTTGTACCGTGTATACAAAGTCACTATGACTATATTTTTTAGTATAGGCTAAGACCAATGGCCCAGTAATAATCAGTGCAACATCTCCTGCAGCAATTAAAATAGCATAGAAACGTTTCGCATCTTGGATTTTACAAACATGGTTTACAAAACTCCAATAGAGTAGCATAAGTGCCACTTGTCCCCAAAGTTCAGCAACTACAAAAAACAATACGTGGATCCAATGGCGGAATGCAGTAATCCAATGCAAATATTTACCACCTGTATACCTACTGAACCAATCCGCCATACCATACGGACTTACTTTGTTTGCATGGGGATACAGGACAAAACCATATAAAAGAATCAGCCCTAAGAAAAAAAGAATCGTACTATAAAAAAGGGTAGATTGCTTTAAGCAATTGTTTAATTTTGTATACAATAAAACGACCCCTATAAAAATAGGAAAAATAATAGATCCTTTTATAATGGGAATAACCTCCGCAGCAGAGGAGTCGGCCGTCACCAAAACAGTATCTTTAAGTGCAGCTAAAATGCAATAGACAAAAGAAATAAGAAATTTTAAAAAAAGAAGGAGAAAAACCTTCTGCTTTTCTCCTTTTCGGATGGGAAAAATAATTTGCAACCATTTTTTTAACCACAGTAAAGAGATAAGATGCACCATAGTGGCTGGCTATATAAAATTTTTATTTTCTAGCCGAATTTAGTAAAAAATTATATATATTCCTTACTGCTGCGAGCTAGCGCAACTTTTACTAGAAAATAGATTAGTCTAATATTGGGTTTTTGCATAATGTTGAAGCTGTCCTGGCTTTATCCCAACTGATTAAAACAAATACATTCACTCTATACTTACATTTTTATGCGTATTATTTCATATTTATCCTTTTTATTTTGTTTACCACCTTGTGCCATAGCTATTGAAGGATCTTCTTCCATGGCTACCCAATTGGCGGATCATTATTTAAAATCATTTGTGGAATCCGTAAACCCTTTGCCAAAAATGGATCCATCTAAGCAAACAAAAAGATTGGATACAACTATTACCGAAATACATCTTTCACCAAAAACAGAGCGGGAGGTAGTATTCAATAAAATTTTTGCCCAAAGTAGTTATTATCAAACGCGCTTCCAACAGAGCCTATTCAACCCATATGGTTGGCATGATTTACATCTTTTTTATGGGACCACTACTGCACCGGGCTACCATTTTTTATCCCGCATCAATAGAACCCTTACGGTCTTAGGAGAAGGGGCACTGGCTTCACTAATAGGTGCACCTATTGCGGATCTGGAAGCCCTTACAAAACGGCAGGAGTTTATAGGTTTGTTGTGCGAAGACAGACCACTCTACAATGGTTTAAAAAGTGCGTTGCAAGATTACCAGCCATCTGAAAAAGCGATGCTTTCTTTTTGGACTGAAACAGATCCGCTGTATGCGAAAGAATATGACAAATATTTGACCAGGCTCTTTTATACCGGTTCTGCTGCTTCCAATAAATCGGCTACGACATTGCAAACCAAAAAAATATGGCTCCGAGATATTTGGAATATTTATAGTAATTATACTTGGTATCCTCTAATAGGGCTGCCTATTGCAGGAATAGTCTATCAATTTATATCTCCTGATACCCATAAAGATGCATTCTCAATGCTGTACCTAAACTGGCTACCTGCATATAATATATACCATACCCACGAAGGAATTAAAGAACTTAAACAAGCAGGTGGTAATACTCATGGTCTTGATGCTGTACTTTATGTTCCGCCTATACTATATACCATACATTCGTTCTATCAATATTACAAAGGGTACCGCAACTACAAAGAATATGCAGGCGTGTTGCACCATCTTGCTTTGCGTATGGCAGATGTGCAGAACTTTTTGATAACGGCTAAAAAGGTCCAGAAATTGGTAGCGCAAAATCCTGCTTTCGCGGCACACTATGGCCTACAACTTGAACCCATCAACAGGCTATTGGCCCGTTTGAACGAGTCCTCTGAAGTAGGGAATCTATTGCGTTATCTAGAGGAGTTGCCCCTCCGTTCTTGGTCCTATATCTGGAATCATGCTGGGAAGCTATTGGCCAGTTACAAGCTTTTTCTAGCCCATAAAGCTGTTTTCCATGATGCCATGTATGCCTTAGGGGAATTAGATGCTTTTCTCTCTATCGCAACCCTTATGGAAGAAACAGCTGCGCTAAATGGGCCACATCGCTATACATTTACCAAATTGTTATCACCTAAAGGATATAGAAAACCTCGATTGGCACTGGTTGAAATGTGGAACCCTATGCTTACCCCTACGACAGCGGTTGGCAATGATCTAACCATGGATGAGGCAAGTAAAACACGCAATGTTATTCTAACTGGTCCCAATGCAGGCGGTAAATCCACCTTTTTAACGGGTGTGGCTACAGCGGTTGTGTTAAGCCAAACCTTTGGTATTGCTCCCGCTAAATCCTGTGAACTAACTCCATTTAGTAAAATAAATACCTATATAGAGATTGCAGATGACATTGCTGCGGGTAAATCACTCTTTATGGCAGAAGTGAATCGTTTTCAGTCTCATTTAAAATTATTAAAACAGTTAAAAAAAGCAGAATTTAGTTTTACTATTTTTGATGAACCCTTTAGTGGCACCAATCCAGTAGAGGGTTCGGCAGCAGAATATTCCGTGTTAAATTATATTGCCGAGTATAGCAACGCCTTTAATATAGTAGCCACCCACTATCCAGTCGTAATGCTTTTAGAGCAACGTGAACCTCAAAAAGGGTTTAAAAACTATAAAGTATTTATCAAATCCATAGGCAAAGATGGCAAGATTCACTACACCTATAAGGTAATTCCTGGTGCTTCGAACCAAACCATTGCCATCGATATACTAGCAGCCCAAGGGTATGCAACTGAAATGTTGGAACAAGCAAGAGATATTATCAACCATCCAGAACAGTACCGCAAAAGCTTTGCAAAATAGTATCCCATCACTTTTATAGCAGCATCCTGCACCAGGTTATGTCATTTTGACACAATCTGCTGCAAGTTAATGCATTTGGCATGGAGTTTGTAGTATACCTGCTTAAATGAAAGTTAAATAGGTAAGGCAACCTAGGCCCTAGGGTCCAATACAAACAAAATAGAAATTAAATATGGGAAAAATAATTGGAATCGATTTAGGAACCACTAACTCCTGTGTTGCCGTTATAGAAGGCAACGAGCCAGTGGTCATTCCTAATAATGAAGGCAAAAGAACTACTCCATCGGTAGTAGCTTTCTTAAATGGTGGACAGGGTGAACGCAAAGTAGGTGATCCTGCCAAACGTCAGGCCATTATCAATCCACATAATACCATAAGCTCGATCAAGCGTTTTATGGGTAAAGGATACAGCAGTGTAGCCAATGAGCTAAATGAAGTGGCTTACAAGGTAGAAAGTGGGGCCAACAATACCGTCCGTGTGCGGATTGGTGATCGCCTCTATACACCGCAAGAAATTTCCGCTATTATCTTGCAAAAGATGAAAAGTTCTGCAGAAGACTACCTAGGCACAACGGTTACAGAAGCAGTTATTACCGTTCCTGCCTATTTCAATGATGCAGAACGGCAAGCCACTAAAGAGGCAGGAGAAATAGCCGGTTTGACGGTAAAACGGATTATTAATGAGCCAACGGCTGCTGCTTTGGCTTATGGCTTAGACAAAAAAAATAAAGATATCACCATTGCAGTATTTGACTTAGGGGGGGGTACTTTTGATATTTCGATCTTAGAACTAGGTGATGGCGTTTTTGAGGTTAAATCTACCAATGGCGATATTCATTTAGGTGGAGATGACTTTGACCAAAAAATAACCGATTGGCTAGCAGATAATTTTCAAAAAGAAGAAGGGGTTGATCTAAGAAAAGACCCAACCGCGCTACAGCGGCTCAGGGAGGCTGCTGAAAAAGCCAAAATAGAACTTTCTAGTGCAACCACTACCGAGATCAATCTACCCTACATTACAGCTATTGATGGGGTCCCTAAACACTTGGTAAAGCAGCTATCTAGGGCGCAGTTTGAAAAACTGGTAGATGACCTGGTAAAACGCACACTTGCCCCTTGTAGGCAAGCTTTAAAAGACGCCTTTGGCGACATTGCTGATCCACAAAACAAAATTCATGAGGTTATTTTAGTGGGTGGGTCTACCCGTATACCAAAGATTCAAGAAGAAGTAGCCCATTTTTTTGGTAAAAAACCTTCTAAAGGTGTGAATCCTGATGAAGTAGTAGCCGTAGGAGCTGCTATCCAAGGAGGGGTCTTAACGGGAGAAGTAAAGGATGTTTTATTGCTTGATGTGATTCCACTATCACTAGGTATTGAAACCTTAGGCGGCGTTTTTACCAAATTGATTGAAGCGAATACTACTATTCCAACGAGAAAGTCAGAGGTTTTTTCTACTGCTTCAGACAATCAATCTTCGGTTATGGTACATGTATTGCAAGGCAACAGACCTATGGCTAAACACAACCGTACCATTGGCCAGTTTCATTTATCTGATATACCACCTGCTCCCAAGGGCGTTCCACAAATAGAAGTTGCTTTTGACGTAGATGCCAATGGTATATTGCATGTTTCGGCAAAGGATAAAGGAACGGGAAAAGAACAAAAAATTCGCATCGAAGCTTCATCTGGTTTAACCGAAGATGAAATCAAACGGATGAAAGAAGAAGCAGAACGCAACGAAGCAGCAGATAAAGCAGAAAAAGAGCAAATAGATAAGATAAACCAAGCCGATTCATTTATATTTGAAGTAGAGAAACAACTCAAAGAATTGGGTGATAAAGTAGAAGAAGCAGATAAGAAACAGGTAGAATCTGCCTTATCGGATTTGAAAAAGGCACATGCTGAAAAAGATGTGGCAGCTATCGATCGTGCATTAGAGCCTCTTGATAAAATGTGGAGCGAGGTAATGGCTAAAGCCTACCAAAAATCGCAGGCTACTCAAAAACCATCTGATCCTACTATGGAGCAAAAAAATGGTAATGAAGACAGTAGCAATGTGACGGATGCAGAGTTTGAAGAGGTAAAATAGTATTTTTAATTCTTTTTTTAGCGGCTTTCTAATTTGATTTTAGAAAGCCGCTTTTTTATATTGCACCGGCTGATAAAAGCCTGTTGCATCCCCTCCTACTGCCCTTTTAAAACCCAATAATAGTTGATTATCTTAGTAGTTTTTTTTAAATTCAAATAGCCTGGGTCTATATATTTCATCATTATATATTTTTTATGCTTAAAACCAAGTATTATTATAACCCTACTACTTGCAGCTATGAGCCCGTCCGCCCTTCTGTATCAACCTTTATTTTACGTACTTTTTCTTTTTTATTTTTTTCGGTACTATTGGCCGCTGGTATGGTACGGTACTATCAAGATCATGTTCCTTCTCCTAAGGAAGCAGCACTGTGGCAAGCCAATGAAAGGCTTAAGGCCTATTACGATGTCGTACAAAAAAAGATAGAAAGTAGTACGGCACTTTTAGCGACTTTGCAACAACGAGATGACGACCTCTATAGGGTTTTATTGAATACGGCCCCGCTTTCTGCTACAGAACGCAATGCGGGCATCGGAGGGGTTAACAAATATGCCCACTTAGGGAAAGATACCTTAATTGCACAAACATTGTCTAAAGTAGATCAGTTGGCCAGCCAACTGGCCATTCAAAATAAATCCTATGATCAAATCATCAGTCTTGCCAAACAGAAAACGGCTAAATTTGCTTCTACGCCTACTTTCCCACCTGTTTCCAAAAAACATTTGAAAAGAATATCTGCTCATTTTGGTAGACGCCTCCATCCAATTTATAAAATATTTAAAATGCATGAAGGAGTTGATTTTTCCGCACCTATGCATACACCCATTTATGCCGCTGCAGGTGGATACATCAAATGGATCAAAAAAGATAAAAAAGGATATGGCCACCATCTGCTTATTGAACATGGCAACGGCTTTAAAACCCACTATGCCCATATGGATACGATTATGGTTAAAGAACGACAACGGATCACGAGAGGGCAACAGATTGGTACAGTTGGTAATTCAGGCGATTCAACAGCTCCCCACCTTCACTATGAGGTCTACTGCAATGGGAAACGTGTAAATCCAATACAATATTTTGTAGGAGAACTTACTGCGGCTGAATATGAAGAAGTCCGTAAACAATCAGCCTATCAAACACAAGCCCTTTGTTCAAACTTTTAGCGATGGGTTAGGGGGTATTAAAGTATGGAAAAAAAGTATTGGACCATTCAAGAGGTGGCTTGCCACTTTGGGGTAGCACCTTCTTTAATACGTTTTTGGGAAAAAGCCTTTAGTGGGATCCTCCAGCCTCATAAAAATAGCAAGGGTGCCAGAAGATATCAAGAAAAAGACATTGCTCAACTACAGTACATCTATACACTGGTTAAAGAAAAAGGATATAGCTTAGCAGGGGCACGTAAGGCAATTCAAAAGCACAGTATCTCCTCCACTATTTCGCCAGGAGAAGTGGTACAACGATTGCATCACTTACGTGCTTTTCTGGTAGCCTTAAAGGCCAATATAGATTAAGTACAATCTATTTTTTTCTAAATGCTTCAAGAGGTTACACAAATAATATTACCTTACAAGAAAGGCGATGCCATTCTGCTCTACGACGACATAGATCAAAATAGTAGTGAAGCTGCAGAAGCATTTATAAAAATAAACTGTAAATTAGATGGATGGATTATGATGGCCAAAATGGCCAGGGCTATTGCATAGCCATATATTTTACCTTTATTTTACCAAAGTCATGCAAGAGCTGAGTGAACAAACCACCATTCGAATACAAAAAAAAGAGCGCCTAGAATCTATGGGCATCAATCCCTATCCAGCTTCCGTTCGCCCCATCAATGCCAAAGCAGCCACTATTCTTGCCGATTACAAAGAAGAAAATAAAGCAAACTATAGCCATGTAGTACTGGCAGGCCGGATTATGGGACGTAGAATTATGGGAGGGGCTTCGTTCGTAGAATTGCAAGATGCAAGTGGGCGGATTCAACTCTATGTACAACGAGATTCCATTTGTCCAGGAGAAGATAAAAGCCACTATAATACCTTTTTTAAGAAATTACTAGATATAGGTGACATCATTGAAATCCAAGGTTTTGTATTTACAACACAAGTGGGTGCCATAGCGGTACATGTGACCTATCTTCAGTTGTTAACCAAGGCACTTACTCCTCTACCGATTGTCAAAGAAGTATCAACCAACGAAGGTGCAAAAATATATGATGCCTTTACAGATCCTGCACAACGGTATCGTCAAAGATATGTGGACTTAATCGTGAATCCAGCGGTACGCAAGGTATTTGAACAACGGGCTAAGTTGATCCACACCATGAAAGACTCCTTGCATCGCAAAGGCTACCTAGAAGTGGAAACCCCTATTCTACAACCCATTTATGGAGGCGCATCGGCACGCCCCTTTGTCACACACCACCATACCCTAGATATGCCCTTATATTTACGGATCTCTAATGAGCTTTATTTAAAGCGGTTAATTATTGGGGGCTATGAGGGCGTCTACGAATTTGCAAAAGATTTTAGAAACGAAGGCATGTCTCGTTTCCACAATCCAGAATTTACCCAAGTAGAACTTTATGTAGCCTATAAAGACTACACCTGGATGATGGACTATGTAGAAGAATTATTAGAAACAGTGGCACTAGCCCTACATGGCAGTACAACCGTTCCGTTTGGTACAGATTTGATCCACTTTCAACGGCCATGGAAACGGTTTAGGATGTTTGAGGCCATTCACCATTTTACGGGATACGATGTAAGCAATATGGACGAAACAGCATTGCGCACAGTGGCCCATCAATTGGCCATAGATATAGCCGATAACTTTGCCAAAGGTAAAATTATAGATGAAATTTTTGGCGCAAAATGTGAACCCTATCTTATTCAACCTACCATTATAACCGACTACCCCGTTGAAATGTCTCCTTTGGCGAAACGACACCGCTCCAATCCGGCTTTAACGGAACGATTTGAGGTAATATGCGCAGGTAAAGAAATCTGCAATGCTTTTTCTGAGTTAAACGATCCCATTGATCAACAGAAAAGATTAGAGGAACAACGTAAACTAGGCGAACGGGGTGATGAAGAAGCGATGGTGGTAGACCATGATTTTCTAAAAGCTTTGCGCTATGGCATGCCCCCAACAGTAGGTATTGGCATAGGGATAGATCGGTTAACGATGATCATGACCAATGTACCATCTATTCAAGATGTCCTATTTTTTCCACAAATGCGTCCTGAAAATCCATAAAAGCTAGACCTCGATGCCATTACCATCCATTACATAAGTCTATGAGTTTAATAAACGACAATCTAAGCTGGTTTAAGCGCAAAAAGAAAGGCATTCTAACCCCTAGTTCTGCCAAAAAAGAGTCGCCCGATGGCCTTTGGGTGAAAACACCAAAAGGAAAGATTATACACAGCAAAGTATTAGAAGAAAATTTACAAGTAGTGCCCGATGATGGCCACCATTTGCCGATTGGTTCAAAGGAATACTTTTCCATTTTGTTTGACGGAAACAATTTTACAGAGCTGAATCCAACCTTCCGATCGGTTGACCCACTCCACTTTATAGACAATAGGCCCTATACCGAACGATTAAAACAGGCAGAAGCAGCAACCGGCTTAACAGATGCGGTACGAACGGCTTATGGTAAGATCGATGCCCTACCCCTTGCCATTGCCTGTATGGATTTTAAATTTATTGGGGGCTCTATGGGGAGTGTAGTAGGTGAAAAAATAGCCCAGCTGGTCAACCACTGTTTGGCCCATCAGACTTCACTGCTGATTATCTCTAAATCAGGTGGTGCACGGATGATGGAGGGCAGCTTTTCCCTGATGCAAATGGCCAAAACAGCTGCGAAATTACGCCAATTGGCCGATGCTAAAATTCCTTATATCTCGCTGCTAACCGACCCAACTACAGGTGGGGTAAGCGCCTCCTACGCGATGCTAGGGGATATTAATATAGCAGAACCAGGGGCGCTCATTGGCTTTGCAGGTCCACGTGTGATTCGAGAAACCGTTGGCAAATCATTACCGAAAGGTTTTCAAACCGCAGAATTTTTATTGGCACATGGCTTCTTGGATATGATTGTAGATAGACGGAAATTAAAGGAAACACTGGTGCTACTCCTGAAGATGTTGGCCTAGCAAAACCAAGACGCTTGATGGCTGGAGTCTATTGATAGGTAACGGTTACGGTACTGCTTGAAAAGGTAAAGTTACCAGTCTGTATAAGCAGCCATTTATTCTAACCAATTATATTAAGATGAAGGTAGTATTATTTAAAGGAGGCAAGTTTGCATTTGATCCATTGCACATAGACAACTTTAAACCAACTAAATCAGTAGCCATATGCTATATGGTATGCAATGGAAAAGTCCTGCTATTGAAAAAGAATGATCCCCCAACAGTAGGCGACCGATGGTGCATGCCAGGCGGCAAACTAGAAAAAAATGAAACGCCCCTTCAAGCAGTAGTAAGGGAAATAAAAGAAGAAACAGCTATTTTACTACTGCCAGAAGCGACTGACTTTATCCAAACCATTTGCATCCGCATCTTTACCCCCAAACAGGATTACCTACTCCACTTATTTAAAGTGGTATTGCCTAGGGCCCAGCCATCGGACTATACTATTGTGCTGAATCACGAACATATGGGTCACCTATGGGCTGATTTAGAAACGGCCAAACAACTCAACCTATTGGCAGGTGGCAAAGCAATATTGGAAGCTTTGCACACGACCACTGGTTGGTAAAAGTAGGGTGGTAACTTTATTTGGGAGGATGAAAGATTAATCTTCCCATTCATCTGGACTAGCTTTTACTTCACTATCTAAGTTGTCACTATTCTCTTGGGGATCCTCACGCATACTAATATTTCTGCTCAACAATTCAGCCTTATGAACTGTTTTTAGGCTATATATACCTTCATCTGCACCCCTAACTTGTTTTATCGCAATCTGCAATATTGAATCGTTATATTCACTACGTAAATCATCAAATTTTTGATCGAAAAATTTTTCTAGTAAAATTACTTTGTCATCGGAATACGTACCTGCAGGTGCGGCTAAAAATTTTTCTAATGCAACGCTCCTTACTTCAGGACTATACTGAGAAGAATTACATAAGAATTTCAATATATCAGACATGGTTTTTTTATGGATACCTTGATCTCTATCATTCAATATACCAAGAACCTCTTCGTTCGATAATTTTTTCTTAAGCTGATTAAAATTAGAACCTTGAATCTGGGATAGCAGAGCTTTTCGATCATCTTGAGGCGGATTTTGACGCGGATTACCACCTGGTTTATTTGGAGACGAAGGTGGTGATACATCATCCTTATTCCCATCATTAGTCCTATTTGAATCTAGCATACCATTTGGATTATCGTTGTTAACTCTTACAGGAACAAGAGATGTTTTTATAGCAAATCGAGGCCAAGTAGAATCTTGTGAAAATGTGCACAAAGAAGCTCCTGTACCATCCGTATTTCCATCACTAGGCCCATTTAAATCTATGAGATTTTCATCCTTTTTCTCAGATAGTTGTTCTTGTACCACAGGACCAGATAAAGGTTGTGCACAATCAGCAGCTCTAGTAGAGCCCTCTTTCTTCTTCTTCTGCTCCTGCTTAGATGTTGTATCCACTACGGATGCCTTTGATGCATCTTCAGCAACAGAATCTTTTGATGGTTCTACAGGAGAGATAGTTGGGATATCTGTATCAGTTGGATCTGTATCCAATAGCGTATCGTCCTCTGCTGAATCTATGGCCAGAACCGGATCCAATTGGTTTAAATCATCACATAGTGCCTCACCTGTAGGGTCGCTGATCTCCTCTATCTTATTGGTTTGCTTGACTTGAGGTGTTGACACATATCCATTACCTATTCCGTTCCTTGGTTTATCTTTAGGAGAAGAGCTACAAATTTCTGCACTAAATAAAAGATAAGCGGCTGGAAACAGTATATTGGGACTTATTAACCCTTTCTTAATAGATTTATATTTCATAGTTTTTTGTTTTTTAATTAGTCGGCCCTGAAATACCATATAATTATTTGTTAATCAGCAAATAAATGGTTAAATTTATATATGGTTAATAACCAGTTTTTAGGTTGTTTTGTATAAAAAGCTTGCAAAATAAGGATGAAATCTAAGAAAATAAATAATAGCCTTGAGCGTTTGTTTGAGCAACGCTTATCTAGTTTTCTCAACCCGAAACATCCATTATTCCAGTTATCTGATTCGATTCCTTTTCACTCCTTATCATCAGATTTAGACCGCGGTTTTAGCTATGGACCTGGTCAACCTCCTTTGCCTATTCGTTTAATTATAGGTCTTCTCATTATCAGTCATATGTATAATATTTCTGATGAACAAGTAGTGGTTAGATGGGTAGAAAACCCTTATTGGCAATACTTTTGTGGATATGATTATTTTCAGTTTAAGATGCCTTGTAACCCCAGTTCATTGACCCGTTGGCGCCATAGATTAGGTCAAGAAGGTCTCAATAAGATTTTATCTATGACTATAGACTTAGCGCTAAAAAAAAAAGTACTGACCCGAAAAGAACTTGAAAAAGTTATAGCTGATACTACTGTAATGGAGAAAAATATCCGTTACCCAACTGACTCTTCTTTGCTTAATAAATCCAGAGAAAAATTGGTCAGTATAGCCAAGAAAACAGGTATTAAACTGCGTCAAACTTATCAGCGTTTAGGTCTATCTATCAAACGTAAAGTTGATTGCTATGCTCATGCTAAACAGTATAAACGTTTATCTAAAGGCATTAAAACATTAAAAACCTATCTTGGTAGAGTAGTCAGAGATGTAGAACGTTCTATACAATCCTCTGATGATCTAATACGGAATCAATTTACCAATCTACTATCTATAAGTAAAAAACTTATAAACCAATCAAAAAAAAGTAAAGATAAAATTTATAGCATCCATGAACCATCCGTCTACTGTGTAAGTAAAGGTAAGTCTAAACATCCTTATGAGTTTGGTTGCAAGGTACAATTTACAGTAACGCATAAAAAAGGTTTAATTGTTTCAACAGAAGCAATACATCCTAATGCTTACGATGGCCATACTTTGCAGAAGAGTTTATTACAAGCCGAGCAATTATCTGGTACCAAAGTAAAGTATGCTTTTGTAGATAAAGCCTACCGGGGTAATAATATACCTGTTAGTGAATGTAATATATTTATAAGTGGTTCTAAAAGGGGAATAACGCCTGCTACTAAAAAAAGCTAATAAAAAGAAGATCTTCTATTGAACCGCATATTGGTCATATGAAATCCGATGGTAAATTATCTGTTAACTATTTGAAAGGTATTCTAGGAGATAAACTTAACGTTATTTTATGTGCTATTGCTCATAACCTACGACTGATTACAAGAAAGTTATTCTTAACACACTCACAATCACATAAATTAAAACCTATATAATTAAAATTCTTAATCCAAAACCAGTTATACCTATATCTTGGGTAGGAAAAATAGAGCGCCTGCTAAACCATAAATATTGTAAAAAAAGATCCATTCAATAAATTTATTCAAAAATAATATTTCAGGGCCGACTAATTATCTTTAACAGTCAAACACGATTTCTTAGCCATTGTTATGCTACTTTTTTCTTCATAAAAAAGTAGCCAAAAAATCAAATGCGCCTGCTATCTACTCCATTATCCAACCAGCTGCTAAAACAGCTGTTGGCGTTTGTATAAAATTTTAATTTTCTGTTAGATAATTTTCGCAATTACTTACCATATCTTCCATCTCTTTAATACGCTTCTCTTCCTGAGGATCTTTTATTGCATTGTTCTCGATCGGTTGATCCAATGACCTATTATCTGTTGGTACATCCAGCGCTGATAAACTACTTGATAGGGTAGCGTGTTCTCCAAAACACTTAGTAAACACTGGCTTTAGAGATATCATACGCTTTCTACGATAATTTATAGGGGTAATTTTAATATTATTCGATTTTGACACTGCTAGTTCTTCTACTGCTCCTTCTGTTGGTTCTTTTACTACTCCTTCTATTCCTTCTTCTTCTCCTAATGGTGCTACTGCCACTGGTACTTTCGCTCGTGCTATTTCTTCAGTCGCTACTTTTTCTGGTGCTAGTTTTGACGATGGAGTCGATACACTTATAGATAACGGCGATCTAGTTGTACGGTATAGAGCCAACCAATATGGATTAACTTCAAATTCTGATAGACCTTCTATTGTATCCAGTGGATCTACTGGCTTGGCTGCCAATGATAAAAGAGGCGCATTAGTGCTATAGCTGCTCAGTTTGTAGTTAGGCATTCTGGTACACACGTCTGCACTAAATAAAAGATAAGCGGCTGTAAATAATATATTTGGAACTACTAGACCTTGCTTAATAGATTTATTTTTATTAAAATTAATTTTCATATTTATTTTTTGTTTTTTAATTGCCTTTAAAGGTTAAGCACTATTATTTGGCCATCCATTGATCATTATTATTTTCAGACTCAGATTCAGTACCTGAGTCACTATCTGAAAGCTCTACTGCAAATCTTCTTGCCAATATAGATACAACGTGGCTATGCTCCTTGGTATTCAAAGGTTTCTCTTCAGGTTTTTTTTCTACCTTCCTAAGATGAACACCGCGTTGAATCTCTTCTAGCAGCTCTGAACGAGGATCTTGAGGCTGTTTTGAACGTTCTTTTTCTGATACCTTCCTAAGATGAACACCGCGTTGAATCTCTTCTAGCAGCTCTGAACGAGGATCTTGAGGCTGTTTTGAACGTTCTTTTTCTGATACCTTCCTAAGGTCAACAGCGCCTCGAATCGCTTCTAGCAGCTCTGAACGAGAATCTTGAGGCTGTTTTGAACGTTCTTTTTCTTGTATCTTATTAAGAGGCTTACTCTTATCCCCTACTCTGTTTGAAGGTGGTCGACCATTATCTACTACAGGAAGAGGCGGTGGTGGTGGTGGTGGTGGTGAAGGATAGGTATTCCCGTCCCCTACCCCATTTAAAGATGATCGACTATTATCTTGGCTAGGAAACGGAGGAGGTAGTGGTGGAACAAACGTATGCCCATCACTAGACCCATTTGAAGATAGCCTACTATTTGAACTATTTTTTTCGACTATCACTGACAGAATTGATTTACGACGTCTACGTTTAGGACGTTTCGGTTCTACTGCCGAATTTAGTATCGGCGATATAACTGATTTATTTGTATCTGAAGGTGTGTGTAAAAGATTCGGTTTATTGACAGAAATTTGGTTAGGCGTACCGCTAGATCTAGCTGTTGATTTACGAAGTCTACGTTTCGGACGTTCCGGTAGCACTTCCGAATCTATAGGTATCTCAGAACATTCATCTTTTACCAAAACATCAGGTGATGGTCTAAGCTCATCAGCACTTTTAGTAGATCCTTCTTCTTGCTTATTCTCCTCTAGACTAGATGTAGTAACCACTGGGAATGCTTTTACTTTATCTTGCACAACGGACTGTTTTAATGGTTCTATAAGAAGAATAGTTGTATCTGTATCCAATAACGGATCGTCCTCTGCTGAATTTATCACTAGAACCGGATCGGATTGCCTTGAATCATCACATAGTGCATCACCTGCAGAGTCACTGATCTCTTCTATCTTATTCGTTTGATTGACTTGAGGCGTTGCTATATATCCATTACCTATTCCGTTCCTTGATTTATGTTTAGGAGAAGAGGTACAAATCTCTGCACTAAATAAAAGATAAGCGGCTGGGAAAAGTATATTTGGACCTATTAGCCCTTTCTTAAAAGATTTAATTTTATTAAATTTGTAGGCCATAGTTGTTTTTTATTTTATATTTATATATTATTGTTTTTATTTTTTTTACTACTTCAAAAGCTACCCGATAAGGCTAGCCTGGATTAATTTGATTCTAGCGCTTTACCTATACCCCTGCTACCTCCTACTGATGGCTTATTTAGGCCATTCAAATAGGCTAAAGGCAGCTGGTATAGAAGAGCCTATTAGTAGACACTCTTTAACTATTTAGATTTGGTGGTATGGCAACAACATAGGCAGTTTTCTGATGGTAGGTACAGCAACTGTGCAAGCCGCCTATCTACTATTCTATAGTAAGCAACTTCACCTAGAAAAAAGACAGGTAATGAGACAGGTCTCAGTAACATGGTACTTGCTTCAGTGTCTTTTATACCCGAAACGCCTGTTGCTACAAACCCATGTTTAATGGTACCAAAAAAAATTAAGAGAACAAAATATTTCTACTACTCATTCCACTGTTTTTTTAAATTTTCTACCATTTCTTTTAGCCGGTCTGCTTCTAAAAATTGCAATGCTTCTGCTGCTTGGTACATTTTATTTTCCAATGCTTGAATGCGCGCTTCTATGGTTTCTTTTTTTCCATAAGGCGCTGTACCATCAGAGACAAGGATAGGGCAATCGCTACCATTATTTACTACTTCCATAAGCGGGGCTACCATTTGATCGTCTAAATCTATAGTGGCTTGTTTTTGGTATACGGAACTAGGGGTAATTTGATGTTGGGCATTATAGTCCATTTGCAAAGCGCGCCTACGCTGGGTTTCGCCTATTGCTTGTTCCATAGATGGGGTAACCTTATCTGCATACATCAACACACGACCTTCTGTATGGCGTGCAACCCGTCCTATGGTTTGAATCAGTGAGCGGGCATTGCGCAAAAATCCTTCTTTATCTGCATCTAAAATAACCATTAAAGAGACCTGTGGCAGGTCTAACCCTTCCCGTAGTAAATTTACCCCTACTAATACATCAAAGGCACCATTCCGTAAGCCATTTAATATGGTGACACGGTCTAATGTTTTGATTTCAGAATGGATATACCGACAACGGATATGGGCATGGACTAAGTAATCGGTCAGTTCTTCTGCCATACGTTTGGTTAAGGTGATAATCAATACCCGTTCCCCTTTTTGTACAACTTCATGGATTGCTTCTAAAATATCGTGCATTTGATGGAGCGTAGGACGGACCTCTATTTCGGGATCTAGCAGCCCTGTTGGCCGTATAATTTGCTCTATCACTAGGCCACGCGCATGCGCTAGTTCATAATCAGCAGGGGTTGCACTAACAAAAATGACTTGGTGGATCAGTTGTTCAAATTCATTAAAATGCAATGGCCGATTATCCATAGCAGATGGCAACCTAAAACCATGTGCTACCAAATTGATTTTTCTAGCCCTATCCCCTCCTGCCATAGCCCTGAATTGGGGAATGGTAACGTGGCTTTCATCTATAACCATCAGGTAGTCTTTAGGAAAATAGTCTAGCAAACAGAATGGCGGCTCTCCAACGGACCGACCATCTATATAACGGGAATAATTTTCAATGCCAGTACAATAACCTAATTCTCGAAGCATTTCCAAGTCTAGTTCGGTCCTTTCCTGCAGCCGTTTGGCTTCTTCAAACTTGCCGATCTCATTAAAATAGTTGACCTGTATATGTAGATCTTGTTGAATCTTGCTTACCGCACCATCTAATACATCTTTGCCCATCACAAATAGATTGGCAGGAAAAACAAATGCTTCTTGGAGCGCTTTTATCTTTCTACCAGAAGCTGGATCTATGACATGGATGGCTTCTAATTCATCTCCCCAAAAGATAAAACGATAGCCATAATCGGCATGGGCTACAAATAAATCAATGGTATCGCCCATTACGCGGAAACGGCCCCGTTTAAATGCACTATCGTCCCGACTATAGAGCATCTCTACAAAATGTTTCAAAAGATCATTGCGCGACAATTGGGAGCCTACCCTAAATAAATGGCTATTATCCTTGAAGGATGCAGGCGCACCAAGTCCATAAATACAAGAAACAGAGGCAACTACAATCACATCTCTGCGGTCACTTAATAGAGCAGCCACTGCACTAAGACGCAATCGTTCTAATTCATCATTAATGGCCAATTCTTTTTCTATATAGATATCACTAGCTGGTAAATAGACCTCTGGTTGGTAATAATCATAGTAGGATACAAAATACTCAACTGCATTGTGGGGAAAAAAAGCACGCAACTCGCTATACAATTGTGCAGCCAATGTTTTATTATGGCTGATCACCAGTGTAGGCCTATTTAAGGCTGCAATTGTATTGGCAATGGTAAAGGTTTTTCCAGATCCCGTAACACCCATCAATACTTGACTGGCTACGCCACGGTTGATGTGTGATACAAGTTCTAAAATTGCTTTTGGCTGATCGCCTGCAGGTTGATAAGGTGATACAATTTTAAATGACATAATGGAAAAGCAAAGGTGGTAAAGAGGGAAATAAAGTAAGAAAAAGGCAGATAATATAGCATTATACGAAATAAGTAAGATAGTGCCAAGGCTAATGCATGGTGTATACAAATAGGAGACATATTTTATGACATCAAGGATTATATTTGTTTTTTTAATTTAAAATCAATACCATTGATGTATAGCCATCCATCTAATTCATTCAATATATCGTTAAAAATAAAAATGGTCTATTCTAAACACTATATGCTTCTGGGCCATCTAATGGTATTTTTATCAGCCTTCCGGAGCTGTTATACAAGCAATAATCCATCTGATCTAAGACCACCTATAGGTAAAATTGCTGATACCAAACCTATAACTAGCCGTAAGCCTAAAAATAATCAAATAGAACAACCGTCAAAGTCAGTTGATCATAAAAAGAACGATGCAGACTTTGATTTTGAAACTACTATTCAAATACTGCGTAAAGTAGCGGATGCAAAAAGAGGCATTAGATGGCATTTATCCGGAGATAACTTGATACGAGAAGTAATAGACAAAAGCAATAGTCTATACGCTGCAGAAGACTATGCGGTGCAAGTCATAAATATATACCGTGCTGCAAAAAAAATATGCGAATTATATGAGCAAAATAGTGCCCCATTTGAAAAAATGGCCCATACATTTATGGAACACTATAAGTATGATGAAAAAGAAACAGAAGACTTTTGGATAGAAGCGCTAAAGGATATAAATAAAAAAGTTGTATCGAAGCTACATCAAATCGTGCTTCCAGAGGAAGAGGTGGACGCTATAAATACAAAACTAAGATTAGCAGAAAATTATGTTGGATTGGATGATACCCATTATAACGTTACGACTGTATTCAAGATAAATGATAAAAAATTTGGATTAGAAGATAAAAAGTGGTTGAAGTTAACAGAAAAACAGAAATCGGCGTTTAGAAACAGAAAATGCGCAGGCTGGTATAACCGTTTAGATTCATTTGAAAAAAAGTTAATTGATGGTTACGTTGACAAATTTTTAGAGGGAAACCATTATATTCCGACCCAAATTCGGAATATTCCAGGATGTAGAAATGGTTATCAAAAAAGGATTCTAGCTTATGATCAACATAATAACCCTACTACGCTAGGCCGCTATTACCATAGTGGCGCATTGGTTTCACCTACCCAATGGAAAGATGAAACCATTACGAAAGATAACTGGGAACAAATTCAACAATTTGTTAAAAACATAGAGGTCATCTCTTTAAATCACAATCTACTTCCGCCTACACTAGGTGGAGAAAAACCTATTGTAGAAGGAACGCGTCGTGTAGTAGGTGATAACCAATTTATGTATATACCCATCAATGAATTGGGTACTTTAACAACGCCTATTTTTAGGCCTCACGTCGATAAGCTTATAGAAGAAAGTATCCATTTTTACAACCCTAAAAAAAATAAAGATAAACGTCATTACCAAGGGCTATGCAAAGCCTTCAAAGAGAGTAATAAAAAAGATCGGCAAAAAGAAATAGAAAAGATCAAAAATCCGAAAGATAAACGCTACTTTAGCAAGTTAAACCTATTAAAAGAAGCTACTGAAAACGCTGATTACGAAAATACATTTATTCATAACGTTACACAATTACATAATAATTACTATGCCACTATTGGGTCAAATTATATTGCATGCAAAGCCCTACTAGGCGAAAGGACGCCTACTTCGTCCGTTTTATTTAGTTGCAAAAGTGGCAAAGACAGAACTGGTTTTATGAGTATTTTAGTGGATGGAAATATGATTTATATGCATGACCCATCATTGGATATAGAAAAGGATACTAAGGTCTATACTAACTTAGCCTACGCTTCCCATTATCAGTTTTTGGCTTCGGTTAACGGAGGAATGGCTGGAAGATTTGGCATGAAACCTGTAAGAAACAACGAAATTTCCCGTAATATTACGAACGAACTCTTTCCAAGAGCAGCCTTGTCTACATCAATCGACTTAAATTAAGTACATAAATGTTGGAATTTTTCTAATTATCGGCATGACCCCTTTATTGGAGTTGCTTTTGTTGCAACTCCTTTATAAATTCGGATAAAATCCGATAAGCTGGATCCGATAGCAAAAGTCATGGACTCCATTTTTATGCATGCTATAGGCGCAAATATATATGATTTTAAAAAATTTTATAGTTGTTACGCTAGTACATCTTTTGTATGTGTCTATAAACATTGACTTAGCTGTGCTTTACCTATATACTTTTCAATCTTTTAGTCTAGTTTTTTAGCGCATCTTAGCCATGTCTTCACCTTTTTTATATATTGATAGAAGGCTAATGGGCGCTTACCTTATAGGTAGCTATCCCATTATATGTAGTAATCTAAATGTGCTGGCCATTGAAGCAATTAATACCATTATGGTCAGTCGAGTGAGTGTTACGGATGCGGTCTCTGCCGTTTTTGCCCATACATTATTTAATATTTTTAAAAAAATTAACGCAGGTATGGCTATGAGTGTATCGCTACTGGTGGCCCATGCAGAACGTAAAAAAAAACATAACCAGCTTAAAAAAATTTTCAACCATGGTCTATTACTCAATACTTTTTTTGCACTTATTTTTAGTATAGTACTCGTCTTACTTTCTTACCATTTAACCTATATTAGCCCATCTCCAGAAATAGCTAACTTAGGAAAAAATTATTTACGAATCATATCTATTGCGCTTATACCCTCTGCTATAAATAGTATAATCAAACGCTATCTGGAAAGGCAGGCTAATGGAAACATTCCATTGCTTTTAAATTTTTGCACACTGATCACCAATTTAATATTTAATTTTATATTGATTTATGGGCAATGTGGCTTCCCAATGGTTGGGTTGAATGGAGCAGCTATTGCTATTGTGCTTTCAGAAACACTTACAGCGGTAGCAGGCACACTGTACTTGCTTTATAAGCCAACACAAAATCACCATATAATGGATCTAAATGTAAGCCACATATCATGGCGATATTTTAGAAAAATAGGGTGGCTCAGTTGGCCAGTCGGACTCCAATTTGGGGTAGAGGGGGCTTATCTGCTCTTTATAGCCATTATAGCAGGTTCGATCAGTATCGAAGCACAAGCAACACATACAATCTTATTAAATATTTCCCAATTAATGACCATTTTTGCAATTGGTTTAGGACAATCTGGCTCCATATTGGTAACCCAACAACATCATCCAAAGAATGGCTGTTTCATAAGAAAAGTAGGATTTATGGCCTGTTCTATGATCGGTATTATTTCCATAATAGTGGGACTAATATTATGCACCATTAGTCCTTATATTATTGGACTGTATAAACCTGTTGATGCGGTAAGGACTTTAGTAAGTCGACTGATTGCACATCTATGCTTTTTCCAATTATTTTATAGTATGTGCTATTGGGGTAGTAGTATGTTACGTGGTTTGCATGATGATGCTTTTTTATTTTTATTAAACATGTTTACTAAACTCCTAGGAGTAGGTATTTGCTATAGCTTGGTTATAAAATATAATTGGAACCTGAATGGCATATGGATTACTTTAATACTGGAGCACATGTTAATCAGTCTTTTATTACTTATTCGGTTTGATTATAAAACCAAACCATCTATTTAATTTGGTACAAATTTACTGGGTTTAAATGGATGGCCATAACGGGCAACCATAGACCAGTAAGGTACAGTAGATAAACCAAATAGAAGATGATCGTTTGATTGCTATCTATTTTTTAGTTGTTTTTCCTGGAAAAATATTTAATTGATTGTACAGATTTTTAAGCTATGGTAAAAGCATTTAGCGCATATTTACTTTTTTTACGTGCAATGTTTGGCAACCCTATTCCATGTCGAATGTTTTTGTCTCGGATTTCCAAAGAATGTATTCAAGTAGGGGTGGATTCTCTTTTTATCGTTTGTATTATTTCCATCTTTATGGGTGGAGCGACCTGTATCCAGCTTGCCTCTCAATTAAGTAATCCATTTATTACAAAAGACTTTATAGGTATTGCGGTACGGAATATGACCATTTCTGAATTAGGGCCAACGGTAATTGGTATTGTTTTTACAGGCAAAATAGGTTCTAGTATGGCCAGCGAGCTGGGCACTATGCGGATTAGTGAGCAGATAGATGCATTGGAGATTATGGGTGTAAATTCCAATAATTATTTGGTTTTACCAAAAATTATTGCTACAGTTTTAATGTATCCATTTCTGGTTATTATTGCTATGTTTCTTTCTATATATGGTGGGTTTCTTTCTTGTAAATGGCTTACTTCCATCCCTCCTCAAGCCTATATCAACGGATTAAGAAATACATTTGATGCATATGATGTTCATGTAGCAATTTATAAATCTTTGGTTTATGGCTTTCTTATCTCTTCCATTGCTTGTTATAAAGGATTTGTTACAAAAGGTGGATCATTAGATGTAGGGAAATCCAGTACAAATGCCGTTACCAATAGTGGTATTGCGATTTTAATCGCAGATTTATTTTTAGTCTATGGTTTACTCAGCCACCGCATCTAAACGGGTTGCACTTTTATGATTTCTTTTGAAAACATTTCTAAATCTTTTAATAATAAAATTATCTTAAATAAAGTCAGTGGTCTATTTAAAACGGGGCAAATCAGTTTGGTAATCGGTTCCAGTGGAACTGGGAAAAGTCTTTTGGTCAAATGTTTACTTGGTTTGATTTTACCGGATGAGGGCTTTTCGCTTTTTGATGGACGTGATTTAGTCTATGGTGATAAGCCACTACAAACCGAAATAAGAAAAAAAGTGGGTATGCTCTTCCAAGGAGGTGCTTTGTTCGATTCTAAAAACATAGAAGAAAATGTCCGTTTCCCGTTAGATGTACTGACCAATATGGGTACAGCAGAAAAGAAAGAGCGTGTCCATGAATGTCTGTCACAGGTAGGCCTTCCAGATGTAGCCCGGAAAATGCCTAATGAGCTAAGTGGTGGTATGAAAAAACGGGCAGGGATCGCTAGAGCGATTGTGAACCATCCTAAATACTTATTTTGTGATGAGCCTAACTCAGGACTAGACCCCCAAACTGCACTTAAAATAGATGAATTAATTGCTGAGGTAACGTATACTTACAATATGACTACAGTAGTAGTAACCCACGATATGAATACTATTTTATCTCTGGGCGATTTTGTCTTATTCTTGCACCAAGGTAAAAAATTGTGGGAGGGCTGTTCTAAAGATATTTTACATACGAATCTAGTGGAACTAGAAGATTTTCTATTTGTTGGCAAGATTAAAGAACTCCTTTTTAAGGAAAAAAGAAAAATAGGGGTAAATAATTAAAATCTATACAATCAAACAGCAAATTGCTGGCAAGATCTTCAACCCAATAGGTACAACTCTAGCGCCAATGATCTACCATTGTTAATGGAAAATGACACATATATTTATTAACTTCTTCTTTTACTTTTTTTATTTTAGATTCATTATCAAAACTATTAATAACACGATCGATCCATTCTACTACCCGTACCATATCAGCCTCCACCAACCCCCTAGTGGTTATAGCAGCCGTTCCTAAGCGGATACCTGAGGTAACTTGTGGCTTCGTACGGTCAAAAGGAATCAAATTTTTATTAGTGGTAATATCTGCTTTTTGTAAAGCGGCTTCTGCTTTTTTACCCGTAATATTTTTACCAGATAGATCCAGCAACAATAAGTGGTTATCTGTTCCTTCAGATATAATTTTATAGCCTCTATCCATCAACTCCTGTGCCATAACTTTAGCATTGCGTTGTACTTGTATGGCATAAGCTTTATAGTCGGTGGTCATCGATTCGTAACAAGCAATAGCCTTAGCAGCTATACTATGCATCAGTGGTCCACCTTGTGTACCAGGGAAAACAGCAGCATCTATTAAAGCAGACATATTTTGAAGTATCCCTTTGGAATTCGTTTTACCAAAAGGATTTTCAAAATCTTTTCCCATGAGTATCATACCTCCTCTAGGGCCTCGTAATGTTTTATGTGTGGTAGTCGTCACAAAATGACAATAAGGAAAAGGATTATTGAGTAGCCCCTGGCTAATAAGGCCAGCAGGATGGGCAATATCTGCCCATAGCAATGCACCTATTTCGTCTGCAATGGCCCGTAGCCGTACATAGTCCCAATCACGGCTATAAGCTGAACCACCACAAATGATCATAGCAGGCTGTACGACTCTTGCTTTTTGTGCTACTTTCTCCCATTCAATAAGTCCTGTTGCTTGGTCAACACCATAAAAAAAGGATTGATACAACTTTCCAGAAAAATTTACAGGAGCGCCATGCGTTAAGTGACCACCATGGGCTAGATCAAATCCCAGTATTTTATCCCCAGGCTTTAAAACGGCCATCATCAAGGCTGCATTGGCCTGTGAACCAGAATGAGGTTGGACATTTACCCAATCTACGTTAAATAATGCCTTAGCCCGGTCAATGGCTAAAGACTCTACTGCATCCACAATATGACACCCCCCATAATAGCGTTTACCTGGAAGACCTTCTGCATATTTATTGGTTAAAATACTGCCTGTCGCAGCTGCTACTTGGGCAGAAACAAAGTTCTCAGAAGCGATTAATTCTAACCCTTCTTCTTGACGTATTTTTTCTTTTGCTATAAGTGAAAAAATAATTGAATCTTGTTTGATCATAGGAGATGTACAATATGGATAGGCCCCTTAGAAGATAAGAAGGAAATTTTTATATACCCCTGCAGTAGAAGGATTACTCCATACCTAAAAGGCTTCTATATAGGGTAATATTAATTTATAAATTTTAGTATCATTTTGATGCATGGCAAGTTCTAATGGCGTAACGCCTTCTTTGTTTTGGATAGATAGACCATTACCCACATATACCAATAGTTTTTTTACCATAGCGGTATAGCGGCATTGAACAGCATAATGTAAAGGAGTTTGACCTAGGTGGTTGGGTACATTTACATCCAACCCAGGATAACGCAATAAAGCATTCACAGTTTCTAGTTGATTGGTAACAACTGCATAATGTAAGGGTGTACTGCCTGTACGATCTTGTATATTTACTTCCAACCAGGGCAGATGGCGCAAAGTTTTTAACAACTTACTTCTTTTATTGGAAACTATAAGATGCAGTGGTGTGGCACCATTAGCTGCTTTAGCATTGATGTTAAAACGACCAGACTTTAATAATATTTGAAAAATAGTTGGGCTATTTTGTTTAACTGCCCAATGCAACGCTGTATATCCATTCTTATCCTCTGTTTCAATAATTTGTTTTTGTTCCAACAACAGTCGAATGATTGGCAGACTTCGTCCCTTAATGGCTAATAATAAAGGACTAGGCGTAACATTACAAATAGCACCTGCTTGCAATAATAATTGCACAAGGTCTTTTCTGTTTTGTTGAATAGCCAATTGTAATGGATGGCATCCTTTATGATTTAAAATATTTGGATCTGCACCAGCTTCTAGCAAAAGCGACACAATTTTTTTATGTCCTCTTTCAATGGCCAGTAACAAAGGTGTATGGCCATTTCTAACGCTTACTTGATTGAGTAAAGATTTGGCTTCAAGCAAGCACGCAACCACTACTGCTTTGGCATATTTAGCCGCATAATGCAATGGACTATATCCTAAAAAATCTTGATTATTAATATTTTTTTTATCAATCAGTAAGGCAGTAACCTTTTGTACATTATTCTCTTGAATCGCTGATACAAGTAGTCTATTCACAGTAGATAGCTGATTGGCCACTGGTACCTCATCTATTGCCAAGCGAGCATAACTAGCTGACCCGCTGATGGATAAAATCCAAAAGCCCATCAATAGGCTTGCATGTTTTATAGAAAAATAAACAAGGGATAATTGTTGCATATCTAATGACTAAATAACACTTTATTTTTTATAGAATTTTATAAAAATAGAATCAATATAACCTACCTATTTAGATAGCTTGTTGATCAAGAAAAATTAAGCTGGATAGAAATTTTTTTACCACCCCCTTCTGAATAGACAAGAAAAAACGAATAAATATATTGGGCTATAGACCGGTAACAACTAATCTAAATATTTGTATTTCCAATGTGCTGCCTCACCATGTTCTGCAATATGATCCATGCGCTCTGTACGTATTTGTACCTCTAATCGCCCATATTTACAAGTTTCAAAGGTAAAATGGAGCGATTCATAGCTACTATCTCTTGGTATACTAATCCAATCTCTCATAATATTACAGATGGGCTTATAAAGATCACTGAGAATAGTAAGCACCTTCCAACAAGCTATTTTTTCTTCTTGAAGTGTTTTACCATCCATACCTGTTAAAATAATTCTAACAGCAGCAAGATCATGTATTTGATCAAAGTCTACCTTTAATCTCTGAATCTTATGCCAAATAGAATAAACAGATTTAATACGTTTTTTTAATATAAAATCAATGCCATGTGCGTGAACAGCAGAATAGACTTCTTCAGCAATAAGATTTAATTTTTGCTCCCTTTGCAACTTGGTCATACCTAACTTAGCCGTAATGGAATAATAACTCAACGTATAAGTATGCTTCAACCAAAAATCGGCCAATTTAGCTTGGATATTATATAACCGCATTCTATGCGAAAGTGGGATATACAAACGCTTTAAGTCAAGTAAGAGCTTAGTACCAGAATAGTAAATCAATGGTGGATGAGCACTTTTTAACAATATGCCAGCACCGTTTACCCGAATAATATCAGCAATTTGTAATAAAATTGCGACAATACGTGGAAGCGTTACATCAGGATGGCTTAGACCGCTAAGAATGGTACGAGAGCGGAATTTACCATGATATACACTACGCAACTCAACTAATATAGCAGCTGTTTCTAAACCAAAATAGTTTTGAATAGCTTTTTTCCGCACCAGTCCTTTTAAAAAAAGTGGTGCTAAGATTACAGCAACAACAGCAGGTAAATTTAAAGAAAGTTCAGTAGCCGCAATAGTAGCTACCCGAATACATTCCCTTAGAAGATACTGACATACTTTTGAATCTTGCACTCCTTTTGCAGAGATCAACCATGAAGAGGCCTCCTGCAACGCTGAAGAGACCTCTTTGATATCCTTTGAATTTTTAGAGACTGCCCTTGCAAGTTGATGGAGGTTCCAATTATTTAGATGAAGTATTTCATTTCTTTTTATCATGCTATACAATCAAAAGTTTTTTTACATAAACCAATGCCAGCATAAGTCCGTTTTGACTGATGGCGCAGCTTAAGTAAAGGTTATAACCTCGCTCTAAAGTTACAATTTTATAAACTGGTATGACCAACTACAGAAAAAGGAACGCCCTAATTTTATAAAACCTATAAAACAAGTCAATCATTATGACTTAGATGAAACACCTTAACATACCAAAATTCAACATTGATAAACATATCAATGTTGAAATGGTATAGTTTTTTCGAACAAAAAATTTTACTTATATCTTTACTTGATTAAAATGAGAGGAATCATTTTTTTACTGCGCTTTTAAGTTAAAAACATAGCATTAAATGGTACCTAGGGCCGGAATCGAACCGGCATGATATTACTATCATTGGTTTTTGAGACCAACGCGTCTACCAATTCCGCCACCTAGGCAAAAAAAGAAAACTACCAACGTGAGTTTCGGATTAGACTTATTGTAAACCAGTTGTATATATATTATCTATAGCCGGTTTTTTCTCTTTTAGTGAATAAGCTGTAATACCAGCTATTAAATTGACAATAAAATTAGGTATACTTCTATGCCTGGAGTGTTCTATCTGACTAATATTTTTAAGCTGATCGATAATGGTTTCAATGATAGATCTCTTTCGAAGCATTAGCCTATCCCAGATAGGCATGAAAGCATTTTTCATATTTTTTCTGATTTGAGTAATCAGTTCTATGCCTTTTCCCATAAGTTTTTCAAATAATTCTTTACTCAAGTAGCCTTTATCAGCAAATACTTTTCCGATCAAATTTTTACATAAGTTTTCTACTGGCCATCTATCATTGGACTTACCTGTAGTAAGAGAAAAATTCATAATTTCTCCTAAATCATTGACAATCAAGTTTAATTTGATTCCGTAAAACCATCCAGTAGTAGTTTTACCTTTACTAGCAATTGTCTTAAATACTTTATGAGCATAAGCTTCTTTTTATATTACAAACCTTTATAGCGGTTGAATCCAATAAAATAACAGCCTGTTCTTCGTTTTAAGAAAGTACTTTGAAGAAAAAAAGTAAAATGGAACTACTGTTCTTTGAACTAGGGATATAAATCTACTATAGCTTACTAACTTGCAAAAGTCATTAGAATGAAATTGTTGTAAATGAATATAATACAACTTAAAATTTCTAAAGCCAATTACATGAAAAGCAATTAATATTGTCATTATTTCGCTCAAAATCAGTGAACATGTTCTAGTAGGTTTTCTATCTGAAGTAGGTAACAAATGTGATTCCATATAAGGCATAAATTTTATAAGAAATTCATCAACAGCGTAATATATTTCAACTAATTTTGATACATTCATATCCGGCTCCTTTGGTTTTTATGATTATTTTTCAATCCCACAAATTTAAAACACAAAGGAGCTTTTTATACTCTTTTCTTAATTTCTAATCCAAAACTGACGTTACCAGTAAGTAAATACCTGTATGTAGTCAGCTTCATCTATTTAAAAAGTGACTAGAGGTCGCGAGTGGATTCGAACCACCGTACGAGGTTTTGCAGACCTCTGCCTAACCACTCGGCCACGCGACCCAAAAGTAACTATTCTTTACTTTCTTTTTTTGTATGCTGCTCTAACTTTTCTTTCAAATTGGCAAAAGCTTCAAAACCTCTAGTAGATGGTGCTTTCTCTATTTTCCCTTTTGCTTCTACTCTTGTTTTACTTTCAACTTTGGCCTCTACCTCTGGATTAAAAAGAATCTGATGTGATAAAATTATTTTTTTATCCGCTTTAGCACATTTTAGTACTTGAAAATCCAACTCCTCTCCAACTTCTGGCTCTTGACCATCCGCTTTAATAAAATGGTGCTGTGCTACCTGTCCTTCTATACCATGGACCAACTCAACAATAGCGCCACGACCTGGAATCTTTTTTACAATAGTCCCTTTATGTAAGGTACCTATTTGAAAGATTTTTTCACACATATCCCATGGGTTTTCTTGTTTTAAACCAAGTGAAAGTCGTCTATTCTCGCGACTAATACCCAACACAATCACTTCTAATTTTTTTCCCAACTTCAAGACGTCAGAAGGATGTGCAACCCGCTTGGTCTCAGAAAGACGAGAAACATGCAAAAGGCCTTCAATACCCGGCTCCAGCTCTATAAAAGCCCCAAAATGGGTTAGGTTTCGGACCACTCCTTCATGGGTAGTGCCTACTGCATAGGTAGATAAGAATCTATCGTGTTCCCAGGGATCGCCAGTCAGTTGTTTGATGCCTAAAGCTATTTTATAATTTTTTCGATCCAATGACAATATACAAGCCTCAATAGTATCACCTATTTTATAATGTTCATTTATATCACGCAAGTATTGCGACCATGATATATCTAAAACATAGACAAACCCTTCAATACCTGGCATCAACTCTATAAAAAGACCATAATCGGCAATATTGGTTATGGTACCTTTAATAGTAGATCCTACTTCTAACGTTTCTGGAAGGGCATCCCATGGATGCTCTTGAAGTTGCTTCATACCCAGAGAAATACGTTTTTTATCTTCATTAAACCCAATCACTACTACCCGTACTCTTTGGCCAAGCGTAAACAGCTCTTCCGGATGATTGACTCTGCTCCAAGCCATATCTAGCTTATGGAGCAAACCATCTACGCCTCCTAAGTCAATAAAAGCACCAAATTTAGTTATGTTTTTAACATAGCCTTCTAGAATTTGCCCCTTTTCAAGGTTGCTAATGATTTCAAGTTTCTGTCCTTCTAACTTTTTTTCAGTTAGTGCTTTATGAGAAACTACTACATTATCATTGGTATGGTTAATTTTAATAACCACTACATCAATGGTTTTACCCACAAAAACATCAAAGTCTAATACAGGCCTAATGTCAATTTGTGAACCAGGTAAAAAGGTTTCAATATCGCAAACTTCTACAATTAACCCTCCTTTGGTCCTGCGTTTAACCAGCCCTTCTAAAACTTCTCCATGTTCCAATGCATGTTGAATTTTTTCCCAGGCCCTTACCAATTTTGCTTTTTTACGAGAAAGTACCAGTTGACCTTTGGTATTTTCTGTTTCTTCTATATATACCTCAACTTCATCACCTAGTTTTAAATCCGGCAGATCTCTAAACTCAGAGGCAGCTATTAAACCATCCGATTTGTATCCAACTCCAACAATAACATCTTTATGGGTAATGCTTATAACCGATCCTTTTACTACTTCATATTGACTAATAGCGCTTAAGGTAGATCCATATAGGGCGGCCATATCTTCTCTTTGTTGATCTGTATATAGGCTGCCTAATTTTTTATTAGGATGCTCATATTGATCCCAGTTGAAAACTCCTTCTGTTGCATGCATAAGGGCGAGGTATTGACTTTATGTTAGTTAAAAACGGCACCACACTATTTGCATAGTGCTATTTTGTCTGGTTAAAAAAATGAAATTAATATACGACTTCTTAGATAAGTGCAATGATCTAGGTATCTAGATTTGCCTTACAGGCCCTAAAGTTACAAAAAAAATATAAGGATTGGTATGATTTACCTATAGTATAGGTAGCTGAATGTACTCACTTTAATGGTATATAGAAAAATATTTAAGCGGTCTACACCCACTTTTCAAAGTAAATGAGCCTTAGTGCATAGAAAAAATATAGGATATACGGTTTAAAGGTATGGCTATACAGGAGTTCTTATTAAAACAGAGGTAGCAACTTGAGCAGTACACTTACCAATAGGGGCCGCAATAGAGGAACCCAAACGCGCACCATCAGCAGCACCATCTGCTATAGCTTCAGAAATAGGGGCACCTTCACAAGCAGCAGAAATACCACCTGCAACCGCACCAATTCCCCCCCCAATACAACCTCCAACAACACCTATACTAATCTCACCAATATTACCAGCC
This sequence comes from Cardinium endosymbiont cBtQ1 of Bemisia tabaci, assembly GCF_000689375.1. GTDB lineage: Bacteria > Bacteroidota > Bacteroidia > Cytophagales > Amoebophilaceae > Cardinium. The sequence goes on along the minus strand of NZ_CBQZ010000001.1, from coordinate 160,357 downwards.
AGATCAGTAACTTTTTCCAAAGGGTTTTTTTCGTCTTGTTTATCAGCTTTCTCCAAAGGTTTTTTTTCATCTTGCTTATCAGCTTTTTCTATAGGCAGTTTTAGGTCAGTTGATGCTGAAGTTTTATATTTTTTCGAACAACTGAACCCAGCCAACCCTAACGCAAGAAGATAAAAAATAGTTGCTACCAATAGTTTATTTAAATAGTTTCTCATTATCATAATATTATTTAATAAAATGGCTTATGATAGTTCTTTTGAGGACTAGCATAAGCCATAGAAGCATTGTACCCAATTCTTAGAGAGAACTCTTCTATTATACTTTATGTTTCAGTCTATGCCTTAGCATCAAAATATACATCATCACCAGACTCATCACCAGACTCATAATCAGAATCATGATCTTTATCTTCTAACACAGTAAAAGGCTCTGAGTCATCTCCAATATGGACTTCATAAGTAGCAATATTAGGTTCCGGATTATCTGTGTGATTATTTGGCGTATCAGCCGCCTGAGTCGAATAATCATAAATCGAAGAAGAAGCCCACTTAACACCATCATAACTTTTAGAACCAATCCATTCTGCAGAAGTAATTAGATACGGTTTAACCCATACTAGGGCAGTAGCAACGCGAGTACAAGCATAATTACCAAAGGTACCGAAAAACTTACTACCATAGGAAGCTAATTCATAGGTATTAACGTAACTAGGGACTGGTCCTATATTATTACCAGTAAAAAGCACATAGACACCATCTAAAAGCACATAGACACCATCAAAGCAAGCACCAGCCATTCCTCCAAGTATACCTCCAGAAAGGTACCCAGCCTTCCCACCAATATAACCAGTCCAATCAATAAACTTTTTAGATCGAAAATCTGCTTGTTCTGCTTGTGTCTGGCTTTCTCCCATAGATTCTGTTCCTGACTGGGCACCCAACCTAGCCTTATTATAACTACCACATCCACTCAATCCCAATGCAGGAAGGCAGAAAATACTTACGATTAATAGTCTACGTAAACGGTTACTTATGATCATACTATACATATATATTTATATTATTTAGGTGATTGAATACTATATACAACTAGGCATATAACCTGATTTACCAGTTTGCAAAAATACATATATAATGCATCATTTCCAAAATATTTGGAATAGTAAGCACTCCAAGGTTTAGCGGGAGGATTGGAAAAGGAACTTGTATTTTAGGACTTCACAAATAGGTAAATACCAATGGTTGGTCTCTTCCAAATGAACCCTATCTAATAGCTATTTCACTATTTGATTTCTAACAACGCTTGTTTATCAACAATCTTCATAAGTTTTTCTTTAAGATCGACTGCTTTAAAGCAATTAGCAAAACCATTTGCTTCTGTTTGAAAGCCATTTTCATCTGGATTCTCAGCTGCATTGACACAAGTTACCAAGATACCCAATGCCAAGTCTGCATTATTTACAATAGAGGTAAGCCACTTTTTAGCTTTTTTAAGCATTTCTTCTTTATAACTTACCACTTCACTGACCAATCCCATTTGTTCTGCATCTTTGGCATCAATACGCTTACCGGTCATTAGATATTCTAATGCGCGGGTCTTACCAAGCAATTGAGTCAGCCGTTGCGTACCTCCAAATCCAGGAATAACCCCGTAAGCAATTTCTGAAAAAGCAAAGATGGCATTCTCAGAAGCAAATCGAAAATGACAAGCCAACGCCAGCTCAAAGCCAGACCCTAAAGCATAGCCATTAACAGCAGCCAAAATAGGCTTAGGACAATCTTCTATAAAAGCCAATACTTCTTGACCATTTTCTGCAAATTTTCTTGCATTTAACTCATTCAACTTGAGCAATTCAGAAACCTCTGTGCCTAGAGAAAAGATCTCTTCTCCTTCTCCAGTAATAATAACACCTTCTATAGCTTCATTATCATATACTTCTTGAATAAGATGACGCAACTCAATAAGTCTTTTATCTGTTAACATAAAGGCTTTTGAATCGGCTTTAAGGGTAATGGTTAAGATACCATCTTCTAGATTACTTTGTAACGATGCTGTTTTGTCCATACTAAACGCAATTTTTTATAGCTTAATTAACCAAGCAGTATGCAAATGCATATTGCGCTTTTTATATCTACACTATTTATTATATCTACACTATTTAACATCTCATTTTATTCCAAAGTTACATACCATCAAATATACAGGATATTTAAATAGTGCAACAATTTTTTGAATAGCAACCCCAATCCCAAATATATAGACTCCATAGACTAAAGGTGTATGGCTGCTCCGTAAGCAGCAGAAACTGCTTCCACAATAGCTTCTGACATAGTCGGATGTGGATGGGTACTATTTTGAATTTCATGTGCGGTCGTTTCTAGTTTACGTGCCACAACTACCTCTGCGATCATTTCTGTGACATGGGCACCTACCATATGTGCCCCAAGCCATTCTCCATACTGGGCATCAAAAATTACCTTTACAAACCCTTCTGGTAGACCAGCTGCCTGTGCTTTTCCAGAAGCAGAAAATGGGAAAATACCTACTTTAACTTTATAACCAGCATCTTTTGCAGACTTTTCCGTATAACCTACAGCAGCTACTTCAGGTTGCATATACATACAAGAAGGTATATTATTGTAATCCAAGGGGTCAGGTGTAAGTCCTGCTATTTTTTCTACACAGACTATACCTTCTGCTGATGCTACATGGGCCAATGCAGGGCCTTTGATAAGGTCTCCAATCGCATAGACACCATTGCAACTGGTTTTATAATAAGCATCGACCGAAATTTTACCTGCCTCCATCAGTATTCCGTTTTCCTCTAAACCTATATTTTCTATATTCGGTTGTACGCCAATAGCGGAAAAAACCAGGTCACTTTCAATCTGTTCGTCACCTGATTGGGAAGTAATATGTGCGACACAAGTGCTTTTTAAGCGATCTACTTTGGTAACTTCTGCAGCTGTATAGACCTTTATCCCTTTTCTTGTAAAAGATTTTAAGATCTGTTTGGATACCTCTTCGTCTTCCAATGGCAATAAACAGGAATTATACTCAATCAAAGTAACTTTTGTACCTATGGTATGGTAAAAGTAGGCAAATTCACATCCAATGGCTCCTCCTCCTACAATCACTATAGAGTCGGGTTGACTCGTACGGGAAAGTGCCTCTCTATAACCTATGATATGCGATCCATCGATAGACAAATGGGGCAACTGACGGCTCCTTGCACCAGTTGCTAAGATAATATGTGGCGCACGGTAAAGATGGGTAACACCTACTGGTGTGGTAACAGAAACAGTACCAGCAGGGAGTAACTTACCACGCCCTTCTAGAATGGTAATTTTATGCTTTTTAAAAAGATAGTGGATGCCCTTAGACATAGTAGCTGCCACATCCCGACTACGTTTTATAATAGATTGAAAATTGGGTCTTGCTTTTATTACTTCAATACCATAAGCGGCAGCATGGTTACAGTAATCAAATACTTGTGCACTTTTTAATAATGCTTTTGTAGGGATACAACCCCAATTTAAACAAACGCCACCAAGGGCTTCTTGTTCTACAACTGCGACCTGCATACCCAATTGAGCCGCTCTAATAGCAGCAACATAGCCACCTGGACCACTTCCGATGACGATAAGATCGTATTCTTGAGACATATGTATTGTTTAGGAATATAGGTAAAAAAAGATAGCTACTGGCATGATAAATCATCATGGTTACCCATTCACTAGTCTATTATACCGAATTGTTCCTTGATGGTATGAATGGCTTGATGGTTTTCTGCCATAATCATGAGTAAGTCAAAAGGAGCAATAACGGTATCTCCTCTTGGAATAAGATGTACGCCATTGCGTTTGATAAGCACAATCAATGCATTTTCTGGAAAACTCAACTGTACAATTTTTTTACCAATAGCCGGAGCATCTTGGGGAACCATTACTTCTATTAGCTCACTATTTACTTCTTTGGATAACTGAATAGTAGGCTCATGTTTGGCCACCGTTGGTGCTTCTAATTTTAGCCACTTGGCAAGGGGCGAAAGGGTGGTGCCTTGAAATAAGATAGAAGTAAGCACAATAAAAAAGACAATATGGTAGATTATATCTGCTTGGTGAATATTATCTAACAATGGATAGGTAGCAAAAACAATAGGAACAGCCCCCCTAAGTCCTACCCAAGAGATAAAAATCTTGTGGCTTACATTTAGTGTTTTAGAAAAAAACAATGAAACAAAGACACTCAACGGACGGGCTACAAACATTAAAAAAATGGAGAGCAATAGACCAATCCCAGCTATAGGTAGAAGTTTATGTGGATAAACCAACAGCCCAAGCATAATAAACATTATAATTTGCATCAACCAAGAAATGCCTTGACAAAATTGAATAATGCTTTTTTTATGTGGAAAATCTTTATTGCCTAAGATTAATCCAACCAAGTAAACGGCAAGAAAGGCATTTCCATGCAAAAAGTGAGTGGCTGAGTAGGTAAAAATAACTACCGCCAACATTAAACCTGGGTAAAGCGAACGATTGGAAAGACGCAGGTTATCGAGCAATACCAGCATGATTTTACCTACTAAGAAGCCCGCTAGCCCTCCTACGATCATCTCTTGAATAAAGATACCGATCGCTTGCATGGGTCCAATAGCTTGCTTGTTAAGCAGCAACGTTTTAAATAAAAACATTAAAAACCAAGCCATCGTATCATTACTCCCCGATTCTAATTCCAGCATGGGACTAAGATTGGCTTTGAGGTGCATATTCTTAGCCCGAATGATCGCAAAAACAGCAGCTGCATCTGTAGAGGCCACAATCGAACCCATCAGTAGCCCTTCTAATAAAGTGAATTGTATATTGCCTCCCCAAAAGTTGGTAAGCGTCCAAATAAATAGTCCGACACTAAAAGTCGTAATTAGAATACCTACAGTCGCCAGTAATATACCATTCCAAAGAATAGGCCGTATATGCTTGTACTCGGTTTCTATGCCTCCTGTAAAAAGAATTAAACTTAGGGTAACAGCACCCAATAATTGAGCAGCTATAGGGTTGTGAAAATCAATATTCCCTAATTTTTCATGGCCTGCAGCCATGCCTACCAATAAAAAGATAATCAACGCTGGAATACCTAATCTGGTAGATAGCTTAGTAATGACAATACTCAAGAAGAGTAAAAAAGAACCGGCAATAAGCAAGCTTTCTGGAACTAAATGCATAGATTTCTATATTAAACAAGGCTAAAGCGATAAACGACAACAGACATACAGAGGTATGCTGTACAATGTTTTTCGAAATTAACGTAAATTTACATAAAAATTAGTGCATCATAGGCTACTATGTTAGATACATAATCTATGTATGCTTACTTCTATGATAGATTTTAACCCTTAACTTAACAAAAAATTAAGTTTTATAGACCACACCAAAGCATCCTATGCGTTATTTTATATACCTATCCTATTTTGGTAAAGCGTATAGTGGCTGGCAAGTACAAAAAAATGGGCCCTCTGTACAACAAGTAGTAGAAACCGCACTGGGCAAGCTACTATCTATAGCTATCACTATTTCAGGGAGCAGTCGAACGGATAAAGGGGTCCATGCCCTGCAACAAGTTGCCCATTTTGACCACATACTGCCTATAGATCTTGTTGATTTGACCTATAGGCTTAATAGGGTTTTGCCATCTGATATCAGCATTACAGCTATTCGTCCTGTAGCATCGGATGCACATGCCCGTTTTGATGCATGTTACCGTAGGTATACCTATACCATTGTTACCCAAAAAGATCCTCTTTATAGGGAGCAATCGGTTTGGCTACGCCGTATGCCGCCACTTGCCTTATTAAATCAGCTTGCAGCTTTATTTTGTTTACAATCCGACTTTGAATTTTTTAGTAAAAAAACAGATGGCGTAAAAACATTCGTATGCAATGTAGAAAAAGTTTCTTGGCTGCAGATGGATCACAAAATTATTTTTCAGATCAAAGCCAATCGTTTTCTACGGGGTATGGTTCGAACCATTGTAGGTACGATCCTTAAAGTAGCGACTGGTAAAATGGATATAGCTACCTTAAAGCAACTGATTAAAGAAAAACCTAGGGTACGTCCCACGCTTACCTTGATGCCACCAGATGGCTTAACATTGGTGGAAGTAGGGTATCCAGAAAGATTATTTATACAAACCCAATGAATCATAACCAAGATCCTATTGTAGCACTTGCTACACCACAAGGAGTGAGTGCGATTGCAGTAGTACGCCTATCTGGACAGGGTGTTATTGGCATCGTCAACCAAATATTTCGGGGCAGTGACCTGACCCAACAAGCTTCTCATACCATTCATTTTGGGGTCATTCAAAAGGGTGAAGCTAAAATTGATGAAGTATTGGTTTCGATTTTTATAGCTCCTCATTCTTTTACCAAAGAAGATGCAGTAGAAATCTCTTGTCATGGCGCTCCCTTTATTGTCACACAACTGATACAACTGCTTGTAGCACAAGGTGTCCGCATAGCTGAACCAGGTGAATTTACCAAGAGGGCCTTTTTAAATGGTCGGTTTGACTTGGCGCAAGCAGAGGCGGTAGCCGACTTAATTGCAGCAGATAGCAGACTAGCCCACCAAACGGCGTTTCATCAAATGCGGGGTGGTTTTTCTTTAGCTTTAGCAGGATTGCGTAAATCGTTGCGCCATTTTGCAGCTATGTTGGCACTAGAACTGGATTTCGCAGAGGAAGACGTAGCCTTTTTAGACAGAGCAGATTTAAAAAAATTGGCTCATGCAGTTATTGAAACTTTAAATAGGCTGATAGATAGTTTTCAAATGGGGAATGCAATCAAACAGGGGGTTTCTGTAGTAATTGTTGGTAAACCCAATGTAGGCAAATCAACATTATTGAATAGATTATTGGAAGAAGAGCGGGCCATTGTTTCACCTATAGCAGGTACTACACGGGATACCATTGAGGGAACCTTACACTTAGGGGGTATACGGTTTAGGTTTGTAGATACAGCTGGTTTACGCGAAACGACCTCAGATGGGATAGAAGCGATAGGCATCGAACGGACCAAAATACAATTAAGCAAAGCCTTTGTAGCACTCTACTTGGTAGATCTATCCAATACGAGCCTTAGACAAGCAGAGGAAGATCTGATTGCTTTGGGTTTAGAAGGATTTCCATTACTTAAAGTTGGCAACAAAATGGATCTTATCCCATCTGCTGATCTAGAACCATTTAAAGGGTATTTGTGGATTGCTGCCCAAACTGGTAAAGGTATAGGGCCACTTAAAGATGAACTTTTGAGACAGATCGCACAAAAGCCCACCGATGGAGTCGGCACTATTGTGGTCAATGCACGCCACTTCGATCGGTTGCAAAAAAGTAAACAAGCCCTAGAAGCAGTTATAATTGGGCTGGAGCAAAAACGATCGAATGAGTTACTAGTTGTAGATCTAAACAGTGCCCTACAGCCACTAGGAGAAATTACCGGAGAAATTACGACAGAGGAAGTGCTGGGCGATATTTTCTCTAAATTTTGCATTGGAAAGTAATGGCCACATTGGTTCAATAACTACGCCCTTTTGTTAATTACCAAATTGCAGATTGACATACCTAACTAATATTTTAGGTGGAATAGATTCTTTCATTATGGATTATCATTGGGTAGTTGTATATCCTTTCGCCTGGGCCATAAATAGTGGACCGCTAACATGGATAACCCATTGACTACTATAGAAACAAAGGTACTACTGTTTGGTCCTACCATAGGCCCCATCCATTTATCCCAAATATATAGGGTACATAGACCTATAGCCATACCCATCAAGACAATAGACGAACGAGTACGAAACCCTAAAACAGCTAAAATAAATGGCGCCACTACTACAACTGCGTATAGGCGAATACTCGGAACAAGACAGCCAACTATATGACGAAAAATATAATCATAATAAGGAGAATAATGATCAAAAATTAGTAATAGCATAGCAAATATAGATATCACTAGAATCGTAATACGCGTCAATAGAATCTGCTTTTCAGAGCCCATTTTAGTACGACATATACTCCCCAATAGGTCATAAATGATCAGAATCGCAGAGGTATGTAGCTTAGAGTCTGCCGTAGACATAGCCATAGCCAACAAACAAAGGCAAATCAGTACCCTAAAGTTGGGAGAGCTACTAGATAGCATATAGTCGAAAACAGCTATATTAGGCATATCTACCATCTTTACAAAGACAAATAAAGCTATTAAGAGTATACACCCCATAATAATACAGGAAATAAAAGCAGCATATCGAAATACGCTCTTGGCTTGGGAAGGGCTAGCAGACATATAGACCACCTGCATAATAGAAGGCTCTATATAGGCTATCGTGGATAGGTAGTAGAGTATAGGCAATAACTTATTTTTAAATGGGAAAAAGATATTAGACATGGTTAAATCAAATTTTTTATGCGTTTGCAAAAAAGAGAGGATTTCAACAGTTGATTTCCCTAAATGGTTAAAAGTAAACCACGTTAGGATAAATATGATGGCAGAAAAAATTATAAATTGCCATACATCGGTAAAAGTAATTGCGTAAATACCACCAAACATTGTATATAAACAAAGAATAACTGTAGCCACTATGGTAACGGTATATGCATTGGAAGAGATACAAATGTTTATAGCCTGAGACATAACATTAATTTGTATAGCAATAAAAATAATCAGATAAGGGATGTTCAGTAAAGCAGTAATAATCCTTGCGTATTTTCCATAGATACGCCCCATTGTTTCAGCCATGGACAGATGATAGATATATCTACCCATATGGCCTGCTAACCAACTAATGATCAAAAAAATAAAGCTATTTACAAAAAGCTGCCAAACAATCCAGAAAAGTCTACTAGAAGAAAATGTAGTCACGCTACGGATGAATATCCCTCCTCCGTAGTAAGTAGCCAATAGCGTAACAACCAACGTAGAAGTCGAAAAAGATTTTGTACCTACAGCATATTCCCGAAAGCTTTTACGTACTTTAATAGAAGATAGGCCTATGACTAGGGTAAGTAACAAAAATAATACTATTAGTAGTAAAGTTATTCCCAATGACATTAAATACTAGAAATAGAGTTTTACGTTTTTATAAAGATCACATAGCAGGGTATTTTTAGGCTAAAATGTAAGTCATCCTGTCGGTATATGCAATATTGAGGTAACTTTTTATTTTATCTTACTCTTATTGATTTGATTGCCTAAACTTACTTTTTGTTAGTTAGTTATTATCTAAGTCTGAAAAATTTTCGATAGGCTAGTAATCGTCTTCACTGATGGTAAACTTACCTCGTGACATAGGAAACTTACTTAAAGAAGTATTGGAGTTTATATTGTAGTTAGCACTATCGTTGTGTTTTTCGCATAGTGCTTTAGCTTTAGCTTTATCATAAGCACAAGAGACGCACATTGGAGAAGGCTTGTCAGGTTCGGGAGGAGGAGAAGGAGGAGGAGTGTCGAAGGTAGAAATAGGGATGTAATTGGACTTCTTAATAGTACAAGCACATCTTTCACTTTTGCCTATGTGATTTAGAAAATTATTTACATGTTTTGTATAATTTTCATCGAAATAGTTATTCGCTTCCATTAATCTTTGGAATAGCGTTATTAGACAGTAAGCAGGTGAATGATTTAATAATTTTATTAGGTTTGGATATGTAGTTTCGTTAAACTTTACTGTAGAATAAGCTATGAGTTTAGATGCTGAATCCATATCATCTTTTTCAAAGAACATATTCAGCATAGCCTTGACATTAGAGCATTCCCCATCGAGTTGCGTATCTATATCTATATTGATTTTATTTTTGTACAGTAACCTTTTAAATATAGTCCAATTAACGCGTAGATCATGCATTGCATTATTCTTTTTATCATACAATATATTATGCGCTAGATCGGGTAAAAAATCATTATATGAGCAACTATTATAAGTCTCTATCACTTGTTCAGCAAGCAATAAAGAACGATATCGCAGTGCTATAGAAAAAACTTTTCTTCCAATTGATAAATCTAAATTAGATAGTATATACTTTATGCCATTACTTAACTCGTTTAGCTGTATTAGCTCTCCAGAACAACTTATTTTTTTTATATTTTCTTCTATTATTTCTATTTTTTTTTCTATATTTTCTTCTATCCTACATGTTTTTAATATTGCGTCATTAAAATATTCTTTATCATTTACAATATTTTCTCGAAATTTTTTTATCATTTCTGTTGTTTCTATAAGTAGCTTACTTCCACATTTATATATATTATCTATTTCTTTAGTAAGATTATTTATTTCTTTAGTAAGATTATTTAATTCACTTTGCAAGTATTCTTTTTTATTTATTAATATTATTTGATTTATTTGTTCCTGATTACGAAATTCCTGTAATTTATTAACCAATTCATTGACTTTATCATTATATGATAATTCTTTATTACGTAGATCTTTTGCGTATAAATCTATTAATCGCAACTCTTTATCATATTTTATTTTTATTTTTTCCGATATGTCTTGTCTTTGCATATCTACTTTTTCTGATAAGCAATTAAATTCTATTGATTGACTATTTATAAGCTTTTTACATTCTTCTATTTTTTCATAAAATAGACATAATTTTTTTTTTAGTTCTTTTATGAAGTTTTCATCTAGCTTTGGTATTAGATCCTTAAACCTTTCAGAAAAAGATTTACTATTTAAGCTATTAAGACACTCGTACATGTGAATATAACCAAACTGGTCATCCAGTATAGATTCGTAACGGAGAAGTTTTCTGCTAAAATCCTGAAAATATTTAGGATCTTTTTTATAAATCTTATAATCACTCACAACTTTTTTTACTTCTTTTTCTAGTTCAGGGAGAATACTATACGAATCTATAGATGTAGAATTACAGATACGATTACGACTATAGGGGGAAGCCCTAGTATTCCTAGAATAGCTAGGATTAGCCAAAACCTTCATATAATCCCTATTACACTCAATACTACAACCACTCATAGCAAAAAAGAAAGCTATATAGATTTTTAAGACCAGACTAAAACATTTGGGATAGATCTTAGTTGACATACGATTATTAACTAAATGTGTAAAACATTCAAGATTTTGATTTATCATATAGTAATAAGTAAAATTTACAGCTATATTTTTAAAAAAGTTTTTTAACCAAAAAAAAGCATGGCATTAATGCAATATAACAAAATAAAACCCCAACTAACCTCCCCCGAAGTATGTATCTGCCCTTAGATAGTGTCGTCATGAAATATTTTGTATATTAGGTTTGTAGTTCGTATTATATTTTTAAATTAATAAGATCAATTATATTCCTAAGATGTCTAAATGGATTCACCGTCATGATATTTCAGACAAAGTATGGTCTATTTTATCACCTCTACTTCCAGGTCAACAAGGAGGTTGGGGAGCTGTTGCCAAAGATAATAGGCTGTTTATTAATGCAGTATTTTGGATTTTACGTACAGGATCTCCTTGGCGTGATCTTCCATCTAGCTATGGGGATTGGAAAAACACCCATCGTAGATTTTCTCGCTGGAGAGATAATGGTATATGGGAAAGGATCTTAGAGAGACTAATTAATAATCCTGATTTTAAATGGCTTATGATTGATTCTACTTAGTCGGCCCTGAAATATTATTTTTGAATAAATTTATTGAATGGATCTTTTTTTACAATATTTATGGTTTAGCAGGCGCTCTATTTTTCCTACCCAAGATATAGGTATAACTGGTTTTGGATTAAGAATTTTAATTATATAGGTTTTAATTTATGTGATTGTGAGTGTGTTAAGAATAACTTTCTTGTAATCAGTCGTAGGTTATGAGCAATAGCACATAAAATAACGTTAAGTTTATCTCCTAGAATACCTTTCAAATAGTTAACAGATAATTTACCATCGGATTTCATATGACCAATATGCGGTTCAATAGAAGATCTTCTTTTTATTAGCTTTTTTTAGTAGCAGGCGTTATTCCCCTTTTAGTAACCACTTATAAATATATTACATTCACTAACAGGTATATTATTACCCGTAGGTCTTATTCTACAAAAGCATACTTTACTTTGGTACCAGATAATTGCTCGGCTTGTAATAAACTCTTCTGCAAAGTATGGCCATCGTAAGCATTAGGATGTATTGCTTCTGTTGAAACAATTAAACCTTTTTTATGCGTTACTGTAAATTGTACCTTGCAACCAAACTCATAAGGATGTTTAGACTTACCTTTACTTACACAGTAGACGGATGGTTCATGGATGCTATAAATTTTATCTTTACTTTTTTTTGATTGGTTTATAAGTTTTTTACTTATAGATAGTAGATTGGTAAATTGATTCCGTATTAGATCATCAGAGGATTGTATAGAACGTTCTACATCTCTGACTACTCTACCAAGATAGGTTTTTAATGTTTTAATGCCTTTTAGATAAACGTTTATACTGTTTAGCATGAGCATAGCAATCAACTTTACGTTTGATAGATAGACCTAAACGCTGATAAGTTTGACGCAGTTTAATACCTGTTTTCTTGGCTATACTGACCTAATTTTTCTCTGGATTTATTAAGCAAAGAAGAGTCTAGTTGGGTAACGGTATATTTTTCTCCATTACTAGTAGTATCAGTATATTAACTTTTCTAAGTTCTTTCGGGTCAGTACTTTTTTTTTAGCGCTAAGTCTATAGTCATAGATAAAATCTTATTGAGACCTTCTTGACCTAATCTATGGCGCCAACGGGTCAATGAACTGGGGTTACAAGGCATCTTAAACTGAAAATAATCATATCCACAAAAGTATTGCCAATAAGGGTTTTCTACCCATCTAACCACTACTTGTTCATCAGAAATATTATACATATGACTGATAATGAGAAGACCTATAATTAAACGAATAGGCAAAGGAGGTTGACCAGGTCCATAGCTAAAACCGCGGTCTAAATCTGATGATAAGGAGTGAAAAGGAATCGAATCAGATAACTGGAATAATGGATGTTTCGGGTTGAGAAAACTAGATAAGCGTTGCTCAAACAAACGCTCAAGGCTATTATTTATTTTCTTAGATTTCATCCTTATTTTGCAAGCTTTTTATACAAAACAACCTAAAAACTGGTTATTAACCATATATAAATTTAACCATTTATTTGCTGATTAACAAATAATTATATGGTATTTCAGGGCCGACTATTTAGATGTTTAGTCCTACTTCAAAATCAACTATATATGCAATAACTCCCCATTTCAGAGTCAATAAACATAAATAGGAACAAACCATCTAATCTATCTATTGCATATACTACTGTAAAAATCCTTACTTTGAATAAATTGGCATGGTGTTTGTTTGAAAGTTAACATCCATACTGTTCCAGCTATATAGCAAAGTATGGGTATAAGTTTATGATTTTGGTCCATGCATATGGAATCCCATAGGGCAAAGCTTGGGCTATCACGGAACAAAGCTATAACCAATATGGTTGGATAAAATCCTAACACTTAGATACCCTGCAAATGGTTGGCCAGATACCAATACAGTATACATACATTTAACCTAAAGTAATAGCAATCATGAACGAAAAAGGAACCATATCGGTACATACTGAACATATTTTTCCGATTATTAAAAAATTTCTTTATTCCGATCAAGACATTTTTTTGAGGGAATTGGTAGCCAACGGTGTAGATGCGGTACAAAAACTTAAAAAGCTAGGCGCTATGGGCCTTTATGAGGGCGCTACTGATAAGCTACAAGTAGAAGTACTGCTTGATCCATCTGCTAAAACACTGACCATTAAAGACCATGGATTAGGTATGACAGCTGATGAAATCAAAGAATATATCAACCAAATTGCTTTCTCTGGTGCGACTGCATTTGTAGAAAAATACAAAGACAAAGTAGGAGAAAATCAATTGATTGGATTTTTTGGACTGGGTTTTTACTCAGCTTTTATGGTAGCTAAAAAAGTTGAAATTATTACAAAATCTTATCAAGTGGACGCCCAAGCAACCCATTGGAGTTGTGATGGTAGCACCCATTTCGAAATATATTCTACTGAAAAAAGTGAAGTAGGTACAGAAGTAATTTTGCATCTTGCAGAAGATGCTGAAGAATTTTTGAAGCCAGAACGTATTCAAGCTATTTTAAACAAACATTGTCGCTTTTTACCGATAGAAATCCTATTTAATCAAAAGGTGATCAATGATCCGATGCCACTATGGATCAAACGACCAGCAGATTTACAATCTGAAGACTATCTTAAGTTTTATCAAGCGCTTTATCCTCTTGCGGAGGATCCACTTTTTTGGATCCATTTAAGCATTGACTATCCATTTACTTTAACAGGCATACTCTACTTTCCTAAAACAGCCAACTATTTTGAGCAGAAAGAAACCATTCAACTTTATGCAAGACAGGTGTTTATTACCAATGATGTAAAAGAAGTTATTCCTGACTTTTTACAGTTGTTACATGGTATTATTGATTCACCAGATATACCGCTGAATGTATCTAGAAGCGCGCTACAAGCAGATGGTAATGTAAAAAAAATTAACACATACATTGCTAAAAAGGTAGCCGAAAAGTTAGAAGCCCTTTTTCAACAAGACCGTAAAGCGTATGAAGCTAAGTGGAATGATATCTCCCTTTTTATCAAGTATGGTATGATAAGAGATCCTAAATTTGATGAAAGGATAGGAGCAATAGTTCTCTTGGAAAGCACAACTGGCCATTACTATACCATAGCTGAATACAAAGATGCAATGGCTAAAAATCAAACTGATAAAAACGAAAATTTGGTTTTGCTCTATACAACAGACCCTAAAAAACATGCTGTCTACATACAATCGGCCCAACAAAAGGGATATGATGTATTGGTCCTAAATAGCCCGATCGATACCAACTTTATCAATTTTGTGGAATACAAATTTGATAAAGTCAAACTCAAAGCTATTGACACCGATACCATCGGTAACCTAATTGAAAAAGAAGCGATCACTGAAAATACCCTTACAAAAGAAGAAAGTGAAACCTTACAGTCTATTTATGAAAAAACGATTGGTGCGGAACAAACTACTTGGAAGGTAGCATCTATGCTACCAGAGGAGTTGCCTGTGGCTTTTATTACCTCTGAACACTTGAAACGTATGACCCAATTTGCACAAGGAAATGAAGCAAAACAAAAGCATTTCCACTCTATGGATGTAGCCATTAACGGAAACCATCCCTTGGCTAAAAAAATCTTAGCTACTAGTGATGAAACTGTTCAAAAAGCACTCGTAGAACAGAGCTATCAATTGGCCTTACTGGCGCAAGGGTTGCTAGAAGGGAAATGGCTAGCTGGATTTATAAAAAATTACACAAATAAATTATTAGAAGAATAATTAGCTAGTAGATCGGTTGAACTTTTCAAGAGCAAATATATAGGCCTCTTCTTATAATGAAGAGGCCTATATATTTGCTTATGGGCCTTAGAACTAAAATCTATTCCAACCATAGGAGAGTTAATAGAAGCCTTTTTGCTTTAACGAGCCCAAAAATTACAACAGGATTCACTTATTTCGCTCCAACAATTTTTTGGTTACCATAAAAAGTATTAAATTTATAGTGGCAAGCCGGTACGGCTAGCTCCTACTGAATCCCCCAGGCCTGGAAAGGAACAAGGGTAAAGTGGTTGTAGCGGCGCGATACTCGGCTTGTTTTTTTTCATGGAATATCCACTGCAACATTCTCAATCCGCAATTTTACCGAGCCTTTTATTTGCGTAATGCATTATATTTTATATGGGTCATATCCTTCTAGGAGGACGCCGAATGCTTCTAAAAAATTTAACCCCTCTTCATCATCCAAGTTTTTATAGGCTGCGTAAGCATCTTTATATATTACTTTTTTAATACCTACACTAAATATCATACGGGCACAAGATAGACAAGGCAAAAGGGTCGTATAAAGGACACCATCTTTT
Organism: Cardinium endosymbiont cBtQ1 of Bemisia tabaci; assembly: GCF_000689375.1. Taxonomy (GTDB): domain Bacteria; phylum Bacteroidota; class Bacteroidia; order Cytophagales; family Amoebophilaceae; genus Cardinium. Next base: position 144,359 of record NZ_CBQZ010000001.1, on the reverse strand, counting down.
ACATTGATATGATGGGTTAATGCATAAAGAATAGCATTTTGTTCTGCATGAATGGTCAAAGAGCAACTCCCTTTTATATTCCGAGCACAACCTGTTTTAGGCCATATTTCATCGCAATTATAGGTGCCTTCTGGAGGACCATTGTATCCTGTGGAAATAATTCGAGCCTCTTTTGTTAATACAACGCCCACTTTTTTTTTAACACAATGGGAGCGTTCCGCCAAGTGAATGGCAAGCGACATAAAAATATGATCGAATGTAGGTCTTTGCATCATTAATTTTTTACACCTGAACGAATGATGAGCTGGATAAAAAATAGTATTACACAGCTTTTGCCTATTTTTACGTTTAGCGCTCAATATTTCTACCAAATCAAAAAAGTAGCCAACCATAAATCTATTAAAATTAATAGAAATATATCACACTACAGATGCATTATTCATAGAACGAGATGGTTGTAATAGATGGATCATATGATGCTCAATTTGTAATTTTTGATATTATGGGAAGTATACCACTATTTGATTGGATAAGCATAAAACGATTATATGAAAAAATCAATAATTAGGAACAGACAAGGTAAAATTCTTACATAAATAAAGACCGTTTTTATATCCTATGCTTTAATGATCTATTGCAACAGACTTGTGATTATTGTAAATGTTTATTATACTTAAGCATTAACGATTAGAGTTTGTACTTATTAAACGTGAGTTTCGGATTAGACTTATTGTAAACCAGTTGTATATATATTATCTATAGCCGGTTTTTTCTCTTTTAGTGAATAAGCTGTAATACCAGCTATTAAATTGACAATAAAATTAGGTATACTTCTATGCCTGGAGTGTTCTATCTGACTAATATTTTTAAGCTGATCGATAATGGTTTCAATGATAGATCTCTTTCGAAGCATTAGCCTATCCCAGATAGGCATGAAAGCATTTTTCATATTTTTTCTGATTTGAGTAATCAGTTCTATGCCTTTTCCCATAAGTTTTTCAAATAATTCTTTACTCAAGTAGCCTTTATCAGCAAATACTTTTCCGATCAAATTTTTACATAAGTTTTCTACTGGCCATCTATCATTGGACTTACCTGTAGTAAGAGAAAAATTCATAATTTCTCCTAAATCATTGACAATCAAGTTTAATTTGATTCCGTAAAACCATCCAGTAGTAGTTTTACCTTTACTAGCAATTGTCTTAAATACTTTATGAGCATAAGCTCTTTTTATATTACAAACCTTTATAGCGGTTGAATCCATAAAATAACAGCCTGTTCTCGTTTTAGAAAGACTTTGAGAAAAAAAGTAAAATGGAACTACTGTTCTTTGAACTAGGGATATAAATCTACTATAGCTTACTAACTTGCAAAAGTCATTAGAATGAAATTGTTGTAAATGAATATAATACAACTTAAAATTTCTAAAGCCAATTACATGAAAAGCAATTAATATTGTCATTATTTCGCTCAAAGTCAGTGAACATGTTCTAGTAGGTTTTCTATCTGAAGTAGGTAACAAATGTGATTCCATATAAGGCATAAATTTTATAAGAAATTCATCAACAGCGTAATATATTTCAACTAATTTTGATACATTCATATCCGGCTCCTTTGGTTTTTATGATTATTTTTCAATCCCACAAATTTAAAACACAAAGGAGCTTTTTATACTCTTTTCTTAATTTCTAATCCAAAACTGACGTTATTAATATTCTTAATGTAAACTAAACCATGAAACAACTATTTATTTATTGCTATCATTCAACTGTTTGGGCCAGCTTCCTTTTTATATTACCTTTAACTGGATGCAGCTATCATCCAAAAAATAATATGATATCTCAACAAAAAATAATAACAGAATACCAAGAAGGAATAGACATATCTCATCATCAAGGAGATATCGACTGGAATCAACTAACGCCTAGTAATAGTAATAAAGCTTTCATTATTGCTAAAGCAACAGAAGGTAAAACCTATCAAGATCCTAAATTTATACAAAACTATAAGAATATATGTACTGCAGGCTTTCAACCTGGTGCCTATCACTTCCTAAGGTTTGGCTCAAGTTCGGCTAAGGATCAAATGGATAATTTTATAGGCCAAATACAAAAAGCACAGGAATCAACTGAACAGACTAAATTGGCTAATAATAAGCCAATTATAGCGTTAGATATAGAGGAAAGAGATGGATCAGACTATAGTTTAGTGAGCAGCGTAGTAGAAGAAAGTGTTGGGTATCTCAAGGAGATAAACATAACTCCTTTCATATAAACAAGACAAAATTTTTGGGATCAACATGTAAAAAACACTCCTGATATAGTTAAAAAGTGTCCGCTGTGGATTGCTAGATACCGAAACACACCACCATCATCAAATGAGTTACCAAATGGTTGGAAAGAATGGAAAATATGGCAATATTCTAATACAGGGCGTGTTGGAGGTATTCAAGATAATGTAGATCTAAATAAGATGCAATGTAATGGTTGAGCCATTTGTATATAAGCAGCTTATGGGGGGGCTATCGCGTTTGTGTTAAAGCAAATCTTAATGCACTTTTTCAAGGTGGAGACCTATACAAAATCAACTACAGATGCGACATACCCCTCAATTGACGTTATTTAATTACACCACTTACAATATTAACTTCTGGTATTAGGGTGATATTAAATTGAAATTTTACTTTTTTTTTGATTTGATTGGCTAGGCTTACAATATCTTTACCAGTAGCGCCTCCATAGTTTACTAGTATAAGCGCATGTGAGCTATAGACCCCTGCATTTCCTTTACGGAATCCCTTAAAACCTGCTGTTTCTATAAGCCAAGCTGCTGAAATTTTCATCTGTTCTTTATCTTCCGTTTTGAAGGCAATTATTGAAGGATATTGCTGCTTAAGCGATTGATAGTGTCCTATAGAGACCAATGGATTCTGAAAAAAACTACCTGAGTTACCCAAAATAGTAGGATCTGGTAGTTTCTGTTTTCGAATGGCAATAATTGCGTCACTTATTGCTTTAAATGACAACTGGTTAACCTTCATTTTTTCCAACATAGCTTGGATGGCCTCATATCTTATAGCAAAAACTTTTTCTTTATGTAAAGCCAAGGTGATATGCGTAATTAAATACTGATTTTGCCATTTTGTTTTGAAAAAGCTTGTTCTATAGCCAAATCCACATGCTGAAGATTTAAAAATTATTTTTTGACCAGTAGATAATGCAATGGCTTCAACAGTATCCAATACATCTTTAAGTTCTATACCATATGCGCCTATATTTTGTATCGGAGCGCCACCAACTGTACCTGGAATCAACGATAGGTTTTCTATACCTCCATATCCTTTGTTGATACAAAATAAAACAAGCCTATGCCACGGTACACCTGCAGCTGCCTTAATCAGAACTTTATGGTGGGTTTCTTCTATGATTTCAATACCTGATAGTTGAACATGCAGTATATAACCAAGGAAGTCTCTGACAAATAATGTATTGCTACCACCACCTAGTATATATAAAGGTCTTTTTCTTATATCTACCGCAGTATAAAAATCCGCTATATCTTTTAAGCTATCAAGCCGAATGTAATGGGCTGCATATGCTGGAACCTTAAAGCTATTTAAAGATTGTAAGGGGTAATTGTTGAGGCAATACATGGTAAAGTTGTGTAGTTTTATCGCGTCTATAATTGATGTACTATTTCAACAAAAGTAAGCCATTTTCCATTTTAGATAAGGACTAGAGCGTGGTAAAATAGGTTGGTTGCTAGATCATTTAGCATCTACAGTTGATTTTATATGGCCCTCCCTTGTCTTACAATTTAGCTATTATACAACCCGACCCTCTCTTAGAGAAATGCACGATACTTGTTTTTTAGCTCTGCTTAAAAGAAAAAGAGCATTGCATGTAGACAAATAATAAAAATTAAATACAAGGCACCAAAACCCTTACCTTTCTATCCCAATGCTTCCGTCCACTATAAGTGTTACCCCTAGATTACCCGCTGCTAAAAAGTGGGGTTAACCTATGCTAATTTAATAGAAAAAAAATATATAATTCAGTTATTTTTATTATATTATATTCCAGGGTCTTCATACGTTTTATCCAAATCTTAATCCATCTATGCCACTCTATAACATCCCCTTATTTATGGCATTGGCTTTTTTGTTCGTGACCCTTACCATAGGCCTTTGCATGAGCCAAAAGTCGACTACGTTCCGTGCATATGCAATAGGTACGAAGCAATTTCATACAGCTACCTTAATAGCTACTGTTTTAGCTACCTCCTTTGGAGGGGGATTTTTCATGCGTGAGCTACCGAAGATGTATGCTCAGGGGATACTCTATATATTTTTTACGGTTGCAGGAGGGATAGTAAGATGCTATATAATAAGCCTGCTGGCGTTGCATATGGGGCCATTTATGGAGCACCTTTCTACGTCAGAGACCATAGGTATGATCTATGGCCAGTATATAAGGATGGTTACGGCTTTATTGACTACCGGTTGTTGTATTGGTGTGGTCGCTATTCAAATCAATGTGATGTCTTGCGCCATTGGCATGTGTATGGATACAACGACCCCTTCTATTCTAACTGTTTTGGCCACCTTAACGCTGATTAGCTATGCTGTTTTTGGAGGTATTCGTGCCATTACCATTACCGACCTATTCCAACTGGCAACTTTTACAATTGTTCTACCTTTTCTTCTTAAGCTTCTATTTGTAAAAATAGATCAATCATTTTTAGAAATGATAAAGTTTCTGCAAAAAGAAGAAACATTTCAATGCAAGAACTTATTTAAATTTGATAAAAAGTATTGGATCCATTTATTCAATCATTTACATTGGGTATTGTCCTTCAGTCCTGCAGTTATACAACGTTTTTATATGTCCAGTGGCCCCATTCAAGCTAAAAAGGTTTTCTCGCGTGCAGTGCTTTTTAAAGCCATTATATGGATAGGTATCGCTTTGATTGCACTGTTTGTTTTTGTCGGCAATCCAATGCTACACAGAAAAGAGATTTGGTCCTATATCCTAGCGGATATGTCGCCTTTTTACAAAGGATATGTAGCCATTAGTATATTGGCCATGACCATGTCTACTGCTGATTCTCATTTGCAGACTGCTTCTATTATGATCAGCCATGATATGGTGGAAAGCATGCGCAACCTACAAGCACCACCTTATATGCACAAGCTTAGACTGGCTAAATTAGCTACACTGGTTACCGGTCTATTGGCTATGATCGTAACGGTTTACTACTCTGATCTATTTGCATTAAGTACATTTGTTTTTGAATGGCTTTGTGGATTTTTTACAGCTAGCGTGATCCCTCTTTTTATTTTAACTGTTTTAGGTTTTCGGGGTACTACCCGTACCGCTTTCATGGGCATGACTACAGGTATGGTGGTCATCCTGATTTGGAACCATTGGATCAAACCTAAAATAGCAATAGATGGTACAATTATTGCTTTCGCCGCTAATGGTTTGGCTACAATGGCGGCACACTATCTGCTGCCACAACCACCTAGTACGGGATGGGCTGAGCCAGATGCGCAACAAAAAAGAATGATGGAGCTGATACGGGCATTTAAAAAATATAGAAAAAATATAGATCTAGAATAATGGGTTCCAATAGACTAATGGTTGTACAAGCAGGTATAAGCCATCTGTTTAGACAATGGTCTTGCTTTAAGGGGAAGAACTTTTTGTGCTGCTTAGAAGGTAAGCCATATAAAATGGCAAAGACCACTATTTTGCAAAAACAGCGCCATCACTAAAGCCCAAACAGCCTTTAAATTGGCGTAAAAAGTCAAGGTGATTTTCAGAAAATAAGCGTAAATCATCAATTTGGTAAAGGAGCATAGCGATCCGTTCTATGCCCATGCCAAAGGCAAAGCCACTATATTGCTCTGGATCGATCTGGCAATTGGTTAAAACATTCGGATCAATCATACCTGCACCCAATATCTCTACCCAACCGGACTGTTTACATACGGTACATCCCTTCCCTTGGCATAGTCTACAATGTATATCTACCTCTGCACTGGGCTCTGTAAAAGGGAAATAAGAGGCCCTAAAGCGGAGCTTAGTAGCCCGGCCAAACATTGCTTCTACAAAATGATAGATGGTACCCTTTAGGTCACTAAAGGTCACAGCTGTGTCTATATACATGCCATCTACTTGATGAAAAAAACAATGCGACCGTGCAGAAATAGCCTCATTTCTAAAGACACGTCCTACCGCAATAGATCGAATAGGGGGACTTTGGTCCGTACAGGTTGAAATCTGTACAGAAGTGGTATGGGTACGCAACAACTGAACTGGATTAAGTTGTAAAAAGAATGTATCCTGCAGATCACGGGCCGGGTGGTTTTCTGGGAAGTTTAATGCACCAAAGTTGTGCCAGTTGCCTACAATTTCTGGTCCTTCTGCCAGATTAAAGCCGATACGCTGGAATATAGAGCTAATCTTGTTTTGAACAATGGTTAAAGGATGTAGACTACCTATCGCCGGGCCAAAAGCAGGAAGGGTTACATCAACTGGTTGCTGTATAGCTGGAGCAACGGCTTCTAGTATGCTTGCTGCACTTTTAAATTTTTTTTCTGCTTCATTTTTTAACCCGTTTAATAGGGGACCTATTGTTTTTTTTGCTGCAATAGGAAGCTGCTTGAAGGTTTCAAATAGAGCCGCAATAGAGCCCTTTTTGCCAATAAAATCTTGACGAAAACGTTCTAATGTTGCTTTATCCTCAATAAGTATAGTGTTCATTTTTTCCCGTAGTTGGGCAATTTGATCCATCATAATATTACAATTACCATTTATATGCTAGGCCAACCATAAGGTTGAATTTTTGATCTGGATACTGGGTGTAACAAATATCTGTACGATTGAGCAGATTAGTAGCCATTAAAAATGCCACAAACTTTTTAAAAATAAAATAATCAATCCCTACAGAAAGATTGATGCGCACGGGGATTGGCATGGAATGCCCATTTATATCTTTTACAAAAGTTGCACCATTTAGATGTAGCTTACTGGTTAATAAAACTTTTGAATGGGGAATATAGGTAAAGGTAGGTTTTAGTTTGTATCTTGGTTTATGGTACCACCAGATGGGTGCGGGTCCATTTCCAACATATGGATAGCAAGTTCCTTTTATGGTTATATAGTATTTTGGCAGACGATAGTCAACCAGTCCTATTACTTTTACCAGATTATAGTCCTGTGGATTATAAGCTAGTCTAATCTGTTGCCCATCTTCAACGATTCTAGATTGGTTTTTAAGTTGCCGATAGGCTATATGGAGGCGATAAGAAAGATTAGGTCCAATGGTACCTTTGCTGCCACCATACAATTTGAAGTATTGATGGGGGTGGGATAACTTCCAATTGGAAGCTATAAAAGGATTTTTGGCTACTAGATCATGTAGGTGCAATGGCACTACACTTCCGCCTACACCCATACCCTGTATGCCTATATAAGGGGTAAAGCAAGGGGACATTCCATACCCTATTTTGACCATAGGATAAAGATCAAAATTAAGTATTGGTGGCGAAACCGGATCATTATGGTAAGCCATCCTTAACCCGACTTTTAGCTGCATAGCTTTATATAAGTGTAGGCAAAGGCTAGGCGTAGCCGAGAAAATAAGCCGTGTTTGTCGCGCTGTACCGTTTACATAGCGGGCTATAGCATGGTAGCTAGCTACTTTTAAAAACCAATTATCCAACTGTTTAACCCACTTATAGTGGAAGGTACATAACTTTTCATTTATATCTTTATTATGATAACCAATTATTTTTACATTTACTTGCCCATCTTGAATAGAAGATTCTCCAGCTCGTTTAACCCACACACCTATCTTGCCTTGATGTAGCATACAGTGATGGGAGTGACTATATTTGTGCCAAGCAGGCTGATAATTTAAATGGGGCTGGAAGCGCCATGACCCAACGTCATACCTACCTTGTAAAGTAAACGAACCTTCTTTTAAATTTTTGCGCCATAATGGTGGAACAAAAGAGAGGTCAGTCGACCAAATACCTTTCGAGAAGGGTATTTGGTCTAATCCAACCGCTAGGTAAGGAAGCAACGATGTACAGACCCCTATTTTGCAATAGTGGTGAAAAGAAGGACCCCTTTCTTTCTGTTTTAAACAAAAAGGAAGGTATAATTGGGGGGCAGGATGAAATAATATAGCCTTTAGTTTTAATGCGTTTAAGGTTTTTAAAGGCTTATTCAGACGTTTTATAGTAGGTGTAGACGCTTTGAAAAATAGCCTTTGCGCCTGGGTTACTCTATTCTTTTTTTGTTTTTCAATGACAAATTCCGCATCTTTTATGGCGCCTGCTTTCGTTTCTGCATGAGATAGTGGGGCAGAGATCAAAAAAAATAAAGCGATGCATAAACGAGTATATTGCATTTTAATGATCATTAAATCTTTAAAAAGTAATTTATAGGATAGCCATCTAAACAAGATGCGATTGTCTAAAGATTTCATTATCCAATCTACAGAGGTTGCAATAGATTATGTTACTGCAACCTTCGCACTACTGCTAGATGATGCGGTTCAGCTGCCAGATCCATCGGAGTAAGGCCATTTGCATTCCTTACATTCACATCAACATCTGGTCTACCTAGTAAGATTTCTACAATACTTCTACGACCCGAATGCGCTGCTAGATGAAGAGGGGTATTACCAGCCTCATTTTGTACATTGATATCAATTGTTGATATACCGAATAACATTAAGAATAATAAGGATTCTAGATGATTATGTGCAACGGCCAGGTGCAGCGCAGTATTACCACTTGCATTTCGTGCATTGACATTCGTACTTGGTTCCCTTAGCAAGGTTACTATATTTTGTAGATTATCATCTATAACGGCTAAATGGAGCCCAGTATTACCAACAGTATTTCCAGCATTATTAAGACGTACCCCGATCGCGTTGGCTGGATGATTACTGTTATTCATGCCAAATGGGTTATGACCGGTATCAAATTTATTTGGTAAGTGACCATACCTGCCTGTTAAGTTACTGCAAGCAGCAGTAAAAAATAGAACCATCCCAGTTACTATAGCCATTGTGTAAGAAGACCTGACGGGTGTGATAGATTGGATATATGTAATCATAAAAGTGTATAGCTTCTTTTTAATTGAAATATATCTATAATTTTTTTGTTATCATAATGATGGGTATTATCCAGTTATTGTTACTGGCTATATTAGAATAAACCAAATAAAAAAAATACAACCAAAAACGAGGATACTTAACAAAAAATATAGTAGAAGAATAAGAATTATAGACACTATTAGGATGGTTACACCAACTAGTCTAACCCATAGAGACTGGATACGGTAACTTACGGTAAGATGCATTTGTTTATCCCAAGTAGTTATTTTATGTTTTTTTAGGTTTTTATAACCTCTGTACATAGCAAATAAATATATGATCGGGAGACCTAACCCTTGCCCCTTGAAGAGAACCAACATTTCGCGCTTAAATGCCTTTTGAAAATTAATAGAACGGCCTGAGGCATCTATTATTTTTATACCGAAAAGCTGTTTACCAGGTGTATTACCAAAACAAGCCTGACATGCAGCATAACCTAGCCTGAATAATAATTCAACAAATAATACGATTAAGCATGATATAGAATACTTAATAAGTGTATGAATATAATCCGTAGTCATAAGATACGGAGCAAGGAAACCAGATAAGCGGGCGCGGTAGTCTTCTGAATTTAATAAATCTATTTTATCGCCCAGTAGTGCAATAGATATATACCTAGAGCTAACAATGTACCTAATGATATAACATATAAAAAAAGGAAAAAAAAGGAATCAATCATCTTTGCTGCCCATCTGCACCATGCATGTCAAGCTGTTATTTTTTCAGGTTCAATCCAATTGGTATCTTGCATAAGATTATAAATTTTAAAATTTTGTTGCACTAAAATTAGGTTTGTAAACAGCTATGGCCATTGCTTACCCAAACTTCTAAAGAATATTAATAAATAGTCGGCCCTGAAATACCATATAATTATTTGTTAATCAGCAAATAAATGGTTAAATTTATATATGGTTAATAACCAGTTTTTAGGTTGTTTTGTATAAAAAGCTTGCAAAATAAGGATGAAATCTAAGAAAATAAATAATAGCCTTGAGCGTTTGTTTGAGCAACGCTTATCTAGTTTTCTCAACCCGAAACATCCATTATTCCAGTTATCTGATTCGATTCCTTTTCACTCCTTAGCATCAGATTTAGACCGCGGTTTTAGCTATGGACCTGGTCAACCTCCTTTGCCTATTCGTTTAATTATAGGTCTTCTCATTATCAGTCATATGTATAATATTTCTGATGAACAAGTAGTGGTTAGATGGGTAGAAAACCCTTATTGGCAATACTTTTGTGGATATGATTATTTTCAGTTTAAGATGCCTTGTAACCCCAGTTCATTGACCCGTTGGCGCCATAGATTAGGTCAAGAAGGTCTCAATAAGATTTTATCTATGACTATAGACTTAGCGCTAAAAAAAAAAGTAGTGACCCGAAAAGAACTTGAAAAAGTTATAGCTGATACTACTGTAATGGAGAAAAATATCCGTTACCCAACTGACTCTTCTTTGCTTAATAAATCCAGAAGAAAAATTGGTCAGTATAGCCAAGAAAACAGGTATTAAACTGCGTCAAACTTATCAGCGTTTAGGTCTATCTATCAAACGTAAAGTTGATTGCTATGCTCATGCTAAACAGTATAAACGTTTATACTAAAGGCATTAAAACATTAAAAACCTATCTTGGTAGAGTAGTCAGAGATGTAGAACGTTCTATACAATCCTCTGATGATCTAATACGGAATCTAATTTACCAATCTACTATCTATAAAGTAAAAACTTATAAACCAATACAAAAAAAGTAAAGATAAAATTTATAGCATCCATGAACCATCCGTCTACTGTGTAAGTAAAGGTAAGTCTAAACATCCTTATGAGTTTGGTTGCAAGGTACAATTTACAGTAACGCATAAAAAAGGTTTAATTGTTTCAACAGAAGCAATACATCCTAATGCTTACGATGGCCATACTTTGCAGAAGAGTTTATTACAAGCCGAGCAATTATCTGGTACCAAAGTAAAGTATGCTTTTGTAGATAAAGCCTACCGGGGTAATAATATACCTGTTAGTGAATGTAATATATTTATAAGTGGTTCTAAAAGGGGAATAACGCCTGCTCTAAAAAAAGCTATAAAAAGAAGATCTTCTATTGAACCGCATATTGGTCATATGAAATCCGATGGTAAATTATCTGTTAACTATTTGAAAGGTATTCTAGGAGATAAACTTAACGTTATTTTATGTGCTATTGCTCATAACCTACGACTGATTACAAGAAAGTTATTCTTAACACACTCACAATCACATAAATTAAAACCTATATAATTAAAATTCTTAATCCAAAACCAGTTATACCTATATCTTGGGTAGGAAAAATAGAGCGCCTGCTAAACCATAAATATTGTAAAAAAAGATCCATTCAATAAATTTATTCAAAAATAATATTTCAGGGCCGACTAAATAAGTTGACCTACGGGAAAACCAGCATCCCCTAATATTTCTTTAAAAGATGCTCAGAGGTTATGATACAATTATATATACCATTACAGGTCAATATATAAAATATCAGCGATCTTGTAAAACCCTATTCTAAAACCACATTCACCATTTTATTAGCCACTACTACGACATTTTTAATTACTTTACCTGCGGTCCATTTTTGGATCACCTCATGGACCAATACTGCTTCTTTTATAGCCATAGGTGAAGCATTATAATCAAAAACCATTTTGGTCCGTAGCTTACCATTGACTGCAATGCGATACTCAAAGCTTTTTTCTGCTAAATAGGTTTCATTCCAAATAGGAAACGACACTTCCGTAATACTACCGGTTTTGCCTATACTTTCCCATAGCTCAGCAGCTATATAAGGTGCAAAAGGTTCCAATAATAGAATAAAATCTTCTACCACAGACTGGGTTACTTTTTCAAAAGTAGACAACCTATTGAGCCCAATCATTAAACTACTTATAGCGGTATTAAAAGAACATTTTTTAATCGACTCTGTTACATTTTTAGTGGTTTGATGTATTATTTTAACCATTTCTTGGTTAGATGGCAGATGGTTAGGCGTCCACAACGCTTTTGCATGATGTACAAAACGCCATACCTTATTTAAAAAGCGAAAGACCCCTTCTATACCACACAAGTCCCATGGTTTAGATTGTTCTAATGGTCCTAAAAACATCAAATAGAGCCGTAAAGCATCAGCACCATATTGAGCAATTACACCATCTGGGTCTACTACGTTGTATTTCGACTTAGACATTTTTTCCATTTTTTTCCCACATATATACTTACCTTCCTCCAATAGGAAACGCGCATCGGCAAATTCAGAACGCCAACTTTTTAAAGCTTCTAGGTCTAAAACATCCTTTTTGACAAATGCTGTTGGAATATATATAGGTACGACATCATATTGCGCTATAAGCCCCGCACTGACCAATACATTTTCATCCTTTAAACGATATACTATTGCTGTAAACTTTTGAATGATGCCTTGATGGAGTAATTTCGGAAATGGTTCATTGATATGAATATGGCCTAAATCATATAATAATTTGGTCCAAAAGCGTGCATAAAGGAGATGGCCTGTTGCATGTTCTGCACCACCTATATAGAAGTCTACCCCCTTCCAATAGGCTTCTTTTTCCTTGCTTAACAAAGTTTCCCCATTGTGGGGATCCATATAGCGCAAAAAATACCAACTAGAACCTGCCCAACCCGGCATTGTATGAAGGTCTAAAGGATATCCTTCCGGTGTAGACCAATGGAAGGCATTGGCCAATGGTGGTGCACCAGATGGGTTTGGTCTATAACTACTTACTGGTGGCAACAAAAGAGGCAGCTGGTCCTGCGAAAGGCCATAAGGAAGACCATCTTCTTTATAGTATATTGGAAAAGGCTCTCCCCAATAACGTTGGCGACTAAAGATAGGATCCTGTAGTCTATAGTTCACTTTATATTGTCCAATTTTGTTCTGGATAAGTTTTTGCATAACCTTTTCAGCCGCTTCTGGTACAGAAAGGCCATTTAGAAAATCAGAATTAATCATCTTTCCTTCAGCTGCTTCATATGGACCATCTTCCATAAGGAAGGTACTTTCTATCACAGGAAAAGTGAGTAAGTCAAAAGATTGCGCAAATATATAATCTCGCTTATCATGGGCAGGAACCCCCATAATAGCCCCTCTACCATATCTGGGCAATACATAATCTGCCACCCAGATAGGCAATGGGGCACCTGTAAAGGGATGTATGACACAAGTGCCAACAAATAGACCACTTAAAAAGGTAGTTTCTGCAAGACGGCTTCGATCTGAACGATTTTTGGATTGCTCGATATAAGCAATAAGTGCTGTGTCACCTGTTTGATTTGCCATAGCACGCACCCAAGGATGCTCAGGCGCTAAGGCAATAAAACAAACACCAAAAATGGTCTCAGGTCTAGTGGTAAAAACGGTAATGGTCTCTCCTTTTTGCCCTTGTACCCTAAAGGTAATCTCTGCACCTTGGGACTTACCCAACCAATTGCGTTGCATCTCCTTGGTAGAAAGAGGCCAATCTAACCTGTCTAAATCTATTAACAAGCGCTCTGCATAAGCGGTCATACGCAAACTCCACTGTTTCATTTTTTTCCGTGTCACTGGATAACCTCCTCTTTCAGAAAAACCATCCTTGACTTCTTCATTGGCCAAAACAGTACCTAAGGCTTCACACCAGTTTACCATGCTATCTTTTAAATAGGCTAAGCGATAATGCAACAGTTGGACTTGTTTTTCTGTCTCAGAAAATGCATTCCATTCCTTAGCTGAAAAAATAGGGGTATGGTCGTCACAAGCCGCTTGGACTTTGGTATTACCATGATCAATAAATTCTTGAATAAGGGCATGAATAGGGGCAGCCTTTTGTGTAGCAGTATTGTACCAGCTATTGAACATTTCTAAAAATATCCACTGTGTCCATTTATAATATTCAGGCTCACTAGTATTTACTGATTTATCCCAATCAAAGTCTAAGGCAATTTGTTTGAGTTGTACGATATATTTTTCTATATTTTTTGCAGTGGTAACAGCAGGATGTTGACCGGTTTGAATGGCATGTTGTTCAGCAGGAAGGCCAAAAGCATCAAATCCCATTGGATTCATAACGTGGTATCCACTATGCTTATAATACCTAGATAATATATCTGAAGCAACATACCCCATATAGTGGCCTACATGGAGGCCTGATCCTGAAGGATAAGGGAACATATTCAATATATAATACTTGGGTAAATGGTTCGTAGTAAGGGACCTATCTGCTGTAACAGATTTTTGTTGCTTCCATTTATTCTGCCATTTTTGCTCTATCTCGGTAAAAATATAGGGTTGCATATATAAAATATGGTTGGGTAATCGGTAAAACGAATAATAGATTGGTATAGTCGCTACACCTGTATCAAAGTGTAGCAAAGGCTTAATCTGAAAAATAAAACAGCTTTTTTACATTTTAGCTTTTAAATAGCAATTTAACTTAAAATTAATAAGAAAACATTATAGTGGACGTAAAAATCAGACAAATTTCAATTTATCCTAAAGTCACGTATAACCCCTGCATACATCTGCGGCACACTAACCCATAAAACTACCCAGTAGTCGTTTTACCTTTAGCAGCGATTGATTTAAAAACTTTGTGGCGATAAGCTCTTTTGGTATTACAACTAATTTTCATACATTCATTATAGAATCCGTTGGTAACTTGTTTTTTATTTTCATTTCGAAAATTTAAAACACAAGGGAGCTTTTTAAGCTTTTCTTTACTGCCTAATTCAGAAGTGATATTGTTAACGATGGCGTTGGAAAATGGATCTATCAAACTAAAAAGAAGGTTATGGGTGATTGCACAGGGATTCTATTTTTATCAATTAAATATGAGTGTATTTCCTATGGTACTAGATTTTTACCAAAAGAAATTCGCAAGCAATAAATAATAGTTATCATGCATACAAAACATACATCGTACTTTAAATCTTTCCATATTCCATCAGGAATAGCCATCTGTTGTTCATTAATGACTTCCTCTTGTAACCAATTAACTAGATATGGTATGAATAGTAGTAGCAGTGAACAAGATTTAGCATCACATACAGAACAAATACAAATGAATTTTGTACCTACTGCATATTTCTGGAATTCTCTTCATATTGCAGCAGAACAAGGTGATATACAAAAGGTAAACCAACTATGTTCAGACCCACGTGTTGATGTCAATAAACAAGATGACCTTGGTGACACGCCACTTCATCTTGCAGCAGGAAAAGGCCATATAGAAGTAGTCAGAAAACTACTATCAATGCGTAATATTGCGGTAAATAAGGAAAATATTTTTGGTGAGATTCCTCTCGATTTAGCATTAGACAATGATCATGAAGAAGTGGTTGCATTATTATTAGTATATGGTACTGATAGCAGCCAATAAAAACAATACATAAGTAATCATTATGGATATAAAAAATAAATTAGCGTTTAAATCTGTTCTTAAGGTATCAAGAATACCTATCTGTTTTTTATTGACTACTGCTTGTAATCAATTAACTAGATATGGCATGAATAGTAGTAGCAGTGAAGAAGATTCAGAATCAGATACAGAGCAAATAGAAATGAATTTTGTACCTACTGCACATTTCTGGGATTCTCTGCATATTGCAACAGAAAAAGGTGATATAGAAAGGGTCAACCAACTATGTTCAGATTCAGGTGTTGATGTCAATACAAAAAATGACTTTGACAACACCCCACTCCATCTTGCAGCAAACAATGGTCATATAAGCGTAGTCAGAAAACTACTATCAGTTACTAACATGGTAAATGAGGAAAATGTTTTTGGTAAGACTCCCCTTGATTTAGCATTACAAAATGGTCATGAAGAAGTAGTTGCACTATTACGATCAGCTGGTGCAGTTAGTAGCCAATACAAACAATAGATAAAACCATATCAGATCATAAAGCTAATCAGTCAGTAAAGACTGCTTCCAATGGTAACTTGAACAGTTACCATTATAGAATAAATCAATTATAGACACAAGCGAATCAATGTAATGCCCACCCCCCACAAGCTTTTTCTACTAGATGGTATGTCACTGATCTATAGAGCGCATTTTGCGCTTGGAAAGGTAGCTACTACTACGGCACATGGCATTAAAACAGGGGCTATACTCGGCTTTGTGAATACCTTGGTAAAGGTACTGCAAGAAGAGAAGCCTACCCACCTGATCGTTGCCTTTGACGGAAAAGAAAAAACCTTTCGACATGAGCTATTTCCCGCCTATAAATCCCACCGGCCAGCTCAACCAGAAGAGATCTCTATAGCCATTCCATACATCAAAGCCATTCTAGAAGGGTTTGGTATTGTATCGATAACCGCTAATGGGTATGAGGCGGATGACCTACTGGGTACATTAGCCAAAAAGGCAGCGATAATGGGATGTACGACCTACATCATGTCCACAGACAAAGACTTAGCTCAGATGGTACAATATAATATTTACCTCTATAAACCGAGTAACAATGGCCAAAAGTCAACTATACTTGGTGAAAAAGAAATCTTAGCACAATGGGAAATTAGTAGACCTGAACAAGTAAAAGATATTTTAGCATTAGAAGGAGATCCTTCTGATTTTATTCCAGGCATTCCTTCTATTGGGAAAAAAACTGCCCGAAAGCTTATAAAAGAATTTGATAATCTTGAAAATATATTGGCACATAGCCATGTACTAACGGGTAAGTTAAAAGCAAACCTTATCCAATATGCAGATCAAGGTATACTTTCCAAACAACTGGCTACCATTCGAACAGATGTGCCCATTACGCTAGATTTAGAAAAATGCCATTACCAGGTGCCCAACAAGGACAAATTAGAATCTTTATTTACTTTACTGGAATTTAAGCAACTTAAGGAGCGGTTATTTGGTAAACCAAACCGAGAAAAAGAACACAACCCAATGGCTGGTTTATTCGATCCTATCAACCCCATTGCGCACAACCCAGAAGATGATTAGTCTAATGATCATATCCTCGATAGGCAAGGGAATCCTACTCAGTTAATCAACATGAATCGTATAAGGAAGGATGGCTTGTACGCCACAGGGTTTAGATAGCAATTGGTAATGATTCAGTATAGGATATTCTTGCACTAAGGAATGAAGTACTTCCATTTTGATGTTACCACTAGTATAGTTTAGCAACTGTTCTAGTTTTGTTTTAGGACGAGGCAAATAACAAACACTATATTTGTGGGTTAACTGGGCCAAAGCAGCGGCTTTAGCAATAGCTGCTTCCAGTCCGCCGAGCGCATCGACTAGGCCATTGCTTTGAGCCATTGCACCAGTATATACCCTACCACCTGCTAATTTTTCCACAGAGGCCAGATGCAGCCCACGCCCATTGGCAACTTTACGTAAAAAATCATCATAACCTTGTTGCAACATTTTATATATAAATCTAGACTCCTGCTCAGAACAACTTACCCTAGGTTCTAAAAAATCTGCAGAAGGAGCTGTCTTTACCACATCACGGTAGATACCTATTTTATGCATCAATGCAGTGGGATCAAATAGCATACCAAAAATACCAATCGAACCTGTAATGGTAGTAGGTTGTGCAAAAATATAATTACATGGGGCAGCAATATAATACCCCCCAGAAGCAGCCACGTTAGACATAGAAGCGACAACTGGCTTAACAGCTTTAAGTTCCTCTATTGCTTTCCATATAATATCTGAAGCGGCTACACTCCCCCCTGGTGAATGAATGCGCAATACTACGGCCTTTATATTGCTATCTTCTCGAATAGCCTTTATCGTTTTAATAAAATCACGGGCACCTATATATCCGATACCACTGGATCCATCCACAATTTCGCCTTCAGCGATTACAACGGCAATTTGATTGTCCGAGTTAGATGCGCTTTCTGAAGTGGTATAATGGTTATAGTTGATAAAAGAAGGAGATTTTAGTTTTTCTTTTAACAAGCTTTTCGCATCTGTTGCATAGCCTACCTTGGTAATTAAATTGGCCCGAAGGGCATCATTGGGAAGTACTGCTGAAAGATTATTGGCATGGGCTTTTAGCACTGAAACTGCTATACTTCTAGCACTACCTACTTTAGTTAAAAAGTGATCATACATAGAGTCAAGGTATGCCTTTGTTTGATTTTTACTTTCTTCACTCATTTTGGTCAAACAGAAGGGCTCCACCGCATCCTTACAGGCTCCAATACGAAATATTATAGGCCTTATAGAAATATGCTCAAAAAGTTTTGTATAGAAGTCAATCGTTGCAGATAAGCCTTTGAATGCCAAGAAACCACTAGGATTTAGAATAATTTCATCTGCTACAGACGCTAAATAATAGGACTTTTGGGTAAAATTATCTCCATATGCGATAATGGTTTTACCTTGCGCTTTAAAAGCCAACAAAGCTTCCCTTATTTCTTCTAAAGTAGCCCAGCCGCTATATAAATAAGATAAATCTAAATAAATAGCGCGAATACGATTATCGTTGGTTGCTTCATGAATGGCCTTTGTAACTTTTTTAAAATTGACTGTTCCCTTATTAGATCGAAATAATCCATTCGGCATCTTTTCAACCACTCGGCCCTCCATATTGAATGATAGCACTGAATTACTTGCTACTTCCCTGATATCCGTAGCAGTTAATTTTGAAAAGACAAAAAGAACTATATAGAATAAAGATAATAAAGAGATGAAGCATCCTACAGCAATGGTAAATACCTGTTTAATAAAAGATTTTATCCCCATTTTGATTATAAAAAAGTCTATTGCGTAATAGCTGGAGCGCACAAAACGGGCAAAGAAATGTATTGTATAGTCCTATAGTATACGGTACGGTTTGTACGTTTGGTGCGCTAGGGTGGGCCTGCGTGGACTTGAACCACGGACCTCTACATTATCAGTGTAGCGCTCTAACCAACTGAGCTACAGACCCTAAAATCTATTAATTTTTTACAGAAAATATTGGCAATACAAGCAACAAAAAAACAGACCTATTAGGGCCAAACCTATTATAGGGTTTCCATAAATCATCTAAACTGGATGGCAACAGGACTAAAGAATCCTATTGTACCGGATAAAGACCTTTTATTTAATGCTAAAAAATTAGTTAAGTGCACCAACACAACTAAATTACGTATATATTCTGTATATAGCCAATAAATAGCTATAATAATATAGTTATTTTAAGCTACTTTGTACCATTGCTGAGCGGCAGCAATCTTTTTATCCATAGAAAATACTAAATTTTAAGCGTAGATTTGTAAAAGATCGCCAACCACCCCTAAATTTCCTTTTTAGTAACCCACCAACAGGTGGGCACAAAGATTAAATTCAAAGAGCTAAAAACATATTCACCCTATTTATGTTACAAATTGGCAACTGTTTATTAAGTGGTTTTCCACTTTTACTGGCACCCATGGAAGATGTTAGTGATCCTCCTTTTCGTGCCATATGCAAGGCACATGGGGCAGATCTGATGTATACGGAATTTATTTCCTCTGAAGGACTGATTAGAGATGCTGCTAAAAGTATAAAAAAATTGGAAATATATGAAGCAGAACGTCCTATTGGGATACAAATTTTTGGCGATGTTATAGAAGTGATGCGGACTGCTGCTGCTATTGTAGAAAGGGCGCAACCCACTTTATTAGACATCAACTATGGTTGCCCTGTTAAGCAGGTAGCTTGTAAAGGAGCAGGCGCTGGTATTCTTTTAGATCTTCCTAAGATGCAGGCAATGGCGGCAGAAATCGTCAAACAAGTCTCCATTCCTGTTACCGTCAAAACGCGATTAGGATGGGACCATCAATCGATTAAAATTTTAGAAGTAGTGCAACGTCTTCAAGATGTTGGCGTACAGGCTGTAACCATTCATGGAAGGACCAAACAACAAATGTACAAAGGATTAGCAGACTGGAGCTATATTGGAGCGGTAAAAGCAGATCCGAGTATTCATATTCCTATTTTTGGGAACGGAGATATTGACAGTCCTACTAAAGCGGTTGCGTATAAAGATAAATATGGGGTAGATGGCATTATGATTGGCCGTGCCAGCATTGGCTATCCTTGGATTTTTAGAGAAATCAAACATTATCATGCAACAGGTAACCTCCTCCCTCCTCCTACCCTAGCAGAGCGGATTGAAACTGTAAAAAAACATTTGACCCATGCTATAGCGTGGAAGGGAGAACGAACGGGCATATTAGAAATGAGGCGCCATTATGCCAATTATTTTCGAGGTGTGACTGGGATAAAACAGTATCGATCTAACTTGGTAACTGCTAATGATTGTAAGACTATAGGTGACCTACTAGATGAAATGATGCAAAAGAGATCTGATGGAGACTAGTTTCTACCGGTGCTGCCATGGCCTCCCGATCCCCTATCGGTTTGGTCTAGCATCGGTACCACTGTCCAACGAATCGATTCATATTTGGCAACCACGAGCTGCGCAATTCTATCTCCATCTTGTACGACAAAGGGTTGATCAGCGCAATTGATAAGCAATATTTTTATTTCCCCCCTATAGTCTTCATCAATTGTTCCGGGACTATTTAAGACTGTAATGCCATGGTGCAATGCCAATCCGCTACGTGGCCTTATTTGCGCTTCATAGCCTTGTGGTAAGGCAATAGAAATACCGGTAGCAATCAGCCTCCTTTGTAGAGGAGCCAATGTAATGGGAAGATCAATAAAAGCACGCAAATCCATTCCGCTAGCCCCTAATGTAGCATAAACAGGCAATGGATGGTGTGAGTGGTTAACAATGTTAACGTTCATACAATACCATTTATCTTTTACTTTTTACAGCAACTTTACAGAATAAGACCGTTGCCATAGAAGGAGAACAATGTATAAACATGAGTTCTGGATTTATTTAACTGATTTTCATCTATTTAAATAAATAATACAACTAGTTTTTTTACTGAAAAATAGACGTTTTATCTACTATTATCACGAACCATACATTATAATAATTTGATAATCATATATATATAATACGTTTATATACAGCTATATTTTATATATATTTTGTATATATAATATAAAACTGATAATCAATAATAAAGAAACAATTTAATCCAGAACTGACGTTATAACAGATTTATTAAAAAAACTGATTATCAATTTTTTAAATAAGCACAACAGTACTTACTTTTGTCTTTTTAGTGCTTTTTCTAAAAGGGTAACGCATGATGCATAACCAAATTTTTTGGCTACATCAAGGGCAGTCTCACCATCGTTATTTTTTGAATTAATATCAATTCCTCTCGTTCCAAGTAATAAATTAAGCGCTTCTACATGATTATGGAATATTGGCAAAGTAAGAGGTGTATCGCCATTAATATTTTTTACATTTAATTGAATACCTGGAACCTTTAGTAAGATTTTTAGTACCTCTACATCACCAAATGATGCTGCATAATGCAGCGGAGTCGAACCATCTGTATCTCTTGCATTAACTTCAATACCTGGAGCGTTTACGAATAGGTTTACCACTTGTGTATCGGCAAATCGCACTGCATAATGCAGCGGAGTCGAACCATCTGTATCTCTTGCATTGACTTGAATACCTGGAGCGTTTAGTAATTTTATAACCTCTGATCGACAACCTTTTTGCGCTGCATGATGCAGTTTAGTACAACCAATATCATTTTGTTCAGATTGTGCATTGTTAAGGAGTGTATTGCTCGATGCTTCTTTATTTTTATTGGAATCAAGAGCAGTGGTAGTTGTATCATTACTAGGACATTTTGCAGCTACAGATGAAAATAATAAAATTGAATAATATATTTTTTTCATATCTCTAAATATAATTTATGTCTATTAAAATGTTATATGGAAGAATACAGAGTCAGAAAATAATATATAAAAAATTTTGGATAATCGATATACCTTAAACTTTTAATAAAATTTAATCTAGGTTTTTTACTCTAAAAATTTAAAAACCTATTACAATGGCCTTAGCATACATTTTATACCTATTTTACAATAGATTCAAAGTGGCTTGCAAAGGCAAGTAGCTTGGCTTCTTCAAAATAATTACCAATCACTTGGATACCAATGGGTAAATCCTTTTGATCTACACCATTTGGCAAAGAAATAGCTGGTAGGCCAGCTACCGATGCCAATACCGTATAGAGATCGCTCCAATACATGGATAAAGGATCACTGACAAAGCTATTTACCTTAAAAGCAGTAGTTGTAGTGGTAGGCAGTATGATAAAATCATAATGGCTCAAGATGTCTTGCATGGCTTTTTTAATCATGTTACGTACTTTTAATGCTTTAATGTAGTGTGTTTCACACTGAGATGCACTGAGCACAAATGATCCAAGCATAATCCGTTTTTTCACTTCCTTAGCAAAACCTTCTGTTCTGGTCTTTATATAGACCTCTTCTAAGGTTGTAGCATGGCTACTTCGGTAGCCGTAACGAATACCATCAAAACGAGCAAGGTTCGTGCTTGCCTCTGCATTGACCAATATATAATAAGTTGGTAGGGCATATTTGAGTAATTCAAAATGGACATTGTCTACTTGATGTCCCTCTTTTTTTAACCGTTCTAGCCCATGTAATGTATGGTCTTTTATTTCTGGCTGTAAACCTCCATGGCTAAGTGTTTCTACTAAACAGGCTACTTTATAACGACCTGAATGATGCAATACACTAGTATAAGAGGGCACCTCCCTAGCCGATGCAGTGCTATCAAATGCATCAGGTCCAGCTATTACTTCCAGCACACTTGCACAGTCTTCTACTGTATGGGCTAAAATGCCAGCTGTATCAAAGGAAGAAGCATAGGCAACTAGACCATGCCTAGAAATTCTACCATAAGAAGGTTTCAGACCTACAAGGCCACAAAATGCAGCCGGTTGTCTAACCGACCCACCTGTATCCGTTCCAATCGAAACATGACACATTTTTGCCTTTACGGCTGCTGCAGATCCACCTGAAGAACCACCGGCAACTCTTGTTGTATCTAAAGGATTTAGTACAGTACCAAAATAAGCATTCTCTGAAGAAGAGCCCATGCCAAATTCATCACAATTTTGATGGCCAATAATCAACGCATCAGCTGCCAAGAGCCGCTCCGTAAGGGTTGCATGAAATGGAGAAATATAATTGGTCAAAATTTTACTACCAGCCTGTAATGGATGATCTTTGTAAGCAATCATATCTTTTAATCCCACCACCATCCCTGCCAAAGGACCTCCTTTATTTTGTGCTATTTTTTGATTGACTAAAACAGCCTTTTCTATTATTTCCTCATCATAAACATTCACAAAGGCATTTAAATTTTTTTGTGTTTCAATATGTTGCAAGAGCTGATCAACTACTTGCATAGCAGTAACTTTTTTTGATGCACATAACAACCGAAGTAGGCTAAAAGAATAGGCAGAATGGAGCATATAAAAGAGAAAATTATAAAAATAAAAATTAAGGTTTCTGAAAATCAATCTGCTCTTTAAGACCTTGGCAATCAGTGAGTGCTATTTCTACTGAACCTACTGCTAGATTAACTTTCAATTTTAGAGGAACTTTGTTGGCATCGTCTGAAATATATGCTTCTACTGGGCGCTCTCCGGAAAATATACTATCCTCAATAGGCACCAAGGGTGCAAAAACCAACGCGGATGTTTTGCCCAATTTGGTCTCAATCTTCTTTCTTCCAAGAAATAAAATGCCAACATCTTTATAAATCTGTTGGTCATACAATACAGTGACCGTAAGCTTATCACCTGGTTTTAGTTTTGTAGCATCAATAGAACGCAATGCATAATAACCACTGATTAAGTCTTTGATGTTTTGAACACTAGAGAGGGGATGATAGGTAACTTCAGGTTCCATATTATGGGTACCTTCAGCCACTTCTACCCTGGCTTGATTGGATGCGTAATCAAAATCAATTTGCTCTTGTCTTACATAACCATTTTCTTGAAGATGGGTGACACATCTATGTGGCCGCAGTAGATTCGAAAGATCAGCTTCTAAATAACTTTCCCATGTGTCCAACACTTTAAACCCTAAAACAGCCAATGCATTACTAGAAACACCCTTTACTTGAACTTTATAGCAAAGGTGTCCATTTAGCTTATGCAACTGCTCATCTACATACATGGTAGCAGTACCCGCATGGATAAAACTGTAACAAACTTGATACTCTAACCGTTCCCCTAGAAGAAAAGGAGGTTGAACTGTGCCAGCAGCTTTAGCATATATACCACGTAAAAAAGTACTCATTAGGCAACAGACAAAAAACTTCTTTACATATCTTATTACCACCATACCCATCAAAATATTAGCTTAATTAGAAAAATAACTAGTTGGTAAAATGTATAATTTTACAACAAAAAAAACAGTTGACCAAATAAAATAGACAAGAGGTTAGCAGGGAATCAAGCTATTCATAAAATAAAAAGCTAGCAATAGGAAAAAAAGAGATAAAAAACTATCTTGGCTAAGTCCTCAATGGGGGCTATACTATAAGTTGATGTAATCAATACTATAGTCAATACTTTCAAACAGCTAACAGCTATAATATATTTAAAAAAATGAATTTAAGAAAATATCCTAGTCATACGCTTGCACTGCTTCTTTTCTGTGGATCTACCTGTAACAATCAATATATCAGTCAAGAAGAAGAGGGGTACTACACCCAGAACGACTTTCAGCTGAGTAGAATAGAATCATTCGAAAAAACAATTTCTATACTAGAATCACCTGATGTGATTAGTGATTTTAGAAAAAAGTTAGAAAATAGAACGAAGAAATGGTGCATAACTGATACAGAAGAAAAACCAGATGAGCTTTGGAACAATTTTTTTAAGGAAGAAATAGAAGAAAAAATAATAAAAAAGCTGCAACAAAACCACAGTATCGATACTAACCTTCTGGAAAGCTACTATGATTGCCTCGGGAAACTGTTCAAAGCGCCTACAAAAGAAAATGAAAAAGAGTTAACCGCCTCAATGAAAAAGCTACAAGCTAATACTACGCTAATGCAAGCATTTAAAACTTGTATAGCAGAAAAATATGGTAACCCAAAAACCATTAAGCTTACTAAGACCATACTAGCATACCAAGAGTGTCTATATTTCATACAAAATAAGCCAGAGAGCAATTATATGCTGCATAATAAGCTAAACAGGCTTCAACGTTATTTGGTAAAATGGAAAAAAGATGGGCATAAAACGGGGCAACAACTATGGCAATCAATCCAGGAAGAAAAACAGATAAATAAAGTACTACATAGCGCTAAGCTCTATAAATATGAAAAAAATAAAAATGCGATTGCAACGAGCTTAAGGCTGCTTGATCAATTGGCCAATGATCTGTATAGTTTAAGTTATGAAGATTTACTATCAACATTACCGCATGGCATTAGCAAATTAAATGGTATTTTATGGGAACTAGAATTTAAAAAAATAGATGACATCAAATTACTAACGAGCTATCTTAAACCTATAGGAGATTTTTACAGTAGTATGAATATAAATATATACCAATATTAACGGATTGAACTATAATGTATTATTGGTATATTTTTTGCGCCTTGTAAGGGTTGCATGGTATGCCATGCAGGTGAAATTTCAATCTATACAAGTATTTCATTGCCATATGCTTTATCCTTTAGTAACGGGCTTTTAAAACAGTATAAAGCCGCCTCCAGCCATGGATAAAATTTATGATTTATTAAAAAAACATTGGGGCTATACTTCCTTTAGACCTTTTCAAGAAGCAATCATTAAGGGTATTTTAGATAGCAAAGACCTATTGGTTTTTTTACCTACTGGAAGTGGAAAATCGCTTTGTTTTCAATTACCAGCTTTACGGAAAAGAGGTTTGACCTTAGTAGTTACGCCCCTTATTGCGCTTATGAAAGATCAAGTAACACAACTTACGCAAAAAGGTATTCAAGCAGAAGCTATTTTTTCAGGGATGTCTAGTTTGGAAATAGAACGAAGACTAGATAATTGTGTATATGGTACGGTTAAATTATTGTATGTATCCCCAGAACGCTTACAGACTGACCTCTTTAAACTGCGTGCGGCTACTATGGCTATTACCACCTTAGTAGTAGATGAGGCCCACTGTATTTCACAATGGGGATACGATTTTAGACCCTCTTATTTAGAAATTGCCCACTTTAAGCAAACGATTCCAAAGGCCAATACGGTGGCCTTTACAGCTACTGCCACTAAAACGGTTAAACAGGATATTCAAGATTGTTTGCAACTAAACCATCCTCTTCTTTTTGCACAAACTTTTCATAGGCCTAATCTAGTCTACTGGGTACGCAAAACAGATCAAAAAGAAACACAACTACTAAAGGCATTACAACAGAGTACTGGACCAGCTATTATTTATGTAAATACACGCAAAAAAGCAGAAGCCATCGCTACCTTTTTGCAAAAAAATGGTATTACGAGTGCATTTTACCATGCTGGTTTAACGACGACTGATCGAGCTACAAAACAAGCTTTATGGAGCGAAAATAAAGTACGAACCATGGTTGCGACAGCTGCTTTTGGTATGGGGATTGATAAAGCAGACGTTTCCTTAGTAATGCATTTAGATCTACCTACTTCCCTAGAAGCCTATTGTCAAGAAGCAGGAAGGGCAGGTCGCAATAATGCTACAGCCTACGCTATTCTTTGGTATGATGGACAAGACATTGCACATTTAAAACAAAAGTGGAAAGAAAGTTACCCTACTATTGATCAAGTTAGAAAAGTTTACCAACATTTGGTTAATTACTATAAAATCGCAGTAGGCTCTCATGCTTTCGTTACCTATGATTTTGATTTAGAGGACTTTAAACAAACAACTGGTCTGTACGCAAAAGAAGCCTACTATGGCATCAAAGCATTAGAGTCAGAGGGTTTTATACAACTTAACGAAGCCTATTACCAACCTTCTAGAGTCTATTTTTTGCTATCTAGGGAAGCATTGTATGCGTTTCAACTTCGTCATCCGGTTTATGACTTATGTATTAAAGCCCTTTTAAGGCTCTATGGTGGTACACTGTTTACACCGTATTGTAAAATTATTGAAAAAAAAATAGCCCAGTTTATCCAGCTTACGGAATACAAAATAGCGGAGCAATTACATGCCCTACATCGACTCAAGATTCTAGAATACCTTCCACAAAAAGCCAGTCCACAAATTACTTTCTTAACACCACGTTATCTTGCCGCTGAATTGCCATTGCCTATTCATAAAATTGAGCAAAAAAATAAAATAGCCTATCAGCAAATAGAAGCTGTTATACAATATGTTACGAACGATCGATGGTGCCGCTTGGCTACATTATTAGATTATTTTGATGAAGCTGAAACGACTTGCAACCAATGCGATATTTGTAAAAAAAAGAGAACCGAAGCTATAAACCATTCTGTGATGCTAGAAGGCCGCGATTACATCATGGATGCCATTAGAAATGGCAAACAGGACCTTAAAAAGATAATAGAAACAGTTGATTATGATAAAGAAAAAGAAATCTTACATATTATAAGAACAATGCTAGATGCAAAAGAAATATATTATCAAAAGCCTGGCCAACTACAAATCAATGAAGCTTCAAAGCCGCTACATGGATAAGCTTCATGCTATCTGTTGAATATATAATAGAAGTGGCCTACTTTTTTTGAAAAGCGGATAAAATCCACCCCCCTCCTATTACATCTTCTTCTTCATAAAAAACAGCAGCTTGACCTGGTGTAACCGCATGTACACCGGTACCAAAAAATACATGCATTTGATTACCTACCTGCTCAATTACAGCAGGGGTGCCAGGATCATTATACCGAACTTTGGTAAGGGTATCCAACTTCTTACCTTTAAGGTCTATATATTTAGATAGATTGAGTTGGTGTACATACATACCATCTCGAAGCAACTGATCAAAAGTACCCAACACTACTTGATTCGTTTCCTTGCGTATAGCTGTTACATATACTGGATAGCCTAAAGCAATATTCAATCCTTTACGCTGACCAATGGTATAAAAAGGATATCCTTCATGATGGCCGACCACGGTACCATCTTCTAAGATAAATGTACCACCTTTAACCCGTTCTTCTAATCCAGGAAGCTGTCGTTTTAAGAATCGACGATAATCATTATCGGGAATAAAACATATTTCGTATGACTCAGACTTATGCACCAAGTCGGTAAAGCCACGTTCAGCAGCAAATGCGCGAATAAAAGATTTTGTATACCCACCCAACGGAAGTAAAGTCCTACTTAGACTTTCTTGAGAAACGCCCCATAGGGCATATGATTGGTCTTTCTTACCATCTAATCCCTTAGAAATAATATAACGGCCTCCCGATGGGCGTACTTTTGCGTAATGACCGGTTGCTAAGTAATCACAATTTAATTTATTGGCACGTTGTAAAAGGGCATCCCATTTAATATGGGTATTGCACAATACGCATGGATTAGGGGTTCTACCAGCCAAATATTCAGCTTTAAAATGGTCAATTACATAGCTACCAAATGCTTCCCTTATGTCTAAAACAATATGAGGAAATCCCAACTCAACCGCTACATTCCTGGCATCATTGATGGCGTCTAAACTACAACAGCCCGTTTCTTTTTTTTTACCACCACTAGTTGTATAATTCCATGTTTTCATGGTAATACCTACTACTTCATATCCTTGCTCATGTAACATTACAGCCGCTACAGAACTATCTATGCCACCACTCATGGCTACTAATACACGGCCTTTTTTGCTCATCTAATCTAGTTAAACTTTAAATCTATTAAAGATATTATATAATTTAGGGGACAACAAGCTCGACTATTTAGTAGATTAAAAAAAGGTGATACATACTTATCTATTACCTGTAAGCGATATATAGTGCCTATAGGCAACAGATAAGCATAAAATAGCTAATGCGACAGCAAGCGACCCAAATAGTGTTCTTTGGTTATAAAAGAACGAGGTTATGGGCCAACCGCAATACGCTTGAATGCGGTAACGGTTAAAGATGGTGCAACCGTTTGAAGGTATTGGGCAACGGTTAACTTAGTATTTTTCACAAATGGCTGTTGCAACAGTGTATTTTCTTGAAAAAACTTATGTAACCTGCCTTGTGTTATTTTCTCTACTTTATCATCCTTATGCCCCTCATTTATAACTTGTGCATGGATAATAGCGGACTCCCTTGCTACTATAGCAGGGTCAACTTGATCTTTATCAAGTGCTACTGGTGCCATGGCAGCTATTTGCATAGCTACATCTCTACCTGCAATGCGCACTTGTTCACCTTGCGCACCTTCTAATCCTACTAGAACGGCTAAACGGTTACCAGTATGGATATAAGCAACTGTTGTTTCAGCTGTCAAGGTTTCATAACTGGAAATGGTAATTTTTTCACCAATGGTACCAGTAGATGCCACAATAGCTTCTTGGACCGTTTGATTGCCCAATGGTAAAGTTTGTAAATCCTCTATAGAGGTAGGCCTGTGTGCTACTGCAACTGCTAAAATAGATTGACCCAACTGCAAAAACGATTCGTTTTTAGCTACAAAATCTGTTTCACAGTTCAGCACCAACAAAAACGAGACCTTATGATCCAAACCCACAGCAGCAAAAGCAGCTCCTTCACTTGTATGATATGTAGCACGATCTACAGATATTTTTTGCCCTTTTTTTCTAAGAAAATCAATTGCTTGTGTAAAATCACCCTGTGCTTCCATCAGGGCTTTTTTACAATCCATCATTCCTGCACCTGTTTTTTGTCTTAGTGCAGCTACATCCTGCGCGGTAACGACCATATGTTATAAAATATTCAAATGAGGTAATAGTTATTTTTACTTTTCGGGTTGATCTTTAAGGGATACGGTAGGGGTTACGTCTTTTCTGTTAACTGACTGATCTTTAAGGGAGGCAGTAGCCTGTACTACTTTTGTTTTAGCTGCAGGAGTAGAAAATTTAGACCGGGAAGAACCTTTTTTCTTGATTACCACACCTTGCACTACTTTTAGACCTCTTTCAGGGACTACTTTATTAGCTGAATGACCAACTGCTTCTTCTTGTTGAGGGATGGTTGCTGCTTTCTCTTTTTTATAGGATTCTACGCCTTCTTTAATTGCATCAGCAAGATAACGCACTACTATATCGACAGAACGGCATGCATCATCATTACCAGGAATAGGAAAATCAACTATATCTGGATTTGTATTGGTATCTACAAGCGCAAAAACTGGAATCCCTAATTTTCTGGCTTCCCTAACAGCAATATGTTCTTCCTTGATATCAATTACAAACAATGCAGAGGGTAGCCTAGTAACATTTACCAATCCCTGCAATATTCTATTAAGCTTTTCTTGCTCCCGCGCAATAACCAATCTTTCTTTTTTGGCCAAACTTTTGTAGGCAAGTGTATGCATATTTTTCTCTATGGTAAGCATACGCCTCAATAACTTTCGCGTATTTAGAAAATTAGTCAGTGTGCCACCAAGCCACCGTTCTGTAACATAGGGCATACCTAAATCTTTCGCAGTCTGCTCTACAAAAGATTTAATCTGCTTTTTAGTAGCGACAAAGAGAATTTTTTTTCCAGCTTGCGCGATTGCATTTAGTTGCAAAGAAGCTTTCTGCATACAGTCTATCGTCTTATTTAAGTCGATAATATGTATGCCATTTTGTTTCATAAAAATAAAGGGAGCCATCTTAGGATGCCATTTTCTAGTCAAATGACCAAAATGGACGCCGGCATCAAGTAGTGCTTTAAATTCTAATTGCATCATTATGGGTAATAAGAAATAATAACTGTAGGCTTAACGTTTGGTAAACTGGAATCTCTTTCTGGACTTTTTATGACCATATTTCTTACGCTCCACGACCCTAGCATCCCTAGTTAGAAAACCTTCTTTCTTTAGTATAGGTCTATTGTTTTCTAAGTCTAATTTGCAAAGTGCCCTAGCAAGACCCAAACGAATGGCCTCAGCTTGGCCACGCATTCCCCCACCGGTAACATTAATCTTTAAATTATACTGGCCTACTATATTTAACTTTTCCAAAGGCTGCTGAACGATTAAGCTAATTTCTTCTACTGGGAAATAACCTGTAAGCGACTTATGATTAATGGTAATAGCACCTGTCCCTTTAACAAGATATACCCTAGCTACGGCGGTCTTTCTTCGACCTACTGCGTTAACTGTTTCCATCCGTTAATGATTAATATTTTAGAGTAATCGCGGTTGGTTGTTGAGCCGCATAGGGATGAATAGATGATGCACAAACATGTAAATTATGGAGCAACTTTCTTCCTAATCTATTTTTAGGCAACATTCCTTTTACCGCATGTTCTATTATACGCTTGGGATTCGAAGCTTGAACTTCTTGAGGCGTAGCATGCTTTAATCCACCGGGATAGCCTGAATAAGTGGTATAGATCTTTTCTCTCCATTTATTACCTGATAAAGCTACTTTTTCGGCATTCAAAACAATTACATGATCACCCCCATCTAAATGAGGGGTAAAATTAGTCTTGTGTTTACCACGAATAAGGTAAGCAACCTGGCTAGCCAACCTACCTAACGGCTGAGAGGAGGCATCAACAACAACCCATTGTTTATTGACACCCTGCTTGTTCGCATATTTTGTCTTATAACTAATATAATCCACGCTTTTTAAAGAAAAAGTTGAACCAACAAAAAAATTTTGAGGACGGTAAAGAAAAATAACTAACAGGTTCAAATATACTTTTTTATTGTGTAAAACACAAATAGAAAGCCATCGAACCAACCTATAATAGCTCCTGATAAAGGATACTACCGCACAACTACTTCTGTAAAGGAATTCAAAGATAAGTATTTTTGTGCTAAGTTTCTAACTTCTAAGGGGGTTATATTGCGTACATGATGGTAAAATGCAGTATAATAATTTTGATCTAAGCCATGAAGATAGGCTCCTTGAAATTTTTCCATGATTGAAAAGGGATCGTTAATCATAGTTAAAAAATGACCTAGTAAGTAATTTTTAACATTTTCCAAAGCCTCTTGGGAAACTTGTTCATTCTGTAATATTGCAATTTCTTTATAAATCTCTTGAATGGTTTCTTCTGTGACTGCTTGGGCTACCTCTGTGGTAATAACAAGATAACCAGCGTGTAACAACGCAACTATACTCGAGTGAATGGCATAGGTATAGCCTTTGTCTTCCCGAATATTTTGTACCAACCGCGCACCAAAATACCCACCTAAAAGGGTATTGACCACCATCATTGGTAAAAAATCTGCTTCGTTTTTAAGGAACAACTTTTTACCGATTACAATAGCAGACTGAAGATGTTTTCCATCCACTATATGGACTTTTTCAGGAAGATGATCAGATGGGACGGATACTACTTGTAAGCTTTTTTGATAAGGTAAACAGGCTAAGGACTGTTTAATAGATGCTAAGGCTGATGGAGTAACTTGTCCACTAACAAAAGCAGTACAATCCGAAAAAAAGAGCTGTTTATAATGGTGGTGTAGATCTTCCGGTTGAATTTGATCTACATCTTGTAAGGTTAGATGTCTACCATAGGGATGTGATACTGTGAAGAGTGCCGTACAAAATCGCTTATAGGCTACCTGATGGTTCTTTTTATCAGCTATTTGAATAGCCTGTACTTTAAGATGCTTTAACCGTTGGAGTGATTTCTCAGGGAAACTAGGGATTAATAGAATCTCTACCAATAAGTCTAAGAGGGGATTAAGATGGCTAACAAGCGTAGAAAGCGAGAGGATACAAAAATCTTTCTGTACACGCGTACCAATGGTTGCACCATAATAGTCAATGATATGGGCAATCTCTTGACTGCTTTTTGTTGTGGTTCCCTCTAATAACATAGCAGTTGTAAAATAGGCAGCACCAGGTTGTAATGCATAGCAACTACCAGATTTAAAAATGAGCTCTAACTCTATAATGGGTTGAGTGCCCATGTTTAAGACATAAAGGGGAACTTGATTTTGAAGTAAGTGGCTTTCTGGCCATGGAAAACAGATAGGATCAATTTCTTTAAACGGTGGTGGAATGGTTCTATCGAGCATAAAAAATAGACTTAAAATTTATTACATTTAGAATGGACAACGCACATAAAGGGTAGCTCTTTTCTACGCAACTTATTGGACTACAAACAAAAGTACAAAATCAATGCGATGAAACGATATAAGCTTATACTTTATATACTATGAAAGCATTTATAGTTGGATTATTGGATTTACTTTTTCCTCCTATATGTGTAGGATGCAATGATAGACTTGTACAGGGAGAAACTTTGATCTGTACGGTCTGTTTTAACGGATTTCCAGAAACAGATTCCCATACATTAATAGATAATGTTACGACGAATCATTTTGTAGGTAAAGCCTCAATAACCTACGGATTTGCGCTGTACAGACTAAGAAAGAAAAGTCATCTTGAACAGGCACTATGTGCAATGAAGTATAAAAATCAACCGAAAATTGGCTATATATTAGGACAACGTTATGGTAATATCTTAGATAAAGCGCCTATCATGGAAAGTATCGATGCTATTGCAGCAGTTCCATTACATCCCAAAAGATTTAAAGAACGAGGCTATAACCAAAGTGATTTTTTTGCCAAAGGGCTTTCTGATGTATTAGACATACCTTTATATGAAGGATGTATAGAACGAATACGCTATACGCCATCCCAAACAACCAAAAACAAAAGTGAACGCATCACCAATCTTCAAGGTGCCTTTAAAGCAAGGGACCCGGATCTACTAAGAGATAAACATATCCTATTGGTAGACGACATTCTCACTACGGGGGCTACATTAGCCTCTTGCACGAATACACTTTTAGGAGCAGGTGCAGGAAAAGTAAGTATTGCAACCATAGCAATAGTAGAATCTTAGCTGTAAAACGGGATATTTAGTCTTAGTAAGAAGTGGCATAGTGGCACGAAAAATGGGCATCATTATAATTAGATCCTTTGAGATAAGGGAAAAATCTATACAAAATCAATTACAGAACGCCAGAGAACCAATAAGCTTAGGTATAGATTTTATGCTTGACCAGAAATTGTTTCAGCAACTACTTCGTCTACAACAGAAGTAGTTTTTTTCTTTTTCCTACGCCGAGGAGTCTTAACGACCTTGGTTTCTTTTGTGTAGATATCATTGTAATCTACTAATTCAATCATACACATAGCAGCATTATCTCCAGCACGATTGGCTAACTTAATGATGCGTGTATAACCACCTGGACGTTGTTCAATCTTCTCAGCAATATGATTAAAGAGCTCTTTTACAGGTACTTTATCTTGAAAATGAGAAAAAACAATTCTTCTAGCATGCGTAGTATCTTGCTTTGCTCTAGTAAGAATAGGTTCAATAAATGAACGCAATACTTTCCCTTTAGCCAAAGTAGTCACAATACGCTTATGCATAACAAGGGACTTGGATAAATTCATAAGCAATGCTTTTCTATGACCTACAGGCCTACCCAGCCGATTAATTTTATTTCTGTGCCTCATTGATTTATACTAATACAATTTTACTTAAAATGTACTACAGAATTAACTTTAAATAAAAACTATCCATCTAACCTATATCTAGAGAGATCCATACCAATCTTTAGATGCTTTTCTGCCAAAAGTTGATCAATTTCATCACGTGACTTACGACCAAAGTTTCTAAACTTCATAGTATCAAAATCTTTTACTGTCACAAGATCTTCTAAAGTTTCAATACCTGCTGATTTAAGACAATTTAATACACGAGAAGAACACTGTAGCTCACTAATATGGGTTCTAAGATCTTTCTGCATGGCCACTGTTTCTTCATCTAATATTTGAACTATTTCATCATCTGGTGATTGCACAACAATTTCCTGACCAGATAACAAGTTAAGGTGTTGAATCATTAACTTAGCTGCTTCCCGAACGCTTTCTTCTGGACTTATAGAACCATCTGTTTTTACTTCAAATGTCAATTGCTCATAATCGGTACGTTGCTCCACACGCATATTCTCAACACGATACTGTACACTTACAATAGGAGAAAAGATGGCATCAATAGGAATAAGATCCAAGATTGATTCTTTAGGTTTATGCTCCTCAGCTGAAAGATAGCCCCTATGCTTCATTATATGAAGTTCTATATCAAAAGTGGCTGATGAATCAAGCCTACAAATCAATAAATCTGGATTTAAAACTTCAAAAAAAGAAGTAGCTTCTGCAATATCACCTGCACGAAACTCAGGTTTACTAACCCGAACAGAAATAACATCATTGCCACCTTCTAAAATTTTCTTTAAGCGGACTTGCTTAAGGTTTAAAATGATTTCTACTAAATCTTCTTGTACCCCTTCAATCGTAGAAAACTCATGACGAACACCAGGAATTTTAATGGAAACAATAGCGTACCCTTCTAAAGAAGATAATAATACACGCCTAAGTGTATTACCAATAGTAGTACCATACCCCTTTTCAAGTGGACGAAAACTAAAAATACCATGAAAAGAATCAACTTGCTCCACAAATATTTTCTCTGGCATTTGAAAGGCTAATAAGGACATATAGAATCTTTATTTGATTTAAAAAGGAAAAAACAGAAGGACTATTTAGAATGGAGCTCCACAATGCTTCGTTCATTAATTTCTTCTGGTATTTCAGAACGCTGCGGAAAGGAAAGAAACTTACCTACCATCAATGATGCATCCCACTCCAACCAACTATATTTATTAGATGGATTATTTGCTACATTATGAACAATCAGAGCCATTTTTTCTGCCTTCTTTGCTATGCCTATTATTTGGCCAGGCTTCAAAGTATAGGAAGGAATATCTACTGTTTTGGCATTTACTGTAATATGCCTATGGGATACCATCTGCCTTGCTTCGCCTCGTGTAGTGGCAATGCCTAGCCTATAAACTGTATTATCTAAACGGGCCTCTAGCCGCTGAAGGATTAGCTCACCGGTAATACCTTTACTTTTAGTAGCTTTTTCACAAAGATTTTTAAACTGACGTTGTAATAACCCATAGGTGTACTTTGCTTTTTGTTGCTCCATTAATTGAAGCCCAAATTGAGAACGCCTTTTACGTCTTCTACCATGCTGCCCTGGTGGATAATTTTTTTTCTGTAATACCTTACCAACAGATGAACCAAATATCGGACTGTTATATCTTCTTGCGACCTTGGCTTTTGGACCACGATATCTTGCCATACGCTATATTTCTTCTAGTATAAAATAGTAAATTGTATTATTTATGGACGCCTACGCTTAGGTGGCCTGCAACCATTGTGCGGAAGAGGCGTAACATCTTTTATAGAGATTACCTCTACAGAATGATCTTGAAGGGCACGAATGGCTGATTCACGCCCAATGCCTGGCCCCTTTACAAATACATTCACCCGGCGTAAACCCAACGCATAAGCAGCTTTTGCACAGTCTGCTGATGCCATTTGGGCAGCATAGGGTGTGTTTTTTTTAGATCCCTTAAAGCCCATCTTACCAGAAGAAGACCAAGCAATCACTTGACCAACTTCATTTGTAATTGAAATAATAAGGTTATTAAAAGTAGCTTGGATATGTGCCTGTCCCTCTTTACCAACTTTTACAACTCTTTTTTTAACTTTATTTTTTCCTATATTTTTCATAGTAATGCTCTATAAACTTTCTTTAAAGACAAGAAAGGATACTACCTAATGACAAATTAGACTTTATTTGGTAGCTTTCTTTTTATTCGCAATTGTTTTAGGTTTTCCTTTACGTGTCCTAGCATTGGTCTTAGTGCGCTGCCCACGAACGGGCAAACCCATTTGATGTCTATGGCCCCTATAACACTTAATCTCAACCAACCGCTTAATATTCAATCGAATTTCGGACTTTAAGTCGCCTTCTATCTTATATACACCACGAATAGCTGTTCTGATGGCTTTTAACTCATCATCTGTCCAAGTAGAGACACGCCGGTCTTTATCCATTTGAACTGCTTGAAGAATCTTATTTGCAGAACTTCTGCCAATTCCATATATATATGTAAGCGCAATTTCTCCACGCTTGTTATCTGGAATATCTACACCTAATACCCTAGCCATACTTTATCCTTGTCTTTGTTTAAATTTAGGCTGCTTTTTATTAATCACATATAATACACCTTTCCGACGTACAATTTTGCAATCTACACTTCTTTTTCTAATAGATGTTTTAACTTTCATAACTAGTGTAACTGTTCAGTTGCTTTGTATCTATGGACTATCCTGGCTTGTGTCAAATCATAAGGAGTTAACTCCATCCTAACAGAGTCACCAGGAAGAATTTTAATATAATTTTTACGCATCTTCCCAGAAATATGGGCCCTAACAATATGACCATTTTTAAGCGCAACCTTGAATACTGCATTGGGCAATGCTTCTTGCACTATTCCACCTTGTTCAATAGGAGGTATCTTAGCCATATTATCTTATATAATCTTATTTTACTTTTGCTTATATACTTGTATTTGTACTTTTTACAAAGAGAACCATCATATAATAAACAAGGACCTTTCTGGAACTAATATACTAAATTTATAGCAAATAGCTCTAAAAATATGGAAACTTTATTAAAAACTTACTACTGCAACCTAGCACCTTTGTTAATAATTACTTCATATCGACGCATTAACAAATAGCTTTCAACTTGCTGAAGGGTTTCAAGCATCGAACTGACCATAATCAATAAAGAAGTGCCACCAAAGAATCTATAAAAAGGGAAACTTAATCCAACTATACGGGCAAAAGCAGGTAAAATAGCAATAACTGCCAAGAAAATAGCGCCTGGCAAGGTAATTCTGTCTAATATACCATCTAAAAAACGGGCCGTTGCATTGCCAGAGGTGACACCAGGAATAAAGCTATTGGCACGTTTCATATCTTCTGCTATTTGAACAGGGTTGACTGTAATAGCGGTATAAAAAAAGGTAAAAACAATAATCAAAAAAGCAAACAAAAAATTAAATAACCAACTGGTATCATCCCGCAACATACCACTAATGAGATCCAACCAAGCAAATTTATCCTTCCAAAAACCTAAAAGACATGAAATGCAAAAAATCAAAAGGTTCGCAAAGATAATAGGCATTACACCTGCACTACTTAACTTAAATGGTATATACTGGCGCTGTCCTCCATATATGGTACTGGTGCTCAACTGCCTGGCATATTGAATAGGAACCCTACGTGTAGCTTGTGTAAAAGCAACTAACGCAAGTACAATTAAAAACAATACGAATAGCTCTAATACAAATAAAAAAATACCCTTACTACCACGGTATACCGCTTCTTGGTATAAAGCAGCAGGAAAAGAGGATACAATACCCACCATCATTAACATGGTTACACCATTGCCAATCCCTTTATCGGTAATCTTTTCCCCTAGCCACATACAAAATATGGCACCTGCTGTTAAAATAACGATAGAAATAAAAATAAAAAAAGTACGACTTATAGAAACATTTCCACTACCTGTAGCAATAAATAAATATTGAAAAGACTGAAAAATAGCGATAAAAATAGTAAAAATACGAGAAATTTGCGCAATTTTACGCTTCCCCATTTCTCCATCACGTTGTATCTTTTGAATTTTTGGCCAGGCAATGGACAAAAGCTGCATAATAATGGAGGCGGAGATATAAGGGGTAACGCCTACTGAAAAAATGGAAACCTGGCTAAGTGAACCACCTAAAAAACTATCGAGCAAGCCAAAAACGCGCTTTGCATGACCAGAAATTTGGGTTACATCTATACCAGGCAAAACAATGATACTACCTATACGGAAAAGCAATAAAAAAAATAATGTATTCCTTATACGAATGCGTAGTTCTTTTATTAAAAATATATCCTTAATAACCTTAAATAACTTATTCATATATTGACAACATGGTAACTTCTCCACCAAGATTTTGAATGGCTTGTAAAGCAGTAGCTGAGCAACGATGTGCGGCAACTGAAAGTTTAAGGTTTAACTGGCCATTGCCTAATATTTTATATTTTTCATACTTACCGATTACATTATGCTTTCTTAAGAAAATATGATCTATAGAAGAAACACGATGCTTTTCTGCCAAGGCTTGCAAAGTAGAAAGATTTAAAGGTGTAAACTGGATTCTAGTGGGACATTTAAATCCATACATAGGAATACGCCTCTGGAGTGGTTGTTGACCTCCTTCAAAACCAATCTTTCTTTTATAACCAGATCTAGATTGTGCACCATTATAACCACGTGTAGCCGTTCCACCTTTACCGGAACCCTGCCCTCTACCTACGCGCTTTTTACGCTTTAAAGCACCTATTGCTGGTTTAAGTGTATGTAATTCCATAAGCTATTATATCTTTTCTGTAACCACTAAGTGGTTGACTTTATGTACCATACCCCATATTTGAGGAGTAGCCGCAACCACAACAGCTTTATTAATCCGCCCTAATCCAAGGGCTTGAATGGTTGCTTTTTGGGATTTAGGACGTTTGATTAAACTTCGCACCTGGGTAATTTTAATTTGTTCCATAAGATCTTATCCATTAAAAAGCTTATCTAAAGTGATTCCACGCTGCTTGGCAATGGTTATGGGATCACGCAATTGTAACAATGCTTTAAAAGTTGCCTTAACTACATTGTGCGGATTAGAAGAGCCTTGGGACTTAGACAAAACGTTTTTAATACCTACGCTTTCTAAGACGATACGGACACCACCACCTGCAATTACGCCAGTACCAGAAGCTGCTGGTTGAATCAAGACATTGCCACCACCATATTTGCCCACTGAACTATGTGGAATGGTATCACGTAAGATAGGAACTTTGATTAGGTTGCGCTTGGCTGCTTCTACACCTTTAGCAATAGCATCTGTTAACTCTTTTGCTTTGCCAAGGCCATATCCTACAACACCATCGCCATTTCCAACTACTACAACTGCAGAAGAACTAAATCTGCGGCCACCTTCTACTACTTTGGTAACGCGCTTAATGGCTACTACTTTCTCCTCAAGATTATAATTACTGGCTCTGAGTTTTCTACCACTTAACATCATTTTTAACTAAAATTTAAGACCGTTTGCTCGAGCACCTTCAGCCAATGCTTTAACTTTACCATGATAAGTATACCCAGAACGATCAAAGACAATATGGGTAATACCTTTAGCCAACGCTTGTTGGGCAATTGCTTTTCCTAATTCTAATGCTCCAGCAACATTATTTTTACTAATTTTTAACTTATACAACGAAGAAGAAAGTAGCGTTTCGCCTGTTTCATCATTAATAAGCTGGGCATATATACAAGTATTACTCTTAAAAAGCGAAAGACGTGGCTGAGCCAAGGTTCCATGCAAACGCTTTCTAATGCTTCTCCTAACTTTAAGTCTTCTTGCTACTTTGTTATCCTTTATTTTCATTTTTTTACTATATAGGAATATAAAAATAGGCCAACATATACATGCTACTTTTTAGTAGACTTTCCAACCTTACGCCGCACTACTTCACCTAAACGCCTGACAC
This sequence comes from Cardinium endosymbiont cBtQ1 of Bemisia tabaci, assembly GCF_000689375.1. Taxonomy (GTDB): domain Bacteria; phylum Bacteroidota; class Bacteroidia; order Cytophagales; family Amoebophilaceae; genus Cardinium. Next base: position 103,679 of record NZ_CBQZ010000001.1, on the reverse strand, counting down.
CTTTGCCTTTATAAGGTTCAACTTTTCTTAGAGAACGGATTTTTGCAGCTACTTGACCCAAAAGCTGCTTATCTATACATTCTAAATGAACCAATGGATTTTTGCCTTTAGGCAATTCGGCTGTAGCCATTACTTCCTCTGGTAAGACCAAAGCAATATCATGAGAATAACCTAAACTCAATTCTAAGAGGCTACCTTGGACATTGGCTTTGTAACCAACACCTACCAACTCTAAGGTACACTTAAAGCCAACGCTAACCCCTACCACCATATTATAAATCAAAGCTCTATAAAGACCATAAAGGGCTTTAGATTTTTTAGCATCAACGGGTATCAGCTTAACCAACCCTTGGGAAATCTCAACCATAATGGTTGAATCAATTTGCTGTTGCAGTAGACCTTTAGGACCTTTAACCTGTATGACTCCACCATCTAGGGCCGATATGGTAACGGCTGGCGGTAGATTAATGGGCTGCTTCCCTATTCTTGACATTTTTCCTAATTTTAGTAAACATAACAAAGTACTTCACCACCAACATGAACTTTACGGGCTTCTTTATCAGTCATAATACCCTTGGAGGTGGACAATATGGCTATTCCCAATCCATTAATAACAGTAGGCATAGCAGCAGCAGTAGAATATTTACGCAACCCTGGCTTACTGACGCGTTTTAAATGTACAATAGCAGGTTGCTTTGTAAAAGCATCATATTTTAGGGCAATTTTGATAACTGGCTGAACACTATCTGGCTTAGAGACTAGCTTATATCCTCGTATATACCCTTTCTCTTGCAAGACTTCTGTAAGCTTTGTTTTTGTTTTTGAAGCGGGAATTTCTACTACCCTATGCTTGGCACTAATGGCGTTTCTAATTCTAGTAAGATAATCAGCTATTGGATCTGTAGTCATGGTGATTATATATTAACAAATAATAAAAACAGGTATATAGACTTATAGGTTAGCTGACTACCAACTTGCTTTCCGTATACCTGGTAACTTCCCTTCTAAAGCCCATTTTCTAAAGACTAACCGGGAAATACCAAATCTTCTGATATATCCACGGGCTCTACCGGTTATACTACACCTATTACGCAATCTAACTGAGGAACTATTTTTGGGAAGTTTATCGAGTGCCATATAGTTACCCTGCTCTTTTAATGCAGCTCTTTTAGCGGCATATTTGGCTACCAAATGTCTTCTTTTCTTATCTCTTGCTTTGACTGATTCTTTTGCCATAACCTTTTAATTTAATCTTGCACCATATTAAAGGGCATCCCTAAAGCTTTTAAAAGTTGAAATGCGGTTTCATTGTTTTGAGCAGTTGTAACAAAAGTTATGTTCATACCGTTGATCTTGATTACTTTATCAATACTAATCTCTGGAAATATAATTTGCTCTTGAATCCCTACGTTATAGTTGCCTTTTCCATCAAACCCGTTGGCCTTCAATCCCCAAAAATTTCTAATCCTAGGAAGTGCAATGGATATAAAACGATCAAGAAATTCATACATAAGCCTGCCGCGTAAGGTAACTTTTACACCAATAGGCATACCTTCTCTAAGCTTGAAATTAGAAACTGATTTTTTAGCACGGGTAGCCACGGCACACTGCCCAGCAATAGCAGTTAATTCTTCTAATCCAAGCTGAATTAATTTTTTATTGGATGCACCATCACCTAACCCTTGATTGATACATATTTTATGTAACCTGGGGACTTGCATAACCGATTTGTATCCGAATAAATCCTTAAGCGAAGGAATAACTTCCGCAAAATATTTTTCTTGTAATCTAGGCTTAACCATTTTTTATAAAATTTCCTGTTTTTTTAGCATAGCGCTGGAGCTTACCGGCTTCATTATACTTTCTCCCTACACGAGTAGCAGATCCGCTTACTGCATCCATTAACATCAGATTACTAATATGAATAGAAGAGGGTAGCCTTTGGATGGTTCCTTTAGGATGCTCAGTAGAAGGCTTTAAATGTCTAACTACTATATTCATACCTTCAACAACAGCCCGATATTTTTTAGGGAATACTTTTAAAACAGTTCCTTGCTCGTTTCTGTGTTTACCAGTCAAAATTTTTACACGGTCTCCTGTTCGAATATGAATCTTAAAACTTTTTTTTATTGTTTTCTTCATGCTTTATAGTACTTCGTCAGCTAAAGAGGCTATTTTCATAAATTTATTATCTCGAACTTCTCGAGCTACTGGGCCAAAAACACCGGTTCCTTTGGGCTCATTGTTGTTTTCAATTAAAACAATAGCATTGTCTTCAAAGCGAATGTAAGAACCATCTTTACGCCTTACTTCTTTTCGAGTACGAACCACAACGGCTTTGGAAATAGTACCCTTTTTAAGGGCACTAGAAGGGTTAGCTGTTTTTACGGTTACTACAATTTTATCACCAACTTGGGCATAACGCTTACGGGTTCCACCCAAAACGCGAATGCAAAGGGCTGTTTTTGCACCACTGTTATCAGCTACTTTTAGTATCGATTCCTGTTGTATCATTTTTACTTAGCTCTTTCTATGATTTGAACCAATCTCCATCTCTTTTTTTTACTTAAAGGACGGGTTTCCATAATTTTTACCAGATCACCAATACTACAGCTGTTTTCTTCATCATGTGCCATAAATTTGGTGGATGTTTTTACAAACTTACCATATACGGGGTGTATAGCTTTGGTATCTGTTACAACGGTTATGGTCTTATGGGCTTTATTACTGGTAACCCTTCCTACCTTTTCTTTTCTTCTATTTCTCAGCATAGTGGTTACGATTCTGATGGTTGCTTCGAAAACTGTTCTGAGCTGTTTTTAACCTTGCAATAGATTTTCTAGCCGCTCTTATTTTCATCGGATGCTCAATTGGAGAAACCGAATGGGCAAGCCTCAATTTAAGTAAATAATCTAAAGCTTCTTTTAATTTATTATTTTGCTCTTTAGAAGAAAGCAACTGAATTTCTTTGTACTTCATTTTAAAAACTTATTACTTATTAAATAGTTTGTTAAAGTAATAGGTTAACCATAGGCAAAAAACTTTTCAATAACTGAAACCTACTCCTACTGCACATAATCTCTACGGACTACAAAGTGGGCCTTAATAGGTAATTTATGCATAGCAAGACGCATGGCACGCGCTGCGACTTCTTTAGATACACCATCTAACTCAAAGAGAATTCTACCAGGCTTAACAACGGCTACAAAAGAATCGGGAGCACCTTTACCTTTACCCATCCTTACTTCAGCTGGCTTTTTGGTTAAGGACTTATCTGGAAAGATTCTATTCCAAACCTGCCCTTGCCGTTTCATTTCTCTTGTAATGGCAATACGCATGGCCTCAATTTGCCTAGCAGTAATATATGAGGGTTCTAATGCCTTCAGCCCAAAGGTACCAAATTCTAATGAATTTCCTTTCATTGATAAGCCTTTTATTCTTCCTTTCTGCGTTTTTCTGTAACGTACTCGTTTTGGTTGTAACATTTTTTATTATAGAATGCAAAAATTAATATGGTTGCAATGCAGGGCTTAACTACCTTCGCTCCTTGGAAGCAAGCCCCCCCTCTCTCCTACTTTAGGAGGCTTACCAACTGAACGCTGGAGATGATTAACGGTAACATCTCCCTTAGAAATCCAAACTTTAATGCCTATTCTTCCATAAATGGTATGGGCTTCGACCGCTGTATAGTCTATATCATTACGAAGGGTATGGAGTGGAACAGATCCCTCTTTAAACTCATCCGACCTAGCCATTTCAGCGCCATCTAATCTACCGGAAACCTTAATTTTAACACCTTGCGCACCAGAACGGATCACGGCAGCTATAGCTTGCTTTACTACACGCTTATAAGGCATACGACCTCTAATCTGTTGGGCAATTTGCAAAGCAACCAGCTTAGCTTCCAGATCTGGTTTTTTTATTTCAACAATATTAAGTTCAACTTCCTTGCTGGTTAGCTTTTTTAACTCTTCCTTTACCTTATCAACTTCTGCACCGGACTTCCCAATAACAATACCTGGGCGAGCAGTTCGAATGGTAATGGTAATTTTTTTACCGGCACGTTCTATAAGTATTCTAGCAACACTAGCTTTGGCTATTCGCGCATCTAGATAAGTACGTATTTTTTCGTCCTCCATTAATTTTTCTACATAGGAGGATTTTGATGCAAACCAACTAGAATCTGGCTTACGAATAAACCCAACTCTAAAACCGACGGGATTAACTTTTTGACCCATTGTAGTATTATTAATGTGGTTACGTTGTTGTACTTGAAACAGTCTGATGTGGCAGCGGAATAGAATTTTGTAAAGTATCTACCACCATAACAACATGGCTAGATCGTTTTCTAATTCTATGTGCGACACCCCTTGGTGCGGGCATAATTCTTTTTAACATACCAGCTCTATCTACTGTTATTTTTTTCACAAAAATTGCGCCATCTTCGAAGGCAGCTGCATGATTATTTTGCCAGTTTGAAATAGCAGAAAGTAAAAGTTTTCTCAACTGAAGCGCAGCTTGTTGTGGCTTGCTTTGCAAAATAGCTAATGCAGTAGCCACGCTTTTTCCCCTAATAAGTGCCGCTAATGGTCCAACCTTACGTTCAGATATAGGGAGCTTCCTTAATTTTGCTATTGCCTGCATAGTTTAAATTATCTTTTTAGAGGTATGTCCTTTAAAAGTTCTTGTTAAGGCAAATTCACCAACTTTATGACTTACCATTGACTCTGTAATAAAAACAGGAATAAATTTATGGCCATTGTGTACTGCAAGAGTATGGCCTACAAAATCTGGCGTAATGGTTGACCGCCTAGACCAGGTTTTAACCACTGTTTTTTTACCGGACGCATTGAGCACATCTATCTTACGTTGTAGATGATGGGCTACATAAGGTCCTTTTTTTATAGATCTACCCATTATTTTTTCTTTTTACTAATGATCAGTCTAGTGGAATATTTATTGCGGTTGCGTGTTTTTTTACCTTTTGCATATAATCCTTTAAAAGATCTAGGATGGCCTCCAGAAGCTTTTCCTTCACCACCACCCATTGGATGATCCACAGGGTTCATTACAACGGCCCGTACACGAGGTCTTTTACCCATCCAGCGACTTCTACCTGCTTTGGCAATGGTAACATTACCATGGTCGCTATTGGAAACAGCTCCAATAGTAGCCATACAATGGTCTAATACCAACCGCCTTTCACCAGAAGGCAACTTAATGGTCACATACTTACCACTTTTAGAAAGCAACTGCGCATATGCGCCTGCACTTCTTGCCAATGCCGCACCACGTCCAGGGGCTAGTTCAATGTTATGGATAATCGTTCCCAACGGAATATCTTTCATTTCCATAGCATTACCTAGCTCTATGGGTACATTTGATCCTGCTACAACCTTAGCACCTACTTTAAGTCCTTCTGGTGCTATAATATAGGTTTTCTCACCATCTACATAATGAAGTAGGGCTATATATGCAGTGCGCATAGGATCATACTGAATAGAATGGACAAATGCAGGAACAGCTATTTTTTTCCTTTTAAAATCAATAAGACGGGCACGCCGCTTGTGTCCACCGCCTCTATGGGGAACGGTAATCCTACCACGATTATTCCGACCGGCTGTACGCTTGGTTTTTACTAAGAGTGATTTCTCTGGTTTACGCGCAGTAATAACAGTAGAGAAATCTGGCGCTATTCTAAAACGCTGACCGGGTGTAGTGGGGTTAAGTTTTTTTAATGGCATAACTAAATCAACTAACAGCTATAAAATTCAATGCAAAAGGCTAGAAATTGCCATAAAAATCTATGACATCCCCTGCCTTAAGCGTTACAAGTACTTTCTTATAGGAAGGCCGTTTTCCTTTTATTACACACGATTTAGTATGGCGCGTTATTGGTTTACCTGCATAACGCATGGTATTAATTTTATCAACGGTAACACCATAAAAGCGTTCAATCTCTTTTTGTATTTGGTGTTTATTGGCGCGATCATCTACGATTAAACCATATATACCACGCTTATTAAGTGCTGACATTTTTTCTGTTACCAAAGGCTTCTTTAGGACACTCATCTTTTATTGTGTTAATTTTTCTACTATAGGCATTATAGCTGTTTCCATAATTAACAATTTTTTGGCATGCAAAAGATCATAGGTATTAACATGGTCGACACAAAGTACTTTGGCTTGTTTTACATTCTTACTAGATAGTACAATATTTTTATCTACACTAGGTATAATCAATAATGTTTTTTGATCTAGAAAAGATAAATTTTGAAGCATACCTAAATAACTTTTTGTTTTTGGTGCTTCAAAAGAAAAGGACTCTAAAATAGAGATATGGTTTGCCTTAGCTTTATAGGTCAAGGCAGACTTTCTGGCCAATTTTTTTACCTTACGGTTTAATTTAAAACTATAATCTCTTGGCCTTGGACCAAAAATACGCCCCCCTCCTCTGAATAAAGGAGACTTAATATCACCAGCCCTCGCTGCTCCAGTTCCTTTTTGTCTTTTAATTTTTCTTCTAGAACCACTTACTGCATTGCGCTCCTTTGATTGGTGGGTACCTTGACGTCTACCGGCCAAAATAGCCTTTACATCCAAATAAATGGCATGGTCATTGGGCTCAATACCAAACACTTCCTTTGGCAATTGAACAGAACGACCTACTTCTTCCCCTGTATATTTTAATACTGATAGGTTCATTTTACTTCTCCAAAATTACGTAACCATTATTTGCACCAGGGACTGCTCCATGGAGTACAATTAGATTTTTCTCTGGCAAAACTTTTATCACCTGAAGGTTGGTCACCTTCACTCTGTTGCCACCTGTTCTTCCAGCCATACGCATTCCTTTGAATACACGGGAAGGAAAAGAAGCTGCCCCAACAGAACCAGGTGCTCTTTCTCGATTGTGCTGACCATGAGAACGGCTACCAACGCCACTAAACCCATGGCGCTTTACAACACCTTGAAAGCCTTTGCCCTTGGAGGTACCAACTACGTCTATAAATTGCCCTTCGACAAAAACATCTTCTATGCGAATCACTTGACCCAATGCAATTTGCTGCCATACCGCGTCATCATCACATCTAAACTCCACTTGCTTCCGCTTAGGTGTAGTAGAAGCTTTAGCAAAATGGCCAATAAGAGACCTAGAAGTATTTTTTTCTTTTTTATCGTCATAAGACAATTGAACAGCCTGATATCCATCTATGGACTTTGTTCTAAGCTGTGTCACTATACAGGGACCACCCTGAATGATGGTACATGCTTTTTTGTGACCCTTACCATCATACAAACTGGTCATTCCAATTTTTTTTCCTATGATTCCAATCATAATTTAAATACTAATCATACCCACTTAATCGCTCTAAAACCAGCCAAAAAACTAGGAAGGATATAACAGCGAAAGGACAAATTTAAACAAAATTTAGGCTAAATCAAATGGTTTACCTTAAACCGCTACTACATCTAGGATGCGGATGAACCAAAGATATAAAAATTAACGCATAAAGAAAAAGGAGTAGATAACTTACATATAAATAGTGTACTATACACAAAACTTAATCTAAATGGGCGCTAACTGGATATAGCCAAACTATAAATAGTTGGTATAGGGCATGGTGGCTTTAAAAGTGCAAAAAACATCCACTGCCAATGGACCTAAATAAAAACCTATAAAACTACGCGTCATTATAAGGCTGTTGTATTATATATCATTTTACGAGGCGTAATTTTATACGAGGCGCTCTTAATATTTATCTATACCCAATGTTTGTATAATAATCTAAATGGTATTATAATTGGGATATAACAACTCTTAAAAATTTAGAAACTACCATGCAAATGAAAAAAATATTTTCTTTATTGCTACTAGCCCTATCTACTACCGCACAAAGATGTGACTTTCTTGATAGTTCTATCGATAGCAATTATCGTATCGGTAATGCTAAAAGGCAAAAACAAAATTTAGCCGATATCATTACTAATGGGAACCTAGAAATCATTAAAACTGATTATGAAAGTGGAATTCCTTCAGATGATGAAACTAAAAACAGCTTAGAAAGAAAATATCCTACGTTAAATACAGACGATATTAAAATTGTCGCATATGGTATTAGTACTATAGATATATCTAACCAATTCTACGTACGAATTTATTCAACTGGTAAGTATACAGGTGAGGTACACCTTAACTGCACGATTAAACGAAAAAAACAAAAACTAAGCGATATTATTACTATTACGGACCTAGGAATAATTGATACTGATACTAAAAGTGAAATTCCTTCAGAGAATGAGATTAAAAATATGTTAAAAAGAAAATATCCTACGTTAAATACAGACGATATTACAGTTGGTCCATCTCTTACTCTTTATAACAAGGTACGGATTCATTCAATATTTTCTGGTAATTATACAGGTGATATACTACTTGGCTACACGATTAAACAAAAACAAAATAAATGGAGTAGTTACTTCAATAAAAATTTTGGAGATTTTTCTGCCAAGAAAAATAACTTTAACGATTCAAAGCAAAATAATTGGAGTAGTTATTGGGGTGATTTTGATAGGAATTTTTACTGGTATAGGACAACTAACGATTTTAACTATTCAACGAAAAATAATGAGAATAGTTATTTTGATAATTCTTCTAGCAATTTTCGCCATTCGTTTTCGAAACCCAACTATTCTAACGATTCAAGAAAAAATAACTCGCGTAGTTCTTCTGATAAAAATTTTGGCAATTCCTCTTCTAAAACTAAGGATTCAAAGAAGGTGCATCTGCTGAAGATGTAAAGAAGACTTATAGAAAACCCGCTGTCAAATGGCATCCAGACACATATAACAATCGTAATAACAACGCAACAAAAGAAGAGAAAAGAGACGCTGAAAATAAATTCAAGGAAATAAATAACGCACATACATTAATAAACAACCATTTAGAGATGTGTAAAAAGCAAAAATAAAACACACCCCTACGGCTAACAACACAGGACCTGGCTAAACTTATATCTTCCTTATTATGTTGCGAAGCTATTGCTAATCTACTTTAGGAAGGCCAGTAGATAAAATGATAAATTTTATCCTACTGGCTTGCATTATTAAAAAAGTACAATATAAAAGTCCTTTTTACCGCTGCGCTAAAGAAGATCGATGTGTAATAAAAGATAAAAACCGGATTATAGATTATAACATGGCCTCTAAGTAACCCTCTGGGAGCGCTACGGTAACTTTCTTTGCTGTTGTATTAACGTTGATAAGAAATGGTGTACAATAGGGAATCAAGAGCTCTTTTTTAGGATGGTCAATAGCCATTATATATTGATCCCGCATGCGATAGATGGATTGTATGCTGCCCAGCGGACCTAAGGCAATATCTTCTACTACCGCCCCTACCAAACTATAAGGCAACATAGTTTGCTGCCATTTCGGCTGAAGCGCTATAGGAAGAAATATGGATAGATTGCGGAGTGTATAAGCTTCGGTTTTAGATGGGATAAGATCCAAGTGTATAATCGCTTTGCCTGCTTTATGAGTAATATTTTTAATGGTATAAGGTACCTTTACGTTATCTATCTCTACAAAAAGAGCGGGTAGTTTAGCTAGTTCAGCTGCACTGTAGGCTACAAATAAAGCTACTAACCCACCATCTTTTCCAATGGGCTTTTTAAAGGCCCCAATTTGGAAATATTCCTCTTTTTGAATGGCTTCATAAAACAGTTCTATAGGGTATAAGGACATATCCAGCAGCCATTAACTTAGTTAATCAAAAAGTATCATATCGCTTACCAGAGCACTTTATTTAAACTTTAAAGTGGGTAAGAAGATTTTACCCTATTCATTAAGTGGAGCTGGAGGGAATCGAACCCTCGTCCGAACAAGCAAACCGCAACGCTTTCTACATGCTTAGCAACTGTTTATTGTCGGCGCAACCAAGGTCAGTCACCTACCTGATGTTACGCTTATGCGCGGTTGTGATTTATGCGGCCATCACGCACCTGGCCACACTAGTGTCATCCATCGATGCCCCTATGCTGATCCGACAACACAAAAACCAGCGGGACAAATTCCCCTTAATCTATCGATTAAGCAGCCATACGCAATTCGTCGTCCTCTTCTTCTTTTCGTCGAAGCGCAACAAATTTGCAACGGCGGGAATTATTGATTACAGCTAAGTTGCCGTTTAGGGATTGTGTAAGTTTTATAGTAGAGGTAATACTTACAACACCTCGCATGCTTACATTGGATTTAATCTTCCCGTCAATTCCAGTCAGCCCCAATCTGTTTGACTGATATAGGGTATAGCACTCCTAACATGGTTTAAATTTAATACTTTTTATGGGTCCAACCAAATCTACTTTTTAGACAACAAAGGGGAAGACCATATAAAATCAACTACAGATTAGAAGAGCACCGAACGGCCTCGCTTTTCTGAAAAAAATAACTATATTTGTGTTCTTGATTGGGTTCTTAGCTCAGCTGGTTAGAGCATCTGTTTTACACACAGAAGGCCGTAGGTTCGAATCCTACAGGGCCCACGCTGCTTATGGATTTTTGCTATTAAACTTAAATTTTAGATCGTATGGCTGTTAGATTGCAACGCAAAGCAAGAAAAAATAAAATAAAAGCAGCACAACGCAAAGCTGCCATCAAGCGTCTTATGTTTGTGCCCGTTATTAAATGTTTAGATGTAGCAGCAATACGTAAAAGTTTTGCTGACCGTACCACCGTTTAATTTCTTTTTGATCTATAGTATATTCACATAAAATTGTTGTATAAAGCAGGTCAGATTCCTAAGCTATAGCTTCTTTCATATGGCTGTTTATAATTTTTTCCTGCTTGCTTCTAATACTTTTTGTCTTATCTGGAAAATTGAAGAAAGCTTAAAAAAATTGCGCCTTCAATTGCATCCTCATTTTTTAACAGATTTTAAAAATGCCAATCTATCGTCAAAAGATAGAATGCGGCAGTCTTTAGCGGTAAGAATAGCCCTTTGCTGCTTATTAGAAAAATTAAATTTACCTATTTTAAGGCTTACTAAAAATGAACAAGGTAGCCCTATTTTAGGTAATAGTAGTTTTTACCTTAGTTTTACCCATACCCGTTATTTAGCTGCAGTAGCATTATCTACCACTTACCCTATAGGGGTTGACATAGAAATGGTAAAATCCAAGTTGCATACAATACAAAAAAGGTATTTAAATAGAGAAGAAATTGAAAGTGCCAATGGCTCCTTGGAAAAATTGGCCATCTATTGGTCTGCAAAAGAAGCACTGTATAAACGTTTCAATAAGCAGCCAATCCCTACTTTCAAGGATATTTTTGTAGAGCCTTTTCCATTAGCAGCCAAGGGGGAAATTATAGCCCGTTTGCATCAAAAAAAGTATACAATGGGCTATCAGCAAATAGTAGACAGAGCACTACCGAGACATGTTTTGGTATATTGTGCGCACGAACTAAGGGTGTAAATCATATTTTAGTAAGGCGATCAGAGATAATAATCTCCCTCCTAAAGTGGTAGTTGACAAAACTAGACAAATTTTAAGACGACAAGGGGGAAAACTATACAAAATCAAACAGAGACGCGACAGCCCCAATAAAATTCCTAAAAATTTGTCTTAAAAATGAGTCCACTACCGATTTAAAAATGCGTTAAGGTTGAACGATCCATAGATTGATGGAAGTCCCCAACGGCACCTTGGTGGCTGGCATAGGGTTTTGTTGTATCACGCTACCGATGGGTGCGTCACGCTTTTTAAGATGATGCACCACACCTATCCGCATGCCTTGCTCTAATAATGTGACATGTGCTTCTTCTAAAGCCATTGCTCTTACATCTGGTACTTCAATAATTTGTTCACCTAATCCAGCGCCAACGACTAAGTCAATAGTTGATCCCTTATGAATAGATTTTCCAGCAGGTATAGGATGGTGATCATGCCATTGTTCCAAAACAGCATATTTTGTAATGTCAGGGACATATTTGATGTTACCTAACTTTAGTCCTTTGTTCTTTAGGAGAAGTTGAGCCTGCCTAATAGAACCCTCAATAAGGTGGGGCATAGATACAAGTGGAGGATTTTCTGCATTTAAGGTTAAATAGATCTTTCGTTTTGGCTTTACCCAACCACCTGCTGCTGGAAATTGTTGCAAAACAGTAAAAGGGGGTAGTTCTGCTGCGTAACTGCTGTTGTCTGTTATAATGTAACGCAAATCGTATTTGCTGAGTGCTCCATCCAATGCTTCTAAAGGCATACCCGTTAGATCAGGTACTTGAACCATTTTACCTTGATGGGTAATATAAGGCAATGCTATATAAAAAAATATATATAGCATACTGATAAACAAGCAAAATATGTAAATAAGATGTTGTAATATCTTTATTGGCTTTTTTTTATGCATCTATCTAAGCTTAGCGTTTCTGTAGAACCCGCAAAATTTCTTTTGGTCCATCCATATTGGATAATGGCATGTATAAAATCAAATGGTGTATAACCGTTTAAAGCACATTGGTGAAAAATACAGGTAGCTGGTGTCATAGCAGGCAGTGCATTGATTTCAATAATCCATACCTCTATTTTTTGATGGGGATAGATTTTTACAAAAGCATCTATTCTGGCATAACCTTGTATATTTAAAACCCTTGCTATATTTGCGAGTTCACGCTTGACCCTTTTGCTGATTATAGCAGCTACTTTGGCATTATGATCAAAGCGTGCTGGGGTAATATTGTGGCCTTCCCCTGCTAAGAATTTTTCTTCTAATGAAAGTATGGCATCTACTGCTACCGTTTCTGAGGGTTCAAATAGTTCATATAAGGTTTTACCATTATGATCTATATGGGTTAGTAACCCTGTTGTAGTTTCTAAACAGGCCAATGCTGCTTGATCTTTTTCAATCAGTGCCTCTAGTAGAATTTTTTTTTGTTGGGGAATATAGTCTGCTACTTGTAACCCCAAGGTTTGCATCACTTCGTCAGACATTAATGGTTTACTTCTAAAAGCAGCAGATGCATAAGCAGTCAACATAGCACTATTGGCAATGCGCATGACCCCTGCACTGCAACCATCATCTACAGGTTTGGCAATAATTGGATAGGTAAACAGATTGGCTACAGTATGGATCGTAATAAGCTGATCATCATCCCAATCTTTTTGGGTAACCAGAAGCTGTTGTGCAACCTGAAAGCCTTTTTTAGCTAAAAATTGATTGGTTGCATATTTATCGATCGTTAAAGCCGTAGTAGCTATACCAGATCCGTTGTAAGGTATATCATACTTTTCTAGTATCTTTTGCAGGGTTCCATCTTCTCCAGGCCTACCATGCAAAGCGATAAAAACAAAATCTATTCTTTCTTTTAAAGCAGAAAAGGTAACCTCTTCTGGGCTAAAAATAGCATCTTTTGCATAATTTTTAGTGATGGAAGCGGCTTCTTGTCTTATAGCGGTTAATAATGCTTCTGCTGCTCTAAATTTAGTTCGATGTAAAAGCGCATCGTGCACATCATCTGCATTATCTTTTAACAATAGCGCAGCAGGTAGTATAAAAATCCGATAGGCCTCCGTAGAGCCAGATAGAAAAAGGGGAAGTGCCTCGTATTGGTTAGAGGCAGCTAATTTACTGTAGATATTCCGCCCACTTTCTAATGAGACATGCCGTTCGGGTGTAAACCCACCCATTAGTACACCTATTTTTTTATGCATCTTTTTCATTCCATCTGCTAGATGGCAAAAACCATCTATTCCACTTTACTGATCTCATAACGTCAATCCTGGATTAGAAAGTAAAAAAGCTCCTTGGTAGTTGAAATTTGAGGATTTAAAACAAGTAACCAAATTACCAAAGGAGCCGATTGTGAATCTATTAAAATTAGTTGAAATATATTACGCTGTTGATGAATTTTTAAGAAATTTGTTCCCTGTAGGGAACAAATGGTTAAATGTATAAATGAAAAGCACCTCTTATTGGATTATCCCATAAACGCATCATGTTGCAACAGATAAAATTTTTTAAAATGTCTATTTTAGCTTATTTTTGATCTTCTAAATCAAATTTTTCATCATACATAACACAATGAACAGATATAAAATAAAATCCTTCCTTTTTTCTGCCCTTTGGGGTATGGCTGTTTTAAATAGTGGCGGCGCATCTTGTTCTAAGGAAAAAAAACTAAAAGACCTAACAGACCAGGAATTGATTCAAAACCTTCAAGAAACTATGAAAGAATGCCTGAGTAGGGAGGGATCTCGACAAGGCGCATCAGAAAAAGAGATCGAGGATAATATAAAAATTATAGAGGAAAAATTCAAGTCGGATTTCGACGCTTTCCAAAAAAGATGAATAGACATATCTGTTCAAAACTGTGGTAAAAATCTGTTTTTTGAAACAGTTACAAGGCGTTTTTTAGCGTAAAAGCTCAACTTTTGTAATGAAATTCATTAAAAAGTTAGAAAAAACGCCTTTTCTACCACAGTGCTGAACAACTACCACTTACCGCTGAAAAAACAGTATTCGTCCCTCTAGTTCCTTTAATGTTAATCAACTGTTTTTCTTTTTATCTGTAAACCAATGTATTTACACAGAGCTTTTTTATTTCAATAATATGGACAGATGGCTAAACAGATGCCGTCCTATTGCCCAAAACAAAGCTTAGTCACGCCAGCCTCTTTTTGTACTCCTACAGCTAACGGCAGTTCGTCTTTAAACAGTGGATTGCTTTGGTCCTTTATAAGTGACTGGTAGATCAAATCAGCAACGCTATTCATAGCTTCTGTTTGGGCTGGAAAGGGTGCCATCACGTAGAGCCGTTCCGCTGCTCTTGTAAAAGCAACATAAAGTAAATTTAGGTTATCTAGATGGATTTGCATCTGTTCCAAATAGTAGGCTTTGGCGTAATGGGTTTCTTTTAAATCTACCCCATAGCTTATAGGCCATATAGGAAAATGAGCAGATTGGGCTTGGTCAACAGACCATAAAATGGGTCCATTTTGTGGTGGATGATCCAAATGCCAATTGCAAAAAGGGATAATGACTACTTTAAATGCAAGTCCTTTAGATTGGTGGATGGTCATTACTTTAATCACATTTTCATGATGACTTGTAGGCAATGGTATGGCACGTCCTCTCTTTTCCCACCAAACCAAAAAGTCTGCTATAGAATCAGATTTTGTAAGACTAAAATTTAAAACAACACTTTGAAAAAAAGATAAAACATCTGCAAAATCAGAAGGATTTTTAAATAAAGAGGTGATCAGTAGCGCTACACAAGGATAGACAGATAGATTTTTTAAAAAGTCTTTTTGTGCCCAAAATGGCTGGGGGAATAAATTTTTAATGGAAGTTGCATCTACTACCCTATAAAATCTATCGTGATCTCCAATGGCTAGATCATGGTGCAGACAATGCCAATAGGCCTGCACCCAGGCTGCTTTATTGATTAGATCATCCTCATCATTAAGATAATATAATGAATGGATCAATACTTTTACCGCTATATGGCTCCATAAAGCATAAGCATGATCCGATCGTACCTCATAGCGACCAGTGGTATGGCTGGTTTGCCAGCCATTGGTTATCAAAGCGGCTTCACTATTATTGCGCACCAATAGGACAATATCGTTTGCTGGGATCTCTTCTTTTTGCAACTGTTCTAGCAGATCCATACAGCTTTTTTGTGCATGGACTTTAAAATCCATAGGATCACCTGCTCTATCTGTTTGGTCAGAGGGAAACAGGTACAATCCTACATGGCCTCCTTTTTGCCCATTGGTTTGTTGGACCACATCGCCATAGGCCCGTCTCATTTGGGCCCACTCATATGACAATGCATCAATAGGATGAAAATTAGCGCTGCTTTCAAGGTAGTCAACCAACCGGTTGGCAGCTGTTTTAAAGAAATAATTATTAAATAATACAATAGCCTCTTGGCTGCGCCTATTGGTAGTTAAATAATGAAGGGTACTTTCCTTAAACTCTCCTTCTACTTGATGGTTCAAAAGTTTCCAATTGCTGCCACGCCAACGGTAAATAGATTGCTTGACATCTCCTACTAATAGACTACTATAGCCTTGGGCCAGGCTATTACGCAACAATGGTTTGATATTCATCCATTGAAAAAGAGAAAGATCTTGAAATTCATCTATCAGAAAATGATGAAATGAATGGCCTGTCTTTCGGTATAAAAAGGAAGCATCGCTTTCCTGAATGGCTTGGTAAAGCAAGGTAGAAATATCTGACATAAAAGAGACATTGTTTTTAGATCGATATCGTTCCAACCCTATGAGCAATGCGCCTATCATGCCAAAAGCATAGGTAAAACGGGCAGCTACTAGCGCTGTTCTATAGGCTAACCCGTCTCTTTCATACAAATCTATAGCCTCTACAAGTAAAGGATGGAGCAATTGCTCCACTACCCTACCAAGGGCATTGTGTTTTTTTTCGCTGTACCAGCTGGTTAGATCATCTTTTGCTATAACAGCTCGTTTGGTTGGCGTAAATCCTTTCTTGCTAGCCAATTTTAAAAAATAACCTATTACCCCTTTGGTACCATAGGTAAAGTCTATCGGTACAAGGTTCTCTTGGTGCAATATGGTCAAGGCAGCTTGACCAATTTTTTGCATGCTTCGTTCGAAGGAATCGACACATGCTTGTGTAGCCAACACAAAGTGGGGCCATGCTTTTTGTTGCTGAAAAGCCCTTAATAATGGCTTTTCATATAGCTTAAATGATTCATTAAAAAGTGATGTACCCAGCTCCTGAATGTTGCTTCTAATATTCCAGCTTTTACCAACCAATAGTTTCGTAAGGGCAAAATCTACCATCCATTGTTGCAAGAATGGATCATCTAAGGTAAATAGCTCTTCTACGGTCTGTTTTAAAGCCAATCGTTCATCCATTTCAACCGAGAAATGGTGCTGTAAACCGAGTACTTTAGCAAAGGACTGAATCATTCTATGGAAGAAACGATCAATCGTAGTAACCGCGCAATCACCATAGTGATAAACCATCATCGATAATACTTCCTTGCTGCGCACCTGCAGCTGAGTAGAGGTCCATCCTTCCTGGTATAGTGTTTCTTGTAAAACGGTTGCTTCGCCAATAGATAAGCTATACAAATAGGCTAAAATGCGTTGCTTCATCTCTTGGGTAGCACGATTGGTAAAGGTTACCGCTAAAATATTCTTAAAAGCATCTGGATAACGCAAAGCCCACTGAATATAACGGGTTACCAATATATGGGTTTTACCAGCACCTGCAGAAGCACGATAAATAGCCAATTCAGCCATAACATTTCCTTTAACAAACAACTAGATGAATAACTTGCATATATTGCTTTGATCTGTTCAAAAGATGGCTATACTGGTTCCGTTCAATTAGACCGGTAACAGTAGGCTTTTGTATACTGCAAAATACCCTTCGTTATATTGATCATCATTTTGCACCCAAGGCAACTCGTTTTTTTTAAATAAGTCTTCAAATTCAACTGCATCAAGTGCTTCGCCACGCAATACCAGATCAGAATAATCCATAGCAAATTGAATAATGTTTCGAAACCCACCAAGGGTCAAGGATAGTGCATCTTCCCGTGCAATACCTATCTTTTCTATCCTTTCTGCCAGAAAGGGAAAATGGTGCGAGAAAGTATTATTATAAATCGTAAAAATAAGCTTAGCTTGTGTAAAAAGAGGATGATCTTGATAGAGTTTTTTCCAAAAAATAGGTATAAGCGCCGTTATCCAATCATGACAATGTACAATATCCGCTTGCCACTCTAATTTTTTAAGCGTTTCCATTACACCCATACAGAAAAAAATCATACGCAAGTCATTGTCCTCAAAAAAATTATTATTTTGGTCCTTAAAAACCGATCTTCTACTGCCAAATAGGTCGTTGTTGTCTACAAAATAGACCTGTAACCGCGTATTAGGTATCGTGCTTACTTTTACAGAAATGGAATGATCTACATCATTTACTGACACAATAGAACCTGATAAACGCAATACTTCATGTAGTCTATTCATGCGATCATTGATGGTACCAAATTTAGGTACTACAATCCGTACGTCTATCTGTTTGCTTTGCATGGCTTCAGGTAGCTTGCGTACACAACTTGATACAAGGGAAGTTTCCAAAAAAGGAGCTATTTCACTTGCTACATATAGTATCCTTTGTAGAGACATCATGGAAGATACTTTTGAAGGTCAGATTAGAACAAGCATATTAGCAAACTAGCTCTAAATATAATGTTTTTTCTTTTTTTTAAACAACTCATGTTCAATATTTTTTATTTTAATCTCTTATGAATGTACATAGATTGGTACAATTTAAGACGGTTGCAATAGACTGACAGTATAATTCTTGTTAATTTTATAGATTTGCTTTTTGTTATTTTTCATATTGTAGGGAACAGGGTTAGTAATGGTATTATGTATTGAAAGTTAATTTGATTAACTTTAGAGAAGGGGAAACTTTATACCAAGTAAGTATATATACGGGACATAATCATTTTTTTAATATTTAGTTCAATTTTAAAACCTAAGCAATGGAAAAAAACAGAAAAATTTTATTAAAAAGTACGGTAACATATGCTTCTATAGCATCTCTTGTAGTTGCATGCTTTGATCAAAGTAGACAAAGACCTCTTTTAATGGGAAACAGGGATAGCAAAAAAATAAAAAGCTATGCAAATATAACGAATCAAAATAATAAACGATTGAAGAAAGACTAAGCCCAATCCTTAGATGTTTATATAAAAACAAAACAGACCAAATCTGTTTTAGCAGATACATATGAAGCGTCTAATAACCAAAAATATATTGATCTTGATCTATCTCAGCAGATGCTAGATAATGTAAACAGCGAGACAAGTACATCAGATTCTATTGCATTAACAAAAACAGCTCTACATTCAACCGACGGACTAGAAAAAACAGCCCCTACAATAGAAAATAATCAAGAAGAGTCTATGTATATGGACATTATTGATTACAAACCTCAGCCTATTTCTGATGAGCCTAATAGTAACTATTCCACTGATAACGAACCTATTTATGAAGAAGTTATTGATACAGAGTCCTATTATGAAACGCCGCGGAGCAATAGCAACCACCCAAAGCATACTGATCAAAAGTTCCCGATATATCTAGCACAAGCGGATAAAAATGAAGCGCACATTTATGAAAATGGAAGCTGTACTAATCAATATGAAGAACCTATTTATGAAGAAATAGATTCGATAAGCGAACCGAAAAATAATAAAAATGAAAAGCTTAGTGATCAAAATAGATCACCAGTATCTAAAAAACAGGTCAAGAATATTAGGGATATTTTCAAAACAGTTCTTAAACATATAACCTAAAATCTACTTTCAATTTTAAGGTTCTGTGGCGTATATATATTTATTTGTTATAGAGATCCCCTTGATTCTGTATCTTTTATTCTTATCCATTGAGAAATGTATAAGCAATAAAATTACCCAGATAATTTATTTTTATAACGCAGATAATATCCGTAAGAAACAAAGGCCACAGAACCTTTAAGTCCAGCAAACTGGTTTATTCACCTCCACATTCCCTGATTCCTTCTAAAATGCTACTTTCTTGTAGAGACTGCTCTGCTGGATCTTGAATCGGTAGATCCGTATTACAATCATTTAAATTTGGAGATCCTCCATTTATCCAAGCCGTTAACCAGAAGTTGCCTACTTCTTTAATAACCTGAACTCTGGATTAGATTTTCATATTTGCGTATAAAGAAGCTCCTTTGAGTTTTAAATTTAGGTGATTGAAAATTACCTCTAAAAACTAAAGGAGCCAATTATGAATGTAGACAAATTAGTAGAAATATATTATATTGTAGATGAGTTTTTAATAAAATTTATGCCTTATATGGAGAAAAAGCTGTTAACAGAGCCCACAAGAAAACCCACTAGAACTTGTTCTCTTAACTTAAGCGAAATAATGACTATACTAATTGCTTTTCATCTAATAGGTTTTAGAAATTTTAAGATGTATTATATTCATTTAGAGCAATTTCACTCAAGTGAGTTTAGAACATTAGTGAGCTATAATAGATTCATATCACTAGTAAAAAGAACGTTAGTTCCTATGTATTTCTTTACGCATAGTCTTTCTAAGACAAGAACAGGTTGTTATTTTATAGATTCAACAGCCATTAAAGTTTGTAAGGTACAAAGGGCTTGTTCTAACAAAGTATTTAAATCAATAGCTACTAAAGGTAAAACAACGACTGGCTGGTTTTTTGGGTTCAAGTTACATTTGATTGTAAATGATTTAGGTGAAATTATGAATTTTACACTTACCCCAGGTAGGGTCAAGGATAGATTCCCTGCAAAAAGTTTATGCAAAAATTTAATCGGTAAAGTATTCTCGGATAAAGGCTATATCAGCAAAGAATTATTTGAAAAACTTATGGAAAAAGGAATAGAGCTCATTACCCATATCAAGAAAAATATGAAAAATGCTTTTATGACATTATGGGATAAATTAATGCTTCGAAAGAGATCCATCATTGAAACCATTATCGATCAGCTTAAAAATATTAGCCAAATAGAACACTCTAGACACAGAAGCATACCTAATTTTATTGTCAATTTAATAGCTGGTATTACTGCTTATGGGCTAAAAGAGAAAAAACCGGCTATAGCTAATATATATACAACTGGTTTACAATAATTCTAATCCAGAGTTCAGGTTAATAGACTGTTGCAAACGTACTTCAATCTGTCCTTGTAGTGCTTGATGGTAGATCGTAGCAAATGCAACTGAATATTCTTTTTTGAGTAGCGGACCATCTTGTTCAAAACTATATTTTGCTACCATAGGATATTTTGCTGAAAGCTCCTTTTCTAGATTGAGTACTTCTTGAACCAATTCATGAGATGCTAATACAATATCCCAAATATGGCTTAATAGATCTTTTATATAAACAGCCTGTCCGACAAAAAGATTATAGCTATCAAAAAATAAAATAGGGAGGCGGGTTTCCCATAAAGCATGAATCCCTTCTTGGTTCGTCATCTGTCCATTATAGTTTTCTGTAGTGTGTAAGGGAACATGCGCATCGGCAATATAGTGGCCTAAATCTGCTGATTTTTTTAGAATTTTAGCGATATCCTTATCCCTAAAAGCCTCTGTTAATTCTTTGTGTACATGGAGTATAGCCCAAGGGAGTTGACCATGTGTCTCTACCACTTTAGCACCATACCTTTCGACAGCTTGCTCCAATAAAAGCTTTTGCCGATCTAATAGAATAGCCTCGTAATGCTCCATATCTATAAAGTGTTTTAAGGCTTCACCTTTGACCACATATCTACATTTATCTGGATTTATAGACTTTTCGGTTAAAAATGTGAGATGTGCTTTATAAAAAGCAAACATAGCTGGTGGTAGCGTAGTAATAGCATAGCGATTAATCTACTTATGTGCAAAAAAACCCCAAGACCAACCTTCTAAAGGAAGAAAAAAGGTCAACCAAAACCAATGAATGGTTTGACTAGATACCAAAAATTGCTTTTTCATTTTCTAAACAAGAAAATTTTAATACACCCATCAAATGGGAGAATCTACTCGATTATAGTAATGCAATCTTAATTGTATTATCATTAAATGATTAATTTAACCTCATAAACTTTTAATCTAATAAACGTACCATAATATAACCTAATTTGTGTAATGCGTAGTGGTTGTTACACCAAATATAGGATTAGTTCTTGCTTTTTATAATCGGACAAAAAAGGTATAGCCCCCCCTACGAACCACATCACTAAGTCAATTTAATACGCATTGCTTCTCGTACCATTTCCATGGTTTCTTTTGCCAATTGAGCTGCTTTTGCAGTACCATGATGTAGGATTTCTTTTACCATTCTAATATCTAAACAATTCCTTTTTTCTCTGATTGGTGCCAAAAAAAGTTGTAAACTATCGTTTAAGATATTTTTAATGACTACATCACCTAGCCCTCCGCGCCTATAGTGGGCTTTTAAGGAGGAAATAGCTTCTTGATCAGTATGAAAAGCATCCAAATAAGCAAATACAACATTGCCTTCTACACGACCAGGATGGCTGGCTTTAATATGATCAGGGTCTGTATACATTTGAAAGACTTTTTGTTTGATCATTTCTGGTGGATCGGAGAGCGCAATGGCATTGCCCAATGATTTACTGCACTTGGATTTACCATCTATACCTACTAACCTAGATGTTTTACTTAGAACTGCTTTACATTCTTTTAAGGCTTGGGTACGATAGATTCTATTAAAGCGTCTAACAATTTCATTGGTCTGTTCAATCATAGGCAACTGATCATCGCCAACAGGTACCCATTCTGCTTGAAATAGCGTAATGTCTGCCGCTTGACTAATCGGATAACAGAGAAACCCTAGCGGCATGGCTTCATGGTATCCTTTTTGGTGCATTTCATGTTTTACAGTGGGGTTTCTGCTTAATCTGCTCAAAGTAACAAGATTTAGGTAATAGATCGTTAATTCTGCAATTTCTGGTATGCGCGATTGAATGAAAATAGTTGTCTGGTTGGGATCAATGCCAACACTTAAGTAATCCTTTACAACTTCAATAATATGTTTGGTAATTTTTTCTGGATGATCAAAATGATCTGTTAAAGCCTGTAGATCTGCCACTAAGATGTACTGGTCGTATGCATGTTGTAATTGGATTCTGTTCTGTAAGGAGCCTATGTAATGACCTAAGTGGAGGTTACCAGTTGGTCTATCACCGGTTAAAATTTTTTGTTTCATACTTTGGGTAGACATAATGGAAGAACGCTTTATCCAATTTTGGCCTTATATAGGCCATGTAATATATATAACCAAAGGCTACAAAAAAGTCCTTCAATATGCATCATAACGATTAATACTGTACATATGATAATGAACAAATAGCGCGCTCGATTCGCTTGAAAAGACAACCCTTGAAATTTTAAAGCTATAAATGGAATATTGGCAACCAATAGATAAGAAAGTAGTATTGTTAATAAAGGCAATACCATCGGCTGGGTTAAACCATTTACCAAAAAGGGATAAAGGGAACGCTCTAGCATTATAGGCAATATAGCTATTAGCATGGCATTAGCAGGTGTAGGGAGCCCTATAAATTGACCTACTTGTCTGGGATCTACATTAAACTTAGATAGCCTAAGCGCAGAAAAAATAATGATTAACAAAGCGAAATAAGGACGATATGGACAAGTTTCATAGGTTTTAATCAACATATAGCAGATTGCTCCAGGTACCATGCCAAAAGTAATAAGATCTGCCAATGTATCTAATTGCTTACCAAAGGACGATTGCGCACGTAGTATTTTAGCAGCAAAACCATCTAAAAAATCAAAAAAAGCACCTAGAAATATACTGTAAGCAGCATATATCAAATGGCCATTTAGCGCCAATAAGGTACCTACCGCACCGATGCTTAGGTTTAAAAGCGATAAGCAATTGGGAATATGTTTTTTCATATTTGCATTCATTTAAATAAAGGACGACGTAATGTCTATTCATTAGACTCTTTCCATTATAGCACCAACTGAAATTTAAATATAATTAATTTATGATCTATATTAAAAATGTCAATTCGGGATGGCTTTGTTGCATGAATAGGGTTAATTTTTTTCTTTGGGATTTTTTGCATTTTTTCCATTTCCTAGCCTAGATTTTTTAAATGGTCCATATATTTTAGTGCACCATTTCTATCTACAGGGGCATCTTAACTGGCTTAGTGTTAAATTTCTTAATGCATAAAGCCAACACTATTTTAGTCTTTGCTGACAAACTAAAATGGCCAATTTTATTGCTTCCCATTTGAAGCCCTGCGTTTAATCTTATAAAAAATTAAATACTAGGAGATAAAATTAATATTTTGTCTCCTAGTGCTTTAGTCTAGTACACTTTTTTATGTTCCATCCGCTTGTGTAAACATGATAAAATAAGTAAATTGCTACCTTTGTAAAATAACTAGTTTGGTGATGTAGCTCAGTCGGTAGAGCATCGGACTGAAAATCCGTGGGCCGGAGGTTCGAGTCCTCTCATCACCACTTTATACCTTACATCTAAGCCTAGGACTAATTTCTAAGCCTGTTTGGCTTTGGTAAGCTACAGCCCTTTTTCGATCCACTTGTCTGCTTTAGCATAGTGTAGATGGTGCGTATGGTAAATATTAGCTTACCTTTTATGGCATTTTGCTTTAGCATGGCACCAAGTTTTATGATCCCTAGTTTTGTAGCCTGATTCACTCATACAAAGATGCTCAATCAACTTTTTACCAGAATTTTTACTTCAAAAAAAGAAAAACAACTTCGTTTTTACAATCAAAAAGTACAAGAAATCAATCAAATTTATGGATCATTACAGCCCCTTTCCCATGATGCATTACGGGAAAAAGTTACAGCGATTCGTCAAGAGATAACTGCCTATTTACAGCCCATTAGGTCCGAAATAGCACAACTCAATAAGTCAGGGGATGAACCATCGGGCGATGCTTTGGCTATAGCTAATAGAAGGATAGACCAATACAAACGGTTGGAGCAGTTAAAAAAGCAACACAAAGCAGC
Organism: Cardinium endosymbiont cBtQ1 of Bemisia tabaci; assembly: GCF_000689375.1. GTDB lineage: Bacteria > Bacteroidota > Bacteroidia > Cytophagales > Amoebophilaceae > Cardinium. Next base: position 79,089 of record NZ_CBQZ010000001.1, on the reverse strand, counting down.
ATTGGCAACCATTTTAGACCAAGTATTGGTACCTGTTTTTGCTATTGTAAAAGAGACCGCGCGCCGTTTTAGGGATCATAACCAGTTAATGGTGTCGCTCCATCCGCATGATCAAGCTATTGCGGCCACTAAGTCTTATGTGACCATAGAAGGCGATAAAGCCATTTGGCAGAATCAATGGCAGGTAAGTGGCCATAGGGTTGTTTGGGAAATGGTACACTACGATGTTCAATTGATAGGCGGAATGGTTTTACACCAAGGGAAAATAGCTGAAATGGCTACAGGCGAAGGTAAAACTTTAATTACAACCTTAGCAGCATTCCTAAATGCATTAAGCCATCAAGGCGTCCATGTAGTTACCGTCAATGACTACTTGGCCAAAAGAGATGCCGAATGGATGGCGCCTATTTTTGAATTTCATGGCTTTACAGTGGATTGTATAGACAACTATATGGCCTACTCCACTGGACGGCAACGTGCCTATCAGGCAGATATTATATTTGGTACCAATAATGAATTTGGCTTTGACTACCTTAGGGATAATATGGTAACAGATGCGAGCGATTTGGTCCAACGTGCACACTATTTTGCTATTGTAGATGAAGTTGATTCTGTACTTATTGATGATGCTAGAACACCGCTTATTATTTCAGGTCCCGTAGAAGAGAGTGACGAGCATATTTATAAAGAGTTGGCGCCTAAGATTGCACAATTGTATACCCTACAAAAGCAACTAGTGATTAAGTTTCTACAAGAAGCCAAGCAAAAAATAAAAGAAGGCGATATAGAAGCAGGAGGACTCGCGCTTTTTCGTGCCTACAGAGGCTTACCTAGATATAAACCTTTAATTAAATTCCTTAGTGAAAAAGGCATGCGTCAGATCTTAGATAAGATAGAGTCTTACTACATACAAGAAAATGCTAAGATGATGCCTCAAGCAGATGAACCCCTTTTCTTTTCCATTGATGAAAGAAACAACAATGTTGAAATCACTGAAAAAGGGTTGGCCTATTTAACAGAGCAAGAAAATAATCCTTCTTTTTTTACATTACCAGACGTAGCAGCCCATATTGCAGCTATTGAGAATGACACTACCTTAACCCATGAAGAAAGCATTGCGCAACGTTCTTATTTTCAGCAAACCTATAAGGTAAAAGCACAACGCATTCATGCCTTACATCAATTGTTAAAAGCCTATTCCTTATTTGAGAAAGATGTAGCCTATATTGTAGCTAAAGGGAAGGTAAAAATTGTAGATGAACAAACCGGTCGGGTGTTAGAGGGTCGTAGATATTCAGATGGTCTACATCAAGCCTTAGAAGCGAAAGAGGGGGTTCATATTGAAAAACCTTCTCAGACCTATGCCTCTATTACCCTTCAAAGCTACTTCCATATGTATGATAAGCTAGCCGGTATGACGGGTACAGCTGAGACAGATTCAGAAGAATTTTGGGATATTTATGGTCTTGCGGTAGTACCTATTCCAACCCATAGACCATTGCTACGGGAAGACAGGGAAGATAAAATCTATAAAACAGCACGAGAAAAATTTAATGCGATCATTGAAGAAATTGTCGCCTTATCTACCCAAGGAAGACCAGTTTTGGTGGGTACTACTTCAGTAGAAATATCTGAATTAGTAAGTAAAATGCTTGCTTTGCGCAAAATTTCCCATCAAATTTTAAATGCAAAACACCATCAAAAAGAAGCAGAAATAGTAGCGCAAGCCGGTATGGCGGGTACCGTTACGATTGCCACCAATATGGCAGGCCGTGGTACCGATATTAAATTGACTCAACCTTCAAAAGCAGCCGGTGGGTTGGCTATTATTGGTACGGAACGTCATGAGTCCAGGCGTGTAGATAGACAGTTGCGTGGCCGTTCTGGACGACAAGGTGATCCAGGTTCTTCTCAATTTTTTCTTTCCTTAGAGGATAATTTAATGCGCCTCTTTGGTTCTGATAGAATTGCTGCTATAATGGATAGAATTGGTTTAGAAGAGGGAGAAGTTATTCAGCATAGCATGGTAAGTAGGTCTATCGAAAGGGCACAAAAAAAAGTAGAACAGAATAACTTTGCCATGCGGAAACGTTTGTTAGAGTATGACCGTGAAATGGGTACCCATCGCAATGCCGTCTACCAAAGACGGACCCACGCCTTATTAGGCGAAGGCGTTGAGGTGGATATTATGAATATGCTCTATGATACGATAACCAACATTATAGAGCATGAAAATAGTAAATTAGAAGCAAGCGTCCTAAATCCTATTTTTTTCGCTGTATTTGGCATTTCAGATGCTTTTTCAACATCATTTTTTGTAGGTAAGAAAAAAGAAGCCCTTATAGAGGATATTTATCAGCGGTTGACAGCGCTATATTACGAACGGATTACAACATTACAGGAAGGGTTATTTTCCTATTTTAAGCAGTCGACTGTAGGCAAGAGTCATAGCTTAGAAGCCCCTTTTTTTGACGGTAAAATGTATATTAACGCCACTGTTGATCCTGTTACTTTTATGGCTTCCCGTGGAAGAAGATTGGTTAAAAATTTAGAATGCATGGTTGTGCTGCATGTAATTGATCAACACTGGAAAAGCCATTTGCGCACTATGGACGATTTAAAACAATCGGTACAAAATGCTATTTATGAGCGGCAAGACCCTATTATAACCTTTAAGTTTGAAGCCTACCATTTATTTAGAAAATTTATGGCCACGGTAAGTCAAGAAATTATTACTTTCTTGTTTCATGCGCCGCTTTATGCACAGTTGCCATTGAAGAACCCTATGGAAGAGCCATTGGGTAAAAAGGAATAGATATTAAAAATAAGCTGTTGCCGCATCTGGAGTTGTTTTGGTATAGCGTCCCGCCTTACCTTACATTTTGGGTCTTATACAACTATTGGGTTAAGCGTATTTTTAACGTTCATCACTGCCTCTGGTTTCTTTTAACTCATTGACAATAAAGTATAATTTAAAAGTGTAAAGCCACCGAGTAGTGGCTTTACCTTTAGTAACAATTGATTTAACAATTGATTTAACAATTTTGTACGCAACTGCTTAAGCGTTAGTGCTATTAGAGACTGCTTGTCGCAACCACTCAGCAATATCTGTCGCACCATGTTCTTCTGCATACATTAAAGCAGTCTTATTTTGGTTATCTGTTGCCTTTAAGTCTGCGGTTTTTTCTATCAACAATTTAGCAATTTCTTTGCTATTATACATTGCTGCATACATTAAAGAATTTTTCCTTTGGTTATCTGTTTCATTCGGATCTGCTTTTTGTTCCATCAATAGATTGAAAACATATATTTTATCATGTTTTGCTGCATACATCAAAGCAGTCTTTCCGTTGTTATCTTTTTGATGCACATCAGCTTTACTGCTGAACAACAATTTGATAACATTGTTTTTATTATATTCTATCGCATGCATCAAAGCAGTCATTCCTTTGTTATCTTTTACATTTAGATTTGCGCCTTTTTCTATCAATAAATGGGCAATATCTTCTCTTTCATAGGTTAATGCTACTGTATACATCAGAGCAGTCTTTCCTGTAATACTATTTGTTACATCCAAATCTGCCTTGTTCTTTATCAATAAATCGGCAATATCTTTATTATTGTGTATTACTGCATGCATCAAAGCAGTGTTTCCGGTAAATGAATCTTTTACATCTAGACTTGCCCCTTTTTCTATCAATAAACGGGCAACAGGTATGCTATTATACTTTGTTGCAAGCATTAAAGCAGTCCTTCCTCCTTTGTAATCTTGTATATCTATAGTGGCATTATGCTTTATCAATAAATTGGCCAGCTCTACATTATTACATCTTGCTGCATGCATTAAAGTGGTTTTTCCTTCTTCACCTTGTATGTCCAGCTGTGCCCCTTTTTCTATTAATACCTTAGCAACATCTGTACTATTATTTTTTCCTGTATAGATTAAGGCAGTATTACCTTGTGAATCTTGTACATTCAGCTTTGGGTTGTTTGCGAGCAACACTGCAATGACCTCTTTTCTATTTTTATTTACTGCATACATTAAAGCTGTGGCACCTTGGTCATCTTGTATATCTATAGTGGCATTATGCTTTATCAATAAATCGGCCAGCTCTACATTATTATATCTTGCTGCATGCATTAAAGCTGTGGCACCTTGGTCATCTTGTATATCCAGATCTGCGTGGTCATCTATCAATTGCCTAACATCTTCTATAGTACCATTTACCGATGCCGCGATCAAGGGTGCCACTCCATATGGCGCTTTCCTACTTATAGTATTGCTCTTAGTTGTATGAGATGGCTCTAGCGTTGATGGACTGGTTGATGGTGCAGCAGTGGTACTGCTGTTACTTAATTCAGTTGTGGTGGGTAACACTGTTGTGGTTGATAAGCCTGGGGATGTAGTTGTGAAGTTGGTGCCATTTGACCCAGTAGTGTTGGAGGGCGCTGCCGTGGCTGTACTAGCAAGATTATATCCCAATAGACCAACACCTGCAAGTGCAACTGCCCCTATCGCTGCCCCATAAATGTATTGCTGTCGGTTTCTATTATAGGCCCTTCTTGTATCACCTAAAGTAGGCCGATGTATGGCTTGCTTGCTCTCTACACAAGCAGAAAAAGTGTTTAAGCTTAAGAGCCCGATGCATAGGCCGACCTTACCGTTTATCTTCTTCATAGAAATGATATTTAAAATATTAAAAACATATTACCAACAATAAGCAAAGTGCTTTCAATAGAATAAAATGGCTTCCATATTATGGCCCTCTGCTTAAAAAATTAAGACAAAAAGAAACCTTAAATAAAGATTAACACTAAGTTAGACCGAAGTATCTCTCTGTCCCCTATAGTTTATACTTAGTAAAAAATAAATACAATTCCAAATGAGACAACTGCCTTGGTAGGCCTATACAATGTTTTATATTTGACTAGCTCTTATCCATAGCCTGCGCAATTTTTGCTTTAATAGCTGCTTCTATCTTATTAAAAAGTTCTGGATGGCCATTTAAGAGCTCCTTGCTGGCCTCTCTTCCTTGGGCGAGCTTATGGTCTTCATAGGAAAACCAAGATCCAGCTTTCTTTACTACACCTAATTCTACGCCAATATCAATAAGTTCGCCAACTTTAGAAATCCCTTCTCCATAGACAATATCAAACTCAACCACTCGAAAAGGAGGTGCTACTTTGTTTTTTACAATCTTAACCCGAGTGCGTTTCCCTGATACGGTTCCATCACTCTCCTTTAGTGAGGTCATACTACGGATATCCAGCCGTACAGAGGCATAAAATTTTAATGCATTCCCACCTGTAGTGGTTTCTGGGTTACCAAATAGGACACCAATTTTTTCCCTAAGTTGATTGATAAAAATGCAAGCACATCCTGTTTTATTAATCGTTCCGGTAAGTTTGCGTAAGGCTTGTGACATCAAACGTGCCTGTAATCCCATTTTGCTATCACCCATATCCCCCTCTAGTTCACTACGTGGCACTAGTGCGGCTACAGAATCAACAACTAAGATATCTATGCTACCAGAACGAATCAGATGTTCGGCTATTTCTAGCGCTTGTTCCCCATCATCTGGTTGGGCGATAAGCAAATTTTCCGTATCTATGCCCAAACGCTCCGCATAGCTTTTATCAAAAGCATGTTCGGCATCAATAAATGCAGCTAACCCACCTTTTTTTTGGGCCTCTGCAATACAGTGTAAAGAAAGTGTGGTTTTCCCAGAAGATTCTGGTCCATAAATTTCAATAATTCTGCCACGTGGTATGCCACCTATGCCTAGTGCTAGGTCTAAACCGAGAGAACCTGTGGAAATGACTGGAACATCTACTACATGATTGTCACTTAACCGCATAACTGCTCCGCGTCCATATGTTTTTTCTAACTTGTCAATGGTAATTTGTAACGCTTTTAATTTTTCTGTATTATCCGTCATAGTCTAAGTTTAAAAAAATAGAAATTCCCTAAATTGTGTAGTAGCTTAATAGTTTGTTTATGAACAAAGCCATCTGCAGTTAACGAAATAATTAGATGATCAATAGCATGTATTGGCCAAGTAGGCCAATTGATCCCTAAACATACTACATTTATTTGACATGGCATCATCATAGCCAATACTTTGTATCGAAGCTATAAGCGTTGTTTTATATCTTATGGCTTTGGTAGGTCTTCAAATTTTTAGTCTAATAAGGTGTTGAAAACGTATTGCTTAGAGAAGAAAAAGCTGATTATACAATTTATTTTATACCTATTGCTATCTATTTATGCAAGCTTCTTGCATGCAGCTGTTGGTAAACCTCTACCCATTAAAGAAGTCATTGTAGGCGTGAACCATATGCATAAAAAGGCATTGCAAAAACATTCTATTTATCAGCCCTATACTACCTTTCTAGGTATGCCCATCAAAAAATGGCTTTATCAGTGGGGCAATCACCATTTTAATCTTGAAAAGATAAAAAACGACTGTGCAGCTATTGAAGCAACCTATGGCTATCGAATCCGTAAAGCCTCTAATAAAAAAGAAAAAATTAAGCTTATGGCCACACGGGATAAAGCTATTAAACGAAAAGAAAATCTAGCAAAAAATGGAAACCGTCTCATGCGTATGGGTGAAAAACCCTTATACTATGACCCAATCTATGTGCACCATAATGAAAAAATATTTTTAAACTATCTTCATTCCAAAGGCTATTTAGATGCTGAAATTATTACTAAAACTGATTTGAAAAAATCAAGTATACGTGTAACCTATTCCATAAAGCCAAAAAATTTATATAAAATTATTTCAACAAGGTTACAAGCAAGCGATCAAGCCATCGACACCCTATTGGCCAACCATAGTAATGAAAGTTTGATTAAAATAGGCGATCCTTATGGCTATCAAAATTTTGTCAACGAGCAAGAACGTATTATAAACCTATTGTCAGATAATGGTTATTTTGAATTTAATGAACAATATGTACACTTTATAGCTGATCGATCAGACGGTGACCATACTATAGCGGTAACTACTGTAGTAGATCTACCTGATCCTAAAATGGCCTACCATAAAACAAAGATAGGACGTATTGTAGTGGATCTAACTACCCAACAGGATCATGCTTCGAGTATAACCTGTGTACTAACCAAAGTATGTCAAGGTCTTTATTTTTTAGTTCCATCAGATGGATATCCCTTAGATGACATAGCTGCTAAAATACCGCTTCGACCTGGAGATTTGTACAACAAAAGTAAGATTTTAGAAACCTACGAGCGGCTCCATCGCATTGCTACATTTGGGTCTATTGCTATTCTACCCAAAATAGAAGGGGATGAATTAGTCATTTATATTCATGCCAAGCCTGATGAGCGCATAAGATTCCAAATAGAAATTGGCGGACAATGTGTCAATCTGAACCTTAATAAACTCCGTCCTGCCATCAAATTAAATCCCATTATAAAGCGCGTTGGAGGGCTAGGTATACTGCAGATAGAGGCCAGTGTTGCTCTAAGAGAGGATTTTGTAACCCAAAGATTTCACCGGAATATTACCTACGGATTGCGTGGTAAATTTACTACGCCATGTTTTATACTTTTTTTATCAAGAAAAACCAATCTAATGGTGGAAAAGTTTAATCCAACCACCACTATGGCTATCGATTATAGTTTTACTAAAAATCCTGTTTACAGTAGCAAAAAAATAGATGCAGGATTAAATTATGATTGGTATAGTAAACATGTCTTATACCAATGCTCCCCTTTTAAAGTGACATTTGACTACCCTCAAGTTCTAGATAACTCAAAAACAAACCAATCGCATATAAAATTACCATCTTTTTTGACTAGCATGGGATGCATACTTACCATACGAGCAGCCACGCCTACGTTATATTTCAATCCGCTGGTCAGCTATAGATGGATGGTTTCAATCGATATAGAGCATGGAGGGCTCTATGAACATCTTTTTCTGATGAAGAAAATTTTACCTAAGGAGATTCAACTGTATAAGTATCTTAAAATTGAGATGGGTTATCGACATGCTTTTGATCTTACAGCCTACACGACACTAGTTTACCAATCTAAATTAGGTGCTGTTAAGGGATACAAAGCAACTGATAAAGTGCCCCTAGACAAACAATATACAATAGGAGGATATGGTAGCGTGCGCGCTTGGGATAGAGGAGTGGTTGGACCTGGTCTGTATGAAAGCGAGGAAAATAACAACGAAATACAAAAAGGTGATTTGCTTTTACTAGGCAATATAGAACTACGTCGAAAGTTGATTGGCTATTTAGAGGGAGCGATTTTCCTAGATATAGGTAATACTTGGAAGCTAGGAAAAGATGCGCCATTAAAAATGAAATTTAAATTTCATAAATTTTACAAAGCTTTTGCAGTAGGAGGTGGTTTTGGATTAAGATTAAATTTGTACAATATTTTTATACTTTGTGGGGATCTGGCATTCCCATTATATAGGCCTTCTGGAAGCAAACTACAGAAGCTAAAACCCATTTTTAATTTAAATATTGGCTATCCTTTTTAAGATTGCCATATACTTGTTATACGACATAAAATAAGGTATGCCATACCTTTTAAATAGGATGTAATCATATGCAGCAAAATACAATAGCACTAAGGTTAAACATTACTGAAGTAAATGTAATTATTAAAGCTTTGTCTGAAAAGCCTTTTCGGGAAGTATATGAATTAATAGGAAAAATTCACGAACAATCCAATGCACAACTCAAATCACATTGCACGCAAGTTCAAACCAATAAGCCCATCGATACCTGTCGTTTACATGATAAAGAATAATTTTATATTTTTACTTTCATCTATTCTTGCTTGTATATGCACATTCATCAACTTTTAGTAGCTGCCATGGATGTAGTAAAATCAGTCATCTATTATGACGGACAAAGGTTACTGGAATGTATCTTAGTAGTTGTATCCATTTTTTCCCATTTTTTAGAAGCACGCCAAAATATTTGGAGCAAAATTTTAGCCTTTCCTATAGCTTTAACGAATATCTATGTTTACTCAGTTAGACAGCTTTATGGAAAAGTGATCTATAGTATCGTTTTTATATTCTTCAACGTATATGCCTATCTAAAATGGAAAGGAACCTTGCATCGAAAACCGTTACAAGTGAGCAGAATATCCTATAAAATGCTTTTATCTATTACTGGGCTGAGTATGTTGGGTAGCATGGCGTGGAGCTTTATAGCATATATATATCTTAATAAATTGTCATTTATATCTACATATGGCGATACTTGTTATATGTTTTTAGGTTTTATGGATAAGTGGCTGATGTCGCATAAAAAATTAGAACGATGGATGATTGCGATTTTTCGTTATATCATCTTCTCCTTAGCTTGCTATCAAAAAGGCGCTATCATCTTGAGTATACAGTACCTGATTCTATCAGCTATAGGGATTTATGGTCAAATACAATGGTACATAGCTTACAAAGCAATGAAAATATAAGTGAATCTGCTTTGAATAGGTCATACATAAGATCATATATTAAGTTTAGATTAGCTCTTGAATGGCTGGCTTGAATCTAAAAACCCTCTTTATCGTACCCATGTATGGCTGTAATCATTATAAGCATGCATGTAATTAGAGAAAAAAACAGTAAATTCGAGCCATTAATCCCCAATGTCTGAACTGTATTGGGATTTTCATAAGGTCTATTGCATAAGTCAATAGACCTTATGAAGGATAAATGAATAGCATCCTCTTGTACAACAGAAGTTATAGAGCAGGAGGGAGTCTATTCTAGAGTGGTATATAAATATAACTTACGAAATCTTAGTAAAATGCCTTGTGGTAGGAAAAGAAAAAGACAAAACGTAGCTACACATAAGCGTAAAAAGCGTCTTAGGTTAAATAGACATAAAAAGAAAAATAGATAGCACTTAAGTGCCAAGAAGCATTATTATCTACTTTGCTTAACTATTTATTAAATAGGCTACTGATTGCTTTCTAGGTTTTTGTAAAAGCGTAAACAAAATGAGCACGTGGGTAACGAATTAATAATTAATAGTACAGATAATAATTGTAGAATAGCACTTCTAAAAGATGGAAATCTTTTTGAGTATCAGGTAGAAAAAGAAGACAACAAATTCAAAGTAGGCGATATTTATTTGGGAATTATTAAAAAGGTAGTTCCCAGTTTAAATGCAAGTTTTGTAGATGTAGGATACAAAAAAGATGCTTTTTTGCATTATTTAGATCTTGGTCCGCAGTTTAATTCTTTAAAAAATGCGATTCAAGTAGTTAGGCATCAGCAAGGTAATGTAAAAAATCTAGTTGATTTTGTAGTTGAGCCCTCTATAGACAAGCTTGGTAAAATTGGAGATGTACTGACAAAAGGGCAAGAAGTATTGGTACAAATTGTCAAAGAGCCTATTTCTAGTAAAGGGCCTCGTATAGCTTCCGAGCTAACTTTACCTGGTCGTTACATGATACTTATACCTTTTATAGATACGATTAGTATTTCTAAGAAAATTACAAATGCTGAAGAAAGAGAGCGACTAAACCGTTTAATCGCTTCTATTAAGCCAAAAAATTTTGGTATAATTGTGCGTACGGTAGCAAAAGGAATTGATGTCGCTACATTAGACAGAGATCTTAAAGATCTTATCAATAAATGGAAAAAGGGAATAGAGCAACTGGTTAATGCATTACCTGGGGAAAAAGTTATAGGTGAGGTAAATAGAGCCTATACTATTTTACGGGATATGCTCAACGAGTCTTTCGACAGTATTGTTGTGGACGACCAACTTCTTTATGCTGAAATAAAACAGTATATACATACAATTGCACCCGACAAGGAGAAGATTCTTAAACTTCACCAAAGCAAGATTAAGCTTTTTGAACAGTGGGGTATAGAACGTCAATTGAAAACCCTTTTTGGCCAAACCGTTGGTATAGAGGGGGGAGGCTATTTAGTTATTGAGCATACTGAAGCCATGCATGTTATTGATGTGAACAGTGGCAATAGGACATTAGATGAAGAAGGGCAAGGGAGAATGGCTTTAAATGTCAATTTAGCCGCTGCACAAGAAATTGCACGGCAATTGCGTTTGCGGGATATGGGAGGCATTATTGTAGTGGATTTTATAGATATTAAGGACATAGAAGATCGTAAGCTCCTTTATCAAAAAATGAAGGAGCTGATGAAAGAAGATCGTGCGAAAACTTCTGTTTTACCATTGTCCAAGTTTAGTATTATGCAAATCACACGGCAACGGGTCCGACCAGAAATGAATGTAGTTACAAGAGAGCTTTGCCCATCTTGTAATGGAACAGGAAAAATTGATGCTTCTATATTGGTTTCAGAAAGAATTGAAGAAAGCTTGCGTCTTGTTTTGATGAATCAAAATGAAAAAGGTATAAGACTTTTAGTCCATCCTTATCTCTATGCTTACTTTACCAAAAATTTATTCTCTAAGAGATTTAGATGGTTTATAAAATATGGTAAGTGGGTTACATTGATTGAAGATTCTTCAATGGCGGTAACAGATTATAAATTTGTCAACCGAAATCAAGAAGAAATAGAACTTTATTAGTGCTTTTTATACTTTTATTACCAATGGTTTTGGCTTATTATAAGCCAAAACCATTTTTCTTACTCCCTATAAGTCGGTAACAAAGCAGGCTGACATCCTAGCTGTGAAAAACATCTGTTTGGCTAGATGGTTGGATTAGGCTTGTATAATTGAAAGGGAACCATTAGATTAATATTGAGCACAATAAAGAGGTGCACAACCATCTAAAAACTAAAACAAATAAGGTTAATTAAGATGCGATACTTTCATTATACATCGGTAGCTAACCTAGTTAACTTATTTTTTTATTTTGATTAGCATGGACATGGAACTTAGATAGATAAAGGCTGAAGGCGGTAAAAGCAATAAAAAAGTTAACGCAACGAATAATAAAATTTATGGGAACCACTAACCTACCTAAACGTAGCAAAGCATCTACCTTACTGGCAACCATTTTAGGTATAATTTTTTGCTTATTTACCTATCCAAGTAAAGGAAAAGATAAAGAAATCGAAAGTCTTTCCACAATTATACAAAATACAGAGGAGTATTGCAAAAAAGCATTAAAAAAAAGTTTTACTTTAAAACATTTAGATCATCAAGGCCTCTATCGGCTTCAACAGGCAGCAATAGCGGGTGGTGTGGCTATATGCAACGCAAAAAATCAAAGACAAATTCCCCAAACATTGGGGGAAATCAATTTTTTTAAAATTATAGATCACTTGCAGTATGATCGGCCGATTGATCCAATCATAAATGATACCCCTTATATAAAATTTTGGTCATATGATTTGTCCCATCAAAGCTGGCATAAAGCCAGTCTCATATCCTATTTGCAACAACCCGACACCCAGATAAATAGCGACGCTTCCGCTACGGCTACAAAAAAAACAATTTTAACAGATCAGAATAACTTATTGGATGATCAGCCTGTAGTTACAGATGGGCTATTGGAAGAATTGCTGGGTGTTCACACACTTACCACTCATGCAGAGCAAGCAAAAAGTATATGGGCTAAATTTTCATTTGATTGCTCCCTAGGGGTTGGAGCTGTTTTCCATACCAATCGGTTGGAACAAATGCAACTACTCCAAAGGCAAAACAATACTTACTTTTTTAGGACTAAGACAGGTGAAGTATACAAACCCAATTGGTTCCACAATACCCTTTATAAAGTCACAGATTTTGATCCATTTGATTCTATAGAATATAGCGACACTGAAAAGACAAAATTTCAAGGAAAAGGGTTAGGCGTGCCTGTTACATTAGCGATACAATATCTTTGTAGCCAGCGACTGTTCATAGGTTTGGGTAGAGAAATGATCTTTAATGCTACCAGTAGATTGACCCATTATCACAACCACATACCCTGTAAGGCATATCATATGGATCAAAAATGGTCTGCACAGGGAAGATGGTTTGCCAAATGTGGGTGGTATGCGTTTGGCAATGAAAAGCATAGATTCTTTGGGGATATTCGGCTATTTTATGTGCGTCATTTGGGTAGTAATTTGGCTAAGTTGGTAACCTTTGGCCCCTATTTACATCAAACAGTTGCCTATAATTTCGGTCTAGGATACGAGCAGCAGCTGACGGATTACCTTTCATACACCATGCGTTTTGCTATGGAATTACAAAGATTTAAACAATTTGCCTATAAAATTTACAATATTCAATACAGACAACCGGCTATTTATCTCCAAGTAGGTCTTTCTATGCGATGTACTAAGTATAATACTGATAACCATTTTAAAAACAGATCCTACCATACTAAAAACCATACATTAAACGACCCAAACAAGCTGAATGGTCTACAAGATTTGTTGGATTTAGATTAATGCTTTCTTGTAAATATTTGGTTATTCCAATCATATGTATTATTATAATACAGCTAGTTGTTATGCAGATGGTTCAATTTTTATAAAAAACTAGTAACTGCTCGTTAAGCAATTAGCTAACTTTTTAGCTTGTTTCATGTCCAGGGGACTTAACTAAAGTCTACAACTATTCAATTTTAAATTATACCACATTTAACATATTATTGTCATGAAAATTAAAATTGCATTGCTTGGCTTATTCTTTGCCAATAATATCGTACATCCTATATACGCGGATCCATTAGAGCATCGATTAGAAGTAGACAAAACCAACACACCTCTAATAATTGAGCAGGATCATGTAAAAGTAAAAGAATCCCAAGAAGAGGAAGCTAAATCTGAACATTTAATAAAATTAGGTGCTGCTATTACAATGGAGCCTGCTGTAGTGTACCAGAACAAAAAATGGTCGCCTAAAAACAGCATTAGTGCAAATCTAACCTTCAAAGCAGAGGTGCCAAACGCTTGGTGTAACCAAACTGCAATCTTCAATATTGCTGCTGCTTGCAAAGAAGACAACACTAAGCTGAGTAGTGCCACTGTTACCATTGGAAAAATGACAACGATTGGCTGTGCTTCTACTATTTTGTCTTATGAAAAAGCAGATGGTGCTTTACTTATTTCTCCAGGAAAAAATGTGTTACAAATAAAAAATCAGCATACCTTTGACTGGTTCCGAATTGGCTATGCCATTGAGAAGCCTATTGCGTTGCAAATAGGATTGTTTGATAAAACTCAACCAGAGAAAGAAAAATCAACATCAAAAGAGAAAGAAGAGAAAAAAGAAGAAGGGAACGGTAAAAAAGAAAAGGAAGAAAAAAAGGGGAAAGGGCCTATTCAATTAGATAACCTAGAAGATAAGGAACGTCCTTTTAAAATTAAAAATGGTTTGCCCTCCTTTGGGTTAAACCTAAGCGTGGTTACAGATGACCTTAATATTAGCCTAAGTGGGTTAGGTCGTTTCACAGACTACACACATAGTACTGACCCTAATGCAAAAAATTTGCCTAATAAACTAGCTGTTACCTATGGTGGACATTTAGGTGTTCAGTATCAGGTAGTACCTAAAAAGTTTACCATCACAGGACAAGGGGCTTATGTACATGGGTTGGGTGATTACCTACCGGGTCTTGCAGGGATTCAAAGTGATGACGAGCGGAAAGAAATGTGTGCAGCCTACTATGTAGATAAGGATAAAGATAAATTGTCTTTTATAAATGCATGGGGATTTGGCGCTGCTTTAACCTGCTGTGTAACACCTAAGTGGACGCTATCTATAAGAGGCTCTTATCTTACTACTCCAGAAGATTCCGAGAAGCCGGCTTCAGCGTTTCGTAATAAATGGAACCTAGTTCCGAATCTAGCCTATGCGTTCAATAAGTACTTCACCTTTTCTGGTGGGTATAATGTAGAAGAAGAGTATAAAGTAGATAACAAAAAAAACAAGGGAGCCGTACACAAATTCTCTGGGAGTATAAAATTTAGCTTGTAGCATCACTAGAAGAGACATGGTTGAGAACCTTATATAAACTTTAGTTGTATATAGAGATGGGATTTACCTAGTTTGAAGGTGGTAACCCATAAAGCTAGCTATTACCCCTAATCATAAATTAAAAATTAATATGCATAAAAACATAATAAAAGCCACTGTAATGCTAAGCTTAGGATTTGTAGTAAGCAGTATTATTTTTGTTTTAGGACTATACTACACCCGTTCAAATGTAGTAGCATCTGTTAGTGTAAAAGGGCTTTCAGAAAGGGAAGTCGATGCCAATCTAGGTATATGGACCATTCCGTTTGAGGCAGTAGATAGTGATTTAGAGGGCGTCAATAGGAAAATCAAAAAACAAACAGAAATATTACTTGCTTTTCTAAAGCAACAAGGTTTTATAGATAAAGAAATTATACATGGTACCCCAGAATTTCGCTATCTTGGAAAAAATGAGGCACAGCCTGTAGGGAGCTCAATAAAGATGGAAATCGTTGTACATACATCCAATGTATTTTTACTATATGAAACTGTACAAAAGTCTCAAGAGCTCATGAAACTAGGTGTTTGCATAACCTATCATAGATGGGATGGACCAGCTAAATTTATCTTCACAGATTTAAATAAAATTAAGCCATCTATGATTCAAGAGGCTACCATCAATGCTAGAAAAGCGGCAAAGCAGTTTACTATTGATGCAAATGTTCCTTTAGGCAGATTGCGTAGCGCTTCTCAAGGTGCTTTTTCTATAGAAGATACCCATATTCCTACTAAAAAACGGGTCCGTGTAGTAACTCAGATGCAATATGCTATTCAATAACCAATACCTGTTCGAATAGTTCGTTTATTATTTTGTCTGCTTAGATTTATACGAAGTTTTTGCTTATAATATCCCAGAATAGTTAAAAATATAGCGCAATACCTCCTCTAAAGCGATAGATCTATATTAAGCGTATATTGTTAAATTGATGCCATAAAAAGTATGAATGGGTTAGATGTTTTACTCATTATACCCCTTATTTGGGGCAGCTATAATGGGTTTAAAAAAGGGTTTATCGTAGAGCTAATTGCTTGTGCTCTAGTGGTATTGGGTTGCATAAAAGGTGTTCCTTTATTTTATACATTGCTACCGATCATAAAAAACAAAATACCTGCTTTAGCTACTTTCCTTCCTATTTGCTTGGCCGTTCTGATGCTTTTTATAGGAGGAGGAGTAATTTATTTCCTAATAAAATTAATAAAAGGCATTTTAGTGATTGCTGTGCTGGGTATATTTGATAACCTACTAGGGGCACTATTCGGGCTGTGTAAAGTCGCATTCTTTATCAGCTTATTGATCTACTATTGGCGCCTTTTACAGCTTACTCCTTTACCCAGTATCTATACAGATAATAGCCTGTTGTTCCCATTATTAGAAGCTATTGTTCCAAAGATTTTACAGTCTGTTACGGGTAAGCTCTATCTGCTTAGCGCATGGCCTTCATTAAAAGTGAAATGTCATTGATCCCCTCATAGCACATCGTGCAAATAAAGTATCTGTTCACAACAATCGTCAATAAAGCATTTTATCACACTTTTTTCTTGATAAAAAAGTGTAAAAAAAATCAAGCCCTGGGTAAAAAGTTTCTAAAAACGCTCCTTACAGCTGGAAAAACAGAACTTGCCCGCTACGCGGGCTTTGAACAGGCTGTTTTTCTATTCAGCTATAAGGAGCGTTTTCTGATCACAACTATTTTACAAGGGGCGTTGTTTATTTTTTGCCTACGCTGCCACACCACAGCCATTGCAAAAAAAGCTGTACAAAGCTGTTTGCTCTACTTTTTTATCCCAGGCGTTGATTTTTACTAGTAATGTGATTTAGAAGCTCTTTTTCGTTGATTAGGATCCAATATAGCTTTTCGTAAACGGATAGATTGCGGTGTAACCTCTACACGTTCATCATGTTTTATATAAGTAATTGCTTCTTCTAATGTCATCACAATCGGTGGACTTAATCGGATGGATTCGTCTGAGCTTGATGCGCGCATATTCGTAAGCTGTTTTCCTTTTAATAAGTTTACTTCTAGATCATTATCCCTATTGTGTTCTCCTACAATCATCCCACCGTAGACCTTTTCACCTGGACCGATAAACATTTTACCTCGGTCTGCTAAATTAAAAAGAGCATAGGCAACTGCATCGCCCATACCCATTGCAATCAGTACCCCATTGCGCCGGCCAGTAATGGTTCCACGATAGGGACCATAACTATGGAAGGTCCTATTCATAATACCGGTACCCCTAGTTTCAGTAAGAAAAGTGCCATAATAACCAATTAACCCACGTGATGGCCCAACAAAAACAATACGTGTTTTGCCCCCACCTACTGGACGCAGGTCGTTCATCTCTGCTTTTCGCACATTCATAGATTCAATTACAGTGCCTGAAAATGCATCATCTACTTCTATTTGTATTTCTTCTAATGGCTCTAGTTTTTCACCATTAGGTCCTAATTTAATCAATACACGAGGTCTACTAATGGAAAGTTCAAATCCCTCTCTTCTCATAGTTTCTATTAAAACCCCTAACTGTAATTCACCACGTCCTGCTACTTCAAAAGAATCTTTATTAGGACTTTCTGTTACTTGGATTGATACGTTTGATTCAAGTTCACGCATAAGCCTATCACGTAGGGCATTAAAAGTGACCTTATTGCCTTCTTTTCCAGCGAGTGGAGAATCATTTACTGAAAAATTAATGGCCAGTGTAGGTGGATCTATAGGAGTCGCAGGTAAAGCTTTGATCACTGTAGGCGCACAAATAGTATCCGCTACGTTGGCCCGTTGCATCCCTGCAATGGCAATAATATCACCAGCATATGCTGTTTCAATGGGTACATGTTCCATACCCCGGAAAGCCATAATTTTTGTAACCTTACCATTTTCTACCACTGCATTATCCTTATTCAGTGCTTTAATGGCCTGCTGTACTTTCAAGCTACCCGTGAAGATACGTCCTGTGAGCATACGACCTAAATAAGGGTCATATTCCCTTGCTGTTATAAGCATGGAAAAATCATCATTTAAATCTACAGTTGGGGCAGGTACATGGTCTAGGATTAGATCAAATAAGGGGGATAAATCTTTTCGTTCACCATCTAATGTTCTACTAGCCCAACCTGCTCTGCCAGAAGCATAGGCGGTAGGAAAGTTAAATTGCGCCTCTGTAGCCTCAAGTGCCATAAACAGTTCTAAGATTTCATCTTCCACTTCTTCTACACGCGCATCCGCACGATCAATCTTATTAACCACTACAATAGGACGTAATCCTAGCTTTAAAGCTTTACTTAAAACGAATTTAGTTTGGGGCATGGTTCCTTCTGCAGCATCTACCAATAAGACTACACCATCTACCATACTCAAGATGCGTTCTACTTCTCCGCCAAAGTCAGCATGGCCAGGTGTGTCTACAATATTGATGCGGGTATCTTTCCAAACTAAAGAGGTACACTTGGCCAAAATCGTAATGCCACGTTCTCGCTCTAAATCATTAGAGTCCATAACCCGCTCGGCTACTTCCTGATGGGATCTAAATGTTCCACTTTGCTTTAATAAGTTGTCTAATAAGGTAGTTTTTCCGTGGTCTACGTGTGCTATAATGGCAATATTACGTAACGATTGCATGAAATCTTTTAATTTAATGGCCGGCCCCTAGGCTAGGGGTAGTTTAAATAACGTTAATTAAAAAGAAGAGTAGTCATCTATTATATTTATTGTGCTTCATTGTGGTAGAAAGAGAATAAGTCTAAAGATACCGACTAAACTCCTACAAAGATAAGGAGAAGGTGATAACATATCTATAGAAAAGAATGGCTAATTGTATTTTATACATTCTTAAAAAAGCATTAAAGCAATCGTCAATATATACCCTATTGGGATATAGGGTTTTTACCAACTATTCCTCAAGAAAGCTACTTTAGAACCTATGACCTCAAAGCATTCCTTCATCAGAAAAACTGAAATAATTTCTATCTGTAAATATAATATGGTCTAAAACGGCTATATCAAGCAATTTCCCAGCTTTGTCAAGGGAGTTAGTTAATTCAATATCAGCAGTACTTGGAACCGTATTGCCAGAAGGATGATTGTGTGCCAATATAATAGAAACAGCTTGATGGTCTAGCACCAATCTAAATAAGCACTTAGCATCTACAATAGTTCTACTAGTGCCCCCAGTGCTGACCTTTATTTTCTTGATAAGATAGTTTGCCCTATTGAGCAACAAGATCCAGAACTCCTCTATAGATTTATCGGTTAAATCTGGCTGTAGTAGTTTATAAGCTTTAAAAGAACTGTTAACCAGTTCTTTTTTTCGAAATGGCTCATCGGTTCGCCTACGAGTAAGTTCCATAGCACAAACAATAGCAATTGCCTTTGCTGCCCCTATACCCCTAAACCGCTGTAATTCTTGTACAGAACGTTTGGCCAACTCTTGAAGACTATTGCCATTCATTTTTAAGATATGCTGTGCCAGCATTACAACACTTGTGTTACGTGTACCAGAGCCTATAAGAACAGCTAAAAGCTCCGCATCGGTTAAGGCTGCCGCTCCCTTTTGTAGTAGCTTCTCCCTTGGCCGATCTTGAGGCGCCCAGTCTTGAATCTTGAGCGGAACTGTTGCGTACATCTCTGGTGCCATATCATTTAAGCAATTAGGCTACAGCTGCAGTTAACCTATTGACATATCTAGCGAGCTTAGCTTTACTATTGGCACTTTTATTTTTGTGCAGAATATTTTTTGCTGCTAGCCTATCTAACATAGAAAAAACCTTAGGTAACAACTGCTCTGCAGCGGTTTTATCTGTAAAATTACCCACCTTTTTCATAAAGGTTCTACATGTTTTTAGCTGATAACGATTGCGAAGATACTTAGTATGATTTGATCTTATGCGTTTTTCAGCTGATTTGTGATTTGCCATATGAATGGAATTAAATGTTTTAAATGCTTTCTTTGCGTACAAGATACTACTTTTTTACATATCATTCAATTATTTGATGTCCAAGATATACCCAACCAAAACACTCGTATTACTCCTGAGAAAAAAGTGATATATTAGTGATATATTAACGTCAATTCTAATCCAGAATTGACGTTTTTAGGGTTCCGTACTTCCTCCTTTGCTGCTTTAGTAGGTATAGTTACCGGCCTGCTAGCATAGCTTGGATGAAGTTGCTTACTCTAAATTACTCGCTTACTCTGATGGTTCATCCCATGAAATTAGATTGTTTTTTAACTGGTATAATTAGCTACATAACATATTAAATTTTCTCATGATTATGAAGATAAAATACTATACCAAGTTTTTCAGTTTTGGGTTACCAACCTATATGGTTGGTTGTTTGCTTTTCGCTTGTAGTAAGTTAAATGGCAGCTATGACTATTACAAAAGGAAAATAAACCCGGATTCTGGCGAAGATAGGCCTTCTAAACGTAGTAAACCTGCTATCCCATCAGCTTCATCTTTGAGTCAGCTGACTCAAGAACTTTTTGAAGCAATACAACAAAGTAATGTAAATGAAGTAAAAAAATTGTTACAAGATAAGTTTTTTGAGGGGGTAGGTATTGTAAACCTCTGTGAGACTGATCCAGACGGAAATACATGTCTACATATAGCAGCAAGTATAAATAAAGGGAATGAAAATGCGGAAGCAACTATTATGGCGTTTTTATTAGATAAGATGAGGCCTTTACTCTTAAGCAAGAACTCCATCGATATTTGCAAAATAAAGGGAAAACTATTAGATTTCTTAAAGGGCTGGAAAAGTAACGAAGATGATATAGAAACAGAGAACACAAAAATACAACAAGAACGTAGTAATAGTAATAGTGAATTATTACGTAAGAGTTATGCTCACGAAACACCTCTGATGGTTGCCATGAAAAAAGGGAACTTAAGCGTGCTCAAGTGTTTGTTACAGACTACCCATAAGTGTGCTGGATTCCAACTTACTTGCCACAATAATAAGGACAAGCTAGATTTTTTAGATATAGCACTAAGCATCGCAATACAAAGCAAGGATGATGCCAAATTGGATTTGGTCTTAGACGAGTTCAAGCAGTGTATTACCCTCCACCCTTATAGCCATTTTGGAAACACTAAATGTATGGCTGAACAACAAGCACTATCATTTTTTACCAGTAAATCCAAACTCTTATTTAACTTAGCATGTAGAGAAGAGACCTCAGATTGTTATAAGAAATTACTTAAAAAAATAAATAATATTGTAGGATTTAGTGATTTTATATTCTCTTTTTTACGATTCCATACTACTAATAAAGGTGATGGTTACCTTCTGCGTTTTATGCAACACAATCTACCAAAAGATGAATTTAAAAGTAAAATGGTACAATATCTATCTGAAAGGTTGAGTTTAAATAACAGTCCAGAATTGATGGAACACATGCTCAAGTTTGTAAAAGAATGCAGCCATGTAGAACAATTTAGAACTAGCAGCGAAACTTGGCGTCCTCTCTTGACAAAGCTAAGAGAGGAGTATGCTAAGGATACTCCTTCTAACGAATCAACTATTCATGTTAAAGGTACTATTAAAGTTGATATTTACGACGCAGAACAAGAATTTGAGTTATTAATGAAACATTTCCATATTGATTACAAATCCGTTTACGAATTTCATAAGGAAGTATTACATCTTATGCTTTATAATACAGAATTCCAATGATCTCGCTTGATTTTTCCTTACCTGTACTAGTAATTTTTTTACTATGTACTTTAATAGTTTCTTTTTGTTCTTTAACCAAAAGGGCTATCAGCTTTGGGGAGCATGCCGTTGGCTATAAACAATTTGATACAGCTACTATAGTCGCTACTATAGTAGCCTGTTATTTGTTCATCGACGTTACTAACACAAATTATCACATATGCTTCTAAAGGGGTCTGGTATATAGTTTATAGAATGGTAATTGCACTTTGTCCTTTATTGCTCTTAAGTTGGTTAGCAGGGCGTATGTCCAAGTTCATCTATCACCTATCAATGCCAGAGACCATGGATAGTGCCTATGGTCGTTATGCACGACTGATTACTGCTTTATTTGAAGTTTGTAATGCAAGTATTACTATCTCTTTACAAGTTCGGATTATGTCTGATACAGTTAGCCTTTTTCTACCTTCAGGTCGGCCATTAACCATTACTATACTGATTACGCTCGTTATGGTGATTTATGCTATATTTGGAGGTGCACGTGCTATTGCCTTTACAGATGTATGGCAATCTATCGTTTTTTCTATCTTTATAGTTGTAGTAGCTTGGTTAGTGTTCAAAAAGATAAGGACCCCAATCATTGAAATTATTGATTTTCTCAAATCGCAAAAACAATTTGGACTTTATAATATTATACCCTCTGGTAGAAAAGTAGTACCAACTATACTTAGTTACCTTACCAATTTGGTTGCTGGTGTGGGGCCCTATCTTGTGCAACATGTATACATGTGTAAGAGTCCCGCTCAAGCAAGAAAAGCATGCTTATGTGCTGCTATTTTTTCTAGTGTTATTGCAGCATGTATTATAGTAGTTGGTCTATTGGTTTTTGTCTGCTTCCCCCATGTACCCTCTAAAGCTATTTGGAATCATTTTCTTGCTAATGCTTCCTATCCTTTAAAAACAATAGTTTCTATTGTTATGTTATCTTTCGCTATGTCTACCGTTGATTCTAGGTTACATGTTGCTAGTATTATGTTGGCTTATGATATACCCAAAAGTATAGGTTGTTTCAGAAGGTTTCTCTACTTCCACCAACTTCAAGCCTTTCGTGTAGCGCTGTTTGTTGTGTCCCTATTCACTATCGTTTTAGCTTTTAATCTTCCTACATCTACCTTATACAACATCCTTATGTGGTATTTGCGTTTCTATGTTCCAGTAATAATAGCCCCATTTATTTTAGCTGTTTTAGGGCTCCGTACTTCGTCTTCTGTTGGTTTAATAGGGATGGCTACTGGCCTACTATCTATGTTGGCTTGGCAAAAATGGATGGTCTCTATAGTGGGTACGGCTACTGGACACGTACCTTGTATGTTGATAAATGGGCTGGTGATGATTGTTGTACACTATTTGTTACGCAGGACAACTAACAAACTAAACAAGCCTCTTGATATGGTTAAATCTATTCAACAAGAAAACGGGCTGTAAAAAACAAGCATAAAAATAATATCGGTTGGCCATTTTTTATTTTATAGAATAAAGCTTAACTTTGTTGAGGTCTATTATTTCTAATAATAGAAAAAATAGTATTCTTTTAGCTTATAGAAATATATGTATGCAATTGTAGAAATAGCAGGAGCCCAGTTTAAAGTTTCCAAAGAGCAGTGGCTTTATACGCCTAAATTGCAAAGTGAAGTAGGTAATTTGCTTACTTTTGATAAAGTACTACTTTTAGATGACGAGGAAGGCACAGTAGCAGTTGGTGCCCCTATACTAAATAGGGTAACCGTTAAGGCAAAAGTATTGGAACATACGAAAGGAGATAAAATTATCGTTTTTAAGAAAAAAAGACGAAATGGATATAAAGTTAAGCGCGGCCATCGTCAAGAGCATACCAAAATTGTTATTGAAGACATTATAAAGTAATACGATCCCATGGCACATAAGAAGGGGGCAGGTAGCTCCCGTAACGGAAGAGATTCAGAAAGTAAGCGGCTCGGCATAAAAAAGTATGGTGGAGAAAACGTAATCGCTGGCCACATCCTTGTTCGTCAAAGAGGTACCCGTTATTATCCTGGTAAAAATGTTGGGTTAGGCAGAGATCATACCCTATTTGCCTTAACCAATGGTGTAGTGGTCTTTAAAAAAAACAAGGGCTTGCGTTCTATTGTTTCGGTGGATAATATGTAATCCGTCGTTATATACAAGTTTTCTTAACAAGAAGAAAGTAATTTATTAACCATTTGCGAACGAAATTCGCTAGAAAGGCAATAGTATGGCTGTAAAAATAAGGTTGGCTAGATGTGGTAGAAGACATTTAGCAGAATATGATATCGTTGTAGCAGATGCAAGGTCGCCACGGGATGGTCGTTTTATAGAAAAAATTGGGAACTATAATCCCAATACAGCTCCTGCAACTATTAAACTTAATGAAGCTAGTGCATTAAAGTGGCTTTTTCAAGGTGCGCAGCCTACCGATACGGTAAAAACACTTTTGTCGAAGCAGGGTGTTATGCTTAAAAAGCATCTTCAGGTAGGTGTTATGAAAGGCGCCATCACCCAAGAACAAGCCAATGAAAAATTTACTAGTTGGCAAACAGACCGGATAGAAAAATTGCCTACTCACTTATAATGGTTGTTTAATCTTTTTATCTATTACCTTAGGTAAGTACTAGTGGTATAGTAATTTTACTAATCAAATTCATTTTCGCCAAATTACAAAATATTTAATTAAATGAATAAAAAAGATATTACGGATAAAGTAGTAGCCATTCTTGTGGATAAACTAAATATTTCAGCGCAAGAAGCGTTGCCTACTGCTCATTTTGTAAATGACCTCGGTGCCGATTCCTTAGATCAAGTAGACTTGATTATGGAACTTGAAAAAGTGTTTGATGTACAGATTAAAGATGATGAAGCAACTCACCTGCAAACAGTTGGTAGTGTTGTAGATTATTTAGAAAAAATCTTATCCAAACGTAAGGCTTAGTTTATTTTCGTATGTGCTCCACAAGAGTAGTGGTTACAGGATTGGGTGCCCTTACCCCAATTGGCAATAATATTAAGGCATATTGGGATGGCCTGGTTTCTGGTCAAAGTGGCGCAGCGCTCATCACCAGCTTTGATACAACCAAACATAAAACCAAATTTGCCTGTACTTTAAAAGAATATGATCCATATAATCATCTTGATGCAAAAGATGTAAAACGAATGGATCCATTTGCCCAGTATGCTATGGTAGCTGGAGATGAAGCCATACAAGATGCTGGATTAATTACTCCTTTGGTAGATAAAGAGCGTGTAGGGGTTGTGTGGGGTTCTGGTATAGGTGGTTTAGGTACTACAGAAGGAACCGTTTTAGGCTTTGCCGCTGGTGGTATGGACCCTAGAATCAATCCTTTTTTTATTCCTAAAATTATACCAGATATTCCCTCTGGTCATTTATCTATTAAATATGGTTTTAAGGGGCCTAACTTTGCTACAGTTGCAGCATGTGCTTCTGCAGTAAATGCTATAATAGCTGCTTTTCAGTTGATTAAACTAAAAGATGCAGATGTAGTGGTAGCAGGTGGTTCAGAAGCGCCTATTATTCAAATAGGCATCGCTGGGTTTAATGCATTACAAGCACTCTCTCAACGCAACGAAGACTACTTAACTGCTTCGCGTCCTTTTGATCAAACCAGAGATGGTTTTGTGATGGGAGAAGGAGCAGGTGCTTTAATTCTTGAATCTTATACCCATGCCAAAAAAAGAAATGCTAAAATTTACGCCGAATTAGTAGGTGTAGGGATGTCTGCAGATGCCCATCACATTACCGCACCAGATACAGGAGGCGTCATTTTGGCATTGCAGCGTGCTTTGACCAGTGCCCAAATTACACCAGATGGCATAGATTACATTAATGCCCATGGTACCAGCACCCCACTGGGCGATGTGAATGAGGTAAAGGCTATTCAACATGTATTTGGTGCGCATGCTTATAAGCTTAACATTAGTTCGACTAAGTCCATGACCGGCCACTTATTGGGTGCAGCGGGAGCGATAGAGTCTATTGCTACTGTTTTAGCCTTGTTACATCAAGTCGTTCCCCCAACGATTAATCATAAAATATTAGATGAAGCCATTGATCCACGCATCAATCTAACCTTACATAACGCAGTAAAAAGGACCATTTTATTTGCACAAAACAATGCCTTTGGTTTTGGTGGACATAACGTTTCTATAATCTTCAAAAAATGGGAAGATTCCTAAATTTATTCCAGCATATTTTTATAAAGCAAAATCCTGCTACCCAGCAGTTGGTTTCCTTTATAAGAGCAGTTACCGGAATGGTTCCTATAAATCTAGCTTTATACAAGGTAGCCCTTCAGCATAGTTCTATAGAAGAAGGACATACCTCAAATGAACGACTTGAATTTCTTGGTGATGCTGTATTATCTGCTATTGTTGCAGACTATCTTTTCAAAAAATATCCATTAAAAGAAGAAGGTTTTTTAACAGACATACGGTCAAGGTTGGTCAATAGAGATACTTTAAATGGGTTGGCACGTAAAATGCATTTAGATAAGCTATTGCATTATGATACCAATCTGATAAAACCAAGTGGCCATAAATTTATGTATGGCAATGCCTTAGAGGCTTTTATTGGTGCTGTTTATTTGGATCATGGCTATGAACGCTGCAAAAAATTTGTTATTGATTATTTGATAGTCAATTATATAAGTCTAAAAGATCTGATAGAACATGATACCAATTTTAAAAGTAAGATCATTCAATGGGCACACAAATATCACCTTCAAGTAGTTTTCAAAATTCTTGAAGAGAAACAATGTGAACACTATAAAGAATTTACCGCGCAGGTGCTTATAGGTGAAAAAGTTATGGGAGAGGGGACAGGTAGAACTAAAAAATGTGCGGAACAAATGGCTGCTCAACAGGCTCTAAAACATACGGAGCAAATAGAAACAAATTAAAAGTGCTCAGTAACCTTTTCAGTTTGCGGCTTTTTACAAGAACTATTTTTTCCTACTTGTAGGCAGCAGAGCTAGAAAGCTAAACAGATGCATAGCATCTATCTAGAACAATTATGGCAAAAGAAGATATACAAGATCTTATTCATGCATCTGAGTATCCATATGGATTTGAAAGCAATATTCCTGTAGATACAATTCCTAAAGGCTTAACGGAAGCTACTATTCGACTTATCGCTGAGAAAAAAAAAGAGCCATCTTGGTTGCTCAAACGCCGGTTAGAAGCTTTTTATCATTGGTCTAAATTAAAAGAGCCTACCTGGGCAAAAATTGTCTATCCACCTATAGATTACCAAAATATTATTTACTACGCAGCACCTAAACAAAAAGTACAGTTAAACAGTTTAGAAGAGGCTGATCCAGAACTTTTGGCTACTTTTAAGCGGTTGGGGATTTCGTTAGAGGAGCAAAAAAGACTAACGGGTGTAGCGATGGATGTGGTGTTAGATAGTGTTTCTGTGGCCACAACTTTTAAAGATACATTAAACAAGCTAGGCATTATTTTTTGTTCTTTTAGTGAAGCTGTTCAGCAATACCCTGATTTGGTTGAAAAATATTTGGGTAAAGTGGTCCCTATGACCGATAATTATTTTGCTGCTCTTAATACCGCTGTCTTTAGTGATGGTTCCTTTTGCTACATTCCAAAGGGGGTCCATTGCCCTATGGAACTTTCTACCTATTTTCGCATCAATGCTACCAATACCGGTCAATTTGAACGCACCTTGATTATCGTAGAAGAAGATGCCTATGTTAGCTATTTAGAGGGGTGTACAGCACCTATGCGGGATGAACATCAATTACATGCCGCTGTAGTAGAGATTTATGCTGCAAGGGCTGCGCATGTAAAATATTCTACCGTACAAAATTGGTATCCAGGCAATAAAGATGGGGTAGGCGGTGTCTATAATTTTGTAACCAAGCGAGGCCTTTGTGCTGGCGCCTATGCTAAAATTTCATGGACACAAGTAGAAACTGGTTCAGCCATTACTTGGAAGTATCCGAGTTGCATTTTAATGGGAGACCATTCGATAGGTGAATTTTATTCTATAGCAGTAACCAAAAACAGACAGCAAGCAGATACAGGTACGAAAATGATCCACTTGGGTAAACATACTAAGAGTCGGATTGTAGCCAAAGGTATTGCCGCTGGTCAATCCAATAATAGCTATAGAGGTTTGGTCAAGATCACCCCTGGAGCAGCCCAGGCTACTAATTTTTCTCAGTGCGATTCTTTGTTAATTGGTAATAGCTGCGGTGCCCATACTTTCCCTTATATAGTAGTAAGCCATCCAACCGGCCAAGTGGCACATGAAGCCACTACATCTAAAATTAGTGAGGATCAACTTTTTTATTGCAATCAACGTGGTATCGATCATGAAACTGCTATTGCACTTATTGTCAATGGTTATTGCAAAGAAGTACTCAATCAGTTGCCTATGGAGTTTGCGGTAGAAGCACGAAAACTATTGGCACTTACACTGGAGGGTAGTGTGGGATAATCTCTAGTGGTTTAAATTTAATCGGACAGCATAGGTGTAACAATCTCTATGAATCACACACCTAAATTTTAAAAATCTATTGCAGCAGTCTTGTGGCTTTAATACCAAACCATCTCTTGCTCAGGAGGCTAAAGGTTTATCATTCGTCTTTATAGCTATATCTGAATGAATATGTACAAAAACTCAACAACCGGTCCATAGCCTAATTTTTAGTATTGTGACTTGGTTTGTCATAAAAAGTTTCGACAGATGGTTAATTTTTTTTAGATTTGAAAGTAAAGACTGAAGCATTGCCCAAAGAAAATAGCAAAAGTCTAACGGGTATTATATAGAAAAAATGGAACAAAGTCAATTTAAAGTTGAGTTTATAGCCTCGACAATGCTTACACCTAGTGTAGCAGAGTTATCTTTTAGACGTTTGGATAAACTACCTTTCCCATTTATACCAGGCCAATTTATTACTTTTTTATTGCCACACCTGTCTGGGAAAATAGTACCACGTAGTTATAGCTTAGCCAATAGCCCTTCGCAAACCAACCGATTGGACATCGCAATAGCCCCTGTTCAGAACGGCTTTGCGACCAACATCCTCTTTAATCTAAAAAGCGGAGATCTATTAGACTGTGTTGGACCTAAAGGTAGGCTTATCCTTCAACCAGCAGAAAAACCAACCCACTACCTATTGGTAGCTACTGGAACTGGTGTAGCACCTTATCGTTCTATGCTCCCTATACTTGCTGAACGGCTAGAAGAAGATAAAAAGCTGAAGGTAACCTTGCTACTAGGTGTACGTTATGCGCATGACCTACTTTATGTAGAAGATTTTATTGCTTTTGCCCAAAAATACTCAAACTTTCACTTTCGTGGCTATTTGAGTAGAGCAGATAGAGAAACAGCTCCTTATCAATATGTAGGCTATGTACAATCCGCCTTTGAAAGCCTTGATTTAAATCCAATGACCGATTTGGTATACCTATGCGGTAATCCATATATGATTGATGAAAGTATTGAACAGTTGCAAAATATAGGTTTTAGCTTACAATCTATAAGAAGAGAAAAGTATATCTCTCGTAAAGTGTAAAATAGAATTTATTAAAAAAACAACGAATGAACACCTTAAGAAAGCAAAAAGCCTAATGCTAAGGGCGGCCTATCGTTTGGAAATGGGTTGCCTAAAGTAAATCGGATTCTATCATACTATTTTCTATTTAATT
Organism: Cardinium endosymbiont cBtQ1 of Bemisia tabaci; assembly: GCF_000689375.1. Taxonomy (GTDB): domain Bacteria; phylum Bacteroidota; class Bacteroidia; order Cytophagales; family Amoebophilaceae; genus Cardinium. The sequence continues at coordinate 49,744 of NZ_CBQZ010000001.1, read as the reverse complement.
TATAGGTGAATCACCTAAAATATAGTACAGCTTTGCGTTTTAAATTTTTAAAAATTTCAGTAGCTATTGACCTAAGTTATTGGATATTCTTATTGTTGGTAATCAGTAGTATAGGTAGCGAATATATAGAAATTCTGCTATGGTCTAGTGTTTTTACCTTAAGCATATTGGTACATGAATATGGCCATGCGTTAATGGCTCGTTTTTTTCATGCAGCACCCAACATTGTATTACAAGCCTTTGGTGGCACCACTCACTTCAATGCTGCAGATTTAACAAGTAAACAAAAATTTTTAATTACCCTTTCAGGTCCCTTTTTTCAAGGATTATTGACACTGACGGCCTATCTTTTGCTTAAATTTAATATTTTTAATAGCTATCTGTTGAAATATTTGCTCTTTATAACTACGTATATAAATAGTAGATGGTTGCTGCTGAATTTAATACCCATCGCGCCACTGGATGGTGGCTGGTTGTTGCGCTATATATTAGAAAAATTTTTTGGCCATAAGGGCTATCTAGCCAGTATTATCATCGGCTTGGTCACTGCTGCCATTGCCATTCCTATTTTGTATCTTCAAGGCTATCACTGGTTCTTAATCATGCAACTCTTTATAGCTGGATGGCATTATTGTAAACTCTGGCAACAGGCAAGAAAATGGTAATAAAAAAACATATCGTGCGCTTTAACCTCTACAAGTAAACCCTATTGTATGGAATGGAAATTTGTTTTGTTGCGCCAAATACAGCTAAGGCTTAGTGTATTACCAATAGCAATCAGTATAGGTTGTAAAAGAGATGCACCTAGATATGAACCTGGACCTATTGCTCCTATAGAAAAGAGAAAACTATTCAACAGAGCGCAAAATAATATAAAAGGACCTGGGCAACTTATACCTAATGGCTATAGATTATTCCGAGATCTTTCGGATGAAATAAATGATAATGTAAAAGTTATTTTAAAGGATATCAGTTGGTCTGATCTTTTATCAGTCCAATTTCAAAATTCAAAAAAACCAACCATTTTATCTATGTCCTCACCTACTGGTTCATATGCACAAAATGATTTCAGTAGCTTTATAGAAGCCCATCTACTAGATAGGGGAAAAACAGCTAGTAGCGCCCCATTGCATGAATCAACCAGTAGATTAGTGATTGTATTTAACAACAATCAGCAGCATAATGGCTGTGATAAGCATAGATTGGCTGGAACAGAATCTATAACGCTTAGATCCAACGCCGGTAACTCGGAAAAGCATACCTATGCTTTAATAGGATTTTTGGTACCTATACCAAAGCATAGTAATGTTCCAAAAGAACATTTTATTCCATTTGTACAATCAGGAAAAAAGTGGTATTACGATAACAATGGTAGTAGGGACCTTATTGATACCCAAAAAACCATTCGGCTAGCTTCAGAAAGAGCCACTATCTTTTTTTACCAAAAAAGCACATAGACCTATTCAAATCGATTTAGACGTTTCTTTTTACCTGATAAAAACTGTGTTATAAAGGTCTTTTGATGCTTAAGTTTATTTATTGTTTTAATAGGCCATGGTTTGGCTCTTTTATACGCTTTTGACCTGGCCATAAATAGTGTACACCCAGTATTACTAAACCATTGACGACCATGCAAGGGACAACACTATCAGTGGTTCCCAATATAGGATAAATCCATTTCCGCCAAGCAAAAACAGATAATGCGCCTGCAACCATACCGATTAAAACAGTGCGCTGGGTAGTACAAAAGCCTAAAACAGCTAAAATAAATGGAGCAACGACTATAGGCACATACAAACGGCCATAGAAACGAGCAAACTGATCTGCAATAAAATAACTACTACTAAGAGCCAATGGTACGGCTAACGTAGCCAAAACCAATATAGCCATATGGGCTATTTTATAATGATAGGCAAAGGAAAGTTTCTTTCTAAGACACACGGGCAATATGTTGGGTACTATATCGTAGCTGATCATCACTGCACAAATATGTAGCCTAGAATCAGCTGTAGACATAGTCATGGCTAATACACAAGTACAAATAATTCCTTTTAATAAAGGTGAGGTATGTGCCACTATATAATCCCAAATTTCTATTCCTGATAGATTGGATGGTACCCATACAAAAATAAATAAGCCAATCAGTGAGCAACATACCATAATAATAGCACCTAAAATACCAGCATATAAGAACGTCTTTTTCGCTTGCTGGGGACTAGAAGCCATATAAATATTATGTACAAAAGCTGGTTCTATACAATAGAAAAAAGTAGATAGATAGCGCAGTGTAGCTACTAGTTTTCTATCATGAAGCAATAAATAGCTTAACCCAAATTTTTTTTGAGCAGCTGTAAAGGCAATGATTTGACCAAATGATTGGTCTGTTTGTTTAAAGATAAACCATGCTAAGAGGCAAATAAGAATAAAAAAAGTAATACATTGCCATACATCGGTCAGAACAATTGCACGAATACCACCAAATATAGCATATATAACAAGCATCAAGGTAGTCAGAATGGTAATAGATAGTGGGCTAACTGATGTGATACAGATACTTATAGCCTGGGCCATAACATGAATTTGGATAGCAACCACAACAGTAGAATAACAAATGTTCAATAGAGCGGTAATGATTCTTGGATACCTTCCATAGGCGCGACCCATTGTCTCTGGCATGGAAATATGGTAGATAAACTTAGCCATACCCATACCCAGCCAACTGAGCGTAAAACAAGCAGCCATCACACCAAAAATCCTCCAACTTACCCAGAAAATCCCATCAGAAAATTGTGTAATATAACTCATCATCGTCCCCCCTCCATAATAAGTAGCCAATACAGTAGCAGTCAAGCTAGCTGTAGAAAATGCCCTATTCCCTACAGCATAGGGTCGAAAAGAACTAATCCTTTTTCTAATAGCGTAAAAAGAGACCAAGGCAACAGATAATAAAAAAAATATTATCATACACAATGCAATATCGAATACCATGACCAAGTAGAATTAGGTAAATGTATTGATTCAAGAATTGAATTTCATAAACGCTTCTATAAAAGTGTAAAATTAGATCCCCTGTGTTTTACCACTTGAAGAACCATCCTTACATTTACGCTTTTTAGTAGAGACTAAGCTTGTATTAGGACTATATTTCCTTTTTTTACAGGTAGATGGAGGAACAGTCAGTTTTAGCCCAAACTCCCGATCAAGTTGGACATTTATATTATTTATGAATAGATCCTTATGCCTTGGTCCGTCCTTGTAAACCGTATTTATCGTCTTATAAAGACTAATGGACTGTTCCCATTTTTTATATTCAGATTGAGCGTGAACCGATTTTTTAGATATTATATCTTTACCCAAAACCTCTGCAAGCAAACGCATTGACTCCTCTTGTTTAGAATGTAAAGGTGTTACGCCATAACGTAATGTAGAGCAGCTCATAGGAATATTATAGGCTAAAAGGTCCAAAGCAGTCTTCCCTTCCTTATTGGGTGTTAAGGCATCGGCTCCATTTTCAAGAAGCACCATTAGTATATCATTCGTGTTACTTTTAATTGCTTGATGGGTAGGTGTATCACCCACATTATTTTTTATTGAATGGTCAGCACCCTGATCTAATAAATGTTTAACTATACTAGTCTGATTTGTTCTAGTCTCAGGTGACGGTGATATGGTATGTGGTAATTGGAACCTCTTATAGCCACTTGCGTAATGCAGGGGCGTGGCTCCATATTTATTTTTTTTATTGATATTAGATTTTAATGGTAGTAATTTCAATGTATCCAAATCATTATGCTTAATAGCTGCAACTATAGGGGATACACCCGATTTATTAAAACTCGTGCAATCAGCACCCAAGTTTATTAGATAACTTATTTCTTTTTTAGAGGTTCCCTCTTTACAAGACTTTTCTACTAAAAGGGATAGTAAAGTATCATGATGCTCATCTGATGAATTAACAATTTTTTTTATCGTTTCTTCATTAGATAAACAATTAGGAGGGAGGCTTTGGATTATACTTTTGAACATATCAAAACTATAATCGCATATATTCTTAAAAGCAGACATGACCTGTTTCTTTTCAAAATCATTATTCTCAAACCACAGACCAACACAGCTTAACAAATACTGGCAGATCTCTAAAGCATATTGGTTCTCGATAACAACACATTCTGCCAATGCCATAGCCACTGGGCTCTGCCCTGCCCCATTTTTTATATTTAAAATGTTTTTTAGATCCAAATAAGCTTTGTCTTGTGATGAACCTGATGCTTTTTTAATTGCAATATATTTAGTTATTAAGTATTCGAGCATTTCAAAGTTGCCGTTCGCTACTGCTTGGTGGATAATTGTGTACGCTGCAGGACCGAATTTTTGAGCAAAAATTGCATCATATTTGTCTGGGATAGCATCCCAGAAGAATTTAAATAGTATATCTACCATTTTTACATCCCCAATATTGACTGCATGTATCAAAAGAGGTTGAGTTTTACCTGAATCTTTTATACTTGGTTTATGATATCCTGATATTATTGGATAATATGTTTTTTTTGCTAATTCTTCTAATATTTTACATTTTTTTTCTTTAAAAATATTTTGTATGCATCTTACTAAACTATTTAGTTCCTCTACTAAGAGTGGTTGCGAGTTTGGATCCGAACCCATTTCAAAGTATTTTTCTGTTATTGCATCAAGTTCATCATATAAGTATGCTACTATATGATGCTCCCCTGCAATCAGACCATGGTCTTTGAGAATATCTGCTATAAATTGGTAATTGCACTTTGAATTTTCGGCAATAGAACGACCATCAGAACCAAACATAGGAGACTCACTGTTATACTTGCTACAAGCAGTAGTCGATAAATAGCCTACACAAATAAATGCTATTAGACGATATTTTTTATGGCAGCACATAACTATATTTTTTAAGGATCAAATCATCATGGACTAAACACCAAAAAACTAGGTTTCTTGGTATAAAATAGCCTAGCTTGAAGTATTTTTTATATAAACTTATTGAATCGATATCTCTTTTCAATATTTAGATTTTAGGGTGCGCTCTATTTTTCCTATACTATATATGACAAATCAGGTTTCTACTTGTCGCTGTTTTTACTTCTATCGTAATCAAAAAATAATCTAAAGGTAAAATGGATTGAATTTTTGAAGGCCATTCTATAAAACAATAGCAACCAGAAGCAAAATAACTTTCAAAATCTAGTGCAATTGCATCATTAACATTATCCAACCTGTAGCAATCAAAATGGTAAATAGGCATATAATCTACCGTTTCATATTCATTAATAATTGAAAAAGTTGGGCTGTTGACCGTATGAACCGTTTTCAGCGCCTTACAAAGTTCTTTAATTAAAGTGGTTTTACCAGAACCTATAGGCCCTTCTAGTAACCATATTCTGTGGTCAGCTCCATAAGATAACAACTGACAAGCTATGTGCGATAGCTCTTTCCAAACACTTTTTAAGATCATCTGTGGTTGCTACATCTTATCCCTTTTTATCCTTTCCTTGAAAGTATTTTAACAAAGGCCACTTTTGAGTATTTTGAACAATATCTTCTGCTTGTTTCAATAGTGCTGGATCGTATCCTTCCTGTTCAAGTATTTTCAAAGCAATGGATTGGTCTGCCTCACCTGGTACAACTTTATAAGTATAGTGTAATTTTTGATCTGGCTTTTTATCTATAAAAACCTTAAAATTTCTAATACCCCTGTCTTTAAATTTATCGGCTAGATGCATTAAAATTGGATAATGTGTAGAAACAATATGAAGCGCATTAGTATATTTGGCCATACCAGCCAATATACTATAAGCTGCAGCACTGGCTTCAACTGGGTTGGTACGGGCAAAAGGTTCATCAGAAATAGTAAAAATAAATTCATTGGGTTTGGCGTTTTCCAGCATATTCATATACCGATGCATGCGTTCTACTTCTACCATAAAGAGAGAAGCACCACAGGCTATATCGTCCTTGAGTTCTATAAAAGTGTTGATCTTATCAAAAGGAGTAATAACCGCACTTTTAGCCGCTGCAATCCCAAAAGTTTGACTGAGTAGTAAATTACTTGCTACACCAGAAATAAAAGAAGATTTTCCACCTGCATTCGGTCCACAAAGGATTATATTACGCGTCTTATAACCATCCATTTCTATAGTATTATCCACAACCGTTTCAGGATTCAACATTGGATACCACATTCCATCTAACATTATACATGGCGTAGTTTGCTCTGAACGATTTAAGAACTTAGTGAAAGTGTAAGAGTGTTTTGGAAAGGTTGTCTTGGCTTCTTTTACTAAAGTAGCCATCCCCATAAAGCCATCTAACTGACCTAATGCATACATAGCGGGTTTTAAGCAATCTTTATGTTCTATAAACAAATTGTATGTAGCGAGTAACTTACCACTGTTTCCACGAATATAGGACCAATTATTAAGTTTCATATCTAACAAGTTGCTTATTAAAATGCCTATTTCAGTCGCCTCTTTACGTTTTTCCAATAGGGCCCTTATTGCAGTTAAGGACGGACCATAATTGGTCTCTAATGCTTGATTGGCTGCTACAATATTACTGATCTGTTGGATGGTTTGCATAAAAATTTGTACATCGCGCATACGGTTGGCTAGGCTGCGAAAAACAGCACTATACTCTTTATAACTTTTTATGCCACAATAACCGCGCCATACAGCTGCTGTGTGCGTAACGGCTACACCTAAAAAAGGTAAAAGCGATGGCTGGCCATTGGTATGCTTATAATGGTTTATAACAGATCCAATGGAATAAATAGGCACAAATAAGGGGAGGGGGACATAGCTACTGCTTCTACTGCTTCTACTGCCTGGTATATAACCTCCTTTTGAAATAGAAGTCATCCAGTGGGTAGCTTCACACCAAAATAGGCCTACTATCGGAAGGGAAACAAATTCTCCATATATATCTAAAAGGTTTCTAAAAAAAATCCGGGTATTAAGCTTACGTGCTATTTTATTGGCAGCAGGATTAGATGATAGGAAGCGCTGATGCATATAATTCCTATATGCATGGGTATAAAGTGGATCTGTATGGGTCCATAAAGAAATTAAACGTTGTTCTACCCTTTGGTAGGATGCCAAAGTTTGTTTTAAATTTGCCAAAGAAATCGGATCTTCTAATAATAGGTGCAAGGTTTGTTGACGGTTGGTTAGTGTTGGAATATCACTGGTTGGCGTTACTAAAAGTGTAGCCAATACACACTCACCTAGTACAGTAGTGGTACGATTAATACGCGAAAGGAAGTGATAAGATAGATTATTAGGCTTCCCACAAAAAAGCGTTAAATCTGTCCATGCATTATTGTTCAGTATACTACCACTTTCTGTCGGAATATTGACATCAATATTAGCAAATATCGTACGTAATACAACTTTGCGTTGGGTGCTTTCAGCCAATGTTATACTATCCGTTTGTAAAGTGTTTTTTTTCTTTGTTTTTGAAAGAAATAAAGTAGAAGAGGCAGGAAGAATAGTAAAAGACCTTAGGTAATGATGTGCAATTTTTGCAGTAGTTGATCCATATGTTACCTTTGGATCAGCCCACACGCAGTCACTACGCATACAATGCAATAATAAGGTAAAAAAAAATATAAAGATGGTATTACGGTTGTTATTGTGGCTCATAATGGCTAAAAAAAATAAAAATTACTTTTGAATTTATTACAGATAAATTGCTTTTTCTTTTTTACTATACTATACGTAATTTACGTATAAAGTTTTATGAATTAAAAAATTCGGTCACTGTTTTATTCAATAAACAAGTAATAGAAATTTTTTATTTATTTTTTTGATTTTAGATTCCTTTCCATAATATTCAAACATTCTTTTAAACTAAGCGACTTAGGATCTGTAATATCTTTAGGAATACGGGTATGTTTTTTATCATTTTTAATATAAGCGCCCCATCTTCCATTTAAAATTTGTATAGTTGGATCTTCAGGAAAAGTTTTGATTAATTTTTCAGCATCTGCTTTCCGTTTGGCTTCAATAATCGCTATTGCATTTTGTTCATCCATAGTAAATGGATCATCTGTTTTTGGTATAGAATAAAAAAGCGAACCATGTTTAATGTATGGGCCAAATCGGCCTATATTTATCATCAGTGGAAGTGTTTCAAAGGTCCCTACTAGACGTGGTAGTTTAAAAAGTTTTAAGGCTTCTTCTAGGGTAATTGTTTCCATACGCTGATTGGCTTGTAGTCCTGCAAAACGAGGTGGTTCCTCACGACCATCTTCTTCAATGCCTAACTGAACCAATGGACCATATTTACCCAATCGGACTATTAACGAAGCATTGGTTGCTGGATCTTTTCCTAAAAGCCTCGTATAGTTTACCATAGTTCGGTCTATGCCCGCAGTAGCTTGCACCTTAGGATAAAAACCATTGTAAAATTCTCTTAGCATTTGATTCCAGATCTTCGTACCTTGTGCGATCTTATCCAACTCTTTTTCTACATATGCGGTAAAATTATAGTCTGTTACATCAGAAAAGTGTTTAACTAGAAAGTCATTGACCACAGCAGCCATATCCGTTGGAAAGAGCTTTTGCTTCTCAGCACGAACAACTTCAGTTAGTGTTTCTGTATGAATCAGCTTATTTTGTAGCGTCAATAACCTATAAGCACGTGGAAAACCTTCACGAGATTCCAACTTGATATACCCTCTTTTTTGAATAGTCGCAATAATAGGTGCATAAGTAGATGGACGTCCGATTTCTTTTTCTTCTAGATCTCTGACCAAAGTAGCCTCCGTATAGCGAGCGGGCGGATTACTGAACCGTTCTCTAGCCAATATTTTTTCTAGAACAAGTTCTTGATCTATATGGAGAGGTGGCAACATTGTTTTACAATCCTCTGCTTCATCAACCTCATCGCGTATATATGCCTTTAAAAAACCTTCAAATTTTAATACTTCTCCGGTTGCGATTAATGGCTGCTCTGTTGTAGAAATTTGAACCATTGCTATTGTTTTTTCTATTTGTGCATCGGCCATTTGAGAAGCGATGGCTCTACGCCAAATTAGTTCGTAGAGCCGCTGTTCGTCTTTATGGCTACTGGCTACTTTTAATGAAAAATCAGTAGGCCGTATCGCTTCATGCGCCTCTTGTGCAGTAGATGATTTAGTAGTATAGGCTCTAGCCTGAAAGTAAGTAGCCCCATAGATAGTTGAAACCGTTTCCGATATACTTTGTATAGCCTCTTTGGACAGATTAACTGAATCCGTTCGCATATAGGAAATTTTACCGGTTTCATAGAGCTGCTGAGCAAGCACCATAGTACGGTTCACAGAATAGCCAAGCTTTCTACTAGCCTCTTGTTGTAATGTAGAAGTAATAAAAGGAGGAGAAGGGGACCGTGTTAATGCTTTTGTATCCAATGCTTTAATAGAAAAAATGGCTTCTTGGCATTGTTCTAAAAATCCAAAGGCTTCTTCGGCTGTTTTAAATTTCTCTGTACCATTTGCCTTCAACAACTGTCCTGTTGGTAAAATAAAAAAAGCTGATATGGCAAAATGGGCAGTTGAAACGAAACGATCAATAGCTCTTTCTCGCTCTACGACCATCCTTACCGCAACAGATTGTACACGGCCCGCAGAAAGCCCTGGTTTGATTTTTTTCCATAATAAAGGCGATAGGTCATAGCCTACAAGTCTATCTAAAACACGTCTAGCCTGTTGCGAATCTACTAAAGCTGAGTCAATAGCACGTGGCTGTTTCAATGCATTTAAAACAGCCATTTTAGTAACTTCTCTAAAGACAATGCGTTGCACCTGATTATCTTTTAACCCAAGCGTCTCTTTTAAATGCCATGAAATAGACTCTCCTTCCCGATCATCGTCGCTAGCTAGATAGATACAATCAGAACCAGTGGCCAATTTTTTAAGATGTTGTACCACCCGTTCCTTGCCAGGACTGATTTCATAACTAGGCAAAAACCCTTGCTCAATGTTAATGGCATTATTGCCCTTAATAAGATCTCTAATATGACCATTAGAGGAGGCTACTTGATAGTTACTGCCTAAATAACGTTCTAGTGTTTTGGCTTTTGCAGGTGACTCAACAATAACTAGATTTTTTATCATAGCAATGTTTGTTGTAATAAAATCGTATGTTACAATGACATAATATAATATTATATTATAGACCTATAATATAAAACTTTACAAAAATACCAATTTGTCCAGAGCATGGTCTTTTTATGCTAACTAACGGATACTAGGTGCAAGGGTGAAATGATATTCGAAAGAACTTTTAGCATTACGTATATCTTTTACAGGATCTAACCTATAGCCAAAATCCAAGCCAAGCATTGGTATAAGAGGTATAGGCAAGATAAGGCGTATGCCACCACCTATAGATTTTCTCATATTATATAGGTTGAACTCTTTATAGTTTAACCAACTATCTCCTATTTCCACAAACCCCAATAGATAGCAACAAATAGGTGCCAACGCAACTGGGTAACGCAACTCTGAAACAAGTTTATTAAATAAAACACCCCCTTTTATCTTTCTTGTATAGTCTTCTGGTGTAAGACTCTCATCTGGATAACCACGTAACGTAACAAAATTAGTACCCAATAATTTTATCGGCGTACTTGATGTACCGCCCAAATAAAATCGCTCAAAAGGTCCTATCTCTTTCCTAGACAAGCTGTGTAAAAAGCCAACATGGCCACGAAAATGCAAGACACAATTACCAAACAAACGTTTAAAGTAATAGCCATCCATTATAAACTTTCCAAATTCTTTAAGCTGTGGTATAGCTGTTGCTGCAGAGGACGTACAACCCAACAAAGTATAGGGAGGTGTTAAGGTCAGAAAGTTAGACCAGGAAGCTCCACTAGTAGGATAGTTTGGATTATTGATACTACAATACTGCAAGGCAAAATCTAATGTAAAATCATATACGGGTCCTGATCTTTTTGTCCGATCTTGTAATAATGGATAGGATGCATACCTATGGTAGTGGTAGTCCACTCCCCAATGAATTTCCCAATATTTAGCAAACTTTTTACCTAGACCTACTCGGCTACCGATTGAGTAAATTGTAGATTTTTTATCTTGTTTTCCAACTGGGAATATATTTAATCCTACCCAATCGTCCAATGCATTATTTCCAATATACAAAGCGTTTTGAAAGGCACTATTGAAGCTTATAGAAAATATATAAGGGTGGGCTTTTAACCAAAGCCAAGGTTCTTGAAAAGAAAAGGTGAAATTTTTGTAATCTTTACCATTCATCTGAGCGGTTAAATGCAACTCCTGCGCACCACCTATGGGTATTTTACCTCTAAAGAGGTTTGTTAAAGAAACATTATTAGAACCAAGCTCAAGCCCGGCCATAATACCTTGACCACTACTGCAATTGAGTTTAATATCAAACTGGGGCTGTTCTTCTACTGAATAGATAAGATCCACTCTACTTTCTGTTTGATTTGGCTGTATATCTGGATTTAATTTTTCATGCTTAAATAATCTTAACATGGCCAAGTTACGTATGGAAGCTCGAACAAGTCCTTCATTGTATTTCTCTCCAGGTAAGGTGAGTAATTCACGGCGAATAACGTAATCATGGGTTAATGTATTACCTATAATATCTACTTGACGGATGGTAAACTGTTTACCTTCTTGAATTCTAATTTCCAGATCTACCTGATTGTCTTCTAGACTAGTTTCAACAACTTCTGCAGAGAAATTAAAATATCCATTATTGGCATATAAATCACGAATGGTTGGGGCTGTAATACCAGGGGTAAATCGGCTGGTAATATAGACCGGATCATAGATTCTTCCTTCCTGCAGATTTAACCACTTATCTAGTACTTGATCACTATAAACATAATTACCTACCCATTTGATATGACGGATGGTATATTGCTTTCCTTCATTAATTTTTAAATAAATATTTAACTTTCCACCTCTAGAAGGTTTCAAACATTCTGCTGCAATATGTACGTCTCGAAATCCTTTTGACTGATAGAAAAGGATCAAATTCTCTTTAGATTTTAAATATTTTTCTTCTGTGAAAACAGAAGGGAAAAAAGAAACATGACTAAACAAATAACGCTTCACTTCATCTATGGTCTTAGGCAACTGCAACAGTAACCCGCCTTTACGAATCGGTGCAAGGGTGATGCTTTTTTTTAAAATATCCTGGACCAGTGTAAAATGGGGTGCTTCTTTTAACGCTTTAATATTATAAAGTAAGAGATCGGTATCTAAATGGTTGTTTCCTTCAAGCGTGATTTTATGAACTGTACTTTTTTTACCTTTATGTATCTTAATTTTTAAGGTAATTTTTTGATCCATTGTTTGGGAAGGAATCAATTCTGTAGAGAGCTGCACATCCCTGAAGCCTTTTTCCAAAAAAAAATTTTTAATCTTAGCAATTGTTTTTTGAAGAAAAAGTGGAGACAATGCAACATGACGATCTATGGCAACGCTTTCAAGCAGGACTTTCCGGTCCTTTTGGGTTAACCCTTCTAACAGATAGTTGACCAATTGAGGATGCTCTTCTACACGAATAACAAAAGTTGCTAAATGATTAATCTGGTCCACTTCAGATAAATAGATCGCAACAGATTTGATACCATCATGTTTGGCGATTTTTCGAATAGAACGACGAATTTGTTGAGAAGATGAATCAATTATTGCGCCCTCTTGTAAACCAGAAAGTGCAATCAATAAGTCAGTATCTACAAAAAGATTGCCTTCTACCTGAATTTTGCGTACGGCGTAAACATTTGCATCAAGGATGGGCTGTGCCCATCCTATATGTACGTAGCACAGGATAAATAAGCCGCACAACCGCTTAATTTTTTTCATATTTGTAGCAAGCATAATAAATAAAATAAATGTTCTGTCTTCCGTTGAAGATTCAAAAAAATAGAGCTTACCAAGAAATAACTTTTTCCGAATATAGGAAATTATTAATGGTATGGCATAGAAAAATGTACTATAGTTATATAATCAACATAGAATCGCCATATAGAAAAAATCGATAAGCTTCTTTGATTGCTTCGGCATACGCATCTAAAATTAATTCTTCTCCTCCAAAAGCAGCTACACTGACCAAAGAAATAGAAGAAGAAAGATGAAAGGTAGTCAATAATGCATTGCAAACTTTAAAAGAATAAGAAGGTAAAATAAACTTATTGGTCCAGTCACTGGCCGGTTTTATTTGACAAGCAACTGAAACAGAAGACTCCATAGCTCTTAACACCGAAGTCCCCACGGCACAAACTTTTTTTTGATGCTGCAAGCTGTGGTTTACCACCGTTGCCGTTTCTGGGGTGATCGTAAAACGCTCAGAAGAGGCCCTTACCTTGGTTAAATCTTCCATATCAATAGTACTGAGTTCACCTAAACCAATGTGCAATGTAACCGGCACAACAGAAATATTCTGTAAAGCTAAATATTTCAATAGATAAGGAGTAAAATGCAATCCAGCAGCTGGCAATACGATACTACCTATATTTTGGGAAAATATAGTCTGATAATATTCCCTATCTTCTGGCTTCGAAGAACGCCCTATTTGAGGAGGTAAAGGCATATGGCCAATTTGATTGATCAGTGCATAAAATTCTTCTTCTGTACGCTCAAACAACAATTTAAGGGTGCGACCTCTTGAAGTCGTATTATCTATAATTTCAGCCACTAACTCACCATTTCCAAAATAAATTTTATTCCCTATGCGAATTTTACGTGCTGGTTCTACAATCGTATCCCACAAACCATGTTCATCATTCAATTTTCGTAATAAAAGTACTTCTACTTGTGCATTTGTTTTTTCTTTATAACCATAAAGCTTACAAGGTAACACTTTAGAATCATTGACCACCAAAGTATCCCCTTCACTAAAATAAGCAGGCAGATCTTTAAAGGTTTTATGCTCTATTTTGCCACTACTCTTGTGAACAACCATTAAACGGGCATCTTCCTTTGCCTCGATTGGATACTGTGCAATGCTATGCGCTGGCAGGTCAAATTTAAAATTTGATAGTTTCATAGTATGTATATAATTTAAAAAAGTTATATTCCTTTTGTAGGCTGCTTTGGGCAAATGCGCCTAGTTGTCCATTTACAATCATTACCTATGCTAGCTATTTAACTATACTTAGCACGTATCGTTAAAATAAAAAACAAAGATCAAGGAAAACAAAGTTATTATGAAGATAGATTGGATCATTTGAATCTTTTTTATACATCACACCAGGTACATCCCAACAATAACTTAATCCTACAACAAGGCTATTGGTCAAACTAAAATCATACTTTACGCCACCACCTAAAAGAATAAAACAGCCTAAGGGCCGTTGGATCAAAAAAGCAACTTTACCTGAATCGGATGGTACAGTGGATCTTCTAGGTAGATTTATAGAGGGTATGAGCCCTAGCTTGCAATAGATGCTGGTATCAATCATTACCTCACTGGTATAAAATCTACATAGAAAAGGTACCCACACATAACGTAAGGCATAAGCGCCATCGTCTATAGAGGATACCGATGCACTAGGCGCACGAGTCCATTCCACATGGCTTAAAACATAGGAAATACCTACACTAAGGCTAACGTACTCCTGTAGCACAAAGTGATAGGCACCACCAAATTGTAGCCCTAGATGCCCTTTAGTACAAGGGGACGGTTTCACATACATTCTATTGGTAACGTAAGAAGGAGAGCATTCAGCACTAAAACGGCCAGGTAATGCCATGGCACTACTAAGACCCATTGAAAAATACAAAGCTAAAATTACCATCCTCCTCATAGGGAACTAAATTACAGCTATTTTATGGTAAAAATAAATTTATAATTATTTAATTATATTGAGTTTTTATTTTTCACTTTTTAGTATAATCTCTCCTCCCTAGAATGGACTATTAGGAAAAAACTCCAAATGATACATAAAACACGACCAGATCATGGAATAATAAAGTCATCACTTAAAAAAGTCTTTAAGCAAACTATTTTCTATATTTATTTAGCATCCATAATGCCTGTATAAGATTAGGACCAACCAATGATTTATAGCCTATGCCGACAAAAAACATGGCACAAGCGTTTGGTCAATACGCAGAAATAGTTGCTGCAGATTACTTAGTAAAAAAAGGCTTTAAGATACTGGCGCAAAATTTTCGTTACAAACGCTTTGAAATAGATCTTATTGTTAAAAAAGACGAATTGATTGTTTTTGTCGAGGTAAAAGCACGTAAGAATAACTTATTTGGCCATCCAGAAGATTTTGTTAACCGAAAAAAAATGCGTGCCCTACGCTTAGCTGCTACACACTACTTACGTACCCAAAATAGCCAACAGGCCATACGTTTCGATATTATAGCGATACTAGGTAGTCAAGAACAAGTTAGCGAGATTGTACATTTGGAAGATGGTTTCTATTGAAACTATATTAAAACAATTATTGAAGCCAAAAACATTTTTATGCTACGTTTTATTTGTTTGTAAAATGTAACTGCCAGATAGCTGACTAGGCACTTTACAGCTTATTATTATTTTGATGACTTCATTTGTATCTTTAACGACTCAAACAGATCAAACGCCATCATCAGCTGTTGCATGGCGATCTGCTGCCCAATATGCTGCAGCCTTATTACATAGAGGAGGCGTCATTGCGTTACCCACTGATACGGTTTACGGATTGGCTTGCTTGGCCCAAAATAAGCAAGCGTTAAAAAAATTATTTCAAATCAAAGAACGTAGAAAAGATAAGCCGATTGCGCTTTGTGTAGGAGCTGTTCAAGAAATCGCTAAATATGGTAAAGTAGACCTAAAGATTATACCTATACTAAATAGTTTACTTCCTGGACCGGTTACGCTGCTTTTTGAAGCAGGACCATCTATGGATAAAGATGGAATCGCTAACAACCATTTAGTAGCCATTCGCATACCAGATCACCCGTTTACCATGCAAGTTGCCCAACTTTGTAATGGAGCAATTGCATTAACCAGTGCCAATAAAAGTAGAGAACCGAGCTGTCTAAAAGTAGAAGAATTTAAGCCACTTTGGTCCGATTTAGATGCAGTTTTTGATGGAGGTAGATTGGGTACGATAGATCCGATGAGGTTAGGTTCTACCATTGTAGACCTCTCTATTGAAGCATCCTTTAAAATTATAAGAAATGGATGTGCATTGAATAAGGTAAAAAAGATCCTAGCCATCCTTCAGCCATTTAACGATAATGGCTATCCAGTAGCCCAACGTATTCAGGCAATATTTGGCAAATAGCTTATTATATACTAAATTAGTTTGGTCTATCTGGTTACCAGATCTAGTGTACAAAACAGCTATTTTTTGCGCATGTGGTGAAATAGGTATACACGCCATCTTGAGGGGGTGGTGCTTTCGGGCATGGGGGTTCGAATCCCCCTTTGCGCACAAAAAAATTAAAATTAACCAGGTAAAGTCAGGTAAAGTCTAACCTTTCATGGGCTCGAATATGGTTTTACAGACATCATTAGGGGTGGTTAGCTCAGATGGTTTAGAGCATTCCGTTGACATCGGAAAGGTCGTTGGTTCAAATCCAATGCCACCTACAACAAGTAAAATATGCCAAGTAACTGCTATTTCGAAGACCCTTTCTAAGTGCTAAGTATTTAAATAAAGTGACCATTGCGTACCCAGAAAAGATTTCTAGATCATTTCGAAAATAGATATCAACTGATTATTCGAAATGTTGAAAATTTTGCGGAGTATATAACGCCTTCTTTCAGCTACGTAACCTTGATGACAATATTTTTATCATGGTTATGTATAAGTTTTGGTCTGAGCCTATGGCTGGCTAAAACTGTTTTAGCTAGGTGGATGAACCCCATCTATATAGAAACAGAAAATCAAAAAAAAATACTTTATTTAGCAAATACGGTAGAGGCCCTAGAGCAACAAATTAGTGCTCAAACTAAATTTATTGCAACGCTTCAAAAGATCATTCAAGGGAAATCTAAATCTTCACTCCCTTTTTCATCTCCTACTACTATTCGAAAATCAATAGAAGAAGACACTAAAGTGGCCTCTTCTGTAGCCATATCTACCAACCAAGAAAATACTATTCAGAATAGATCTCTTTTATTATTTCCCCCCATCAATGGAATGATTACAAAACCATTTCATAGCGCAGGTAACCATTACGGAGTCGATATTGTGGCAAAAGAAAAAGATCCTATTAAAGCCATATCAACTGGTATTGTAATTTTTTCCGATTGGTCCGTGGATACAGGATGGGTTATTGTCATTCAGCATTACAATAATGTTGTTTCAATCTGTAAGCATTGTGCTATTTTATTTAAAAAAGTTGGTAACTTGGTCAGAGCAGGTGATGTAGTGGCGCTTATGGGTAATTCTGGAGAAATCTCCACGGGGGCCCATCTACATTTTGAGCTTTGGAGCGAAGGTGTTGCATTAAATCCAGAAGACTATATTAATACCTAAAGGAATGTTCAATAACAAAATAAAACAGACAAACCCTGTAGCAATTAGTAACATTATAGGACAAGGTTCCCATTTAGAAGGCAATATACAGACTACAGGTAACTTGCGCATAGAGGGTAAGGTAACAGGTGGTATCAAGGCAAAAGCAAAAGTCGTTTTGAGCCATACTGCCCAGATAGAAGGCAATATTGTGGCACAAAATGCTGAAATCGGTGGGGAGGTAAAAGGAAGCATAGAAGTTATAGAATTACTTGTACTCAAGTCAACTGCAATGGTATGGGGTGATATCGTTACTAGCAAACTAGTCTTTGAAGAAGGGGCTTGTTTTGATGGAAAATGTAAAATGGGCAAGGAGCATAAGCCCCCCCCTCTAGCCGCTTCTACTAAAGCGCCTCTATCTTCTAAAACAGGTGAATCTATTAAGAACCACCCAGAAAAGTTAAAATCATCTAACCCTTCTAATCCATTTATAAAATAAATATGCATATAGAGCCAAAAATACGAGGATACATATGCACTACGGCTCATCCGGAAGGCTGTATCCAAAATGTACAGCAACAAATCCAATATGTATCCAATCAGCCTTCGATTGCATCAGGCCCTAAAAAAGTATTAATTATAGGTGCTTCTACGGGTTATGGGTTAGCCAGTAGAATAGTAGCAGCTTTTGGTGCCAAAGCGCAAACTATAGGTGTTTTTCTTGAGCGAACAGCTGATGACAAGCGTACTGCGTCTGCTGGTTGGTACCATACAGCGGCTTTTGAGCAAGCTGCAAACCAAGCAGGAATTTATGCTAAAAGTATTAATGGTGATGCTTTTTCAGATGCCATAAAACAAGAAACCATTGCTTTAATCAAAGAAGATTGGGGTGGTGAAGTAGATTTAGTAATCTACAGCCTTGCATCTCCCCGCCGTACCCATCCCCAAACGGGTATATCTTTTAAATCCTGTTTAAAACCTATTGGGGAGCCTTATCGCAACCAAACGATCGATATAATAAGCGGCCATCTCTCAGATGCTTGCATTGAGCCTGCAACCCCCAAAGAAGTGGCTGATACGGTTGCAGTAATGGGAGGTGAAGACTGGATGATGTGGATAGAAGCTTTACTGGCAGAAAAACTATTAGCTAAAAGGGTACAAACAATCGCTTACTCTTACATAGGACCTAAGCTAACCCATAGAATCTATGCAAAAGGAACAATTGGAATGGCAAAAAAAGATTTAGTAGCAACAAGCAAAATGCTACAATATCAGCTTCGTTCTATAGATGGGCAGGCATTCATTGCTGTGAGTAAAGCAGTAGTCACACAAGGTAGTATAGCTATACCAGTAGTACCGCTTTATATTGCATTGCTCTACAAGGTTATGAAAGAAAAACAATTACATGAGGGGTGTATAGAACAAATGTACAGGTTATATGCAGATCGCTTGTATAGAACAGACCAGAAAGTATTGGTAGATGCGCAAGGGCTGATTCGTATAGATGATTGGGAGATGCGGGAAGATGTGCAAGAAGCAGTTGCTGCACTTTGGTCAAAGATAGACGAAGGAAATCTAACTACTGTTACAGACTGGGTAGGATGCCGTCATGAATTTTATAAGTTATTTGGTTTTGAAGTAGAAGGGGTTGATTACAGCCTACCTCAGATGGCAGCACTTCCCATACCTTCTTTAGATTTACCTATATAAATCTTTAGGATAGTAAAGCATAGTCAGATGGGTCTACGGACGCTATCCACCTTTACTGGTACTTAAGACCAAGAAAAGCCCATTCCTTACTACATCGACAAACCCCACAACATTCTTTCTTGGCACTTAAATATTTTTAAAGTGCTTTTTAATTTTATACTACATGCAATGAATGCAACTAATGAAAAAGGCGAATTTTGGCTTACTACACCATTAGAGCAAATGACTCCAACGCAATGGGAGTCTTTATGTGATGGATGTGGTAAATGTTGCTTGCTTAAAATAAAAGAAGCAGAAACAGAAGAGGTGCGTACTACAAAGATTTGTTGTCGGCTACTTAATACCCGAACTTGTCAATGTTCCAACTACCGAGAACGATTTCGCTATGTAGATGATTGTATCAAATTAAATCCTACCAATATAAAGACCATTACTTGGCTACCCAAAAGTTGTGCCTATCGCCTTGTTAAAGAAAAAAAAGCATTACCTGATTGGCATCCTTTAATGACCAAAGATCCACAATCTACAATTAAAAGTGGTCATTCCGTTAAAAGCTTTGTGGTACATCCCGCATTGGTCAATAAGCCAATTACAAACTATTTATTAGAAGAACCCATCCACTAATATCGGTCGTTTACAAGTAGTGTGCAGTTCGTAGAGGTTGTTACACTAAAAATGAAGGTACCCTGGATACAAACAATTTATTTTATTAATTAATAAATTGGCAGGGCTATATATAAAAAAAGTGCGCTTCAGCGAATAACAACTGTAGCGCACAAAAAAAATAAAAGATGGCAACTACCTACTCTCCCGCGTATTATCGAAGTACCATCGGCGCTGCTGGGCTTAACTGCTCTGTTCGGAATGGGAAGAGGTGCACACCAGCGCTTTCGTCACCTTTATTTTTAATTTTTAGCAAAGCATTATATTCATTACTTATTTATATACCTTGACAAGGTAATTGACTACTGTAAAAGCAAAATCAAGAAGAAAAACAAGAAACATTCGGGTAATTAGTATTGCTCAGCTTTGTCATTTCTGACTTTACACCTGCAACCTATCAAGGTCATCATCTTTAACCACCCTTATTGAAGTCTCATCTTGAGGCGAGTTTCGTGCTTAGATGCTTTCAGCACTTATCTCTTATAAACGTAGCTACTCAGCAGTGCAACTGACGTCACAACTGATACACCAGAGGTTTACCCAACCCGGTCCTCTCGTACTAAGGTCAGCCCCTCTCAAACTTCTAACGCCCGCAATAGATAGAAACCGAACTGTCTCACGACGTTCTGAACCCAGCTCGCGTGCCACTTTAATGGGCGAACAGCCCAACCCTTGGAACATGCTTCAGCTCCAGGTTGTGACGAGCCGACATCGAGGTGCCAAACCTCCCCGTCGATAAGAGCTCTTGGGGGAGATCAGCCTGTTATCCCCAGAGTACCTTTTATCCTTTTAGCGATGGCCCTTCCATTCGGAACCACCGGATCACTATATCCGTCTTTCGACTCTGCTCGACTTGTTTGTCTCACAGTCAAGCACCCTTATGCTATTGCACTCTACGTACGATTACCATCCGTACTGAGGGTACCTTTGAAAGCCTCCGTTACTTTTTAGGAGGCGACCGTCCCAGTCAAACTACCCACCAAACACTGTTTTCTTTTTCAGAAGAATTAGATAACACATAAATAAAGGGTGGTATTTCAACGGCGGATACTTGCGTATCCTCCCACCTATTCTACACATTATTTACATATTATCAATGTTAAGCTATAGTAAAGGTTCATGGGGTCTTTTCGTCCCATTGCGGGTAGACGGTATCTTCACCGCCACTCCAATTTCACCGAGCTCGTGGCTGAGACAGTGCCCAGATCGTTACACCATTCGTGCAGGTCGGAACTTACCCGACAAGGAATTTCGCTACCTTAGGACCGTCAAGGTTACGGCCGCCGTTTACTGGGGCTTCTATTTAGAGCTTCAATTTTGCAACTTGACTCCTCCTATTAACCTTCCAGCACCGGGCAGGTATCAGACCTTATACTTCATCTTTCGATTTTGCAAAGTCCTGTGTTTTTGGTAAACAGTCGCCTGGGCCTTTTCACTGCGGCCTATTGTCCCCTAAAAAAAGAGAACAATGAGGCACCCTTTCTCCCGAAGTTACAGGGATATTTTGCCGAGTTCCTTGGCCACGAATCACTCGAACACCTTAGGATATTCTCCTCAACTACCTGTGTTGGTTTGCGGTACGGTTAGCTAACACTTAAAACGATTAGAGGCTTTTCTTGGAAACATGATTAGGGTCATTATCTACGCTCCCGGAGGATTGCAGTACTATCACTTTCGACAAGTATGGTGGATTTGCCTGCCACACCTATATCTACGGGCTTTAACCTTCTAAATTCGTCAGAAGGCAGACCTTTCACTTTTTCGTCCCCCCTTCTCTTGTTGCTAGCTAGTATCGGAATATTAACCGATTTTCCATTACTTACGCCTTTTGGCTTCAGCTTAGGGACCGACTAACCCATGGATGACAACCATCGCCATGGAAACCTTAGTCTTACGGTGTAATGGTTTCTCACCATTATTTTGGTTACTCATGCCTACATTTTCTTTTCTAATCAATCCACTAAGCATTACTACTTAGCTTCAGCTTTATTAGAATGCTCTCCTACCCCTTACTGCCCAAAGCAGCAAGGCCATAGCTTCGGTAATATACTTAATGCCCGTTTATCATCGACGCTTTGTCGCTCGATCAGTGAGCTGTTACGCACTCTTCAAATGAATGGCTGCTTCCAAGCCAACATCCTGACTGTCTAAGCAACTAAACCTTCTTAGTTCAACTTAGTATATATTTGGGGACCTTAGCTGATGGTCTGGGTTCTTTCCCTCTCGGACTAGGACCTTAACGCCCTAGCCCTCACTCCTAAGCAAAACTGATAGTATTCGGAGTTCGTCTGGACACGGTAGGTTACCCCCCTAGTCCTATCGGTAGCTCTACCCCTATCAGTATAAGCTTAAGGCTGTTCCTAAAAACATTTCGGAGAGTACGAGCTATCTGCCAGTTTGATTAGCCTTTCACTCCTACCCACAGCTCATCCAAGGACGTTACAATATCCACTGGTTCGGTCCTCCACGTTGCTTTACCAACGCTTCAACCTGGCCATGGGTAGATCACTGGCTTTCGCGTCTAACTCCTCTGACTTAACGCCCTATTCAGACTCGCTTTCGCTTCGGCTTTTCCTTTCAAAAGAATTTACCTTGCCAGAAAAGATTAACTCATAGGCTCATTATACAAAAGGCACGCCGTCATTAAAAAAAACTCCGACTGCTTGTAAGCGTATGGTTTCAGGAACTATTTCACTCCCTTATTCAGGGTACTTTTCACCTTTCCCTCACGGTACTTGTTCACTATCGGTCTCTTAGGAGTATTTAGCCTTACCGGATGGTGCCGGCAGATTTAGTCAGCCTTTCACCAGGACTGACCTACTCAGGATACTAACCAAACCAATATCGATTACCTTGACAGGGCTTTCACCTTCTATGGCTTACTTTTCCAAGTAATTTAAGTTGTTGATATTGAATTGCATTGCTAGTCCTACAACCCCATAACAGCAAAGACTGCTATGGTTTGGGCTAATCCACGTTCGCTCACCACTACTTATGGAATCACTATTTGTTTTCTTTTCCTCTGGATACTTAGATGTTTCAGTTCTCCAGGTTTGCTTCTTTTAATAATAAAAGATACCCTATCTAAATTATAGGGTGGGTTGCCCCATTCAGAAATTTGCGGATCAAATCGTACAACCAATCCCCGCAACTTATCGCAGTTTATCACGTCTTTCATCGCCTCTAAGAGCCAAGGCATCCTCCATACGCCCTTATTTATTTCTTACTCGCTCTTGAAATGGAGATACGCTAAATTTCTTTTTTAGAAATTTAGTCTACCTTATTTTGCTTTTACAATAAGTCAAAGAACATTTTTCAAGGAAGACGCATTTTTATTTTGTATTTCTGCACTTTTAATGCTTTTAACACTTTTAATATTTGACTGCGTCAACCCGTAATACAAAGGTATAACTTTTATTTAAATCCGCAAATATTTTTTTCAAATAAAACATATTTTTAGATAGTGTCGTCATGAAATATTTTGTATATTAGGTTTGTAGTTCGTATTAACGTCAGTTTTGGATTAGAAATTAAGAAAAGAGTATAAAAAGCTCCTTTGTGTTTTAAATTTGTGGGATTGAAAAATAATCATAAAAACCAAAGGAGCCGGATATGAATGTATCAAAATTAGTTGAAATATATGGACCACTAAGCTATTACAATAGTAAAAATTGGTCCGGCCATAAAAGCAAATGCTTTTTTTAGACAGACGCAAGAGAGCCCAATTTTATTTACAAACTTTTTCAAAGTTGAAAACTAGCTGTGGCTAAGCCATTCATGCCGTAATCTTAAGCCCTGTATTTGCAATGCAGGGTATGTTAACTTCCATTAATTCTACTTAATATTTTGAATATCGGACTTGGATAAACCAGTAAC
Organism: Cardinium endosymbiont cBtQ1 of Bemisia tabaci; assembly: GCF_000689375.1. Taxonomy (GTDB): domain Bacteria; phylum Bacteroidota; class Bacteroidia; order Cytophagales; family Amoebophilaceae; genus Cardinium. The sequence goes on along the minus strand of NZ_CBQZ010000001.1, from coordinate 26,023 downwards.
ACGTATAATCTTTTCTAATGAATCTCCTTCCTGTAGCATAGATTTAGCGATTTCCATCTTCCCTTCTTGTCTCCCTTCTTGTCTAGCTTCTTGTCTAGCTTTTTTTTCATATAGTCCTCTACAGCCTGATTATCCATAATACGCTTAATCTCTTTCTCATAGGTCCTTAATTCTTCTTCTGACCAGTTAAAACGATTTAACGCTTCATACGCACGTTGGATCACTAAATCTGAATCTATTATTTTACGTACGTCTTCTTCGCTAGTAGAGGAGGCATATTTAAAAAAGTAACACCACTTCTCTACCATTGTCGATAGTTCTTCTATAGATTTAATCTTAAATTTGGGTAATTCTATAAAGGTGAAAGAAAAATCTTTTAGATAGTGTCGTCATGAAATATTTTGTATATTAGGTTTGTAGTTCGTATTAACGTCAGTTTTGGATTAGAAATTAAGAAAAGAGTATAAAAAGCTCCTTTGTGTTTTAAATTTGTGGGATTGAAAAATAATCATAAAAACCAAAGGAGCCGGATATGAATGTATCAAAATTAGTTGAAATATATTACGCTGTTGATGAATTTCTTATAAAATTTATGCCTTATATGGAATCACATTTGTTACCTACTTCAGATAGAAAACCTACTAGAACATGTTCACTGACTTTGAGCGAAATAATGACAATATTAATTGCTTTTCATGTAATTGGCTTTAGAAATTTTAAGTTGTATTATATTCATTTACAACAATTTCATTCTAATGACTTTTGCAAGTTAGTAAGCTATAGTAGATTTATATCCCTAGTTCAAAGAACAGTAGTTCCATTTTACTTTTTTTCTCAAAGTCTTTCTAAAACGAGAACAGGCTGTTATTTTATGGATTCAACCGCTATAAAGGTTTGTAATATAAAAAGAGCTTATGCTCATAAAGTATTTAAGACAATTGCTAGTAAAGGTAAAACTACTACTGGATGGTTTTACGGAATCAAATTAAACTTGATTGTCAATGATTTAGGAGAAATTATGAATTTTTCTCTTACTACAGGTAAGTCCAATGATAGATGGCCAGTAGAAAACTTATGTAAAAATTTGATCGGAAAAGTATTTGCTGATAAAGGCTACTTGAGTAAAGAATTATTTGAAAAACTTATGGGAAAAGGCATAGAACTGATTACTCAAATCAGAAAAAATATGAAAAATGCTTTCATGCCTATCTGGGATAGGCTAATGCTTCGAAAGAGATCTATCATTGAAACCATTATCGATCAGCTTAAAAATATTAGTCAGATAGAACACTCCAGGCATAGAAGTATACCTAATTTTATTGTCAATTTAATAGCTGGTATTACAGCTTATTCACTAAAAGAGAAAAAACCGGCTATAGATAATATATATACAACTGGTTTACAATAAGTCTAATCCGAAACTCACGTTATTATATTTTTAGATTAATAAGATCAATTATATTCCTAAGATGTCTAAATGGATTCACCGTCATGATATTTCAGACAAAGTATGGTCTATTTTATCACCTCTACTTCCAGGTCAACAAGGAGGTTGGGGAGCTGTTGCCAAAGATAATAGGCTGTTTATTAATGCAGTATTTTGGATTTTACGTACAGGATCTCCTTGGCGTGATCTTCCATCTAGCTATGGGGATTGGAAAAACACCCATCGTAGATTTTCTCGCTGGAGAGATAATGGTATATGGGAAAGGATCTTAGAGAGACTAATTAATAATCCTGATTTTAAATGGCTTATGATTGATTCTACTTATATAAAAGTACATATGCATGGAACGGGTGCGAAAGGAGGAAACCAATTTATGAGTCGAACAAAAGGGGGCTTAATACGAAGCTACATTTGGCCGTGGATGCGTCTGGTATGCCGGTCAGAGCTATTATCACAGAAGGTACCAGAGCTGATTGTAGCCAATCTACATATCTTATTGAAGGGATAACTCCAAAGCATTTGTTAGCAGACCGCGCCTATGATACCGATAAAATCATTAAATATGCTAGAGAAAAAGGTATTGTTCCTGTTATCCCTCCCAAAAAAAACAGAAAAATAAAGCGTGATTTTGACAAAAATCTATATAAATTCCGACATCTTGTTGAAAATATGTTTCTCAAAATTAAGCAATGGAGAGGAATCTCCACTAGGTAGTCGGCCCTGAAATACCATATAATTATTTGTTAATCAGCAAATAAATGGTTAAAATTTATATATGGTTAATAACCAGTTTTTAGGTTGTTTTGTATAAAAAGCTTGCAAAATAAGGATGAAATCTAAGAAAATAAATAATAGCCTTGAGCGTTTGTTTGAGCAACGCTTATCTAGTTTTCTCAACCCGAAACATCCATTATTCCAGTTATCTGATTCGATTCCTTTTCACTCCTTAGCATCAGATTTAGACCGCGGTTTTAGCTATGGACCTGGTCAACCTCCTTTGCCTATTCGTTTAATTATAGGTCTTCTCATTATCAGTCATATGTATAATATTTCTGATGAACAAGTAGTGGTTAGATGGGTAGAAAACCCTTATTGGCAATACTTTTGTGGATATGATTATTTTCAGTTTAAGATGCCTTGTAACCCCAGTTCATTGACCCGTTGGCGCCATAGATTAGGTCAAGAAGGTCTCAGTATTTTATCTATGACTATAGTACTTAGCGACTAAAAAAAAAGTACTGACCCGAAAAGAACTTGAAAAAGTTATAGCTGATACTACTGTAATGGAGAAAAATATCCGTTACCCAACTGACTCTTCTTTGCTTAATAAATCCAGAGAAAAATTGGTCAGTATAGCCAAGAAAACAGGTATTAAACTGCGTCAAACTTATCAGCGTTTAGGTCTATCTATCAAACGTAAAGTTGATTGCTATGCTCATGCTAAACAGTATAAACGTTTATCTAAAGGCATTAAAACATTAAAAACCTATCTTGGTAGAGTAGTCAGAGATGTAGAACGTTCTATACAATCCTCTGATGATCTAATACGGAATCAATTTACCAATCTACTATCTATAAGTAAAAAACTTATAAACCAATAAAAAAAAAGTAAAGATAAAATTTATAGCATCCATGAACCATCCGTCTACTGTGTAAGTAAAGGTAAGTCTAAACATCCTTATGAGTTTGGTTGCAAGGTACAATTTACAGTAACGCATAAAAAAGGTTTAATTGTTTCAACAGAAGCAATACATCCTAATGCTTACGATGGCCATACTTTGCAGAAGAGTTTATTACAAGCCGAGCAATTATCTGGTACCAAAGTAAAGTATGCTTTTGTAGATAAAGCCTACCGGGGTAATAATATACCTGTTAGTGAATGTAATATATTTATAAGTGGTTCTAAAAGGGGAATAACGCCTGCTCTAAAAAAAGCTATAAAAAGAAGATCTTCTATTGAACCGCATATTGGTCATATGAAATCCGATGGTAAATTATCTGTTAACTATTTGAAAGGTATTCTAGGAGATAAACTTAACGTTATTTTATGTGCTATTGCTCATAACCTACGACTGATTACAAGAAAGTTATTCTTAACACACTCACAATCACATAAATTAAAACCTATATAATTAAAATTACTTAATCCAAAACCAGTTATACCTATATCTTGGGTAGGAAAAATAGAGCGCCTGCTAAACCATAAATATTGTAAAAAAAGAATCCATTCAATAAATTTAATTCAAAAATAATATTTCAGGGCCGACTAGGTATGCAAAAAACACAGCATCATTCTTGGCAGCTGTCCAAATTAGATGTATCCATCTATGGGCTAACTTCTTATGACGACACTATATAAATCTCTTTCATATTTTTTAGAATCTAAAATAACGTGATTAGATACATAATCTTTTTTTTCAGGAAAAATAATGTAATCCGTAATAGCTATAAATATAACTGATTTGATATCTTGGTATCTAGCACCTACCTCTTGACCTGAATTGAGCTGACCGCAATAGGCTTTAGAGGCATAATACTGCGCTCTTTTTTCAAAGCCTTTTTGAGGAGCTACTTGCATTTGTACAATGATTTGCTTCCCATACTGGTCAGTGCATAATACATCTACGATACTCTCTTTTTTACATGCAATATCTGGATCTTGAATAGTAGATAAGAAGGTAACCTTTTCTATCTTTTCTGATTTTTTTAGATCCAATACATCATTGATAAAGTGAATAAGAATATCTTTATGTTTTTCACTACCAAATATTTTACGAAAGGCTACATCGTTCTTGGGATTTAGAAATTTTGAGGTCACCATAAGGATACACTAGGGCTATTAATAATAAAATTCAACATAATAACTTTTTAGATTCTGACGAACCGATATGATGATAATAGAATCCTATTTTTGCCATATCTTCTCAAGAATACTAAAAATAATGAGTTTATAGTATTTTATTTTTTAAGACAAGTAGACGCATCTAGTTTCAGAATGTGGGATCTTATTCAGGCCTAGATAATAAATCTATGGCTTAAATCGAAACCGTAATTTTATATTCATTCGCTCCCGCTAGTCCATCTATACAATTTTAACAATCGTAAGATTAAGTATCAACTAATACAACAGAAAATTACAATAAACTATCTATAGCAACGGTCTCCAAATCAAAAACACGATACTATATCTAGATTATACGGAAATAAAATTCTTGTTTTTTTATCCTAATTTTTCTGTCCACTATATTTTCTTAGGCGATATATCTTTCATTAGTTTGGACCAGTGTAGGGTACTTCTGATCATTATTGCTGGTAGATGGAACGCTATAAAGGGATTCATCTTCCGTTAGAAGACTGCACATTGATTGGGTTAATGGTGAAATCATGCTATCTGGATATACGCTCGGCCTATATTCTTTATTAATTTTACCAAAGAATAGTTGCGTTATTTCATTTGTTGCGTTTTTATTTTTTCTTGCTTCATACGCAGTTTTTCCATCTTTATTCTTAATTTTTAAAATTTTCTCCAATCGTTTGTTATGCTGCTCAAGAGGTTTTAGTAAAGAGATGGCAAAATTATCATGCCCCTTTTTAAGTGCTATATGCAAAGCCGTTTCTTGATAATTATTTTGCGTGGATATAATCTCTTTCAATGCTTTTGAATCTTCCTGAAAAGGTTTGAGTAAGGAAGTGACAAACTCTTCATCCCCTTTTTCAGCTGCTATATGCAAAATAGTTTTTTTATCGTTGTGCTGAGTTTGTATAATTTTTTTCAATTGTTCCTTATGTTGCTCAAGAGGTTTTAGTAAAGAGATGGCAAAATTATCATGCCCCTTTTTAAGTGCTATATGCAAAGCCGTTTCTTGGTTATTGTTAAGCGTTTTTATAATTTTTTTTAATTCTTTTGGATTTTTCTCAAAAGGTTTTAGTAGAGTGACTACACTGTTATAATTGTCTTCATTAGCTGCCATATGCATAGGAGTGTTTCCGTACTGGTCACCCTTTTTTATCCACTTCTTCAGTGTGCCTAGATCTTGCTCAAAAGGTTTTACCAAAGTAGCGATAATATCGCAATCGCCTTTATAAACGGCTATATGTAAAACAGTTTCTCTACAATTGTTCTGAATGCTTATGAGGTTCTTCAATTTTTCCGGATGGGGCTTAAAGAATTTTAGTAAAGAATCAATAAAAATTAAATTGCTTTTTGCAGCGGCAATATGCAAAGCCGTATATCCATTACTGTCCTTAATCTCTAGCAGTTTTCTTAGTTCTTCTGGATCGTTCTCAAAAGGTTTTAGTAAGCAACTTATAACTTTATCATTGTTTTCAGCTGCTGTATGTAAAACAGTATGACGATTTCTATACTGTATTTCCAGCAGTTTAATTAATTTTTCCGGCTCATTATCAAAATGTTTTAGTAAAGCATCTATAAAAACTGTATAACGATTCCTAATAGCAATATGTAAAGCCGTATCTCCATTATTGTTCTGTATTTCCAATAGTTTTTTTAGTTCTTCTAGATCTTTTTTTAAAGGTTCTAGTAAATAATTAAGAAAAGGTAAATCGTTATGCATAACGGCAATATGAAAAGCCGTTTCTCCATATTTATTTCGTATTTTCATTAATTTTTCCGGTTTATTATCAAAAGGTTTTAGTAAGGTATTTACACAAGCACTATCACCATTTCTAACAGCAATATGCAAAGCAGTACTTCCACTCTTATTCTGTATTTCGATTAATTTTTTTAGTTCTTCTGGATCATTATCAAAAGGTTTTAGTAAGGTATTTACACAAACACTATCACCATTTCTAACAGCAATATGCAAAGCAGTACTTCCACTCTTATTCTGTATTTCGATTAATTTTTCTAGTTCTTCTGGATCATTATCAAAAGGTTTTAGTAAGGTATTTACACAAGCACTATCACCATTTCTAACAGCAATATGCAAAGCAGTACTTCCACCCTTATTCTGTATTTCCAGAAGTTTTTTTAGTTCTTCTGGATTATTATCAAAAGGTTTTAGTAAGGTATTTACACAAGCACTATCACCATTTCTAACAGCAATATGCAAAGCAGTACTTCCATTCTTATTCTGTATTTCCAGAAGTTTTTTTAGTTCTTCTGGATCTTTATTAAAAGGCTCTAGTAAATAACAAACAAAATCGAAATGTTTATACATAACGGCAATATGCAAAGCAGTATTTTCATTGTTGTCAAGCTTGTTTATAAAGCTTACATCATTCTGAATGCTGTTCAACAAAAAATGAGCAATATGTATATTGCCTTCTTCTGCTGCTACGTGTAATGGGGTTTCTTCCTCAAATATTTTTTTATTCTTTCCTTGATTGTATTCTAAGATGTACAATTTGTTAATCATTTTGCCCGATCCTTGCAAAGTTGTTTGAGTTAGCTGTTTATTTGCTAATTTTTCATTTATAAAAGAGCGAACACTTTTATAATTTATATCTATTAAGAAAGACGTTAACAATAGTTCCCATTTAATTAGATTCGGCGTATTACTCTTTTTTATTATCAAATTTGTACACCATTCAGATAAAAAATATTCACCTAAGATTGGATGTATAAATGCTAAGCCGTTTTGATCAGATTTAACCAATCCAGTAGCTAGAACCATGTCTGGATTGTCTTTTTCTATATTTGATTGTAAAGAATGGACTAAGTTTTTAGCTAATTTCTTAGAAAATTTGTTGGCATCAGATTTGAAGTTATTTTTTTGTGTATCCTCTATAATCCCTACTTTTTTAAAATAAGTCTCATATTTGCCATCAATAAAGTTTGCATAGATCTCTAATCTATTTTTACCTATATAACTCAAATCCGGCTCACTATTCTCCCTTACCCAGTTCTTAAATGATGTTATACAATCTTTTCTTACAATATGACCTTTTGCGTTTTTTTCTTCTTTTGAACCGGTCAGCAGTACATGCAAATGAAATGGGATACTTATAAACGATTGATCACCTTGAAAGGTAGATTGTACCTTGTTTATAAAGGCCTTACTATATTTCTCGATTTTACTGTCGTCAATTTTACCATCCCCAGAAATATTTAACGCATCTTTACTGCACACTAGATTTAGACGATTTGTTAGATATTTTTTTACAAAATCTTTCTGTGCATCATCATCTAATGGCTTAAAGGTTACCGCAAATGTGCATAAAGCATCTTCTAATGTTTTTTGATACTGCAAAGAAGTTGTAACCCAAAACGTAATATACGTCTTGTTTTTTAAATGGTTTAGTAAGGCAATAACTTTATTCCTACCTGATGCATCTGTTACTTTATCAAAACCATCGAAAACAATTAACAAAGGTGTTTTATAATTTTTTGCTGCCTCTAAAGTGAATTTTAACAAATCTTGGGCAATATTATATTTCAAATCTTTATTAATTGCCGATAAAAAATCAGCAATATTGATAGCATTGGCATTAATATTTTTAATGGCTTCTAAATGGTTTTGAAGCTTTATGTTAATGACCCAATTGCAGATACCTTTTCTTGATAAGCTATTTAGACCATATTTTAATTGATATAATTTGGTTAAGGTAGTTGATTTACCCCTACCTGAATCAGCAGCAATGATTAGGACACGTCTATCTTGTATAACGTCCAAAAGTTGGCTTTCTCCATATGAGTTTTTATATTCTTTTTTATCAACGTAATCAAATAAACTGTCTAAGCTGCCCTTGGAATTACGCCAAATAATTTGCTTATTATTTTCATTGCCTTCTACTTCAAGCCAGTGTGCTGTATCAGAAAAATTATCAAAAATTTTTCTTGATTCTTGTAGATCTTGCTTGACAAAAATTTTATCTTCATTAAATATACTAGGTTCTACCCCAAGTAATTTTCCAAGTGCATCGTAATCATTATCAATTATACCACTAAATATAAATTTATCTTCTGTCCCTTGTGTGAGTGTTCTACATACACCGTATATCATTTTAGCCTTGTTATTAATTATAACTTTGTTAAAGTTTCTATCGGTGTAAAAATTAGGATTATAAATCTTTTGTAGGATCATGCATTGCGATCCATTCCACTTTATCCAATATATTTTCTTATATGTATGCTTATCACATAATTCCTTAAACGTTTTTTCTGTAAATGGACTATTTACTAACTGTATGTCTTTATTTTTAGATAATATACAGTAGGGACGGGTAACAATGGCTATGTGATTATAGATAGCTTGTCTTTCAGACTGTTCTAACGCATTGAGGAATAGATTCTTCGCATTATCTTCATTGTCGGTATCTATACCACTAATGATATAAATTGCTTTTTCTTGATTATAAAAAAGATTGGTATACAACGTTTCTGTATTCACTGCTTCAAATAGTTCAGTATATGCGCCTTCTAAATCACTAATGTTTAATGGCTTACTATTTATGTTGGTCAAACTACTGTAAGGGTAATTAATCAATTGTTGACTTATTGAACGGCAAGACTCGTTAAGTACATTAGGAAAGGGACCAATAGCTGTTAACTTTTCTAGGTTAGTTTGTGTTTGACTTAAACAAAAATTCTCTTTTAAAAGATTATTGTTGGAATGGGATTTTTTTGGCTTAGTAGTATCTTTTATATCTGATACTGGACCCAGTTGTATTTGTGCAGCGGCGCATCGGTTAGCTTCTGCCTTGTCCATTTTTCTAGAAAGGCGATTATTGTTTTTAGTTGTATCTTCTCTTAAAGTCGGTTTGTTTTTTTTAGAATCATTCATTTTTTTTTGGGTTTTTAGTAATTTTTAGCTTGGTTGCTCTTTTACTATTTTTAATACCCATTTTTATACTAGGTGTCCTTAGAAGACATTCAACCATACCACTATAACTGGTCAGCATAGCTATATAGCGTAAGGTGCTTCCATTATAACTGTTGATATATGCGCTTTCATCTGTAGCCTGTTCCACCTTATTCAATCTATCATATGTGCCTGGCTTTATCTTCAAAGATAAAGCCTTAAAAAATGTTCTCATTGACTCCATCTTATGCTCTATTTACTAACCAGAAATTAACCGCATTATGCATTTGAATACAGCGATTGGTTATTAAAAAAGTTTTACAAAGCTCCTTTGCGTTTTAAATCTGTAGCTCTATCTTTTCACCAAATCCGCCAAGGAACTTACTTTTAATCTATTAAAATTAATCGGAATATATTACCATGTAGACTACTGTATAATACCCATATCTAAAAAACAGATGAAAATCAATTTTATAAGAACATTAAATCAATATAATATTTATTATGAGTAAGATAATAATCTTATTGTTTTTAATTTTCATTTAGAAAAATTTTTATTACTAACCTGAACTCTGGATTAGGGTTATTGTAGATCAGCCACACATATATTAGTTATAAAGGCTCTGTCGCTCGCTGCTTAAATACAAAAAATTTAGACATTTTTTTCAAGAGACTTTTGAGGACGAAAAGAATAGTTTAAGGTTGTAATAAATAGGCTTTTATAAAGCCATCAATGGCACCATCTAGCACATTTTCTACATCTTTTCGTTCATATCCTGTTCGGTTGTCCCTAATAACCTTATAAGGATGTAGTACATAGCTCCTAATTTGAGCGCCAAATTCAATTTTTTTTTTGCTGCGTTCTATTTGTTGTTGTTTCGCTCTTCTTTTTTCTAGTTCTTGCTGATAGAGCTTAGATTTAAGCAGTTGCAAAGCTTTATCTCTATTTTGTAGCTGAGAGCGCTCTTGTTGGCATTCTACTATTGTTCCAGTTGGTATATGCTTTACACGAACGGCTGTTTCTACTTTATTAACATTTTGCCCACCAGCTCCACCAGATCGAAAGGTATCCCAATTTAGATCAGCAGGATTTATTTCAATTCTTATCGAATCATCAATAACAGGGGCTGCATATACGGAAGCAAAGGAGGTATGTCTTTTACCGGCCGCATCAAAGGGAGAAAGACGTACCAGTCGATGAATACCCACTTCTGCTTTGATGTACCCATAAGCATAAGAACCGATTACTTCCAACGTAACGGCCTTTATACCAGCATTATCCCCTGGCTGGTAATGAATTACTTTAACGGTATAGCCCTGTTTGGCTGCCCACATGGTGTACATACGTACCAACATATGGGCCCAATCTTGGCTTTCTGTGCCACCTGCACCTGGCTTTATATCTATGATGGCATTTAAATGATCCTCTTCTCCAGCCAACATTTTTTTTAATTCAACGGCTTCTAATAAAGTAACAAGCCCAGATGCTACAAGGGAGAGCTCTTCTTGAGCCATTGTATCTTCTTCAAATAAAGATTCTAATAAAAGCAGCTCATCCCATTGGGTCTGTAAGGTATTGAATTGATCAATGGTTTCTTTTAAAGTCTTGATTTTTTGGATAATTTGTTGCGCTTCGGATGGGTTTGACCAAAATAAAGGGGAAGCAACTGCTGCTTCTAAACACTGTAATTGCCTGTTTTTATCAGCATAGTCAAAGAAAGTCCCTTAAGGCCTCTATTCTTTCTGCTAGGTGGGCGTACTTGGTTTTCATAAAATTTACTTTAGTAAACTACTTTTTTGTAAAATGAAGCCGATTGCCTATTGCATATTCTACTTGATCGGGAGCGAAGACATGATGGGTAACGCGTATGGTTTTTTTATCTTTAGTAAGTTCACTTAGTGGATTACTATAATCCTGAATTGTATTACAGAAAGTATAGATAGTTGTATAGGTGGATTCTTTAAAAAAGAAGGCTAAATCCAAACTTTTAACTAAAGAATTATCATATTGCTGGTAAAAAAGTAGCTTCTTTGCAATACCATTTAGATCTTCTCGGATAAAAAGCACATCATCAAGAATAAAATAGGTAATCTTAGGAGGATCCAAACCTTTATTAAGCTTTCCTATCGCTTTATTAAGTGCTTGAAGTGTATTAAATTTAAACACCAACTTAAATTTGAGCATCTTTTCATTATAGGTTACATCTACGTGGCTAATACCCTCTATTTTTTCAAATTTTGCACTAGCATTACTAAATGCTTTATAACCAATAGCTTTGGTTATATCTTTATAATTTTTATTTAAGTATTTAATAACCGAAATTAAATGACTGGTCTTCGTTAAATCTACTTCAATGCTAAATTGACCAGATCCATCTTCATTAAAATGTCCTCTTTCTATAAAATCTACTCCTAAAGCAAAGCTATTAGAGATAGATTGAAAAAAAAAGAACAACACAAAAACTATAAACCTTGCTTTTTGGGGCTGGATCGGCATAAAGAATAAAAAAATAAAAATAAAAAATAGCTGGCGTTTATATCGAAAAGTTCATCTACATCGACAGTTATATATAAATATATTATTGCTATTAAACAATAGCTATTATTTTATTTACAACCTACAAACCACGAAAAGTACACACATAATACTGGATCAGTTGAAATGACTCAAATGTATGGAATTTTACAAAATTTATTTTGATCTATGACAAGGCAAGCCATCATCTAGCCTCTATTGAACTTAACGGATGGCGCATTAAGCCTATCATTTAGAGGTGTAGATTATACCAATTTTTTTTATCTATTTGAATAGAGGCCAATATTTGTCAGTTGTTTTGTATAAATTAGGAAGCTATTGACGTCACAAAGTAGATGAATGACTTCAAACAAACTATAATGTATTATTTGGATCCCGGTCAATCATTCTATACGGTTGGTTTATGGTATATAAAAAAGATACTACTAAGATAACCCAAAGCATATCATCATGAACACCTTAAAAAAAAAGGTTTTAGAAGCTTTACGTAAAGTAGATGACCCCGATTTAAAGCAGGATCTAGTTTCATTGGGTATGGTCGATCACCTTGATATAAATGGTTCTACCATTTCTTTTACGATTATACTGACTACCCCAGCTTGTCCATTACAAGAAGTAATCAGACAGGCATGTATACAAGCCATTCGTAAAGCTGTAACGAGTGATTTTGAAATCAGCATTCAGTTTACCTCAAAAGTTACTTCAGGGCGTTCCAAATGCGCTATATTACCTGGTGTCAAAAATATTATTGCCGTTGCTTCTGGTAAGGGGGGCGTTGGCAAATCTACAATTGCTACCCATTTGGCTCTGGCGTTATCCAACCATGGTGCGGATGTAGGATTGTTAGATGCAGATATATTTGGACCATCTATTCCGACGATGTGGGGTTGCCAAACCACTAAACCAACTGTAGGCAAAGAGGCGGGGAAAAACTTTATTATACCTATAAGTCGCCATAATGTGAAATTGCTTTCTATTGGGTTTTTATCCAATATGGAAGAGGCTATTGTATGGCGTGGGCCCATGGCCAGTGCTGCTTTTAAGCAATTATTACAAGATGCAAATTGGGGTGTATTAGACTATTTATTAATTGACCTACCCCCTGGTACCAGCGATATTCACCTTACTTTGGTACAAAGTGTTTCTATTACAGGGGCAGTAGTGGTTACTACACCACAAAAAATCGCATTAATAGATGCCATAAAGGCGATTGCTATGTTTAAAAAGGAACAGATCAAAGTGCCTATACTGGGATTGATAGAAAATATGTCGTACTTCTCAACAGAAAAAATAGATGGGACCCACCTCTATCATATTTTTGGAAAAAATGGAGGCACGCTACTGGCAAAACAAGCATCCATACCTTTTTTAGGCCAAATTCCATTGCTTCCTATGATCTGCCAACAGGGAGATGTAGGCGTCCTATCTGGGCAAACGATCGAGCCTTTTAACAAAATTGCGGAAAGACTAGCACAACAAGTAGCCATCCAAAATGCTACCTATCCTTGTTCAACCAATGGTGTTAACTGAATGCTATTCATTTTATGCTTCCTCTATAATTTTATACAATTACAATAGAGTCTTTACAGGAAGCTACAATAGGCTTGGTGCATTTCAATTTGTTGCTTAAATTTAAAGTAACATTGGTCTACATATTTAAATAGCCGTTTAGCTAAGCTTTAGATATTGCATTCCAAGGTTGTGAAAAATGATTATCAGCCAAGACAAGCTAACTAGCATCGCTATGCAAGCACCTACTGACCTATTTCGACAGGAATGTATTTTTTGTCAAATCATAACTGGGCAAGCACCTTGTCATAAAATATGGGAAGGGATAGATTATATGGCTTTTTTATCCATATTTCCCAATACAAAGGGGTTTACAGTGGTAATACCTAAACGCCACTTGACTAGCTATATTTTTGATCATGATCTAGAAGAGATCAATGGGTTAATGGCAGCAGCTAAACAGGTATCCAACCTATTGGTTCATAAGTTCCCAACCGTTGCTAGAACAGCTCTTATATATGAAGGATATGGTGTAAACCACTTACATGCCAAATTAATCCCTCTGCATGGCACCAAGGATGGTACGTGGAAGAAGGCTTCTTCCACGATCAAAACCAAATTTGATCAATACCCTGGTTACGTTTCTTCTCATGATGCACCGCGGGAGTCAGATGAAAAATTAGCAGAAATAGCTAATTTTTTAAAAAATTAGTATTTGTTAGAAGCAACAATGATACATTATGAAGAAAACTGCCTACCACATACTTTTAACGAACTATGTTAAAAAACAAATTTTTCGTCGCACATTCCCCATCAAATCAAAATTTTCTTCGCATGAAAAGTATTGAGTTCATTTATTTTTTCTTTTTATAATTTTTGAAATGTTTTATTGTGTTTGGTTAAGCTCTATAATAGATTAAGCACTTCATCCATTATTTGTAAACCAATATTTTTTATCTTTTTCCCAAAAAGGACAATCCGGCCCTCTAAAAAACCATACATTTGTTTTTAAGCCATAAATAGTCGGCCCTGAAATACCATATAATTATTTGTTAATCAGCAAATAAATGGTTAAATTTATATATGGTTAATAACCAGTTTTTAGGTTGTTTTGTATAAAAAGCTTGCAAAATAAGGATGAAATCTAAGAAAATAAATAATAGCCTTGAGCGTTTGTTTGAGCAACGCTTATCTAGTTTTCTCAACCCGAAACATCCATTATTCCAGTTATCTGATTCGATTCCTTTTCACTCCTTAGCATCAGATTTAGACCGCGGTTTTAGCTATGGACCTGGTCAACCTCCTTTGCCTATTCGTTTAATTATAGGTCTTCTCATTATCAGTCATATGTATAATATTTCTGATGAACAAGTAGTGGTTAGATGGGTAGAAAACCCTTATTGGCAATACTTTTGTGGATATGATTATTTTCAGTTTAAGATGCCTTGTAACCCCAGTTCATTGACCCGTTGGCGCCATAGATTAGGTCAAGAAGGTCTCAATAAGTATTTTATCTATGACTATAGACTTAGCGACTAAAAAAAAAGTAGTGACCCGAAAAGAACTTGAAAAAGTTATAGCTGATACTACTGTAATGGAGAAAAATATCTGTTACCCAACTGACTCTTCTTTGCTTAATAAATCCAGAGAAAAATTGGTCAGTATAGCCAAGAAAACAGGTATTAAACTGCGTCAAACTTATCAGCGTTTAGGTCTATCTATCAAACGTAAAGTTGATTGCTATGCTCATGCTAAACAGTATAAACGTTTATCTAAAGGCATTAAAACATTAAAAACCTATCTTGGTAGAGTAGTCAGAGATGTAGAACGTTCTATACAATCCTCTGATGATCTAATACGGAATCAATTTACCAATCTACTATCTATAAGTAAAAAACTTATAAACCAATCAAAAAAAGTAAAGATAAAATTTATAGCATCCATGAACCATCCGTCTACTGTGTAAGTAAAGGTAAGTCTAAACATCCTTATGAGTTTGGTTGCAAGGTACAATTTACAGTAACGACATAAAAAAGGTTTAAATTGTTTCTAACAGAAGCAATACATCCTAATGCTTACGATGGCCATACTTTGCAGAAGAGTTTATTACAAGCCGAGCAATTATCTGGTACCAAAGTAAAGTATGCTTTTGTAGATAAAGCCTACCGGGGTAATAATATACCTGTTAACGTGAGTTTCGGATTAGACTTATTGTAAACCAGTTGTATATATATTATCTATAGCCGGTTTTTTCTCTTTTAGTGAATAAGCTGTAATACCAGCTATTAAATTGACAATAAAATTAGGTATACTTCTATGCCTGGAGTGTTCTATCTGACTAATATTTTTAAGTCTGATCGATAATGGTTTCAATGATAGATCTCTTTCGAAGCATTAGCCTATCCCAGATAGGCATGAAAGCATTTTTCTATATTTTTTCTTGATTTGAGTAATCAGTTCTATGCCTTTTCCCATAAGTTTTTCAAATAATTCTTTACTCAAGTAGCCTTTATCAGCAAATACTTTTCCGATCAAATTTTTACATAAGTTTTCTACTGGCCATCTATCATTGGACTTACCTGTAGTAAGAGAAAAATTCATAATTTCTCCTAAATCATTGACAATCAAGTTTAATTTGATTCCGTAAAACCATCCAGTAGTAGTTTTACCTTTACTAGCAATTGTCTTAAATACTTTATGAGCATAAGCTCTTTTTATATTACAAACCTTTATAGCGGTTGAATCCATAAAATAACAGCCTGTTCTCGTTTTAGAAAGACTTTGAGAAAAAAAGTAAAATGGAACTACTGTTCTTTGAACTAGGGATATAAATCTACTATAGCTTACTAACTTGCAAAAGTCATTAGAATGAAATTAGTTGTAAATGAATATAATACAACTTAAAATTACTTAAAGCCAATTACATGAAAAGCAATTAATATTGTCTATTATTTCGCTCAAAGTCAGTGAACATGTTCTAGTAGGTTTTCTATCTGAAGTAGGTAACAAATGTGATTCCATATAAGGCATAAATTTTATAAGAAATTCATCAACAGCGTAATATATTTCAACTAATTTTGATACATTCATATCCGGCTCCTTTGGTTTTTATGATTATTTTTCAATCCCACAAATTTAAAACACAAAGGAGCTTTTTATACTCTTTTCTTAATTTCTAATCCAAAACTGACGTATATAAATTCCGACATCTTGTTGAAAATATGTTTCTCAAAATTAAGCAATGGAGAGGAATCTCCACTAGGTATGCAAAAAACACAGCATCATTCTTGGCAGCTGTCCAAATTAGATGTATCCATCTATGGGCTAACTTCTTATGACGACACTATATAGGGCTATAAATCTAGTATAACTTACTAAATTTCTAAACTCACTTGCATGAAATTGCTGTAAATGAAGATAATACATCTTAAAATTTCTAAACCCAATTACATGAAAAGCAATTAATATGGTCATTATTTCGCTCAAAGTCAGTGAGCATATTCTAGTGGGTTTCCTCTCAGAGGTAGTTAGAAACTTTTTTCCATATAAGGCATAAATTTTATAAGAAATTCATCAACAACGTAATATATTTCAACTAATTTTGATACATTCATAAGTGGCTCCTTTGGTTTTTATGGTTATTTTTCAATCCCTCAAATTTAAAACACAAAGGAGCTTTTTTAAATCCTTTTTTTACTGTCTAATCCAGAACTCACGTTATAAAACATTATGAATCAGTAGAAAATAATTAAATAAGCAAATATTTTCTGGTGCGGAATATGAGTTATATGTAATCATTTATAAATTTAAAACCATAGGTTCATCAAAAAAGTATGTTTTTATAATATTGATTATCAGACTTTTGTTTCATACCCATGGAGTGATGTATAGTCACATAGTTTATGATAAAAATTAAAAGTCCGTTGGAATGGTCTCAGATTGTATGGAGCCTTTTGTATTCATTATATTTTTAACGCAGATGGTGTCTTATACAGTTGAAAAAAAGCCAACAATGGCCTAAATTAGGGGGAAAATGGTTTCGTAGTTCAACGGATAGAATAGAAGTTTCCTAAACTTTTGATGCAGGTTCGATTCCTGCCGAGACCACCCTATATAGTGGCCTGAAAAAGAAAGTCGTATAGAAGCTTTGATGATCGTTATGACGCTATGTCTAATGGTCTATAGCTTTAGTGAGCTTTGGTTACATCAATCTTTGATACAGCATAAGGCTACTGTTCCTAATAAACTCAAAAAACCAACAAAAAAGTCAGCTGTGATATGAATATCTCGTCTATTTTGTGATATTCATGAACTGCACCTAAAACATGAAGGATATATAAAAAGTATCTGATTAATACAAAGGATGTAGCTAAACAGCTTATAGGCTTTTTTTGGGGGGAGAAGAAGCGATGGCTATTTAGTCGGCCCTGAAATATTATTTTTGAATAAATTTATTGAATGGATCTTTTTTTACAATATTTATGGTTTAGCAGGCGCTCTATTTTTCCTACCCAAGATATAGGTATAACTGGTTTTGGATTAAGAATTTTAATTATATAGGTTTTAATTTATGTGATTGTGAGTGTGTTAAGAATAACTTTCTTGTAATCAGTCGTAGGTTATGAGCAATAGCACATAAAATAACGTTAAGTTTATCTCCTAGAATACCTTTCAAATAGTTAACAGATAATTTACCATCGGATTTCATATGACCAATATGCGGTTCAATAGAAGATCTTCTTTTTATTAGCTTTTTTTAGTAGCAGGCGTTATTCCCCTTTTTAGTAACCACTTATAAATATATTACTATTCACTAACAGGTATATTATTACCCCGGTAGGCTTTATCTACAAAAGCATACTTTACTTTGGTACCAGATAATTGCTCGGCTTGTAATAAACTCTTCTGCAAAGTATGGCCATCGTAAGCATTAGGATGTATTGCTTCTGTTGAAACAATTAAACCTTTTTTATGCGTTACTGTAAATTGTACCTTGCAACCAAACTCATAAGGATGTTTAGACTTACCTTTACTTACACAGTAGACGGATGGTTCATGGATGCTATAAATTTTATCTTTACTTTTTTTGATTGGTTTATAAGTTTTTTACTTATAGATAGTAGATTGGTAAATTGATTCCGTATTAGATCATCAGAGGATTGTATAGAACGTTCTACATCTCTGACTACTCTACCAAGATAGGTTTTTAATGTTTTAATGCCTTTAGATAAACGTTTATACTGTTTAGCATGAGCATAGCAATCAACTTTACGTTTGATAGATAGACCTAAACGCTGATAAGTTTGACGCAGTTTAATACCTGTTTTCTTGGCTATACTGACCAATTTTTCTCTGGATTTATTAAGCAAAGAAGAGTCAGTTGGGTAACGGATATTTTTCTCCATTACAGTAGTATCAGCTATAACTTTTTCTAAGTTCTTTTCGGGTCTACTACTTTTTTTTTTAGCGCTAAGTCTATAGTCATAGATAAAATCTTATTGAGACCTTCTTGACCTAATCTATGGCGCCAACGGGTCAATGAACTGGGGTTACAAGGCATCTTAAACTGAAAATAATCATATCCACAAAAGTATTGCCAATAAGGGTTTTCTACCCATCTAACCACTACTTGTTCATCAGAAATATTATACATATGACTGATAATGAGAAGACCTATAATTAAACGAATAGGCAAAGGAGGTTGACCAGGTCCATAGCTAAAACCGCGGTCTAAATCTGATGATAAGGAGTGAAAAGGAATCGAATCAGATAACTGGAATAATGGATGTTTCGGGTTGAGAAAACTAGATAAGCGTTGCTCAAACAAACGCTCAAGGCTATTATTTATTTTCTTAGATTTCATCCTTATTTTGCAAGCTTTTTATACAAAACAACCTAAAAACTGGTTATTAACCATATATAAATTTAACCATTTATTTGCTGATTAACAAATAATTATATGGTATTTCAGGGCCGACTAGATAGGTTGCAGTAATAATTTAACCACTTCTACATGACCTTCACGTGAGGCCAAATGAAGGGGAGTATTATCGTCAATAATATCTCTTTGATTGACGTCAATGTCTTTAGCTTCCAGTAATAATCTAACTACTTCTAAATAACCCTCACGTGAGGCCAAATGAAGAGGGGTGCTACCAAAGCAATCTTTTTGATTAATATCAATATCCTTAGCTTGTAATAACATTTTAACCACTTCTAGGTGACCTTCATCTGAGGCCAAATGAAGAGGGGTACTATCATACTTATCACTCTTGGAATTTACTTCAATGCTTTCTTTTTTTAGCAACGTTTTTACTAAATCTATATCACCATTTTTAGACGCTATATGTAGATCATTACTAATTTTTTTTCTAAAAAACGAATTTAAAGAGCTTATAAACTTTATTATGTTTTTATACATTTATTCCTTATTTAGATAGTCTCATAATATTGTAGCTTTACTGGCTTTGTCCCGTCTGTATTTGATTTTATATAGATTCCTCCTCCCTTTCCGTTGCCTTAAATTTCTTCTGGTTTTTTCAGTGCATTATAGTTTAAGCCATATATACTGTTTCCTTAATATCCTTGACCATAAGTTGTAAAGATTTATGACCTAAATAATAATTGTATCCTATGGTATAGGCTATAGCAAATGGCTTCCCAGTTGCAACAAGTGGAAAGTAGCTACCTAAGCCAAATCCTATGGCTTCATAGGACACTGAACAATCTGTTTGGTACAGTTCTAACTTAAGATGTTTTTCTTTTATTAAATAAAATTTACGCGCATAAACTTTCTCACTAGCAAATATGGGCGTAGCATTCCCTGGACCAAAAGGAGCCATTTGCATCAATATGTTTACAAATTTCTCAGTAATGGCCTGAAAAGGGATTAGGGCGTCAATGGGTTGTTGAGGGATTAACAAATCATCGGTTATGGTCTCTGATACTACTTTTTCAAATTGTTTCTGAAATTTAGCTACATGGGCTAGTGGCATGGTAAGACCTGCCGCAAAAGCATGTCCACCATATTGATCTAAAAGCCCACTACAGGCTGAAATGGCTTCATAGATATTATACCCAGATATGGAACGAGCAGAACCAGTAGCTTTACCATCAGAAAGTGTTAAAACCACGGTAGGCCTATAACATTGTTCAATGCAGCGGGAAGCTACAATACCAACAATACCTTTATGCCAATCTGGCTTAAAAAGCACATTACTCTTGCTTAGATGGGTTTTATTTTCTATCATGGCCAGGGCTTCTTGTGTAATGGTATGGTCAAGCGATTGGCGCAAGAGGTTTTGTTGATCAATAGACTGCGCTAAATGATAGGCTTTTACTAGATCCTGTTCGATAAGTAGCTGAACCGCCAAAGAAGCATGGCTCATACGTCCAGCTGCATTAATCCGCGGGCCTATTTTAAAAACAATATCTGAAATGGTAATGGTAGTAGTTAACCCTCCCAACTCTATTAATGCTTGTAGACCTGGACGAGGCTGAGTAGCCAATTGTTTGAGGCCAAAATAGGCTAAAATCCTATTTTCATCTACCAATGGGACTATGTCGCAAGCGGTACTAACTGCTACAAGGTCTAAGTAACCATAAAGGGTTGCAGATTTTAAGCCACAGTAGCTACAAAAGGCTTGTAATAGTTTAAAACCTATACCACAACCTGATAATTCTTTAAAAGGATAACAACAACCTGGTTGCTTGGGATTTAAAATTTCATACGCTAGTGGCAAAACATCTCCCACTTCATGGTGGTCACAAACGATCACATCCATGCCCCGTTCAACTGCTAGCGCAATCGGTCGATGGGCTTTTATACCACAGTCTAAGGTAACGATAAGTTTGATGCCATCTTGATGGGCTTTTTCTATCGCTTGCATGGAAACTCCATAGCCTTCCACTATACGATCTGGGACATAATAACTTACTGCTGCACCAGGCAATGTCTGAAGGAAACCATAGACCATAGCCACAGCTGTCGTACCATCTACATCATAGTCACCATAAATTAATATTTTTTCTTTTTTGGTTAAGGCTTGATGCAAACGGGCTACAGCACGTTCCATGCCTTGCATTAAAAAAGGATCATACAACTGTTCTAAAGCAGGACGAAAAAAATGCCTAGCTGCTTCAAAAGTTTCTATCTCTCTGTCTACTAAAACAGTTGAAATAGCAGAGGGCGTACCGAGTATTTTGTCCAAAGCTGCCACCTTATCATATGGCTTAAAAGACTGAATCACCCAACGTTTCTGCATACATGCAATAGCAATTAATCCATTTACAAAAAGGCTGATAAACGACTGGCTTCTTTAATAGCCAAACCACTACCATACAAAGAGGTTGAATATTTTTCTGCAATCTCTTGGTAGCAACGATAGCCATTTTCATATTGCTCATCTGCCTCAAAAGCAATGGCTGCTTTAACCAAATAACCAGGTGTATATACAGTGTTTGGCCTATAACGAGCGGCCTTTATATAATAGGCAGCTGCTTGTTTATAATTTTTTTGTTCACTGTAGCTATCACCGATTACAGACCAAGAACGGGCTTGTAAAATATAATCTTTGACCTTAAATCTACTTAAAAAAGAGCGGGCTTTTTCATATTCCTTTTGGTGCATGTAGGCAATTCCCGCATAAAAACAAGCTATATTGGCCGTTTTAGTATAAGGATATTGTTCAATGACTTCTAAAAAACCTTTATGACTTTCTTTACCTTTAAGCGCTTTATCAAAATCACCGGCTTCAAAATGATAGATTGCTTGAAAAATATCATCTTGTGCCTTTACATTGTTTCTTTCTCTTAGATAAAAAAATCCGAGCAAAGCGACAATAGAAAGAAAGGTCATGCAAAAGCCAATGACATACCATTTTCGTTTGTTACGCTTTAAAGATAGTGGGTTAGCCTTTGCTTTGTCATCTTCTAAGGGATTTCTAGGAATACTATTTATGTCTATTATTTTCATAGCATTTAATACTGAAGAAATGGATAGTCAATTTGTTTGTAAACGTAATGATAGGCAGTTGCTGGATCTGGAAAAGGAGATGTCTCAGCAAAAGCGACTGCTTGTGCAATCTGATCTTTGACCTTGCACTCAATCGCCTCTAATGTGGTTGTATCTGCCACTTTCTTTCCTAAGATCAATGCTTTAAGCTTAAGAATAGGATCTTGTTCTTTATAGGCTTCTACCTCTTTTTTAGTACGATAGCCAGCAGGATCAGACATAGAGTGGCCTTTATAACGATAGGTTACCAACTCCAGCAAGCTTGGTATACCGTTTCTAGCTTTTATAGCTGATTCTTCCACAGCACAGTGTACGGCTTCTACAGATAACCCATCTACGCGGGCTGCATCCATACCATAGCTGCTACCCAATCGATAGAGTTCCGTAACATTAGAACTTCGTTCTACTGAAGTACCCATTGCATATCCATTGTTTTCAATTACAAAAATAATGGGTAAACGATAGAGCATGGCCAAGTTAAAAGCTTCATGGATAGCACCTTGACGTACTGCACCATCACCCATATAGGTTATACAAAGATAACCTGTTTTTTTATATTGCTCAGCAAACGCAATACCAACTCCTAACGGCACTTGCCCACCAACAATACCGTGTCCACCTAAAAAGTGACAGGATTTATCGAAGATATGCATGGAGCCGCCATATCCTTTAGAAACACCAGTAGCTTTACCATAAAGTTCCGCCATTACATGGTCTGGACAACTCCCCAATGCAAGGGGATGGGCATGGTCACGGTAAGCCGTAATGTATTTATCTCCCTGGCGTAGTGCTGTAACCGCACCAGCTATGCAGGCCTCCTGTCCTGTATACAGGTGGCAAAATCCTCGAATTTTTTGCTGCCCATAAAGTTGGGCTGCCTTATCTTCAAATTTACGAATCAGCCACATGATCTTATACCATTTCTTGTAAAAATGGCAAAGATCTGCTGTGTCAATAGGGGATACTGTAGATGATGCTTTATCTATAGTTGATGAGACCATGGTCATACTTGATTGTAATCATTTGATATATTTTTGTGCTTTAGCAAACCGCTGTTGGTTTAACTTTGCTAAAAATTTAGAAGGATTGGTACTATAGTGGACCGAAAAACCCGGACAAGAAATCGTAGACTTTTTTCCGTGTTATTGCTCCTCTCTATTAAAAGTATCCTCTATACTAGATTTATAATATAGAAAAGAACGGTTAATGGATAATAACTTACACTGTCTTGCCTTAGGTAGATGAACAAGCTTGGATTCGACAAGACCCTTTTTACTTAATAAGTCCAAGCTCTTTAGCCTTCCCACCGCCCAATCTCTCTTAACTGTAGTTTTACCTAATGCCTTGGCTAAAGCATCATTTTCATCCTTAAGATGACTTATTTCATCTTTGTATACACTAACAACTTTGGATGGGTCAAAAGCCAAAGAGGCATTTTCCATAAACTGATGTTTCCAATTTTGAAGTGCTTTGGTTGTTACTCCATATTTGGATGATAACTCTACTAACGTTAATTCTTCTTTCAAGAAATCTAAGACTATTTTAGTCTTCTCTACTGAACTAAATTTTCTGACCTTTTTTCTTCCCATTTGATAAAATCCATCTTGAAACAGTAAAACTACTAAAATAGGAAACATTTTAACTCATTTCTTGTCCAGTTTTTTCGGTCCACTATAGAATCGAATCAGACAACTGGAATAAAGAATGTTTGGAGTTAAGAAAACTAGATAAGCGCTGCTCAAACAGACGAGCAAGACTATTATTTATTTTCTTAGATTTCATCCTTATTTTGCAAGTTTTTTATACAAAACAACTCTAAAACTGGTGATTAAATAATACAAATTTAGCAACTTATTTGCTGATTAACAAATAGTTATATAGTATTTCAGGGACGACTAATTCCTTGAGCAAGCCTCCTTGATCAAAAAGAGTAGATAAATCTACCCCTGAGGATAGAAGTACTTCTATAGCCTTGCTTATTCCGTCTTTTGGTGTCTTTTTCATTTCAATATTTATAAGTTTAAAGTTTAATATCTATACAAGATAGAAAGTCTTAAAAATATTTACACGTACGACACTTAAAGCAAAAGACTCTTATTTCTGTATAATCTAGATATGTTATTATTTTTATTTTGATAATCAGTATTAAATATATATATTATAGTTTATGTTAGATAATTCTAAATGAATTACTAGTAAAATTCCTAAAAATTTGTCTTAAAAATCAGTCCACTACTTTTTTTAACTAACATTTCTTAAAATCTAATCCTGAGCTCACGTTAATACAATTAATTTATTTACATTGATTACATAAACTACTTATAGAGCCGTTTTTGGTTGGTTCGTAGTTGAACGATCACTAGATGGTCTAAGCTAAGGCTTGGTTTAGGAAAATAGGTACCCCCCCTAAAAATGACTATAGTATAAATTAATAACTTATATGAAACCTATCACTTACTCAAAAAAAATTGTTTTAATTTTAGCATGGTATGGAATAATGGTTTTAAATGGAACCGCCTGTTTTAAATCAGTCGAAAAAAAATATTGGTCAGTCAATAGTAAAGCAGATCCTATTACGAAAGAGGCAAATGGTATCTCTGAAAAAGAGATAACTCCTAACAATTTCCTAGCTGATGCAATAGAAAAAGATAATCCCATCTACCCATATTCAGATGATAAAATCGTGGATCAAACTAGTGAAGAAGAAAATGTTATAGATCAATGTGAAAACAGTACCTATTGTAAACTACAACCATCTAATCTACCAATGGAAAATGATCCTATAGTTTCTATAATAGTTACAGATGATATTGTAAGGACAGACTCCACTGATAAAGAGGAATGGGCTGAGCAGATGGAAGATTTGATTAAAGAGAAAAGTCAAAAACAAACTTTACAGAACGAACAAATTCAACAAGATTAAGACGGAGAAAAGTTTATAAAAACTCTGATTTAGAGTATAAAAATACTCACTCTATATCTAATAT
Source organism: Cardinium endosymbiont cBtQ1 of Bemisia tabaci (assembly GCF_000689375.1). Lineage (GTDB taxonomy): Bacteria > Bacteroidota > Bacteroidia > Cytophagales > Amoebophilaceae > Cardinium. The sequence goes on along the minus strand of NZ_CBQZ010000001.1, from coordinate 768 downwards.
ATATAACTGGTTTACATTAACTCTAATCCAGAATTGACGTTAATAACGTGAGTTTCGGATTAGACTTATTGTAAACCAGTTGTATATATATTAGCTATAGCCGGTTTTTTCTCTTTTAGTGAATAAGCTGTAATACCAGCTATTAAATTGACAATAAAATTAGGTATACTTCTATGCCTGGAGTGTTCTATCTGACTAATATTTTTAAGCTGATCGATAATGGTTTCAATGATAGATCTCTTTCGAAGCATTAGCCTATCCCAGATAGGCATGAAAGCATTTTTCATATTTTTTCTGATTTGAGTAATCAGTTCTATGCCTTTTCCCATAAGTTTTTCAAATAATTCTTTACTCAAGTAGCCTTTATCAGCAAATACTTTTCCGATCAAATTTTTACATAGTCGGCCCTGAAATACCATATAATTATTTGTTAATCAGCAAATAAATAGGTTAAATTTATATATGGTTAATAACCAGTTTTTAGGTTGTTTTGTATAAAAAAGCTTGCAAAATAAGGATGAAATCTAAGAAAATAAATAATAGCCTTGAGCGTTTGTTTGAGCAACGCTTATCTAGTTTTCTCAACCCGAAACATCCATTATTCCAGTTATCTGATTCGATTCCTTTTCACTCCTTATCATCAGATTTAGACCGCGGTTTTAGCTATGGACCTGGTCAACCTCCTTTGCCTATTCGTTTAATTATAGGTCTTCTCATTATCAGTCATATGTATAATATTTCTGATGAACAAGTAGTGGTTAGATGGGT